>NZ_JAUYNW010000064.1 GCF_030698145.1 Phenylobacterium sp. | reverse complement strand
GATGGTCGCCTGGCGGTCGTCCTCGCCGCGCACCGGCGGGTCGAACTTCAGGAAGGTGCGGTAGTCGCCGATGTCGATCTCGTTGAACGACAGGTGGTTGATCGAGGTGGTGGCGGTGACCGGCAGGCCCTTGGCCTTGCCGCGCGCCAGGCTCTCCAGGGCGCAGGCGGTGGTCACCTGGTCGACCAGCAGGCGCGCGCCGGTGAGCTCGACCAGGGCGAGGTCCCGCTCCAGCATGATCTTCTCGGCGATGGGCGGCACGCTCGCCAGGCCCATGCGGCCGGCGAACTCGCCCTCGGTGGCCGCCGCGCCGTGGGCCAGCCACGGGTCGGACGGGCGATGGGCGACCAGCACGCCGAAGCTCTTGGCGTAGGACAGCACCCGGCGCAGCACCTTGGAGTCAACGATGGGCCGGTCGGCGTCGGTGACATAGACGCAGCCCGCCTCGGCCATCAGCCCGATCTCGGCCATCCGCTCGCCGCGGCACCCCTTGGTGGCGGCGCCGGCGGGGTAGACGTGCACCAGCTCGATGTCGCGGGTGCGGCGCAGGATGAAGTCGACCACCGAGGCCTCGTCGATCACCGGGTCGGTGTCGGGCTGCAGCACGATGGAGGTGACCCCGCCGGCCGCGGCCGCCAGGCCCGCGGACTTCAGCGTCTCCTTGGTCTCGGCGCCGGGTTCGCCGGTCTTGACCCTCAGGTCGACCAGGCCCGGGGCCAGCATGGCGCCGCGGGCGTCGATCACCTCGATGTCGGTCGACAGGGATCCCAGGTCGCCGCCCTGGGCGACGTCGGCGATCTTGCCGTCCTGGCCGACCAGCAGGGCGCCGGGGCCGTCCCAGCCGCTGGCCGGGTCCACGAGACGGGCGTTCACGAAGGCGGTCGGTCGTTGGGTCATAGCTCCGGCCGTCCGATCCATTTCTCGACCACGGGCGGCACATAGGCGTCCATGGCGTCCAGCATCTGGCCGGCGTCCTCGCGGAAGATCATCATGTCGCGGTGGGGCGCCTTGAGAAACGCCTCGCCCACGGCGTGGTCCACGAAGTTGCGCAGGGCGTTGTAGTAGCCGAGCGCGTTGAGGAAGCCCGAGGGCTTGGCGTGGAAGCCGAGCTGGCCCCAGGTCCAGATCTCGAAGATTTCCTCCAGGGTGCCGACGCCGCCGGGCAGGGCGATGAAGCCGTCCGACAGCTCCGCCATCCGCGCCTTGCGCTCGTGCATGGAGGCGACGATCTCCAGGCGCGACAGGCCGTTGTGGGCGATCTCCTTGTCGGCCAGGGCGGCGGGCAGGATCCCGATCACCTCGCCGCCGGCGTCCAGCGCCGCGTCGGCGATGGCGCCCATCAGCCCGACCTTGGCCCCGCCATAGACCAGGCGCTGGCCGCGGTTGGCGATGGCGCGGCCCAGGGCCTCGGCCGCGGCGCGATAGGCCGGATCGCCGCCGGGGCTCGACCCGCAGAAGACGCAGACGGACGCCAGCTGGCCCATCAGTCGTTGTCCAGGCGCGCGGCCAGCGAGGCCAGGATCGCCATGCGCGCGGCCACGCCCATCTCCACCTGGTCCTGGATCAGCGAGACGGCCAGGTCGTCGGCGACGTCGGAATCGATCTCCACGCCCCGATTCATCGGGCCGGGATGCATGACCCGCACGCCGGGCGAGGCGTGGGCCAGCTTCTCGCGGTCCAGGCCGTAGAAGCGGAAGTACTCGCGCTGGGACGGCGCCATGACTCCGTCCATCCGCTCCAGCTGCAGGCGCAGCATCATGACCACGTCGCAGTCGGCGATGCCTTCGCGCATGTCGTGATGCACCGCCGCGCCCCAGCGCTCGGCCTGGGCCGGCATGAGGGTCGGCGGACCCACCAGCCGGACCTCGGCGCCCATCATCTGGAGCAGGCCGACATTGGAGCGGGCGACACGCGAGTGCAGGACGTCGCCGCAGATCGCGACCCGCAAGCCCGCGATGCGGCCGAAGGCGCGGCGCATGGAGAGCGCGTCCAGCAGGGCCTGGGTCGGGTGCTCGTGCTGGCCGTCCCCGGCGTTGATCACCGAGCAGGTGACCTTCTGCGACAGCAGCGAAGCCGCCCCGGACGAGGCGTGGCGCACCACCAGCAGGTCGGGTTGCATGGCGTTCAGCGTCACGGCCGTGTCGATCAGGGTCTCGCCCTTGGAGATCGACGAGGAGCGCGGGCTCATATTGACGACGTCGGCGCCCAGCCGCTTGCCGGCCAGTTCGAACGAGCTCTGGGTCCGCGTCGAGTTCTCGAAGAACAGGTTCATGAGAGTCCGACCCTTGAGCAGGTCGAGCTTCTTTGAGGTCTGGCGGTTGAGGGCGACGAAGCTGTCGGCGAGATCCAGCAGCCCCGCGACTTCCACGGGGTTGAGATCCACCACCGACAGGAAATGCCGCTTCGGGAAGGGGAAGGTCCGACCAAGGACCTCGTTCAGACCAGTTGGGGCGGCGTTCATTAAAGGGGCGTCTTAGGCGGCTTTCCCGGGCAAGCCAAGGCGTCATCCGAAACTCAGCCGTTGGCGAAGCGCGAACGGCGGGCGCGTCCGTCCACGAAGCCCGCGCGGCGCCTGGCGCAAGACCGGATGCGGGCCGCGCCGCCGCCGCCTAGGTCTGGCTCATCGCAATTCCACAGGACCATCCATGAACCCCTCCCAACTGACCCTGGCCGCCTTCGCCACCGTCGCTATCGCCGCCGCCAGCCCCCATCCGGCCGCCGCCCAAAGCGCACTCACCGTCGCCTTCGAGGGGATCAAGACCCAGAAGGGCGCGATCATGGTCGCGCTCTATGATACCGAGGCCGCCTTCGATGGCGGCAAGCCCGTCAGCGTCGCCATGATCCCGGCCACCGCGGCTCGGGTGGAGACCAAGATCGCGGGCCTCGCGCCCGGCCGCTACGCCGTCAAGGCGTTCCATGACGTCGACGGCGACGGGAAGATGGGGACCAACCCCTTCGGCATGCCGACCGAGCCTTTCGCGTTCTCCAACAACGCCGTGGGGATGATGGGACCGGCCAAGTGGCCCGCCGCGGCCTTCATGCTCGACGCCGCATCGGCCGCCCACACCATGACCATCGACTGACCCCAGGCGCTCCGAGGACAATCCCATGAACCGCCGTTCCTTCCTGACCGCCGCCGCCGGCCTGGGCGCGCTCGCCTTCACGCCCGAGACCCTGCTGGCCGCCACCGCCAACTCCGGCGACTGGACCCTGGGCGTCGCCGACGTCGAGGCCGACATCGCCCCACAGGCCTTGCGCCTGGTCCACGGCCGCGCGCCGGCCGGGCTCTCCGGCGTGCTCTATCGCAACGGCCCGGCCAAGTTCCGCCGGCCGGGCGGCTCGGTGACCCACTGGTTCGACGGCGACGGCCTGATGCGCCGGTTCCAGGTCGGCGAGGGCAGGGCCACGCTGGCCGCGCGCTTCGTCGACACCCCCAAGCGGCGGGCCGACACGGCGGCCGACGCGGTGGTGACCCCCGGTTTCGGGACGATCGGCCGGCCCGACGCCCAGGTCAGCGGACCCGACGACGTCAACGCCGCCAATATCTCGGTGATGATGGCCGGCAAGGACCTTTGGGCGCTCTGGGAAGCCGGTTCCCCGGTCGCCATGGACCCCGACACCCTGGAGACCCGGGGCTTCCACACCTTCCGGCCGGACCTGAAGGGCATGCCGTTCCTGGCCCATCCGCGCTTCGAGCCCGACGGGCGGGTCTGGAACCTCGGTGTCGCGGGCAAGCGCGCCGTGGTCTGGCGGCTGGCCGCCGACGGATCGCTGGAGGACGTGACACCCATCGCCCTACCGCGCGCCAGCTACCTGCACGACTTCACCGCCACCGAACGCCACCTGATCCTGGTCCTGCAGCCCTGGATGCAAGAGCGCCTCGTGGCGCCGGTCTCGGCGGGCTACGCATGGCGGCCGGAGCAGGGGACACAGGTCCTGGTCCTGGACAAGGCCGACCTCTCGAAGCGCCGCGTCTTCGAGCTTCCGGGCTTCTCGTTCTTCCACATGGGCGACGCCTGGGAGGACAAGGAGGGGACGATCCGCTTCGACATCTGCACCACGCCCAATCCCGAGTTCGCCATCCAGGGCGCGGTGGACATGATGCAGGGCCGTGCGCCCCAGGGCGGCCAGACAACCGACCTCAGTCTCGTCACCCTGCGCGCCGACGGCAAGGCATGGATGACGGCGTCCGGCCTGTCGGTGGAGTTTCCCAAGACCGACCCACGGTTCGCCGGCCGGACCCGTTCCTTCAGCGCCTGCCTGGGTGGCTCGCCCGTTCACCCGCTCTTCCAGGGTGTCGCCGTCTGCGACTGGAAACGCGGCAAGACCGAACGCTACGACCTGGGTCCGCGCCAGATCATGGAGGAGGTGGTGTTCACGCCGCGTCCCGGCGGCAGCGCAGAGTTCGACGGCTGGCTGGTCGGCACCAGCATCAATCTCGACGCCAAGGCCACAGAGTTACACGTTTTCGACGCCCGAAGGGTGGCCGAGGGACCGATCTGCACCTGGCGCGCCGAGGTGGCGCTGCCGGCCACGCTGCACGGCGCCTTTATCCGCAAGACCTAGGTCTTGAGGTTCATCAGGCGCTCCAGTGCGCCCTGGAGGATCCAGCCCGCCGCCATCTTGTCCACCACCTCGGCGCGGCGGGCGCGGTTGATGTCGGCCTCGTCGATCAGGAAGCGGTTGACGGCCATGGTCGACATCCGCTCGTCCCAGAAGGCGATGATCAGATGGGCGCGCAGCCGCAGCAGATTGCGGGCGAAGGCGCGGTTGGACTGGCAGCGGACGCCCTCGGTCCCGTCCATGTTGACCGGCAAGCCGACGACGATCCCGGCCACCTCGCGGCCGTCAATCACCTTGAACAGCGCCTTGGCGTCGTCGGTGAACTTGGTCTTGCGGATCAGGGTCAGTGGGCTAGCCACCGTGCGCGTGGGGTCGGACACCGCTACCCCGATGGTCTTCTCGCCCAGGTCCAGACCGACCAGGGCGCCGTAGCGCGGCAGGAGGGCGGGGAGTTCAGTGAGATCGACGACGGCCATGGATTTCCATAGCCGGGCCGGAGGGACGCGCGAAGCGACGAAAACGCATGTATTGACCGACGTATAGGGTATGATAGGGAAGTTTGCGTAATGCTTCCTCAGGAATCGCGCCATGTCGCAAGAGCTGTATTCCGTCGAACAGGTCGCCGAGCGGCTGGGCCTCCATGTGCGGACCGTCCGCGGCTACATCCGGGAGGGCCGGCTCAGCGCCGTGCGCATCGGCAAGCAATACCGGATCGCCCGCGCCGACCTGGAGGCCTTCACCGGCCAGCCGGCGCCGGCTGGCCGGCATGTGGAGGTCTCCAGCATCGTGGAGATCGACGGCGTCGACCTGGACGCCGCCATCCGCATGACCAACGCCTTGATGGGCACGATGAACACCCGCGGCGCCGGCGAACCGCCGATGCGGGCCGAGACCATCCACGACCGCGAACGCCGGCGGTTGAAGATCATCCTGGTGGGCGGCCTCGACGTCACCCGCGACCTGCTGAAGCTGATCGGCTTCTGGGCGGAGGCCTACCGATGAGCGAGATCTACAAGTCGCAGGCCGCGAAAGAGACCGTGGAAGCCGGCTATCGCGCGATCCTGGACGCCTGGCCGGTCGCCAAGGAGGAACTGCGGATCGCGACATCCCAGGGCGAGACCTTCGTGGTCGCCTGCGGGCCCAAGGACGCCCCGCCGCTCCTGGCCTTCCACGGGGCCCAGGCCAACGCGGCGACCTGGATGTTCGACAGCGCCCTCTGGTCGCAGAGCTTCCGCGTCTATTCGGTGGACGTACCGGGCGACGCCGGGTTCAGCGCGCCGGTGCGCCCGCCGCTGGGTTCGGAGGCCTATGTCACGTGGCTGGATGAGGTGATGGCGGCGCTCGGAGTCGACCGGGCCCGGCTGGTCGGCGTCTCCCTGGGCGGCTGGCTGGCCCTGGACTATGCGACGCGCCGGCCGGAACGGATCGAGCGGCTGGCGGTGCTGTGCCCGGCGGGGGTGGGCGCCCAGAAGAACCTGCTGCTCAAGGCGCTGCCCCTGTTGTTCCTGGGCAAGTGGGGCCAGAAGAAGCTGCACCAGATGGTGTTCGGTTCGTCGTTCGGCGACGTGCCGCCGGCGGCGCAGGGCTTCGTAGCCTTCATGACCCTGGTCGCGACCAGCACGCGCCCGCGTCCGCTCAAGATCCCGGCCTTCTGCGACGCCGCCCTGGCTCGCCTGACCATGCCGGTCCTGGCGATCGTCGGCGGCAAGGACGTTCTGCTGGACTCCGAAGGCACCCGACGGCGACTGGCGGCGCACGTTCCACGCGCCGAGGTCCGCTACCTGCCGGAGGGGCGTCACGTCCTGCCGGGCCAGGCCGAGGCGATCTACGATTTCCTGCGAGGGGCGTCGTGAGCGGCGTCTTGCAGGAAATGCGCGGCGTCCAGGTGCTGGTCTTCGGGCTCGATGGCCCGCCGATGCGCAGCGACCGCGACGCTGTGGACCTGATCGGCGACGCGCTGGGCGCCGGTGTCGGCTGGGTGGCGCTCCCGGCCGAGCGGCTGGGCGAGGACTTCTTCGTGCTCTCCACGCGCATCGCCGGCGAGGTGATCCAGAAGTTCGTCAACTATGGGATCGGGCTCGCCGTGGTGGGAGACATCTCGCGCCACGTGGCCAGGAGCACGCCCCTGCGCGACTTCGTCTACGAGTCCAACCGCGGCCGCCATGTCTGGTTCGTGGCCGGCCTGGACGAACTGGAAGGCCGTCTCGCCGCGGCTTGAGGCGAGGGATCACTTGTCAAAGGCGGGCGCGCACGGCTAGGGCAGGCCTCAGAGATTGAGGAGGGCCCCATGGCCATCGACGCCGCGACCGTCCGTAAGGTCGCGAGGCTCGCGCGGATCGCCGAGCCCGAGGAAAAGCTGGAGGCTCTGGCCAACGAGCTGAAC
Source organism: Phenylobacterium sp. (assembly GCF_030698145.1). Classification (GTDB taxonomy): domain Bacteria; phylum Pseudomonadota; class Alphaproteobacteria; order Caulobacterales; family Caulobacteraceae; genus Phenylobacterium. The sequence goes on along the minus strand of NZ_JAUYNW010000064.1, from coordinate 29,832 downwards.
GGCATCATGACGTGGATCGAACAGCTCGCCGAGGTGGACACCGACGGTGTCGAGCCCATGACCTCGGCCGTCCACATGCCCGCGCCGATGCGCGAGGACGTGGTCACCGAGGGCGGCGATCCGGCCAAGGTGCTGTCTAACGCGCCCAAGACCATCAATGGCTTCTTCGTCGTGCCGAAGGTGGTGGAATAGATGACCGCGCTCACCTCGCTGACCCTGAAGGCCGCCCTCGACGGCCTCGCCGACAAGTCGTTCTCCTCCGAGGAGCTGACCGCCGCCCATGTGAGCGCCGTGGAAGCCGCCCGCTCGCTCAACGCTTATGTCCTGGAGACGCCCGAGAAGGCCCTCGAGATGGCCAAGGCCTCCGACGCCCGTCGGGCGAAGGGGCAGGCCGGCGCCCTGGACGGCGCACCGCTTGGGATCAAGGACCTGTTCTGCACCGAGGGCGTCCGCTCGACGGCCGGGTCGAACATCCTGGGCAACTTCGTGCCGACCTACGAGTCCACCGTCACCGCCAACTTGTGGCGCGACGGGGCGGTGATGCTGGGCAAGCTGAACATGGACGAGTTCGCCATGGGCTCGTCCAATGAGACCTCGGCCTTCGGTCCGGTGGTCAATCCGTGGCGTTCGGAAGGCGGCAACGCCAAGCTGACGCCCGGCGGCTCCTCGGGCGGCTCGGCCGCGGCGGTGGCGGCCGAACTCTGCCTGGGCGCGACGGCTACCGACACCGGCGGCTCGATCCGCCAGCCGGCCTCGTTCACCGGCACGGTGGGCATCAAGCCGACCTATGGCCGCTGCTCGCGTTGGGGCGTGGTGGCCTTCGCCTCGTCGCTGGACCAGGCGGGACCGATCGCCAAGACCGTCGAGGACGCGGCGATCCTATTGAAGTCCATGGCCGGCCACGACGTGAAGGACTCCACCAGCCTGGACGTCGAGGTTCCGGACTTCGCCAGCTTCGTCGGCAAGTCGGTGAAGGGGCTGCGGATCGGCATCCCGAAGGAATACCGCGTCGACGGCATGCCCGCCGAGATCGAGAAACTGTGGGAGCAGGGGATCGCCTGGTTGAAGGAGGCCGGCTGCGAGATCGTCGAGGTCTCCCTGCCGCACACGAAATACGCCCTGCCGGCCTATTACATCGTGGCCCCGGCCGAAGCCTCGTCGAACCTCGCCCGCTATGACGGGATGCGATTCGGGCTGCGGAAGGACGGCGCCAACCTCACCGAGACCTATGAGAACACTCGCGCCGCGGGCTTTGGGGCCGAGGTCAAGCGCCGCATCCTGATCGGCACCTATGTGCTGTCGGCCGGCTATTACGACGCCTACTACCTCAAGGCCCTGAAGGTCCGCCGCCGCATCGCCGACGACTTCGATCAGGCCTTTCAGAAGGTCGACGCCCTGCTGACCCCGACCGCGCCCTCGGCCGCCTTCGGGCTGGGCGAGAACGCCGACGATCCGGTGGCCATGTACCTGAACGACATCTTCACGGTGACGGTGAACCTGGCCGGCCTGCCCGGCATGAGCATCCCGGCCGGGCTGGACGCCAAGGGTCTGCCGCTCGGCCTGCAGCTGATCGGCAAGGCGCTGGACGAGGGGACGCTGTTCTCCCTGGGCGGAGCCATCGAAAAGGCCGCCGACTTCCGCGCCCGGCCCGCCAAGTGGTGGTGAGGCCGTCGAGGGGCTCCCTCCCGTGACGAGGAGGAGCCTCGCGGCGCGCCGTCGCTACGCGGCCGCCAGCGACCCTACGCGAGGCGGCGTCGCGGCCTCGTAGACGAACGGCCCGGTCATCTCCCTGAAGCTGAACAGGCGGAAGGCCCGCGCGCCGTCGAAATCCAACACCCGCAGGTCGTCGGTCTCCGAAAGGCCGCGGGCGACGATATCGAAGTGCATGCCGTAGCGCGCCTTGGCCAGGGATAACGGGACACTATAGGCGAGGAACTTGTCGACGCCCTTGGCGGCGAGCTTCTCCAGCAGAGCGGAGTCCTCGATCGAGGCATGCGAGGTGAGGATCACTAGCGGACCGCTGCCCGCGAACAGAATGAACACGTTCATGGTTTGCTCCTTCGGTAGGGGTCAGGCGGCCGGCCGCACGACGGCAGATTTGGGTTCGCGGGCCTTTGCGAGTTGCAGGGCGAGCGCCGTGGTTCCCGCCAGACCGCCCAAATTCATGGTCTCCACCGCCGTCGACGGCACGACGACAATGGTCGAGTTCTGCTTGAGGCCCTCGTAGAGCATGTTCATGGCCCGCAGGTGGAAGGCCGTGGGATCGTCGGCGTAGGTGCTCGCCGCTTCCTTGAACTTCTCGGCGACCTGGCGTTCGGAGTCGCCCAGGATGATCCGCGCCTGGCGCTCGCGCTCGGCCTGGGCCTGCATCGACATGGCGTCTTCCAGGGATGCGGGGATGAGCACGTCCTTCAGTTCGACCGAGATGACGTTGACGCCCCAGGGCTGGCTGCGTTCGTCGATGATCCGGCCCAGCTCCCGGCTGATCTTTTCGCGGCCCTCCAGCATGTCGGCCAGCATGGTCTTGCCGATTACGTCGCGCAGGGCGGTCTGCGAGGCCCAGGAGATGGCGTTGCCATAGTCCTCGACGTCCAGCGCGGCCTTCTGCGGATCGACCACCTTCCAGAACAGCACCGCGTCCACATCCACCGGAACGGTGTCCTTGGTGAGGGTCTTCTCGGCCTTGAACGACGAAGTGATCACGCGGATGTCGATCCAGTAGGCGATGGCGTCGACGATGGGGATGATCAAGAACAGTCCTGGTCCCTTCAGGCCCTGGAAACGTCCCAGACGTAGAACCACCGCCCGCTCCCACTGGCTGGCGATCTTGGTCGCGGTTCCCACCAGCACGGCGCCTAGCAGGAAGAGGCCCTCGACCCAGATGGCCGCCGTCACGCCCGAGCCGGCATAGGCCAGATAGGCGGCTCCCGCGCCCAGGGCGGAGGTGAGGAAGAACAAGGTTGCTGGAACGCCGCTGGCCTGTCGCATGGGACCTGCCTTCTACTCGCGAGGCGCGGACGCCCCGGCGTCCGTTGCGTCGGGACCGGCCTTGCGGGTTAAACGTCCTGGCCCGGTCCAAGGTTGCCGCGTCGTGGTCGGGAAGAGGGCGACAAAAAACCCCCGCCGAGCGGCCGGGGGTTTTCGTAGTTCGACGGCGATCCGTCCTACTTCGTTTTGTCGAAATCGGCCTGCACGGCGGTCAGCATCTCGTCGGTGATCGCGCCCTGCGACAGCGGCTGCAGCTGCTTCAAGGTCATTTCCTTGAACTGATCATAGGCCGGGTGGCTGGCCAGCTGCGGGATGTGCTTGTCGACCACGGCCTTGGTGGCCGGATTGGCGACCAGGTCCATGACCGGGGTCTTTTCCACCGAGGCGGCGGCGGGGGTCGCGGCGGCGTCCTGCGCCAGGGCGGGAGCGGCGGCGAGCGCGCCGAACGAGAGCGAGAAGCCGACGAGGCTCGCGGTGAGCATCTTGTTCATGGGTGTTTCCTAGTCCCCGAGTAGTCTTGAGGGGCGGATTTCGCCTGTCTTCCGGCCCTTGCGCAAGGGATATCGCGCACGCCGCTTCCGCTTCCACGCGACCGGCGCTAGTAAGCCCCCATGAGCGATACGTCCAAGTTGATCGAGGGCCGCACCGGCCCGTGGGAAGTGGTTCTGGGCCTGGAGATCCACGCCCAGGTGGCCTCGCACGCCAAGCTGTTCTCCGGCGCGGCCGTGGGCTTCGGCGCGGGGCCCAACCAGCAGGTCAGCCTAGTGGACGCGGCGATGCCCGGCATGCTGCCAGTCATCAACCGCCACTGCGTCGAGCAGGCGGTGAAGACGGGGCTGGGTCTCCAGGCCCAGATCAACCTGAAGAGCCATTTCGACCGGAAGAACTATTTCTATCCGGACCTGCCGCAGGGCTATCAGATCAGCCAGTACAAGCACCCGATCGTGGGCGAGGGCGTGGTCATCGTCGAGCACGACGACGGTTCGACTTTCAATGTCCGGATCGAGCGGCTGCACCTGGAGCAGGACGCCGCCAAGTTGCTGCACGACCAGGACCCGAACTCGACCTATGTGGACCTGAACCGGGCCGGCACCGCGCTGATGGAGATCGTGTCGATGCCCGACATGCGCTCGTCGGCCGAAGCCGCGGCCTATGTGAAGAAGGTCCGCACGATCCTGGTCTATCTGGGCACCTGCGACGGCGACATGGAAAAGGGCAACCTGCGCGCCGACGTCAATGTCTCGGTTTGCCGTCCCGGCGACTACGAGAAGTTCCGCGAGACCGGCAGCTTCAGCCACCTGGGCACCCGCTGCGAGATCAAGAACGTCAACTCCTACCGCTTCATCCAGCAGGCCATCGAGTATGAGGCCCGCCGCCAGATCGAGATTCTGGAGGACGGCGGCAAGATCGACCAGGAGACCCGCCTGTTCGATCCGGTGAAGGGTGAGACCCGCTCCATGCGCTCGAAGGAAGAGGCGCACGACTATCGCTACTTCCCCGATCCGGACCTGCTGCCGCTGGACCTGGACCCCGCCTGGGTGAAGCGGATCGAGGAAAGTCTGCCCGAGTTGCCGGACGCCAAGAAGGCGCGCCTGCAGACGCAGTACGGCCTGAGCGCCTATGACGCCGGCGTGCTGATCATCGAGCAGGCGCGGGCCGACTTCTTCGAGGAAGCCGCCAAGGGCCGCGACGCCAAGCTGACCGCCAACTGGGTGACCAACGAACTGGCCGCCCGGCTGACCGCCGCCAACCTGGAGATCGGCGACAGCCCGCTGAAGCCCGACGCCATCGCCGAGCTGGTGGCGCTGATCGAGGAGGAGGTCATCTCCTCCAAGATCGCCAAGGACGTTTTCGAGCGCATGTGGGCCGGCGAAGGCCGCCCGCGCGAGATCGTCGAGAAGCAGGGCCTGCAGCAGGTCTCCGACACCGGGGCGCTGGAGAAGATCATCGAGGACCTGATCGCCGCCAATCCGGGCCAGGCCTCCTCGGTGAAGGAAAAGCCCCAGGCCATCGGCTGGTTCGTCGGCCAGGTCATGAAGGCCACCGGCGGCAAGGCCAATCCAGGGACCGTGAACCAACTGCTGAAGGCGAAGCTGGGGGTCTGATTCCTTCTCCGCTTACGGGAGAAGGCGCCTCGCGGAGCAGGGTCGGATGAGGGGCGAGGCCATGGATGAGACCGAAGAGCTGATCCAGCTTTGTGTGCGCGCGCTCGCATCGCAGATGATCGCGACGCCCGGGGCCGAAGTGCAGATGACCCGGAGCTGTATTCTCGGTCTGACCGACGAGCCCCTGGCCGACCACAATAGGCTGACTCTAGGCGCCGATCCCGACGCCGAGGGCTTCCTCATTCGATCGGTGGCGCGGGCGAAGGAACGAGGTCGGCCGCTTACGGCCGTTGTGAGCCCCCATGTGGCGCAGAGCCTTGCGCCGGTCGCGACGCGGCTAGGTTTCACCGCCGTCGGAACCGCGCCGCTCATGGTGCTTCGACCGGACGTTCCCGTTCAACCGAGCCGCCCCACGGACATCGTCCGCGCGCTCGGCCCGGAGCTGGTCGGCGTCGCAGGCGATCTGATCGCCGCCGCTTTCAATGAGCCCCGAGATGTCATCGCCAGGTGCATCGAAGTTAGTATGACCGAGACCTCTGGCGTGGAGACCTACATCGCCTGGGGCGACGAAGGACCCATGTGCACCGTCTCCGTGATCCCAACGGGCGACACGGCGGGGATCACGCTCATGGCCACGCCACCTGAGCAGCAACGCAAGGGCATGGGCCGCGCTCTGCTCAGCCAGGTGATCGGCGATTATCGGCGCCGTGGCGTGGAGCGCTTCCACCTGGGCGCGACCGAAGCAGGCCGGCCGCTCTACGCAAGCCTCGGCTTCGAGCTGGTCGCCGACCTCCCCGTATGGATTTTGGAATGGCCAGCGTCAGCGCAGGACTAGAGCGTTCTGGCGAAGCGATGTCCGACGTTCGTTAAGGCCGCTCAGCCTTCCGCCGTGAATTCCACACCCAACTGCCGCACCGCGTGGACGAAGTTGTTCGGGGCGATGTCGAGCTCGCCGCTCCAGCGGATGTCGGGGAAGCGGGCCAGGATCTGGCGGTAGGCTTCCTCGAGCTGGATCTGCGCCACGCGCTTGCCGATGCACACGTGGGGGCCGTAGCCGAAGGCGATGTGCTTGTCTGCGTTGGGCCGGCCGACGTCGAGACGGTCGGGATCGGCGAACACCGCCACGTCGCGGTTGGCCGCGCCGTAGTACATGATCACCTTCTCGCCCTCGCCGATCATCTGGCCGCCCAGCTCGACGTCGCGGGTCGCGGTGCGGCGCATGTAGATCACCGGGCTCACCATGCGGATGAACTCGTTGGCCGCGTTGGGCAGCAGGGACGGATCGGCGATCAGGCGGGCCTTCTGGTCGGGAAACTCGGTCAGCAGCTTCATGGCGCCCGAGAGCGTGTTGCGGGTGGTGTCGTTGCCCGCGAAGACGATCAGCAGCCATGAGCCGTCGAGGTACTCGTCCGACAGCAGCTCCCCGTCGACTTGGGCGCGGGCGATGGCCGACATCAGGTCAGGCCGCGGATCGGCGCGGCGCTTGTGCAGCATGGTGCGGCCGTACTCGAACATCTCCGAGACATTGGCGTTGAAGGCGTCGATGAAGGCCTGGACCTCCGGCGGCAGGTTGGCCATGTCGATCGGACCGTCGCCTGGAGACTGCTCGCGCGCCAGGTTCTGGGCCATCTCCAGGAAGTGCATCCAGCCCAGGAACTTCGGCCGGTCGGCGTCGGGCACGCCCAGGATCTCACACAGGGTGTAGAGCGGCAGGTGGGCCGAGAAGTTCGCCACCAGGTCGCAGCGGCCCTTCCGGGCCATGTCGTCCAGCAGCCGGGTCACCTCGGCCGACACCCGGTCGGTCAGGCCGCGCAGATAGGACGGGGTGAAATACGGCATGTGCTCGCGGCGCAGGGCCATGTGCGTCGCGCCGTCGAGGTTGATCATGGCGTCGAGGCTGGCGCGGTGAAGCTGGCCATGGCGGGCTTCGGGCCCGCCGTAGCCCATCAGGATGCCGCCGCGCTGGGACGAGTAGGTGGCGGGATCGCTGTCCACCGCCATGACGTCGGCGTGGCGGGTCACGGCCCAGAAGCCCGGACCGCCCATGGGCTCGGGGTGCCACATGACCGGCGCGTCGCGGCGCAGCCGGGCGTAATCGCCGAAAGGCTGTCCGGAGGTGAAGCGTCGGGCGTCGGCGAGGTCCACGCCGCCCAGCGGCGGATAGGCCATCGGGTGCGCGGGGCCGGGGCGGCCGTCCACATAGGTTTCGCTGATGAGATCCACGTCGGTGCTCCTGGCGTCTCGACACCAGGAGGATATCGCGTTCTGGGGCGACCGAAAGCCTGACCCCACGGCGCCCTGCCGCCAGGGGAGGATGTCGCCACCCCAACCGGACGCCCGCTGTGATTGCAACGTTCGCCGCCGGTTGCTAACCATGCCGTGTGTCGGACGGGATGGCGTGATGTTTGGATTTGGCGGCGGCGGGCCCTCGAAGCGCGAGCTCTGGCTGGATCGGCCTGACGCCCTGGATCTCCTCGCCAAAGCCCGCGCACCGGCCGACTTCAAAGTCGCGGCCCGGGACCTGATCGTCGATGGCTTCGCCATCGTGCGCAGAGCCATCGCGCCCGAGCTCTGCCAGCGGGTGATCGCCGACTACTATCGCTACGCCGAGGAAAACGCCGCCTATGTGGCGCAGAACCTGGACGAGGCCGGTCGGGAGAAGCGCCTGGTCAATTTCCACCTCTGGTCCGAGGCGGAGATGCGGGTGATCTCAGATCGCCGGATGATGAGGCTGCTGGACTTTCTGTTCGGCGAGAAGACCTGCGTCTACTCCACGCTCACCTTCAAGTACGGCACGCAGCAGCCGATTCATCGGGATACGCCGCACTTCGTCACCTGGCCAAAGAGCCGGTTCTTCGGGGTCTGGACGGCGCTGGAGGATGTCCACGAGGACGCCGGGCCGCTGATGTACGTAAAGGGCGGCCATCGGTTCGAGATGGAGCACGAGCGCGACATCTACCGCCGGGTCCAGGAGAACCGGCAGGACATGAGCTATCAGGAGCAGATCGTCCATGCCCTGGACCTCTACAACGGCATCGTCATCCACCACAGCCCAGGCGCCGGGGAGGTGGTGACCGCTCCGATCAATCGCGGCGACGTGGCGATCTGGCATCCGCAACTGCCCCATGGCGGCTCGCCGGCGCGCGATCCGTCACGCTCGCGCTGGAGCGTTGTGCACCACGCCGCGCCTGAGGCGGTGCAGCTTCACATGATGGAGCAGTTCTTCACCCACGACGGCCCGCAACCGCCGGCGCCGCGCTACGATTTCGCGCGCAAGGCCCATGGCCGCAAGGTCGCCGCCTCGGGCGTCACGGCCTACATGTAGGCGCGAAGAAGGCCCCCGGCGTCGCCGCGGGGCCCTCTCGCCAGCTAGTTGTTGGCGATGATGTCGAAGATGATGCCGCTGGCGATGGCGGCCAGCAGGTAGTCGTCGCCGACCCGGTACCAGGCGTAGCCATAAGGCGGCTGGCGCAGGTGGTAGCGGTGATAGTCGTCCACCACATAGGTCCGGTAGTACGGCGGCAGGCTGGAGCCCCGGCGCCAGGCGGCGTAGCCCGGACGATAGTAGGGGTTGCCGTAATAGGCCTGCGGCGGCGGGCCGTAGTACCAGCGGTTGTTGTAGTAGTAGCCGTTGTGGCGGCCGCGATCCCAACCGCCGCGGCGATCGTCGCGATAGTCCTCGCGGCGATCCCAGCGGTCTTCGCGGCGATCTCGGCGGCCGCCGTCGTGACGATCATCCCGACGGTCCTCGCGGCGGTCCCAGCGGTCTTCCCGATGATCGCGACGGCCGCGGTTGTCATCGGCATAGGCCGAGGTGGCGCTGGCGGCGATGGGGCCGGCGACCGCCGCAGCGACCGCGAGGCTCAAGATCAGGCGTTTCATGTCCATGCCCTCCTGTCGGGCTTAGATGTCTCAGGCGCTCAGCCTGGTCGGCGCCTCCTGAACTTGACCTGAACGGGACTGTCAGCTTGACGGTTACGACCGCAACGCCTGACGAGGGACGGAACCATGCTCACGAGCCGCTTGGCGACGGAAGAAGACCTGCCGGCCTTGCGCGATCTGATGGCGCTGGCGATCGGAGAACTGCAGCGGAGCTTCCTGAGCCCGGCCGAGATCGTCGCCAGCCGCGCGGTCATGGGCGTGGACACCCAACTCGTCGTCGATCGGACCTATTTCATCATCGAGGAAGACGGCGTCCTGGCCGGCTGCGGCGGCTGGAGCCGTCGCGCCACCCTCTATGGCGGCGATCACAGCGCCGACCTGCGCGACGCGGCCCTGCTGGATCCCGCCCGCGACGCCGCCCGTGTGCGGGCCATGTACACCCACCCTGACTTCGCGCGGCGCGGGGTAGGGCGCATGATCCTGGGGCTGTGCGAGGCCGCGGCCCTGGCCGAGGGGTACGGCCGCGCCGAACTGATGGCCACCCTGGCGGGAGAGCCGCTCTACAAGGCCTGCGGATTCACCGAGATCGAGCGCACTGGCTCCGCGCCTGTCGACGGCGTCGTCGTACCCCTTGTGCGGATGGGCAAGACGCTCGAATGAGCCCGTTTCTGGGCGCGGCGGTCGGCTAGTCGACTTAAGGTTCCGGATACGGAACTTTCCCATAAGTAAAAGCTGCGAATAGTGCGGAAGACCGCGGCAGAATCTCGCAGCGCCGGTAATTAACCCTATGTTTAGCGCGGATCGACTTTCCTACGTCTCAGGATGATCGGATGCGGTTCCAGAATGGAATCGGACCGGTCTGGGAGAGGGAAACGAACTCATGCTTGCGAGCGTGGAAAGCACCGAAGGCCTGCCGCTGCCAAGCGCGGACGCCTCGGGCGACGAATTGTTCAAGATGGGACTGCTCTATTCGACCGGCCAAGGCGGCGCGCCGCTGGACTACGTGTCGGCCCACATGCTGTTCAACTTGGCGGCCATGCGCGGCTCGGTCGAAGCCAAGGTCTATCGCAAGGAACTGAGCCAGGAGATGGCCTCCGACGAGGTCGCCGAGGCCCAACGCCAGGCGCGGGAATGGCTCGCCCACGGCTGAGGCCGCGGGCGTTGCGCAATCAGCCGGCGGGCGGTCCCGTCGGCGTCACGGTCTACTGGATGACCCGGTCGCCCAGCGCGTAGTTGAATCCGAACTGCACCGGCGACAGGTCGCGGAAATACTGCTGCAGGAACAGCGAGGCCTCGGCCACACCGCTGCGCGGCACATAGACGATATCGAACCGGCGTAAGGGCACCACGTCGGAATCGCCGTTCTTCAGACCCCTCAGCAGATCGGCCCGCCGCATCATGGCCCGGCCGTCCGGGCCGCGACGGATGATGATCACCTTGCTGCGGTCGGCGCTGGTCTTGAAGTCGCCGGCCTGGATCACCGCGCGCAGGGCGTCGGAATCACCTGTCAGGTCGAACACGCCGGGTGTTCCCACCTCGCCGCCGACGAACACCTTCAACGGGGCCGCCCGGGCGATCACGTCGACCTGGGGTCGCAGGAGCTGGCCGGAATAGGCCTCCGTCAGGGTCGTCTGCAACTCGCCGATGGTGCGGTCGGCGGCCATCACCGTGGAGATCAGGGGCAGAGCGATGCGTCCGTCCGGCTGTACCGTCACCGTCTTGTTGAGCTCGGGCGCCGAGGGGAGCGAGATCTCGATCTCGTCGCCGGGATAGAACCGGTAGTCGGGCTCGTAGTCGCTCCAGTCGGCGTAGGGGATGTCGCTGAAGCCGCGCCCCTGCGGGACCGGGTCGCCGCGCGGTCCCAGCAGGTCCATCCGCGGGATGGCCGGCATGGCGCATCCGCCGAGCACGAGGCCGGCGGCGACGATCAGGGTGAGCGCGGTGGGCGTGCTGGAGCGCATGTCCGGAAGGTTAAGGAGAATGGGTAACGGAGTGTTAATCGCGCCCCGCCACGGTCCAACCAGAGGGTGAGATCAGGATTCTATGGCCGCGCCGGGCGCTTGGACAGCTAGGACGCACGACGTACCGCCGCGGGGCGACTGGGCCGCGCGGCCGCGCTATGCCGTGTCGGACTTCGCCACACTGCTGTGGCGCGAGCGCTACCTGATGGCGGCGATCTTCCTGATTCTCTTCATCCTGGGGGTCGGCGCGGCCCTCACCATGAAAACCACCTATCCGGCGCAATCCAGCGTCCTGGTCCGCCTGGGCCAGGAATATGTCTACGAACCCCGCGCCGGCGACGCCGGCCGCGGCGCGGTGCTGGACTCCGACCAGGTGATCCAGTCGGAAACCGCCATCCTCGGGGCCAGCCAGCTCAAGTTGCGCGTGGTCGAGAAGCTGGGCCTGTCGCGCACCTATCCCAAGCTGGCGGCCAAATACGCCGCTGCCGGGCCCGCGGAGAAGCGCAAGATTATGAGCTCGGCGGTGCGCAGCATCGAGTCGAGCATGAAGATCGAGACCGCGCCCCAGACCCCGATCATCCGGGTCAGCTTCACCCACGAGGATCCGGAGGCCGCCGCCCTGATCCTTAACACCCTGCTCGAAGAGTACCTGATCTACCGCCGCGCGGTGCTGTCGGACCCCAATTCGCCGGCCCTGGAGCAGCAGCGCCGCAATTTCGAGAACCGCCTGGGCCAGGCCGACGCGGCCTATGAGGACTTCCTCAACAACAACCGCATCGGCGACTTCGTGGCTGAGAAGGCCTCGCTGTCTCAGCTCCAGGCCCAGATCGAGCAGCAGAAGTACCAGACCGACGCCCAGCTGCAGGACCGCATCGGCCGGCTCGCCACCCTGTCCAGCCAGTTCGGCCAGATCGCCCCCGAGGTCGGGCTCTATCGCGACGTCTCCAGCGCGCCAGGCGAGAAGCTTGTCGCCCTGAAGATCCAGCGCGAAGACCTGTTGTCGCGCTATCGCGCCGACGCCCGGCCGGTGCAGGAGCTGGACGCCCAGATCGCCCAGCTCGAGGCCGGTATCGCCGCGGGCCGCACCCTGGCGGAGGGCGCGCGCCGCTTCGGGGTCAATCCGGTCTACCAGACCGTCCAGACCGAGAAGATCCAGCTCACCGCCGAGGTCAACGCCCTGCGCCAGTCGCAGGCCGAGTTGATCTCGCAGATCGAACAGGTGACCCAGCGGCGGCTGAAGTTCGCCGAGCTGGAGCCCAAGTTCCAGGAACTGTCCCTCGACCGCGACGTCCTGCAGGCCAATGTCCGCGACTTCTCGGTCAAGGAAGAGCAGAGCCGCGCGGCTCAGGAGATCGCCTCGCGGACCAACGACAACATCCGCATCGTCGCGCGCGCCACGCCGCCCACCAAGGGCAAGAGCCTGCGCAAGCCGGCGATCATCCTGGCCTTCCTGTTCGCGGGCTTCACCGCGCTCAGCGCTGGCCTGCTGCGGATGTTCCTGCGCCCGGGCCTGCCGACCGCCCAGTCGGCCTCGCGCACCCTGGACCTCCCCATCCTGGCCCAGGCGCCCCTGAAAGCCCGATAGAGCCCGTGGTATGTTCAGCCCGGGTTTGGGTTAGCCTCGACGGATCACGCGTGCGGCGATTCGAGACATGTTGGACCTGACCGCAGAGATGGCCGAACTCTGGGCGTCGCTTGGCGCGCCGGCGGCTGGCCGTGCGCGCGTGGTCCAGATCGTGGCCGCGCGCCGTGGCGAAGGCGCTTCAACGGTCGCCCGCGAACTGGCGCTGCACGCGGCCAAGCGGGCCGGGCGCTCGGTCTGGCTGGTGGACCTCGATCTCCTGGCCTCGCCCCAGCACGCGGCGATCGCCGAGGCCTCGGAGCGCTACGGCAAGCTGGGCGAACCCGCCGCCGCCAGCCCCGACAACTCAATCTTCTTCACGGTCCAACCACCCCTGCGCCAGGCCGACGGCCAGGCCTGGCCCAACTCGCGCTATCTGGTGGCTCACCGGGTGGGCGCGGCGCGGTTCTGGGTCACCCGGTTCCGGCGCGACGTGTTGAAGGGCGGCCAGACGGTCCACGTCCTGCCCACGGGCGACTATTGGAACGCGCTGCGCAAGTTCGCCGACGTGATCATCGTCGACGCCCCCTCGCCGGAACGCTCGCAGGCGGCGCTCACCGTCGCGCCGTTCATGGACCAGACCGTGCTGGTGGTGGCCGCCGACGAGGCCGACGTGCGCGCCCCGGCGAAGCTGCGGGACGCGATCAACGGGGCGGGGGGCAATGTCGCGGGCCTGTTCTTCAACCGCGGCACGGTCGAGCGCCCAGGCTTCCTGAAGGCGATCCTGCCTTGAGAGTGGCGCGCGACGGGCGCCGAAACCGGCGGCCACTTTCGGCTGTCGCGCGCTAGACAGCCTCGACGTAGAGCGCCGCCCGGTAGAGCCGCATGGCGAAGGCGCGGGTCTTGACCGGCGCGCCCTCGATCAAGGCGTAGAGCTTGAGCGCCGGGCGCCACAGGCCGCGCAGGGGGGCGTATTTCAGCACCTTGGCGACCTTGTAGCTGGGATAGGTGGCGACCACCGCCGGGTGGGCGGCGACCACGCGGGCGAAATTGGCCGCCGACTGCTCATACTTGGCGGCCATGACCGGGGCGGTGTCGAGGCCGAGGTGCGTTGCGGTGTTGTCCACGTGCAGGATCGGCCAGCGGCGGGCCACTCGCATGCCCCACTCCACGTCCTCCCAGCCCCAGCCGGCGAAGCCCTCGTCGAACGCCTCGTCCTCGAAGACGTCGCGGCGGACCAGCAGGTTGGAGGTGAAGACGTGCTTGGCCGGATTGCGCGCCCGGCAGTCGGCCGTCAGGCAGTCGGCGTGCGACGCCATGGCTCGGTGCAGCGCGTGGCCCGGGTGTGGTGGGGCCTGGTGCAGGGAGAAGCCGCCGAAGGCCACCGGCGGGTCCTGGCGAGCGACAACGTCGAGCCAGTCGCGCAGGAAGTGGCGGCCGTCGGGCAGCATGTCGCTGTCGAGGAACAAGAAACGCGGGGCCCGGGCATGGGCGACCAGGCGGTTGCGGCCCTTGGCGCGGCCCTCGTTGTGGGCCAGCCGCACGAAACGGGCAGGGAAGGGCAGGGCGCAGATCGCCTCGGCGACGCGCGCGGCCAGGTCTCCGTCGCCGGTGCCGTCGTCCAGGATCACCAGTTCGACGCCGCAGGCCTCGCGGCCCAGCGCCGCCAGCAGGGGCGTGGGGTCGTCGCCCTTGAAGGGGATTAGGATCGACAGGATCGCGCCGCCGGCGGACCAGGCGGCGTTGTCGTCCACGATGGCGGCCTGCTGGGTCATGCGGCGCTCCGGGCGCGCAGGAAGCTCTGGGCGCGGCTGCGGAGCTGGCCGGTGTCCAGCAGGAAGATGATCACGCCATAGGTGGCGCCGCCCGCGGCGGCCTTCAGGGCCAGCTCGGGGAACCCGCCGAGCTCGGGGATGGCGCTGACCGCCAGGGCCATGACCGCGGCGGCGGCCAGGGCCTCGCCGATCACGCGCCAGGGCAGGGGCAGGGGCATGACCTTGCGGGCCATGGCGATGGCGACGACGACGCCCAGGGCGTAGCTGATCACCGTCGACCACAGCGCGCCCTCGATTCCCAGCCTGGGGATCAGCAGCAGGTTGAGGCCGAGATTGGCCAGGGCCGGGGCCAGCATGGCCCACAGAGCCAGGCCGCTGCGCCGGCCCAGCACGAAGGCTTCCGAGAAGTAGTAGGTGTTCAGGCCCGCCAGCAGTCCGCCCAGCGCGATCAGGGGCGTGACCTGGGCCGCGCCCGCGGCCATCGCCGGACCGATCATCAGCTCGGCCAGGGGACGGGCCACCAGGGCAAGACCGACGGCGGCCGGCAGGGTGAGCAGCAGCATCACCGAGAACTGTTCGCCCGCCGCGTTCGCCAGGGCCTCGCGCCCCCCGCGCTCCAGGGCCATGACCATGGCCGGGGCGCCGGCCGCACCCAGCCAGATGAAGGCCACGTCCAGGGTGCGGTTCGAGAGGCTGTAGCCGGCGTGGTAGACGGCCACCGCCTCGCCATCGAGGAAGGCGGCCAGCAGGAAGCGGTCGGTGGTCGAGAGCACCACGGTCAGCAGCAGCGATGCCGCCAGGGGCAGGCCGTAGGCGACGTGCTCGCGCAGCCGGGCCGGCTCGTAGCGGCCGCCCTGGGCCTTGGCGAGTTCGTGCCGCGCGCACACGGCCACGGCGATGAGGGAGGCGAGACCAAAGCCGATCAGCGGCGCCGCGCCGCCGAGGCCGGCATAGGCGAGCGCCGCGCCGAAACCGAAGCCGCCCAGGGTCTGGATCAGTTCGAGCTTCGCCGATCCGCCGACCTCGCCGGCCGCGCGGCGACGCTCTTGGCCCAGTTTGGCGAAGGTGCGCGGGATCAGAGCCAGCAGGCCCGCGATCACGGCGAGCTTGAGGGACGGGCTCATAGGCCACAGAGCGGCGGCCAGCACCGCCAGCGGAATGACCGCCAGCAGGCCCAGCCAGGCGCGATGGACGGTCGCTGCGTGGTCCGCGCCGCCGTTGCGATGGGATTCCCCGGCCCAGAAGCGGCCGACCGCCGCTTCGTTCCAGGTGAAGATCGCCGTGTGCGCCAGGGTCATCACCGACAGGCCCAGCGCATAGTCGCCGAACTGGCCCGGCGTCAGGACCCGGGTGAAGAGAACGATGGTGAGCAGGCCGACCAGGCCCTGCACCACATTGACCGGCAAGTAGCCGAACACGCCGCGCCAGAACATCGCCCTGGCCCTCCCGCTACCGAACGGTCTCGGAGTCGCCCAGCAGGCAGGGCACGGTCATCATCATGATGTAGAGGTCCAGCCAGAAGGACTGGCGCTCGATATATTCCACGTCCAGCGAGACGCGCTGCTTGACCAGGTCGGGGGTGTCGATCGCGCCGCGCGAGCCATGGATGGCGGCCCAGCCGGTCATGCCGGGCTTCATGCGGTGGCGGTGGGCGTATTCGGCGACCAGGCGGGCGCTCTCGACGTCGCCGGTCTTCATGCCGATGGCGTGGGGGCGGGGGCCGACCAGGGACATCTCGCCCATCAGCACGTTGAACAGCTGCGGCAGCTCGTCGAGGCTGGTCTTGCGGATGAAGCGGCCTACCCGGGTGACGCGGTCGTCGTCGGCGCTGATCTGGCGCGCGGCCTTGGCGTCGGCGGCTTCCACCCGCATGGAGCGAAACTTCCAGACCACGATCTCTTCGTTGTTAAAGCCGTGGCGGCGCTGGCGGAACAGGGCCGGGCCCGGGCTATCCATGCGCACGGCGGCGGCCACGAACAGCATCAGCGGGCCGAACACGGCCAGGGCGACCGTGCCGATGATCAGGTCCTGCACGCGCTTGGCGAGCGCCTTGCCGTGGTCGACCTGGGCGCCGGAAATGCGGGTCAGAGGCAGGTCGGCGATCCGGCCGATAGCGACAGCTTCCTCCGCTGCGCCGTCGCGGTCGAGCAGCAGGGTGATCTCGTTGGGCAGGACCTCGAGGCGGGCCATCAGGGCCCGCACCCGGTCGCGGGCGCCCGAGGGCACGGTGACCACGATCCGGTCTACATAGGGCATGATCCGGTGGTCGAGCAGGGTCTGGGTGTCGCCCAGCACCGGAACGTCGCGCACGCGCTTGGGCGAGCGGGCGGCGCGGTCGTCGAAAATGCCGAGGACATTGGCCTCGCGGTTCTTCAGCATGGCGCCAATCAGGCGCTCGGCGGCGCCGGTGGCCCCGACGATGACGATATTTGGGGTCAGGCGGCCATTGGCGCGCCAGCGCCGCACGCTCAGCCACCAGGCGGCGTGGGTCAGGGCCATGGCCAGGACGGCCAGCGGCGTCCAGAGGCCCAGAGCCGCCGACAGGATCGGCATGGACATGAAGGGGGCGGCGGCGGCGAAGCAGGCCGCCGTGCCGACGGCCACGGCCACCGTGACGCGGGTCAGGTGCTGGGCCAGGTCCTCACCGCGGCCCAGGCGATAGGTGTCGAAGAGCTGCAGGCCGATGAAAGCCGCCAGCCCGGCCGCGCCGTGGAAAGGCGAGACACCCGCCGCGCCGGCCAGGGCCTGGGCCACCAGCGCCGCGCCGATCAGGGCCAGGCCGTCGCCGGCCTGGAAGAAGCGGGTGAGCATCCGGCCCGACAGGCGGGTGCGGGTCGGCGACAGGCGCTCGGGCCGCAACGGGCCGCGACGCTCGCCCCAGATGTCGTCGGCCGGGCCGATGGTGTCATCGACAGGCTCGTCGGGGATGGGCGTGCGCTCGAGTTTGACGGCGGAGGGCATGGAGTTCCAGGCGATGCGGCGGGGTCGAGCGACAGCTTGCCACACCGGGCCTCTGCGACCGGTTAACGCTGAACGCTGTTAGCCGACGCTCAGGACCCAACACATCAGGGCGAACGACCCTGCGAGCAGGAGGGCCAGGAACAGGCGCGTGGGCGTAAGTCCCGGATCGGGCGGCTTGGAGGGCGATTCATAGATGACCGGTGGTCGTGCCATGGCGCTAAGCTAACGGAGTTCGGTAAACAAGTTATCCGCAATTTCCCAATCTTTTCACGCGCATAGCGTGTGGTTCGGGGCGCTTGGCGGGCGGGAAAGCGGCGAAATTGGGGCGATGTGGCCCAAGGCTTGCGAGGGCCCTGGGGTCATTGCCAAAGGAATCCCCTGATGAAACAGTTCGCCCTTCTCCTGGCCGGTGCCGTCCTCGTCGCCGCGCAACCCGCCGCCGCCGCCGTCACCCAGATCGTCAATCCCGACCTGGCCTACACCTCGTCCACGACCCTGCTGCCGATCACCGCCGCCGACTTCGCGCCGGTCTCCAGCGTGACCGACGGCGTCTTCACGGTCACCTTCAACCCCGGCCAGGCCCGCACCGTCGGCAGCGGCTGGGCGACCTGGGGCTCGCCGCCCGACACCGAGGGTTCGACCCCGAAGATCGTCTACACGAGCGGTCAGACCTCGATCACCTTCCTGTCCAGCGGCCCGATGTCGGTGTTCGGCTTCGAAGCCGAGGGCAACCCCTTCGACTTCCGTAACTTCACTGTCGACTACTATCTCGGCGGCGTCCTGCAGGGCTCGATCAGCCGCTCGATCAGCGGCAACGCCGGCGCCCGCCTGCTCGCCGCCTCCGGCACGTTCGACAAGGCCGTCGTGAGCTCGGACGTGGACTTCGCGTTCGCCCAGGTTCGCTACAGCCTCGGCTCGGCGGTTCCGGAACCGGCCACCTGGGCCATGATGATCGTCGGCTTCGGCGCGGTCGGCGGCGCGGTGCGCAACGCCCGCCGTCGTCAGACCCTGGCCTTCGCCTAAGGCCGATCCTTCCTCGAACTGACACGCCGCCGGTCATCGACCGGCGGCGTTTTCTTGTCCGTATCAGACCTCGAAGCGGCTGGGTTCCTGGCCATCGGCCGCCACCACCCAGATCCCCGGCGCCTCGCAGGCATGGAGCTCGCAGTCCCGGTACCAGGCCACGTCGCGCGTGGCGTCGCAGTCCATCAGGATCGCGTCCTCGCCCAATTCGACGAACAGGCGGGCGATCTCCTCGATCGAGGCGTCGATCTTGAGCGCCGAACGTCCCGCGCCGGCCAGTTCGTCGAGCCGCGCGTTCAACCTGGCGCTCAATCCCTGCGTCGAAGCCGATGCCATCCCACTCGCGCGCCCACTCGATCCAGGGGCGCGATTGTCGCCGTGCGGGGGAGTCGAGGCAATCCCGCGGACCGGTCCGAGATCTCAAATCGCCGCGTCGCCCGGCTTCCGTCTCAAACGAACAGAAAGTCGCTCGAGCTCAGACTGGCGCCGTTGGTGATGACCACCAGTCCGATCAGTTCGTCCCGGCTACCAAGCACGTGGTCGCCGTTGGTGTCGAAGTAGATTCCGACGCCGGATCCCAAGGAGGTGGTGGTGGGGCCCGTCAGGTACTGGCCCGATGATCCTGCCAGTTGGATCTTGTCGACCCCCTTTGTGAAGTCCTGGATGAAGGCATAGTCGTTCGTGCCCACGTTGTTGACCTTGCCGTCGTCGTAGAACCGGCCGCGTCCCGAGGCCCCAAGCACAAACATGTCGGCGCCGCCGCCGCCGGTCATCCTGTCGATGTCGCCCTTTCCGACGTCCGAGCCGGTCTGAGGGACGCCCCAGATCTTGTCGGTCCAGTCGGTCCCGATCCGGATATCGCTGGTGGTGGTTCCGTAGATGACATTGGCGGGACGTATGTTCAGGCTGAAGATGTCCGACAGCGCACCCTGGTTTCCCGCGGAATCTTCCACGGCGGTGCGCCAGGAGTGAACCCCGGCGCCCAGCGCCGTCGTCTCCTGGAACTGCCATCCATCGGCGGAGACCGTCGCTGTCCCCACCACCGCGCCGTCGCGGTAGACGACGATCTTCTCGCCCACCTCGAGGCCGGCCGAAAGCGAGCCCTGCAGCCGAGGCGTGGTGTCGTCCGTGTCGCCCGCGGTCAACTGGCCCGTCGCCGGCTCCTCGCTGTCGTAGGCCGATGTGACGGCCGCGGTTTTGAGGGGCGCGATCGTGTCGATGGTCAAGGCGTAGGCGTCTGACGCGGCGACCTGGCTGTTCGCGCTGTCGAGAATTCGAGCGACCCAGGTGTAGGCGCCGTCGCCGAGACCAGGCTGGTCCAGGCTCCACCCGGTCGCCGAGACCGACGTCGGCGCGAACGCCGTCCCGTTCCGCTCGATGACCAGCGTCTGCCCCGTTTCCAGCGCCTTCGAGAGCGACCCGCTCAGTGTGAAGTTGTTGTCATTGGTCGTGGCGCCGGAAACCAGAGCGCCGGTCTTGGGCGCGACGTCGTCCACCGCGGGAGAGATCGTCACGCTCGGCGCAGGCGGACCGCTCGGCGTGATCGCCAGCATCTTGGTGATGTCCAGGCGCCCGTCGGAGACCACCTTGTCGAGCAGGGACGCGGTCGGCGTGACCGACTGCAGGAGCGCGGTCCTGATCGCATCGGCGCCGACGGCCGGTCCGTACACGGCCGAGTACAGGAGCAGGGCGCCGGTCACATGGGGTGTGGCCATCGACGTGCCGCTCTTGAGGCCGTACCCGCCACCGGGGATCGTGGAATTGATGGAAGAGCCGGGCGCGCCCAGGTCGACGCTCAGCGGGCCATAGTTCGAGAAGGACGACAGGGCGCCCGTGCTGGTGATGGACGCGACCGCGACCACGGCCTCATATCCCGCGGTCGACAGGGTCGAATAGCTCGCTGGATAGAAGGGCGAGCTGTCCAGGTTGTAGCCCCGCCCGAGGGTGTCCCCGTTCCCGGCCGCGGCGACAAAGAGGATGTCCTGTTGCGCGCCACGGGTGATTGCATCCAGCAGGAGCTGCGAAAAGCCACCGCCACCCCAGCTATTGTTGCTGGCCACGAAATCGACGCCGCCGCCTGCCGCCGCTGCGGTCGTGAGGTAGTCCAGAGCCTTGATGGCGTTCGCGCTCGAGCCACTGCCGGAGGCGTCGAGGAACTTGAGCCCCATGACCTGGGCGGACCAGTTCACACCCGCCACGCCAACGGCGTTACCGCCGATCGCGGCGATGGTGCCCGAGACGTGGGTCCCGTGGCTGTTGTCGTCGTAGGGGTCGTTGTCGTTGTTGACGAAGTCCCAGCCGATCAGGTCGTCCTTGTAGCCATTGGCGTCGTCGTCGAGGTTGTTCTCCCAACGCGCGTCGTTGAGCAGGTCGCCCGCATCGATGCGGCCATTCGCGTTCAGGTCCGATACGTGGCCGCCGTTGGCCCCGTTGTTCAGGTCGCGAAAGGTGATCAGGCCGTCGGAGTCGGTATCCACTAGGAGGCTTTTCAGACCGACGGGGATCTCGCGCGGATTGAGCCAGACGTTCAGGTAGAGGTCAGCGTGAGTGTAGTCGATTCCAGTGTCGATCACTCCCGCGCCCGCCGAGGTCTTACCCGTGTGACCGAGGGCCCAGGCCTCCGCGGCCTGGCTGCCGAAGGTGTTGGCCGGCGCCGTCTGGTCGCCGTACATGCCCCACAGGCTGCCGTTCAGGTACGCCGGATCGTTGCTGGTCGCCTGGATCGTATAGACCCAATTCGGTTCAGCCAGTTTTACCCCCGGCATGTGGGACAAGATGTCCACGGCCTTTTCCGGGTCCAGTCCCGGCGGCAGGAGCGCTCGGGCAAGCTGGCCCTCGCCACTGGCCGACCTCAGGAATTCCGAGATCTGGACGCCAGTGCCGGCCAGCGCCGTGGCGATGCCCGCCGCGCCAAGTCCCGGCGTAAACTGGATCAGTATCTCATCGGCGGTGAACAGCGCCGGACCGCCTGCCGCCGGCGGTCCGCCTGAATCTGGCAATGCCATGTTCGCACTCCCTAGCCGCCACCACGGCCCACGCCGCTATGGACCAGTGAACACTTTGCCAGCAGAATTTCGATCTGTCTCATGGTATTCGCGCTACAACTGTAAGTGTTCGACCGCATCAAGCTAGAGAAGGGAGCTCAAAATTAGGGATAATTAGAGAAGGCGAATCATTCAGGCGCGCGGTTGCGCCCAATTTTCTAAACAGGCACAGATAGAACCTTTCGGCCTCACCTTGTCTCCCCGCCGCGAGGCCGACCTGACAGGTCAGGGCCCGGCAGGCCTTGCGACTTCATCCCCGAGGGCGCCAGGAGCTTCGCGGTCGTCTCCCCTGGACGCCCACCCGATCGTGGCGGTTGCTCAGGGACGTGGCTTTGGGTATGGAGGGCGTCCCATTCGGAAGGGTTTGCGAACCCGACCGTAAACCGGTTGAAGACAGCCGCGGGGTCGGGAGAAAACCCGAGCCAAATCAAATGGTGACGTGGCCGAGTGGCTGAAGGCAACGGTTTGCTAAATCGTCATACGTGAAAGCGTATCCAGGGTTCGAATCCCTGCGTCACCGCCATCCTGCTTCGCGCAATGCGCAGTTCGCCGCTGTCCAACGCCGCGGCGCAGGTCAGGCGCCGGGCTGCGGCACGACTCGGATATAGGGCTTCACCGCCGTCCAACCGCCCGGGAAACGCTCGCGCGCCTCGTCGTCGCTGACCGACGGGACGATGATCACGTCCTCGCCGTGCTTCCAGTTAGCGGGGGTGGCGACCTTGTGCTGCGCGGTGAGCTGGCAAGAATCCAGCAGCCGCAGCACCTCGTCGAAGTTGCGGCCCGAGCTCATCGGATAGACCAGCATCGCCTTGATCAGCTTGTCGGGCCCAATGATGTAGACGCAGCGCACGGTCTGGTTGTTAGCCGCCGTCCGCCCCTGGGCGGTGGTTCCGGCGTCGGCGGGCAACATGTCGTAGAGCTTGGCCACCGCCAGATCGCTGTCGCCGATGATCGGATAGTTGACGCTGTAGCCGGTGGCCTCGGCGATGTCGGCGAGCCAGCGTTCGTGGTCGCTGACCGGGTCCACGGACAGGCCGATGACCTTGCAGTTGCGTTTGGCGAATTCCGGTTGGAGCTTGGCCAGGTAGCCCAGCTCAGTCGTGCAGACCGGCGTGAAGTCCTTCGGGTGCGAGAACAGGATGCACCAGGAGTCTCCGAGCCAGTCATGGAAACGGATCCGGCCTTCGGTGGTGTCGGCTTGGAAGTCCGGGGCGAGATCACTGATACGCAATGACATGCGTGCCTCCCTCGTTTGGAACGGTCCGAGGTTAGCATGATCGGCCCGGTGCTTCCACGCCGCCGGGGCGATCGGCGCATCAATCCCGATGGTCGAGATGCTCGCGGATCAGGGCGCGAGCGGTCCTGGCCAGGGTCTTGACCGGGCCCTCGCTGGTCAGGGTCACGCGGGCCATGTAGGCGCCTTCCAGCAGCAGCATCAGGCCGTCGCCCAGCTCGTCGTCGGGCGCGCCGGCGGCGCGGGCCATCTCGACCAGGCGGCGAAGGGTTTCACGCTTGTACTCGTCGGCGACGACGCGGGCAGGGTGGTCGGCCTCGTGGAGTTCGACGGCGGCGTTGCAGATCGCGCAGCCGTACTCCTCCTCGGTCTGGGCCTTCTCGGCGAAGGCGGCGAACAGGCCTTCCAGCTTCTCGCGGGGAGTCTCGAAGCGGGCGACGACCTCGTCCCACCAGATCCAACCCTCGCGGGACTGCTCGCGCAGCACCTCGGCGACCAGCTCATCTTTGGAGGGGAAGTTGCGGTAGAGGCTCATCTTGGTGGCGCCGGCCTCCGCGGCGATGGCCTCGACGCCGACGGCGCGGATGCCCCGGCGATAGAACATGTCTCGCGCGGTCTCGAAGATCCGGTCGCGGGCGGGTCTGCGCGACTTCGCCTCCGAGATGTCCGCAGTTTCAGAGACTCTCCCCGACATTTTCATTTTCCTTGCATTGACGTGAGAGCGACCGGTCAGTATCTAAATACGAACGTTACCGACCGGTACCGTCACATCACCCTAAAAACATTACCTGCTCGGCGCGTCAAGCGCGGCAGACGCGTCACTTTGGCCGGAGCTCCCCCATGTCCGCGCAATCCTTTGCTTCGATCGGCGCCGTGCTCGCCGCCGCCCTGCTCATTTCAGGCTGCGGGGCCGCCGCCCAGCAGACCTCCGCCGAACCCCCGCCGCCCCAGGTGTCCGCCGCCCCGGTGGTGTTCAAGAACCTGCGGCAATGGGACGAGTTCACCGGCCGGCTGGAGCCAGTCGACACCGTCCAGGTCCGGCCCCGGGTCGGCGGCTACATCAACTCGGTGCAGTTCACGGAAGGCGCCCAGGTCCGCAAGGGCCAGGTGCTGTTCCAGATCGACCCGCGGCCGTTCCAGGCCGAGGTGGCCCGGTTGAGCGCCGAGGCCGACGCCGGCCGCGCCAAGCTGGAGCTCGCTAGCGCCAATCGCCAGCGCGGCGAACGCCTGGTCGAGCAGAACGCCCTGGCCCGCAGTGAGTTCGAGCGCCTGATCTCGGAGGAGAAGGCGACTCGCGCCGCCCTGGAGGCCGCCTCGGCCTCGCTGAGCGCCGCCAAGCTGAACCTGGAGTTCACCCGGATCACCTCGCCCATCGACGGGCGGGTCTCCCGCGCGGCGATCACCCCCGGCAACCTGGTGACCAGCGCCGACCTGCTCACCACCGTGGTCTCGGAAAACCCGATCTACGCCTCGTTCAACACCGACGAGCAGACCTATCTGAAATACGCGGCGGCCACCCGTGGCCGTCCCGCGCCGGTGTTCATGGGGCTGATGACCGAGGAGGGCTATCCCCACGAGGGCCGTCTGGTCTTCGTCGACAACGCCATGGACGCGGCCAGCGGCACCATCAACGGCCGGGCGCTGTTCACCAATCGCGACGGTCGGTTCACCGCAGGCCTGTTCGCCCGGGTGCGGCTGGTCAGCGAGGCCGCCGAGTCCGTCGCCCTGGCGCCGGACCGGGCGGTGGGCGCCGACCTCGGCAAGCGGTTCGTGCTGGTCGTGGGTCCGAAGAACGTCGCCGAGTACCGGACCGTCACCCTGGGCCCCAAGGTCGGCGACCTGCGGATCATCCGCACGGGCCTCAAGCCCGGCGACGTGATCGTGGTCGGCGGCGGCCAGCGGGTGAAGCCCGGCATGACCGTGGCCCCGACCCGGGTGGCCTTCAAGCTCCCGACCGCGGCCCTCGCCCAGGTCGAGGTCGCCCCGACGCGGACGGCGCAGGCGCCATCCTCCATCCAGACGGCGCAAATCACGACGCCCGTCCGCGCCAACTGAGGCCGGCCTAGGGCCGCCAGGAAATCATTCGAATGAATTTCTCCACGTTCTTCGTGGACAGGCCGCGCTTCGCCGCGGTCCTGTCCATCCTCATCTTCGTGGCCGGCCTCCTGGCCCTGCCGCGCCTGCCGATCAGCGAATATCCCGAGGTCGTGCCGCCCACCGTGGTGGTCCGCGCGGTGTTCCCCGGCGCCAATCCGGGTGTCATCGCCGAGACCGTGGCCTCGCCGCTGGAGCAGTCGCTGAACGGCGTCGAGGGCATGCTCTACCAGTCGTCCCAGGCCACCGCCGACGGCGTCATGACGCTCACCGTCACCTTCGCCCTGGGCTCCGACCTCGATAAGGCCCAGGTCCAGGTGCAGAACCGGGTGGCCCAGGTGCTGCCCAAGCTGCCCCAGGAGGTGCAGCGGGCCGGGGTGACCACCACCAAGGCCTCGCCCGACCTGACCATGGTCGTGCACCTGATCTCGCCGGATAAGCGCTACGACATGCTCTACCTGTCCAACTACGCGCAGTTGCGCGTGAAGGACCGGCTGGCGCGGATCGAGGGCGTCGGCGACGTGCAGATGTTCGGATCGGGTCCCTACGCCATGCGCGTCTGGCTGGATCCGGAGAAGGTGGCGGCCCGCTCGCTCACCGCCGGCGACGTCCTGCGCGCCATCCGCGAGCAGAACGTCCAAGTGGCCGCCGGCCAGCTCGGCGCGCCGCCCGCGCCCGGCGCCGCCGACTTCCAGGTGGCGATCAACGCCCAGGGCCGCCTGACCGACGAGGACGACTTCCGGAACATCATCATCCGCACGGGGCAGGGGGGCGAGATCACCCGCCTGGGCGACGTGGCGCGGATCGAGCTGGGCTCGTCCAGCTACGCCCTGCGCTCGCTGCTGGACAACCAGCCCGCCGTGGCCCTGCCCATCTTCCAGCGGCCGGGCTCCAATGCGCTCGACATCTCAACCGACGTGCGCGCCGCCATGGCCGACCTCAAGAAGGAGTTCCCGCAGGGGGTCGACTACAAGATCGTCTACGACCCCACCGTCTTCGTGCGCGGCTCGATCGACGCGGTGACCCACACGCTCATCGAGGCCATCCTGCTGGTGGTCATCGTGGTGGTGCTGTTCCTGCAGAGCTGGCGCGCTTCGGTGATCCCGCTGATCGCCGTGCCGGTGTCGCTGATCGGCGCCTTCGCGGTGATGCACGTGATGGGCTTCGGCCTGAACACGCTGACCCTGTTCGGCCTGGTCCTGGCCATCGGGGTGGTGGTCGACGACGCCATCGTGGTGGTTGAGAACGTCGAGCGGAACATCGCGGGCGGGCTCGCCCCGGACGCCGCGGCCCGCAAGGCCATGAGCGAGGTGACCGGCCCAATCGTCTCCACCGCGCTTGTCCTCTGCGCCGTCTTCATCCCAACCGCCTTCATCAGCGGCCTGTCGGGGCAGTTCTACCGCCAGTTCGCGCTCACCATCGCCATCTCGACGATCATCTCAGCCTTCAATTCGCTGACCCTGTCGCCGGCCCTGGCGGCCAAGCTGCTGCGCCCGCACGGCGCGCCCAAGGACCGGTTCCAGCAGCTGATCGACCTGGCCTTCGGTTGGGTGTTCGGGCCGTTCAACCGGTTCTTCGCCAAGTCCTCCAACGGCTATGTCGCAGGGGTCGGCAAGATCCTGGGCAAGCCCACGGCGGCCCTGGCCGTCTATGGCGTGTTGGTCCTGCTGACCGCCATGGCCTTCATGAAGACCCCCACCGGCTTCATCCCGCCGCAGGACAAGCAGTACCTGGTGGCCGCCGCCCAGCTTCCGGACGCGGCCTCCCTCGATCGCACGGAAGCGGTGATCCGCCAGATGACGGACATCGCCCTGAGGACGCCCGGGGTCGAAAGCGCCGTGGCCTTCCCGGGCCTGTCGATCAACGGTTTCACCAATAGCCCGAACGCCGGGATCATCTTCGTGACCCTCGACCCCTTCGAGCAGCGGCGGGGAAAGGCATTGTCCGCCAATGCTCTGGCCGGTGAGCTGAACGCCAAGTTCGGCGCCATCGAGGACGGCAATGTCGCCGTCTTCCCGCCGCCGCCGGTCATGGGCCTCGGCACCATCGGCGGCTTCAAGATCCAGATCGAGGACCAGGCCGGCCTCGGCGCGGAAGAGCTCTACGCCCAGACCCAGAACCTGATCGCCAAGAGCGCCAAGGAGCCGTCGCTGGCGGGCCTGTTCTCCGGCTTCCAGATCAATGTCCCGCAGATCACCGCCGACATCGACCGGGAAAAGGCCCGCGCCGCCGGCTTCTCGCTAAGCGAACTATTCGAGACCATGCAGGTCTATCTGGGTTCCGTCTATGTGAACGATTTCAATATCTTCGGGCGGACCTATGAGGTCGACGTCCAGGCCGACCAGAAGCACCGACTGGAGCCGGAAGACGTCCTGCGCCTGCAGACCCGCAACGCCGAGGGCCAGATGGCGCCGCTGGGGGCCTTCGTGACCCTGAGGCAGACCACCGGCCCCGACCGGGTGACCCACTATAACGGCATGCTCTCGGCCGAGATCAACGGCGGGGCCGCGCCCGGCTACTCGTCGGGCCAGGCCGAGGCGGCCATGGAGAAGCTCGCCAAGTCTGAACTGCCCAACGGTATGGGCTACGAATGGACCGACCTGACCTACCAGCAGATTCTGGCGGGCAATACGGCGGTGTTCGTCTTCCCGCTCTGCGTCCTGTTGGCCTTCCTGGTGCTGGCCGCCCAGTACGAAAGCTGGAGCCTGCCCCTGGTGGTGATCCTGATCGTGCCCATGACCCTGCTGTCGGCCCTGGCCGGGGTGGCGCTCACGGGCGGGGACAACAACATCTTCACCCAGATCGGGCTGATCGTGCTGGTGGGGCTGGCGTGCAAGAACGCCATCCTGATCGTCGAGTTCGCCAGGGACGGGGAGGCGCACGGGGTTCCAACCTGGGACGCGGTGCTGGAGGCCTGCCGCCTGCGGCTGCGGCCGATCCTGATGACCTCGCTGGCCTTCATCATGGGGGTGGCCCCGCTGGTCTTCTCCCACGGCGCGGGGGCCGAGATGCGCCACGCCATGGGGGTGGCGGTGTTCTCCGGTATGCTGGGGGTGACCTTCTTCGGCCTGCTGCTGACCCCGGTCTTCTACCTGCTGGTGCGGCGCTTCACCCGTCGCGCCACCACGGCGGCGGCGATCGAGAACGCGGAGGTCCGCCCATGATTGCTCTTCGTCACGCGACTCCGCTGGTCCTGGCGCTCAGCCTGGCGGCCTGCGCCGTGGGTCCGAAGTACGAGACACCGGCCACGCCACCGGCGGTGTTCCACAACGCCGATCCGACCGCCTTCGCCGCGGCCAACCCCGAGGCGGCCTGGTGGCGGCAATTCGAGGACCCTATCCTCGACGAGCTGATCGCCAAGGCGCTGTCGGCCAACCTCGACCTGCGGATCGCGGTGGCGCGGGTGGCCGAGGCCCGCGCGCTGTTCACCGATGCGCGGCTGGAGCAACTGCCGCGCGCCACAGTCGGGGCCCGGGAGACCGTCAGCAAGCAGCAGCCGGGTTCCGGCGAAGTCCGTGTTGACAGCGAGACCTATCAACTGGGCTTCGACGCGGCCTGGGAGCTCGACCTGTTCGGCCGGGTGCGCCACGGCGTTGACGCCGCCAAGGCTGAGAAAGGCGCGGCCGAGGCCGACCTGCGCGACGCACAGGTCACCGTCGCCGCCGAGGTCGCGCGGACCTATTTCGAGCTGCGCGGCGCCCAGACGCGGCTGGCGGTTGCCCGCCGCAACCTGGACACCCAGTGCGACACCGTGCGCATCACCCAAGTGCGCTTCGACGTCGGCCGCAGCGATCCCATCGACGTGGCCAGCGCCCAGGCCCGCCTCAGCGCCGTCGAGGCCACGATTCCGGCGCTGGTGACCTCCGAACGCCAGGCAGCCCACCGGCTGGCGGTGCTGGTCGGCCAGCGACCGGGCGCGCTGGAGGCCGTTCTGGTTCCCCGCGAGGCCCCGCCCAAGCCCCGCGCGCGCCAGATCGCCATCGGGGAGGCCTCCGACCTGCTGCGTCGCCGCCCCGACGTCCAGGCGGCCGAGCGTCGGCTGGCGGCGGAAACCGCGCGGACCGGGGTGGCCGCGGCCGACCTCTTCCCGCGGGTTCGGATCACCGGCTTCGTCGGCTTCCTGGCCGGCGATCTCTCGGCGCTCGGCGAGGGCGCAAGCCGGGCCTGGTCGGTGACCCCGGCGGTGAGCTGGCCGGGCCTGGACCTGGGCGGCGCCCGCGCCCGGCTGCGGGCTCAGGAGGCGCGCAACGGCGCGAGTCTGGCGGTCTACGACCGCACCGTCCTGCGCACCCTGGAGGACGTGGAGAACGCCCTGGTCGCCTATGGCCAGCGCCAAGCCCAGCTTCGCAGCCTCACCGACCAGGCCTCGGCCTCGCGGCGGGCGGCGGAACTGGCGCGCGTGCGCTACCAGGAGGGGGTCATCGACTTCCTGGTGCTGCTCGACGCCGAGCGGACCCTGCTGGCCGCCGAGGACGCGGTCAGCGTGGCCGAGACGGCGGCCAACACCGACGTGGCGGCGGTCTACAAGGCGCTCGGCGGCGGGTGGCCGACGACATGAGCGCCATTACCTGAGGCGTAATCGACCCTGGGCGGGGCGATCGGCATTTTCGGCTCACGCCTGGGACGCCCCCGGGCCCAAGCCAAGGGAGCCACCCATGATCGCCTCGTCCCAATTCCTTCGCCGCGCCTTCGCCGCCGACTCCGTCGCCAGCGGGGCGGTCGGCGTCCTGCTCGCCTTCGGCGGCGCGACGCTCGAGAGCCTCACCGGCCTGCAGGCCGCGCTAACTGAGCCGGCCGGTTACTTCCTCATCGCCTACGCGGCCTTCGTCGGTTTCCTGGGCGCGCGCGCCAGCCTGCCAGGCGCGGTGGTCTGGCTGGTGATCGTCGGCAACGCCATCTGGGCGCTGGAGAGCCTGATGCTGCTGGCGCTCGGCTGGGCCCAGCCCACGGCGCTGGGCTACGCCTTCGTCATCGGCCAGGCCCTGGCGGTCGCCGCCTTCGCCGAGCTCCAGTTCATGGGCCTGCGCCGCTCGGCCCGCGCATAACGGTTACTCCCCTCGAAAGGCAGGGCTATCGCATATGCGGCGGAGCTTAGATGCTCCCCCTCTGGGGGAGCTGGCCCGAAGGGCCTGAGGGGGACTTTGACTCCTGCTCAGACCGGTCGAACCTCCGTTGAAGGGCATTTTAGTCCCCCTCACCCGGCC
>NZ_JAUYNW010000057.1 GCF_030698145.1 Phenylobacterium sp. | reverse complement strand
CCTGAAGGCCACGACGGAACAGGCGTTCGCCATGCTGGCGCGCGGCGGCGTCGCCAACGTGATCGGCATGATCCCGGTGGGGACCAAGATCGAACTCGATGGCTACGAGTTCCTCGGCGAGAAGCGGATCCAGGGCAGCTTCATGGGATCCAACCGCTTCCCTGTGGACCTTCCTCGGTTCGTCGACTTCTACATGCAGGGCAAGCTTCACCTCGACCAGATGATCTCGCGACGCATCAGGCTCGACCAGGTCAACGAAGCCTTCGCTGAACTCAAGCGCGGCGAACTCGCCCGCAGCGTCATCCTGTTCGACGCCTAGCCTTCTCGGCCGCTGGCGGTGCGGGGGGCCCAACCTCCCCGCACCCCCTCCCCTCCCCCCGCAACTGGAAAGACCCCATGCCGCAGATCACCTACGTCGAGCACAGCGGTAAGGCGCACACCCTCGACATCGCTATCGGCCTCAGCATCATGGAAGGCGCGGTCAAGAACGGCGTGCCCGGAATCGACGCCGACTGTGGCGGCGCCTGCGCCTGCGCCACCTGCCACGTCCATGTGGATGCGGCGTGGCTTGGCGCACTGCCCGATCGCTCGCCCACCGAGGCGCAGATGCTGGAGTTCGCCGATGGCGCGACGTCCAGCAGTCGGCTGGCCTGCCAGCTCAAGGTCACCGCCGCGTTCGACGGCATCCGTATCACCATGCCTGAAAGCCAATAGCAGCCGCCAAAGCTGCTGGCCCTTCGGCCTTCACTTCCGGTCGGCTCCGCGCCGCTCGCCACCTCAAAACAGGACAAGGCCAACACAATGAGAGACTATCGCAAGCTCTATATCGACGGCGTGTGGGTCGAGAGCGCCGGCGGTATTCCGCACGACGTGATCAACCCGGCCACCGAGGCTGTCGCCGGCCAAATCTGCCTGGCGACCCACGAAGACGTCGACCGCGCCGTGAGCGCCGCGCGGCGCGCCTTCCAGAGCTTCTCCCTCAGTTCGCGGGAAGACCGGCTGGCGCTGCTCAATGCGATCCTCGCAGGCTTCGCGGCGCGCCAGCAGGAGCTTGCGGACGCCCTGGTCGAGGAGCTCGGCGCTCCGGCCAAGCTGGCCCTGGAGGCGCAGGTCGGTTCGGGACTCATGCACCTGATGACGGGCATCGAGGTGCTGAAAACCTACGCCTTCGAGCATGCCGCCAGTCCGCGGACGACCGTTAAGCGGGAGCCGATCGGCGTGGTGGGCATGATCACGCCCTGGAACTGGCCGATCAATCAGGTGATGTGCAAGATCGTCCCGGCGATCGCGACCGGCAACACCATGGTGCACAAGCCCTCCGAGGTGACGCCGTTCACGGCGCACATCATCGCCGAGATCCTCCACGCCGCTGGCGTGCCCGCTGGTGTCTACAACCTCGTGGACGGCGACGGCCCCACCGTCGGGGCCGCGATTTCGGCGCATGCCGGCATCGACATGGTCTCCTTCACCGGCTCGACGCGCGCAGGAATCGACGTGGCCAAGCGCGCCGCGGACACGGTGAAACGCGTTCATCAGGAATTGGGGGGCAAGTCGCCGAACATCGTGCTGGAGGGCGCCGATCTGCCGCAGGCGATCGGCGAGAACATCCATCGCGTGATGATGAACAGTGGCCAGACCTGTCATGCCCCGACGCGGCTGCTGGTGCCCGCCACAAGGCTCGAGGAAGCCAAAGCGATCGCCGCTCATGTGGTGCAGACATTGCCAGTGGGCGATCCGACGACAGGCGTCTACCTCGGGCCGGTGGTCTCCGAGGCGCAGTGGACGCGCATCCAGGCCCTCATCGCCAAGGGTCTTGAGGAGGGCGCCGCCCTCGTCGCCGGCGGTCCGGGGCGCCCAGAGGGCCTGTCCAAGGGCTACTACGTCCGCCCCACCGTGTTCGCGGATGTCACCAACGACATGACGATCGCCCGCGAGGAGATCTTCGGTCCGGTGCTCTGCATCATCGACTACGGCGACGTCGAGGAGGCGATCCGCATCGCCAACGACACGCCGTATGGTCTCGCCGCCTATGTGCAGGCCTCGACCGACGCGCAGGCGGAAGAGGTCGCCGCGCGGCTTGAAGCGGGCATGGTCTACATCAACGGGGCGAGCGAAGACGGCGCCGCCCCGTTCGGCGGGTACAAGACGTCAGGAAACGGACGGGAATGGGGGGAAGCGGCTTTCGCCGACTACCTGGAGACGAAGGCCGTGATCCATCGCGCCTCCGCTTGATACAGTTCTACAATATAACTTACCTGCAAGTACGGCCTTCCTGGCTGCTGAGGATGGATGGACATGACTGAATTTCGCCGGGTGCCAGTCGGAGAGGTCGAGCTGAATGTGGCCATTCAGGGCGAAGGTCCCTTGGTGGTCATGGTCCATGGTTTTCCCGAGTCCTGGTACTCGTGGCGCCATCAGATGGGCCCCATCGCGGCTGCGGGCTTCACCGCCTGCGCCATCGATGTGCGCGGCTATGGCGGGTCGGACAAGCCGCACCCTATCGAGGCCTACGATCTCGAGAGCCTTTCTGGGGACGTGGCCGGGCTGATCGAAGCCTTGAGCCCCGATCAGCCCGGCGTCGTGATCGGGCACGATTGGGGCGCACCGGTTGCTTGGACCACCGCCCTGGTCCATCCGGAGCGGGTACGGGCTGTAGCAGGCCTCTCGGTGCCCTATACCGGGGTTCCGACCCGCTCCCTCAGCGACATCATCGATGCCGTCTACAAGAGCAAGGGCCGGTTCTTCTACCAGGACTATTTCGCGGCCGAGGGCGTGGCCGAGGCGGAACTTGAAGCGGATGTTCGCGGAGCTGTGCGACGGCTCTACTACGCCTGGGGCGGCGAGGCGCCGACGGAAGCTTGGCGTTCGGACAAGCGCCTGGGCGACCGGGTTCTGACGGGCCTTCCCGATCCCGACCCCTTCCCGGCATGGCTAAGCGATGCCGATATCGATTTCATGGTCAGCGAACTCGAACGTTCCGGCTTCCGCGGGGGCCTGAACCGTTACCGCAATCACGACCGCGACTTCACCTTCTTGCGCCAGTTCCAGGGACGGCGCATCGAGCAACCCGCGCTGTTCATCGCCGGCGACCGCGACAGTGTCCTGTCCATGTTCGGTGACCGCCTGAGCCTCATGACAGACGAACTGCCCGACCTGCGCGGGGCGCACATGCTCCCCGGTTGCGGACACTGGACCCAGCAGGAACGGCCCGAGGAGGTCAACAATCTGCTGCTGCCATGGCTAACCAGCCTGTAGCGGGGGCCATTGGTCTCCCCTGCCAGGCCGGGGCAGCCGATGGCTGAACAAGGTGCCTGGGCGGATCACCGCTTTTCCGGTGACGCGGAAGGCCTCCCGCGTCACCGTCTAGCTTGGGTCTGCCCGACCGACTCTGGAAGCGCTTCGTCACGCCGAGCTTGATCACCCGCCCGAGCGGGTTGGCAGTATAGGGGTCGTAGGAGACGTCGAGGCGAGCGAACGGCGGTCTATAATTGAACTGTATTGCTCGTGGGTCAGCTCAGTGTGTCTTCGCGGATCGTCCTGCGAGCGCCCCAGAAGCACCCGAAAGCGACGACGCCGAATAGGCTCCCAACCACGAGCGCCCATCGGACCCCCTCTGCAGGACCAAAGTCGAAGCCGTAGTTGAACATGTCTGACGCGGCCCCAATGGTTATCGGCCCAAGCCCAAAACCGAACAGGTTGACGAGGAAGAGCAGGACGGCCGCTGCGGTCGCGCGCATCTGGGGCGGCACGACGGATTGGGCGGTCCCGTAGACGGGCCCGAACCACAAGGTGCCTAGGAAGCCATTGAGCGCCAGAAGTCCCAGGCCGATGGCCGCATGGGACACTGTGACGGCAAGGACGAAGATGGGAATGGACAGCAGACTCGCTCCGGCGGGCGCAAGCATCCAGGCCCGAAGATCTCGACTTCCGAGCCGATCCGAGAGCCAGCCGCCGCACAATGCCCCGAGGGCGCCGCTCAATCCGCTGATCAGGCCCAGGGCGAGACCCAGGAACCCTATCGATCGGATTTGCAACCCGAAGACTTCACCGGTTTGAGCCGCGAGCGCGGCGATCTCGGCGGAGTGGTTCCGCAAGAAGAACGAAGCCGTGAACGGCGCTGCGCCGAAGCCGACGAAGGCCGTGATCGCGCCTCCCATGGCCACCAGCCAGAAGGTCCGTCGCCGCGCGAGGTAAGCCATGGTCTCGCCGAAAGTCGCGGCCGTCGAGGCGAGATGAGCCGCATCGTGCGCCAGCTGGCGTCGAGGCTCGCGCAGCGTCGTAAAGGCGAGCGCCGCAAAGATCAGTCCGGGCGCGCCTGCGATCAGGAAGGCGACCCGCCAGCCATAGGCGTCGGCCACCAGGCCGCCGAGGGCAAGGCCGAGAAGGGTGCCGATCGGCGTTCCCATCGAGTAGAACGCCAAGGCCGAGGCGCGCTTCTCCCGCGGGACGTAGTCGACGATCAGGGAATGGGCGGGCGGGGTGCATCCCGCCTCGCCAACGCCCACCCCGACGCGGAAGAGAACGAGCTGGGCGAAGGTCTGGGCCACGCCCCCCAAGGCCGTGAACGCGCTCCAAACCGCCACGGATGCGCCGATGATCATTGGGCGATTTCGCCGCTCCGCGATCCGGGCGATGGGAATTCCCAAGAGGGTGTAGAACATTGCGAAGGCCAGACCGCTCAGCACACCGAGCTGCCAGTCGGCGAGCCCCAGATCTTGCTTGATCGGCTCAGCGAGGATCGTGACGACCTGGCGGTCCAGAAAGTTCGCGATGTAGATGCCGAGCAGCAACCACATGGCGTAGCGCGTATAGGCCGGCGAAAAGGGAACGCCCACGGGCGCCTGGACGAGCGCAGGGTCGGCGATCTGGGTCGGCAGCGCGGTCATGGGGTATCCTGGCGAATTGCGGATTGGCAGCTGCGCGCCGCGGTGCAGAATGAGGCCAGGCGCGCAGATCGGGCGAGTGCGCGCCTGGCGCCGCGGCCGGTAGCCGCCGTCTGGCCATCGCCAGTCGGCGGCCGTGAGGGTCCGGCGGGCTAGGCGGCCACCAAATCCTTCGTTGTCTCGAGCAACGCGACCACATCGGCCGGCTGAGCCAGCGGACGCGGGTTGACGGGGGCGAACACCGACTTCACCGCGATCTCGCCAATCCGTCCGTAGTCGGTGGGCTGGATGCCCACGTCGCTGAGCTTGCCGGGCAAGCCCAGTTCCTGAACCAGTTGCTCGACGGCGGTGGCGGCGCTGCGTCCGGCGGCGCCCAAGGCCGCCGCAATTCGGCGCTGCGCGTCCTCAGTGGACGAGCGATTGTATCGCAGGACATGCGGCATCAGGACCGGGGTGATGAGATAGTGCGGCACGCCGAAGGTTCCGCCGAGAACGTGGCCGATGGCATGGCTGGCGCCCATCGGGACTCGGGTCTGCAGGCCAAAGGCCGAAAGCCAGGAGCCGTATTGCGCCAGCCGTCGCGCCTCCAGGTCCAGCGGGTCGGCCTTGCAGCGACGCAGGCCTTCCGCAAGCAGGCCGATCCCCTCGGTGACGACCGCGTCCACCAGCGGGGTGCCAAAACCGGAACACAGGGCTTCGATTCCGTGATCCATCGACCGCGTGCCGGAGCCCAGCCAAAGGAT
Source organism: Phenylobacterium sp. (assembly GCF_030698145.1). Taxonomy (GTDB): domain Bacteria; phylum Pseudomonadota; class Alphaproteobacteria; order Caulobacterales; family Caulobacteraceae; genus Phenylobacterium. Next base: position 8,701 of record NZ_JAUYNW010000057.1, on the reverse strand, counting down.
CTCCGGGGTGTGGATTGTGATCTGCGGATCCAGGATGATGGCGCGCGGCATCATCAGGGGGTGGTGGAAAATCTGCTTCCAATCCCGCCGGGTGTCGGTCACCAGGGCGCCGGCGTTGTACTCGCCGCCGCTTAGCGTTGTGGGAACGACGATCGAGCGCACCGTTGGCGCCCGGAACGACTTCGATGAGACCGGGACGCCCGGCGCGCCCGCGGTCAATTCGTAACCGTCGAGGCCCTCCTCGTCGAAAATCTCGTGTTCCATGCACACGGTGACGATCTTAACCACGTCGACCACCGAACCGCCGCCGACGGCGATCAGGAGATCTGCGCCCGCCGCTGTCGCGGCCTTGGCGATTTCCACGGCGCTTGCCCGGGTCGTGTGCTGCGGCACGCCATCGAAGGCGCCGGCGTAGCGGTCGCCCAACTTCGCCCGGATCTTCTCGATCTCATCCGTCGTCGTGTTGAGCGTGTGGCTGACCACCAGGTAGACGCGCGTCGCGCCAAGGCGCTGCGCCTCCGCCAGGACCGCCTCCGCTGCGGCCTGGCCGAAGATCACTCGATCCATCGGCGGAAAGTGTTGGACGCCTACGAGCCGCATCTTTCGCTCCTCCCTGGTCCTTTTTCGCCATTCGCCGTGCGCTACAGCGTTTTACGTACGGTAAACGAAAACAAAAAAGGTGATAGTGCTAAATCAGAACTTTTGAACCATTTCGATAGCCGACTTTCGACGCGGATCTGCCGGCGGGACGAAGGCTCCGCGGGTCGGCACAGCCCGGAGGCGGCGCGCCATAGAGCGCGCGACCGCTCGAGGCTGCTCAATCCGGAGCACGACATCCGATAGCCAATCGGTCGCCCGGGCTCGCACGCCAAGGAGGCGACCGGCACCCATTCGCGGGGCCCGAACAGAAGCCGCCGCAGCCGCACGTCTCAGAAGATCTCGAAGAGGCCCGCCGCGCCCATGCCGCCGCCGACACACATGGTGACGACGCCGTACTTGGCGCCGCGGCGTTTGCCTTCGTACAGCAGGTGGGCCGTGCAGCGGGCGCCGGTCATGCCGTAGGGGTGGCCGATGGAGATCGAGCCGCCCGAGACGTTCAGCTTCTCGTTCGGGATGCCCAGCTTGTCACGGCAGTAGAGCACCTGGGAGGCGAAGGCCTCGTTCAGCTCCCAGATGTCGATGTCGTCGACGGTCAGGCCGTTGCGCTCCAGCAGCTTCGGGATGGCGAAGACCGGGCCGACGCCCATCTCCTCGGGGCCGCAGCCGGCCACGGCCATGCCGCGGTAGGCGCCCAGGGCCTCAATGCCGCGCTTCTCGGCCTCCTTGCGCTCCATCAGCACGATCGCCGCGGCCCCATCGGAGAGCTGGCTGGCGTTGCCGGCGGTGACGAACTTGCCCTCCTGGACATAGTGGCCGCCCTTGAAAACCGGGCTCAGCTTCTGGAGGTCGGCCAGGGTGGTCTGCGGGCGGTTGCCTTCGTCGCCGGAGATGGTGATTTCCTTGTCCGCGGTCTCACCGGTCTCCTTGTTGACCAGCACCTTCATGACGGTGGTCACCGGGATGATCTCGTTGGCAAAACGGCCTTCCGACTGGGCCTGGGCCGTGCGCTGCTGGGATTGCAGAGCGTAGTCGTCCTGCGCCTCGCGGCTGACGCCGTAGCGCTCGGCGACGACCTCGGCGGTCTCGATCATCGAAGTGCGCAGCGCGGGCACGTGCTCGGCCAGCCAAGGGTCGCTGGCCATGAACCCGTTGACGTGGGCGTTCTGCACGAGGCTGATCGACTCGATGCCGGCGCCAATGGCGACGGTGGCGCCATCGGCGGTGATGTACTTGGCCGCCGTGGCCACGCCCATCAGGCCGGAGGCGCACTGGCGGTCGATGGTCATGCCGGAGACGGTGTTGGGCAGGCCGGCGCGCAGCGCCGCCTGGCGGGCGATGTTGTTGCCGGTCGTGCCCTGCTGCAGCGCCGAGCCCATGGCGATGTCGTCGATCTCGCGGGGATCGACGCCCGCCTGGCCCACCGCCGCGCGGATCGCCTCGGCGCCCAGCGTGGCGCCATAGGTGTTGTTGAAGGCGCCGCGATAGGCCTTGCCGATGGGGGTCCGCTTGGCGGCGACGATGACGGCCTCACGCATGTGACGGCTCCTGCTCGATAGCGAGAGTGTGCGGCGGGGGCCGCGTGTGATGGCGGGCGGGGCCTGCCTTCGGAATTGAGTGGTGAGGAGACGGCCAGCGCCAGCGGGCGGTATCGTCGCCCGCCTAGGCCGCCTCGACGCCCCTAGTCTGCAGGACGATCTCGTCCTCGACCTCGCGGAGCCGATCCTTCCCGAAATAGAGCTCTTGGCCAACCATGAAGGAGGGGCTGCCAAAGACGCCTGCGTCGACGGCCGCCTGGGTGTTCGCGACCAGTTTGGACTTGACCTCCTCGGTCTGGGAGAGCCTGAGGATCTCGTCCTTCGGCAGGCCGGCTTCCACCAGCGATGCGGCATAGACCTCCGGGTCATCCATCTTGCGGCCCCGCGTCCACATGTCGTCGTAGACCTGGTCCACGAACGCCTCGAACACCCCCGCGACCTGGGCCGCCACGGCCCCCCGCATCAACTGCAGGGTATTGATGGGGAAATGCGGGTTGAACTGGAAGTTCGAGAGCCCGTGCCTCTTGAGGAAACGCGCGATCTCAATCCGGTCGTAGTCGGGCTTGTTCCTGATGCTCGCGAACGCCGTCGCCGGAGACTGGTTGCCCGTCAGCTTGAACACGCCACCCAACAAGATCGGCTCATAGACGAACCTTGCCTTTGTCCTGGCTTCGATCGCCGGGAGCACGCGGTGGCTCATATAGGCGTTCGGGCTTCCGAAATCGAAATAGAAGGTGACGTTCATCCATGCGTTCCTGCGGCCGCGCCTCGTGCGACGTCGGTCGCACAGTAAGTATTTTAATAGCACTGACAGAGGTCGGCAGCAAGTTCAAGCTGTTTCCATGCGCGTCACTCACCCTGCCCCGATGGCGTCACCGTCCACCGGTGATCGCGGCATCCGACTCCGTGAGGCCAGCTTCGGCACGGTTCCGGCGCGAACCACAAGCTGGTCCACCGATAGGAACCGGTCTCCTCTGGCGTAGCGAGTCGAAGGTTGACATCAGCGCAGCTTCAAAGTCGATCCTCCGATCGATCCACGGCATGACCTGCTGGGCGCGCGCCCCGCCTGCCCTCTGGCCGATTCAATCGGTCCCTTCTTTCGAGGCCGACGGTCCCCGCGCATCGATCGCGATCGCTCGGTGGACTGGGTTCCATTATACTACTGATGGTGTTAGGACGTCCAAGTTGGTCGGGCGCCGGCGTCCGCTTGGAGGAAGATGATGGACCTCACCTTTGACGCTGCAGACGAGGCCTTTCGGCAGGAGGTGCGGGCGTTCCTAGCGGCGAACTTGCCACGCGAGCTCGCCGAACGCGTTCGGTTCGGAAAAAGTCTCGGCAAGGCCGATTTCGAGGGCTGGCAGGCGACGCTGAACGCGCGCGGCTGGCTCGCGCCACACTGGCCAAAGGCGTACGGCGGCCAGGATTGGACGGCGACCCAGACCTTCATCTGGGACTACGAATCCTCGCTTGCCAATGCCCCCCCTACCATCGCCTTTGGCTTCAAGATGCTGGCCCCGGTGCTGATCAAGTACGGGTCCGAGGAACAGAGACGCCATTGGCTGCCACGCATGCTCAGGGGCGACGACTGGTGGTGCCAGGGCTATTCGGAGCCCGGGGCCGGCTCGGACCTTGCGGGGGTGAAGACCACCGCCGTGCGGCAGGGCGATCATTACGTCATCAACGGGCAGAAGACGTGGACCTCGTTGGCCCAGCACGCGAACATGATCTTCCTCCTGGCCCGAACCGACAGCTCAGGGAAGAAGCAGGAGGGCATCTCCTTCATCCTGCTGGATATGAACCAGCCTGGCGTGGAGGTGCGGCCCATCATCACGCTGGATGGCGACCACGAGGTCAACGAGATCTTCTTCACGGACGCGCGCGCTCCGGTGTCCAACCTCGTCGGTGATGAAGGCGGGGGCTGGACGTACGCGAAGTATCTGCTGACCTATGAGCGCACCAGCATGGCCATGGTCGGTGCGTCGTCCGCGTCCCTCGAGCTTCTGAGGGAGATCGCTCAGCGGGAGACCAAGGGCGACCGGCCCCTCATAGAAGATCCCTACTTCGCAGCCAGGTTCGCCAAGGCCGAGATCGAATTGGAGAACCTGAAGACGACCACCCTGCGCGTCGTGGCCGCGGCCGCGGCCGGGGGCGCGCCCGGAGCCGAAAGCTCCATGCTGAAGGTCAAAGGGACAGAGGTCGCACAGGAAATCCAGGCTCTTATCCGGCGGGCCGTGGGCCCCTACGCCGTTCCCTTCCGGCGCGACTGCCTCGAACCAGGCGCTAACGCCGCGCCGGTCGGGCCGGCCTATGCCGCCGGCGTGACGTCCACCTACCTCAATGGCCGAAAACTCACGATCTACGGCGGTTCCAACGAGGTGCAGCGCAACATCATCACCAAAGCCATACTCAAGCTCTGAGACAGGAAGCACAAATCATGGAGTTCAACCCGACCGCCGACCAGCAAATGCTGTCGGACATGCTCAACCGCTTCCTCGCTGAGCGCTATCCGCTGGAGGCGCGGGCCCGACTAGTCGACCGCGCGCCTGGATACAGCCTGGAGGCCTGGACGCAGCTTGCTGAACTCGGCGTCCTCGGAGCGCTGTTCGACCCCGCGGCTGGGGGCTATGGCGGCGCGCCCGGTGACATCGCCGTCGTGTTCGAAGCGCTGGGACGTGGGGCCGTGGCGGGGCCCTTTCTGCAATGCCTGATGGCGGGAAGCGTTCTGGCAAGCGTGGCGACCGCCGCATCGCAAGACCTCCTCGACGCGATCATCGGCGGCCAGACCGTGGTCGCTTTCGCACACCAGGAGCCGCATAGCCGCTACGAGCTGAGCCGCGTCGAGACCCGGGCGGAGAAGTCTGCGCAAGGCTGGCGGCTGTCTGGGACCAAGGCCGTCGTCGCGTTCGCCGACGCCGCGGATTACCTCATCGTTTCGGCCCGAGCCTCCGGGTCCGCCGCCGACGAAGCCGGCGTCTCGCTTTTCCTGGTTCCGGTGACGGCGGCTGGCCTCACCATCCAAGGCTATGCGGGAGTGGACGGCGCCCGCAGTGCAGAGGTCGTGCTGAACGATGTCGAGGTGGCTCCAGATGCGTTGCTCGGTGTCGAAGGGGGCGCGTTCGTCTTGGTCGAGCAGGTCACAGGCGTGGGGATTCTTGCCCTCTGCGCCGACGCCATAGGCGCCCTTGATGTGGTGAAGGCTTCGACCGTCGAGTACCTGCAGACGCGCGTCCAGTTCGGACAGCCGATCGGGAGCTTCCAGGCTCTTCAGCACCGGATGGCCACGCTCTTGATCGAAATCGAGCAGGCCCGCTCCGCGCTCTTCAATGCAGTGGCCGCCTTCCATGACGACGGGACCGTCCGCGAACGGGCGCTTTCGGCGGCGAAGTACACCTTGGGCCGGGTCGGCGCGCTCGTCGCCGAGGAGGCGGTTCAGCTACATGGGGGCATCGGCATGACGTGGGAGATTCCGCTCTCGCACTACGTCAAGCGCCTCATCATGCTCGATCATCACCTGGGCGATGTGGACCACCACATCGAACGCTACGTCGCACTCGGGCGAGCGGCATGAGGGCCGATATAGCTCCAGATTCGTAAGAGGTTCGACGATTTGACAACGTGACACGATAGGCGCGTTAGTGTCGAAATCCTACTTATCCGCGACCAGGGGCCAGCAGCTCGAAAGCTCGGCGGCCTGAAGCGACACACTCAGATAGAATCAAGGGGACAGAGAGATGAGCTTCAGGGCTTTGGTGGCGCGCAAGACAGACGGCAAGATCACGACGCAGCTTGAGACGATGGAAGACGCCGACCTGGGCGCGGGCGACGTAACCATCGCGATCGAATGGTCGACAGTGAATTACAAGGACGGGCTCGCGATCACCGGCGCCGCCGGTGTCATCAGGAACTTTCCTCTGGTTCCCGGCATCGACCTCGCCGGCGTCGTGGAGTCTTCCACCGACCCGCGGTTCGCCGCGGGCGACCGGGTGGTCGTCAACAGCTGGGGCCTGAGCCAGACCCATCATGGCGGCTACGCCGAGCGGGCCCGGGTCAGCGGCGACTGGGTGATCAAGCTGCCGGAGGCGATCTCCACACGCCATGCGATGGCCATCGGGACGGCGGGCTATACGGCGATGCTGAGCGTGCTGGCGCTGGAACACGGGGGCGTCGGACCGGATCGGGGCGATGTCCTGGTCACAGGCGCGAACGGCGGCGTCGGCTCGGTCGCTATCGCGCTGCTCTCCCGCCTCGGCTACCGGGTGGTCGCTTCGACCGGGCGGCTTGAGGAAAGGGACTATCTCACCGCTCTAGGGGCGTCCGAGGTCATCGACCGCGCGGAGTTGTCGGCGGCGGGCCGGCCAATGGGTGCGGAACGCTGGGCGGGCGCGATCGACTCGGTCGGCAGCCACACCCTGGCGAATGTGCTGGCGCAGACGAAGTATCGCGGGGTGGTCACCGCATGCGGGCTCGCCCAGGGCACGGACCTGCCCACGACGGTGCTGCCGTTCATCATGCGAAACGTCACCCTCGCGGGCATCGACTCCGTCAACGCACCCCACGAGGTGCGCGTGGAGGCTTATGAGCGACTGGCGAGCGATCTCGATCTCGCCAAGCTTGAGCAGACCATCACCGAGGTGGGCCTCGCGGACGCGTCCAAGGTGGCGGAGGCGATCCTGCGCGGCGAGGTGCGCGGCCGCACCGTGGTCGACGTTCGCCGATGAGACCTTCGCGCGGGGCGTGGCCGCTCCGCGCCGCCCAGGTTGCCTGCGCTCGTCGAAAGGACACGCTTGGGAAGACAGGGCGAGACGACACGCGGCTGATCCGTCGGGGTGGCGCGGCGTCCAGACCACTTCATGTCCCGTCGCTCGTCGCCGATCCAGAGGGACGCGCGAAGATCGTCGCTCCCGATCACTAGCCTACTTGATTAGTTTTAACAACGAACGCACTTGGATGACGCCAGTACGGTCATTCGTTCGAGATCGTTGGCAAGGTCGGAGGCGCGATCTCTTCCGCGCACCAGGCAGAGGATGGCCATGTCCGCCACATCAACTCAGGCGACCCCGCCGAAGCCCCGGAACGCGACCGCTGTCATAATCGGCGCCGGCGACTACATAGGCGCCGAGATCGCCAAGAAGTTTGCGTCCGAGGGCTACATCGTCTTCGTCGGCCGCCGCCAGGCTGAGAAGCTCGAACCGTTGAAGGCCGAGATCGAGGCCGCCGGCGGCCGCATCGTCGCCAAGGCTCTTGACGCCCGGGACGAGGATCAGATGATGGCGTTCTATCAGGAAGCGGAAAACACCGCGCCCATCGAGGTGTCGGTTTTCAACATCGGCGCCAACGTCAACTTCCCGCTGGTCGAAACGACCTCCCGCGTCTTCCGCAAGGTGTGGGAGATGGCCTGCTTTGCCGGTTTCCTCAGCGGACGCGAGGCCGCGCGCCACATGGCGCCCCGCGGCGCCGGTTCGATCTTCTTTACCGGCGCAACCGCGGGCCTTCGTGGCGGCGTCGGCTTTGCGGCCTTCGCCAGCGCGAAGTTTGGGCTTCGCGCCGTGGCGCAGTCCACCGCTCGCGAATTCGGACCGCAGGGCATTCATGTCGCCCACCTGGTCATCGACTCCGGCGTGGACACAGCCTGGGTTCGCGATATGCGCAAGAAGAACGCCGGTGACGGGCCAGTCACGGACCATGTTCTGATGCGACCGGCTGCGGTGGCGGAGGCCTACTGGGCGATCCACCAACAACCCAGTGACGCTCGGACCTTCGAGCAAGAGATCCGCCCCGCGGGCGAGAAATGGTGAACCCGGCCGCGTCGTCGCCTGGCGAGCTTCCTTCGCCCGCGACGACGTGGTCTGAAGCGTGACCCTGGGGTGGCACACGCCCGCAGTCAAAACCGCGATCAGGACCTGCAGTCACACAGAACGCGGCCGATAAACTCGATTCCATTGAGTTCTTTGGATCGACTCTGATGTCGCGAGTCTTCGCCGTCAGGCGGTGAACTCCCGTGATCGCTGCCCCCGGCTGCGACCTCCGCCGGACAGCCTCCTATCCACGGGGGCAATGTGCTGAGGTGAAGATGCGACCAGGTTGTGCTGCGAGGTTACGCAGGCGCCCCCTGCCGGGCAATCCGCACAACGGGTAGCAAAATAGCATGGCGCACTCTATATTAGTTCGCATTTGGCATGGACCCTAATTTATTCAGGACCTAGGGACGTTTGATATGCAGTGGCATGAACTTGAGAATCAACCGTGCTCGGTCGCGCGGACGCTGTCCGTGATCGGCGATCGATGGACGCTGCTTGTCCTCCGGGAGTGCTTCTTGAGGGTGCGCCGGTTCGACGACTTTCAAGAGCGTCTCGGGATCGGCCGACCGATCTTGACTGATCGGTTGAAGAAACTCGTAGACGCCTTTGTGCTGACGAAGGTGGCCTACCAGACAAACCCGATGCGCTACGAGTATCGCCTTACCCAAAAGGGCCTGGATCTCCATCCGGTGGTCATGGCGATCGTGCACTGGGGCGACGTGCATATGGTCGACAAGAAGGGACGCCCCCTGATCCATCGTCACACCG
>NZ_JAUYNW010000068.1 GCF_030698145.1 Phenylobacterium sp. | reverse complement strand
ATCCCAAAGGGGGACGTGCCGGCGTAGCGATCGAGCAGCCAGCCGAGGCCGACGCCCATGAGCACCCCACCCACCACTTCACCGATGAAGCGGTAACCCTGCGCCATCGCCCGGTGCGTTTCGCCGCTGGCCTTGCGGGCCAACGCCGACTCGGCCGCTTCGAGACGCGACTCGAGACTGGGTGTCCCGGATTTCGTCTCGTCCGTCTTAGGCATACGTCGGGAGGCCTTTCGACCGCGACGTCGCCGCCACGGCGGGGGCTTTAGGTCGCGCGGAACCTATAGACGCGGTTGCAGTGCGTCAAGGTTGCGAGGGCAGTTATTAACTGATTGATTTATATGACCATTTAGGCGTGTCAAACGCGCGGCAGGCCGGGGTGCGCTATTGCGCCGCCATGGCCTCGGCCTGACGCAGGTCGACCGACACCAATTGCGAAACCCCGCGCTCGGCCATGGTGACGCCGAACAGCCGATCCATGCGCGCCATCGTCACCGGATTGTGGGTGATGGCGATGAACCGGGTCTGGGTCCGGCGGCGCATCTCGTCCAGCAGATTGCAGAAGCGGTCGACATTGGCGTCGTCCAGCGGCGCGTCCACCTCGTCCAGCACGCAGATCGGCGCGGGCTGGGCCAGGAACACCGCGAAGATCAGGGCCGCGGCGGTCAAGGCCTGCTCGCCGCCGCTCATCAGGCTCATGGTGGCCATGCGCTTGCCGGGCGGGCAGGCGTAGATCTCCAGGCCAGCCTCGAGGGGATCGTCCGATTCCACCAGGCGCAGCTCGGCCTGGCCGCCCTCGAACAGGGCCTGGAACAGCGCCTTGAAGTGCTCGTTGATCACCTCGAAGGCGGCCAGCAGGCGCTCGCGGCCTTCGCCGTTCAGTTCGTCGATGCCTTGGCGCAGGCGCGCGATGGCGCCCGTTAGGTCGGCGCGCTCGGTCTGCATGACTTCCAGGCGTCCGGCGAGTTCGACGGCCTCTTCCTCGGCCCGCAGGTTCACCGGGCCGATGGAATCGCGCTGGCGCTCCAGATTGTAGAGGTGGGCCTCCATGCCGCCGGGCTCGGAGGGAATCGCCACCGCCTCGTCGGCCAGCTTGCGGCCGAGTTGCTCGGGCTCGATGCGGGCGGTCTCGCGGATCTGGCCGGTGATCTCGGCCAGGCGTTCGGCCGCGCCCTCCAGCCGAGCGTCGAGCGAGGCGCGCAGTTCGCGGGCCTGGGACGATGCGGCGTCGGAGGCGCGCAGCGCGCGGTCGGCCTCGGCGCGGGCGCCCTCGGCCTGGGCCAGGGCGTCGGACGACTGGGCGCGGCGCGTCTCGGCCTGGCTCAGTTCGTCCAGCAGCTTCTCCAGCCGCGCCTGATGGGTGGCGGGCGCGTCGCGGGCCGCGTCGAGTTTGCCCTGGGCGCCGGCGCGGGCCTGAACCAGGTGTTCCAGGCGTTTGGCGGCGGCGTGGCCACGGCGGGTCCAGTCGTCGGAATCGCGGCGCAGGTGCTCCAGCCGGCGGGCGCGGCCGTCGCGCTCGCGGACCTCGATCTCCAGGGCCGAACGGGCGGCGGCGGCGGCCTCGCGGGCCGGGCCGGCGGCGAGGCGGGCGGCGGTGAGGCGGGCGGGCAGGTCGCCGACCGCGGTGTCCTCCGCGCCTTCCTCGACCGCGACCCGCAGGATGGATTCGGCGTCGGCGAGTTCGGCGCCGAAGCGGCCGATGACATCGTCGAGGGACTGGGCGTGCGCCTCGCGGCGGGCGGCCTCACGGTCCAGCTTCTCGACCGCGGACCGGGCCGCGGAGACCTTCTGCTCGGCTGCGGGCGGGTCGCGGCGGGCCGCGCGCAGGGCCTCCTCCGCGGCGCGGACCCTGGCCGTGGCGGCGCTCAGCGCGTCCTTGGCCACCTTGGCCTTGGGCGACAGCAGCTCGATCTCGGCCTCGACCTCGGTCAGCCGGGTCTTCTGCTCCATCCGCACGGCGGCGGGCTTGGGGGCGTCGGCGCGGGCGGTGAAGCCGTCCCAGCGCCACAGGTCGCCCTCGCGGGAGACCAGGCGACAGCCGGGCGCGAGCTGGCCCTGCAGCCGGTCGCCGTCTTCGCGCGCCACCAGGGCGGTGAAGGCCAGGCGCGCGGCCAGCACGCCCGGCGCCTTGACCAGGGGGGCGAGCGGCTTGGCCCCGGTCGGCCAGGCCGGACCCTCGGCGTCGCGGCCGCCCCAGAAGGCCGGGGCCTTGGGATCCAGCGCCGCGTCCAGGTCGTCGCCGAGCGCGGCGGCCAGGGCCTTCTCGTAGCCGCGGTCGGGGGCCACCTCGTCCAGGGCCGGGGTGAAGCCGCCTCGGCGCTGCTGGGCCACGATCTGCGCCAGGGCGCGGGCCTCGGCGGTCAGGCGGCCGAGCTGTTCGTCCTGCTTGCGGGAGGCTTCGCGCAGCTGGTTCTCGGCGGCGGCGGCCTTGCTACGCTCCTCCTCGGCGGCTTCCAGCGCGGCGCGTGCGGCGGCCAGGGCCGCCTCGGCCTGTTCCAGCTCGCTGCGCGCCTGGGCGGTCTGCGGATTGACGGCGGGGCCGAGCTGTTCGCGTTCGGTCCGCGCCTGGTCCAGCGCCCGGCGCGTGCGGGCGACACGATTGGTCGCCTCGTCGACCCGCGCGGCGCCGGCGCGGCGGCGGGCCTCGTCGGCGGCGGCCTGTCCGGCCAGGTCCTCCACCGCCTCGTCGGCGGCGACGCGGGCCTTGTCGGCGGCGCGGGCGCCGGCCTCAAGTTCGGCCGACCGGTCCGGCGCCGCGGCGATGGCGGTCTCCAGGGCCTGCAGGTCGTCGGCCATGCGCTTCAGCGCCAGGTCGGCGTCCTCCACGATCTGGGTCTCGCGGGCGCGGTCGGCGTCGATGCGGCCCACCTCTCCGATCAGGCGCTCCATCTCCGCGGCGATCGCTTCGCCCTCACGGTCCAGCCGATCCTTGTCGATGGCCAGCCGGTGCAGGATGGCGGCGGCCACGGTCTCGGCCTCGCGCAGGGGGGCGATCGCCTCCTCGGCCTTGGCCGCGGCGGTGGTGGCCGAGGCGGCCTGGCGGGCCGTCTCCTCCACCGCGCGGATGGCGTCGGCGGCCTCGGCGGCGAGGCGTTCGGCGGCCCCCTTGGCCTCGGCCCAGCGCGAAAAGAGCACCGCGCCCTGTAGGGAGCGGATCTCGGCCGACAGCTTCTTGTAGCGCTCGGCCTGGCGGGCCTCGCGCTTCAGGCGGTTGAGCGCGCTTTCCAGCTCGGCGGCGATGTCGTCCAGCCGCGAGAGATTGGTCTCGGCCGCCCGCAGCCGCAGCTCGGCCTCGTGGCGGCGGGAATGCAGGCCCGAGACGCCCGCTGCCTCCTCGAGGATCAACCGCCGGTTCTGCGGCTTGGCGGCGATCAGTTCGGAGATCTGGCCCTGGCGCACCAGGGCCGGCGAGTTCGACCCCGTCGAGGCGTCGGCGAACAGCAGCTGCACGTCGCGGGCGCGCACCTCGCGGCCGTTGATCTTGTAGGTGGAGCCCGCGCCGCGATCGATGCGGCGGACCACCTCAAGCACCGGGGTGTCGTTGAAGGCCGCCGGCGCCTTGCGGTCGGCGTTGTCGATGGTCAGGGTCACCTCGGCGTGGTTGCGCGAGGCGCGGTCGCCGGAGCCGGCGAAGATCACGTCGTCCATGCCGCCGGCCCGCATGGCCTTGGCGGAGTTGGCGCCCATCACCCAGCGCAGGGCTTCCAGCAGGTTGGACTTGCCGCAGCCGTTGGGCCCGACGATCCCCGTGACCCCAGGCTCGATCCGGAACTCCGTCGGGTCGACGAAGGACTTGAAGCCGGAGAGGCGGAGGCGCTGGAAATGCACGGCGCCCCCTATTTCGAGGCTTTGGCGGCGGCGGCCACGGCGGCGTCCAGCTCGGCGGCCGTCATGGCGTGATCCGACACCTTCTTGCCGTTGAAGAAGAAGGTGGGCGTTCCGCTGATGCCCGCCTCCTGGGCGGCCTTCTCGGTGCGCGTCTGCAGGGCCTGGAGCGCGGTCCCGTCGCTGATGCAGGCGACGAACTGCTCCTCGGTCATGCCGCCGGCCTTGGCCGCGGCCAGCAGGTTGCCCCGCGCGTCGCCCGTCCGCGCCATCTCGTCGAAGCCGCCGAAGGCGGCGTCGACCACCTTGAAATAGTTCGCCTTGCCGGCGCAGCGCGCGGTCATGAAGCCGGCCGCGGCGACCGGGGCCGGATCGGTCAGCACCTCGCGCAGGGTGTAGTGGACCTTGCCGGTGTCGACGTATTTCTTCTTGAACGCCGGAAGGACCTCGTTGTTGAACGCCGCGCAGTGGACGCAGCTCAACGAGGCGTACTCGACCATCTTCACCTTGGCCTTGGGGTCGCCCAGGCTCATGTCGCCGACGGCGGGCGCCCCCACGGCCGGTCCCGTCGCAAACGCCATCGCGGCCAGGACGGCGGCGATCGCGATGCGGCGGGAAGGCGCGTTCATTACTTCGAGGCCTCCGCAACCGCGGCGTCCAGCTCGGCCATGGAGATCTCGCCTTCCTTGATCTTCTTGCCGTTGATCACGAAGGCCGGGGTGCCGGTGATGCCGTCCTCGCGGGCGGCCTTCTCGGTGCGGGCGTTGACCGCCTTGAGCGCGGCCTCGTCGGAGACGCAGGCGTTGAACTGCTGCTCGCTCATGCCCGCCGACTGGGCGACCCGCAGCAGGGTGCCGCGGATGTCGCCGGAGGTGAACATCTCCTGCTGGGCATGGAAGATCGAATCCACGACGCCGAAGTACTTGTCCTTGCCCGCGCAGCGGGCGGTGACGAAGCCGGCGGCCGCGACATTGGCCGGGGCGGTGAGGAATTCCTTGAACGTGTAGTGGACCTTGCCGGTGTCGATGTACTTCTTCTTGAACTCAGGGAAGACCTCATTGTTGAACTGGCCGCAGTGGACGCAGGTCAGCGAGGCGTACTCGATCATCTTCACCTTGGCGTTGGGGTCGCCCATGGTCATGTCGGCGCTGTCCACGGCTCCGCCGCTCTTGGAGCAGCCCGCCAGTGCCAGCGCTCCCAGCGCGGCGGCGACGAGCAGACGACGGTTGAAGTTCGGCATGAGACCCTCTGGAATTCCGAATGGTTGAGTAAAGCGCGATTCCCGCCGGCAGGAACGTTTGGAAGCGTCCAAAGTCAACTGGTGCGACGACGCAGCACGCCGCGACCCAAGCTGAGCAATGCGGCTTTCAAAGGGCCTTCGGGCGCGGCGGCCAGGCTGGCGGCCAGCTCGGCCTCTTCGGCGGCGTCCAGCGGGGCCGAGCGGCGGCGGGCGGGCTTGGCGGTTTCGGTGGCGCGCAGGGGCCCCTGGACGATGCGCAGCTTGTTCACCGCCGCCTCGCCGAGGAACAGGTTCACCCGCGCCACGATCTCCGGCGCCTGGTGCTGGATCAGGGCCGCCGAGGCGCCGGCCACGCGGATCTCCAGGGTGGCCGGGCCGCCGGTGCGCGGCTTGGTCAGCTTCACCGGCTCGGTCCGCCGGGCGATCTCGGCGCCGACGATCTCGCGCCAGCGGGCCTGCAGGGCGCCGGGGCCCTGGCCGAACTTGCCGTCCAGCTCCTTCAGCAGCCGGCTCAGGCTGCGGCCCGCCACGGGCGGCGGCCGGCGCTGCGGCCGCGTGCGCTTGCGCGCCAGGATGGCGGCGGCCTCGGCGGCGGTGGGAAGTTCGCGGGGCATCGGGACGATCCTACATCAAGGCTCCCCCGCGAGGCGAGGATCGGGTAGCCAAGCGGGGTGACACCGCAAGCCCTCCGCGCGGCCCTGCTCGCCTGGTACGACGCCAACGCCCGCGACCTGGCCTGGCGCGTCGGGCCGGTCGACGGACGTGCCGGCGTGCGCGCCGATCCGTACCGCGTCTGGCTCTCGGAGGTGATGCTGCAGCAGACCACCGTGCCGCACGCCACGCCCTATTTCCTGAAGTTCACCGCCCGGTGGCCGACCGTCTCGGACCTCGCCGCCGAGGAAGACGGGGAGGTGATGGCCGCCTGGGCGGGGCTTGGCTACTACGCCCGCGCCCGCAACCTGCTGGCCTGCGCCCGCGCGGTGGCGAGCGACCATGGCGGGGTGTTCCCCGACACCGAGGAGGGGCTGCGCGCCCTGCCGGGGCTCGGGCCCTATACGGCCGCGGCGGTCGCGGCGATCGCCTTCGACCGCCCGACCAACGTGGTCGACGGCAATGTGGAGCGGGTGATGGCCCGCCTGTTCGCCGTCGAGACCGCGCTGCCCGACGCCAAGCCGGAGCTGAAGCGGCTGGCCGAGGCCCTGGTCCGCGACGAGCGCCCCGGCGACTGGGCCCAGGCCCTGATGGACCTGGGCGCCACGGTCTGCCGCCCCAAGGGCCCCCTGTGCGACCGCTGCCCGTTGACCGAGTTCTGCGCGGGCCTGGCCGGCGGCGAGCCGGAGACCTATCCGCGGCGGACCGCCAGGGCCGTGCGGCCTCACCGGCACGGCGTCGCCTACATCCTGACCTGGGGGAACGAGGTGGCCCTGGTCCGCCGCCCGCCCAAGGGCCTGCTGGGCGGCATGCTGGCCCTGCCGACCAGTGACTGGCGCGGGTTCGCCTGGAGCGACGAGGAGGCCCTGCACGCGGCCCCGGTCGGCGCCGACTGGCGGCCCATGGGCGAGGTGGAGCACGGATTCACTCATTTCACCCTGACCCTGCGCCTGCTGCGCGCCGAGGGCGACGCCGAGGGCCTGATCTGGACCCCGCGTTCGGGGCTCGACGCTCTGCCGAGCGTGTTCCTCAAGGCCGCGCGGGCGGGGTTGGGCAACCTGCTCTAGGCGGGCGCGCGCAGGGCCTTCGCCTTCAGCTAGGTCGGCGTGTCGGCGAACGGATAGGCAAGAACCTGGTGATCGTCCTCATAGACGACGTACCCTGGCCTCGCAGTCCGCAGCACCTCGCCCCAAATTCCGTGCTGCTCAAGGAGAGCCTGGAGCACTCTCATTTTCGAGATGTGGTCGCTAGCGTTCTCTTTGAACCAGCTAATCGCTTGCGCCTTGCGGTGCGGCCGCGACGACAAGCTCGCGGTCGTCGGCTCAGACATGTTCTTGGCGAACCATTCGTGGATATCGTCGAGCCCGCGACGTCGGCGGGAGCCAGATTGCTGCGCTCTTCAAGCTCGTACGAGGCATAGAAGAGTCCTTGGCGTCGGCCTGACTGCTCGTCTTGCTTGGCTGTGACAAACCGAAGGTACATGGCGCCGCTTTATCACGTCATAGACAACGAACGCCCGCTACCCGTCGAAGGCGGATATTGGCCTTGCGCCCAGGCGCGGCCTCATCATTTGCGACGGCCGCGTCGACCTCTTGGGCAGACCGCCTAAACTGCCGGCATCGCCGAGCGGATCTTCGAGCGCAGCACGTCGATGGGGGCCAGGCCTTTGTCCGACTTGAAGTGCCAGTAGGTCCAGCCGTTGCAGGCCGGCGCCGACTGCACCATGGCGCCGACCTTGTGGATCGAGCCCGAGAGGTCGCCGATCACCAGGCTGCCGTCGGCGCGGACGCGGGCGACGCGTTCGCCTTTGGGGCAATAGAGGGTGTCGCCGGGGCTGAGCAGGCCCGCCTCCAGCACCTGGCCGAAGGGCACGCGGGGCTCGGATTTCTTGGAGCCGGTGACCTCGAGGTCGCCAGGCGCCATGGGCACGATCTTGGAGATCCGGTCCCGGGCGAGCTTCACGTACTTCTCGTCCTGCTCCAGGCCGATATAGCGCCGGCCCAGGCGCTTGGCCGCCGCACCGGTGGTGCCGGTGCCGAAGAACGGGTCGAGGATGATGTCACCGGGCTTGGTCGAGGCCAGGATCACCCGGTGCAGCAGGGCCTCGGGCTTCTGGGTCGGGTGGGCCTTGACCCCGTGCTCGTCCTTCAGCCGCTCCTCGCCGGTGCACAGCGGGAAGGTCCAGTCCGAGCGCATCTGCACGTCGTCATTGGCCATCTTCATGGCGTCGTAGTTAAAGGTGTAGCGGCGCGAGCCGCGGCCCTTGGCGGCCCAGATCAGGGTCTCGTGGGCGTTGGTGAAGCGGGTGCCCTTGAAGTTCGGCATCGGGTTGGCTTTGCGCCAGACGATGTCGTTCAGCAGCCAGAAGCCCAGGTCCTGCAGCGTCGCTCCGACCCGGAAGATGTTGTGATAGCTGCCGATCACCCACAGGGCGCCGTCGTCCTTCAGCACCCGACGGCACTCGGTCAGCCAGGCCTTGGTGAAGGTGTCATAGGCCTCGAAGCTGGCGAACTGGTCCCAGGCGTCGTCGACCGCGTCGACCTTGGAATTGTCGGGCCGGAGCAGGTCGCCGCCGAGCTGCAGGTTGTAGGGCGGATCGGCGAACACCAGGTCGACCGACTTCGCCGGCAGCTTCTTCAGCTCCTCGATGCAGTCGCCGTGGATGATGGTGTCGGGGGAAACGCCCATGATCTTACCTCGATGTCCGGAGTCCGAATCCTGAATCATCGTGGTGAAGGGGCCGTTTCCGAACGTGGTTAACGCACGGAAATCGTTCGGCGTCAGCCCGACCAACGCACCCAGGCGCCGTGGGGGTGGACCTCGGCGAGCACGCGTTCGCCGCCGCCGGGCCAAAGGGTGAGGCGCACCTCCATGGCCGCCAGGTTCGCAGGCGGCGGCTCCATGCGCAGCCAGGCGAAGGGCGCGTCCGGCGTCGCCGCGGCGCCGTGGGTCTCGATGACCCGGCGCAGGGCGGCCTGGCTCTCGGGCGGCATGTATTGCCAGAACACCGAGTGGTAGAGGACGGTCACGGCGCCGGCCTGCGGCGACGCGACGCGGGCGCTCCAGTCGACGGCGTCGGCCTTCTCGACCTTCACGTCCAGCCTGAGCGCCAGGTCGATGGCTGCGGCGATGCGGCCCAGCCGCTCGAACTGGTCGGGCCAGATATAGGCCAGCAGCCGGCGGCGCTGGATGGGATCGGAGAGGTCGCCTGGCCGCCGGTCGCAGGCGGCGCGCTCGATCACCTCGACCCTGGCGTCCACGGCGGGGGCTGGACCGCTCCATTCGGTGTCCATGGCGACAGGGCTTCCCGGATCGCCCCAGGCGGTCTCGCCGAACCGATAGGCGTAGCGGTCCCAGTTCAGGTTTAGCCCAGCGCTGGCGGCGACCTCGAAGGCGCGGATCGGCAGGCCGGTTTGTTTCGCGATCTCCAGGAAGCCCGGCGCCAGGCAGACCGAGCGGCGAACCTCGTTGGTCTGGGGCTCATGGGCCATGAAGGCCGTCAGCCGCGCCTCGTGGGCGATCATCGCCGCGCGGACGGCGATCCATGCGGTGTCGGGATCGGCCTCGCGCCCGGGCTTCGGATAGGTCGCCGCGAGCGCGAGATTGTCGCCGCTCAGCACCAGGTCGTGCAGGGCGCCCAGCAGGCGAAGCGGCACGGCGTCGGCGAAGAGCTGGCGCAGGTCGTTCCCGGCCCAGGGCGCGAGGAGCTTTGAAGCGGGACCACCGCCCTCCAGGTCGTCGGCGGCGCAGGCGAGCAGGCCCGCGTGGAAGGGGGAGCCCAGCAGGTCGCATCCCTTGGCCTGGGTGCGCAGGCATTGTGCAAGATCGTTGCTCATGCCTCCGCGATCCCGCGGCGGGGAGGCGCGGTCAATCTTGATTCATTTGATCAATCGACGAGGCCGCCGCGCTCGATCAGGGCCAGGCGCACCGGCTCCCAGCCGCGGCGGTGGATCTCGCAGGGGCCAAGCGCGCGCAGGGCCTCCACATGGACCTGGGCGTGATAGCCCTTGTGCCCGGCGAAGCCGTAGCCGGGATAGAGGCCGTCCATCTCCACCATCAGCCGGTCGCGGGCGACCTTGGCCAGGATCGAGGCCGCGGCGATTGAGCAGCTGATGGCGTCGCCCTTCACCACGGTCTTCACCTCGCAGGGCAGCTTGAAGCGGTAGTTGCCGTCCACCAGGGCGAAGGCCGGGGTCACGCTGAGCGCCTCGATGGCGCGACACATGGCTAGGCCCGCGGCGTGCAGGATGTTGAGCTGCGCGATCTCCTCGACCGAGGCGAAGCCGACGCCCCAGGCGACGGCGTGCTGCTTGATCTCGATCTCCAGGGCCTCGCGGGCCTTGGCGGTGAGCTTCTTGGAATCGTCCAGGCCCGCGGGCACCCGCGCTGGATCCAGGATTACGGCGCCGGCCGAGACCGGTCCGGCCCACGGTCCGCGTCCGGCCTCGTCGACGCCGCAGACCGGCCCGGGACAGGCCATTTCCAGCAGCATGTCGGGCATCAGGGGCTCATCCGCCGCACCTGCGCATGCCGGTGACAGCAGGTCAGGTGGTCGTTGACGAAGCCGGTGGCCTGCATGAAGGCGTAGACGATCACCGGGCCGACGAACTTGTAGCCCTTGGCCTTCAGCGCCTTGGACATCTCCTCGGCCACCCGGGTCTGGGCGGGAACCTGGTCGATTCGCTCCCATGTGTTCTGGATCACCCGTCCGTTGGTGAAGCTCCACAGGAACTGGGAGAAGTCCTCGCCCTTGTCGCGCATGTCGCAATAGATCCGGGCGCCCGCGATGGCGGCGTCGATCTTGCCGTTGGAGCGGACGATGCCGGCGTCGGCCATCAGCCGGGCGCGGTCGGCCTCGCCGAACCGGGCCACCTTCTCCGGATCGAAGTCGGCGAAGGCGGTGCGGAAGGCCTCGCGTTTGCGCAAGATGGTGATCCAGGCGAGCCCGGCCTGGAACCCATCCAGCACCAGCTTTTCCCAGAGCGCGCGGGAATCGTATTCCGGCACGCCCCATTCCGTGTCGTGATAGGCCTCATAGAGCGGGTCGCCGGCCATGCCGCGCCAGCCGCATCGAATCGGGTCGGAGGTCATGGCCGCCAGTTTTGGCGGCGGCGGGCCGACCTATCAAGCGGAGCCTGCGGGCATGGCGTTCGAGAACTTCCAACTGTCGCGGGTGGATGTGGGCGAGGCGACCCTGCGCGTACGCCATGGCGGCTCGGGTCCGCCCCTGCTTTTGCTGCACGGCTATCCCGAGACCCACATGATGTGGGGCAAGATCGCCGACGACCTGGCGAAGGACTTCACGGTGGTGGCGCCCGACCTGCGCGGCTACGGCGAGAGCTCCAAGCCCGCGGCCAACGAAGGCCACGAGAGCTACTCCAAGCGCGCCATGGCCCGCGACGCCGTGGCCCTGATGGAGCACTTCGGCTTCGCCCGCTTCGACCTGGCCGGCCATGACCGTGGCGGTCGGGTCGGCTATCGCCTGGCGCTGGACTATCCGCAGGCGGTGCGGAAGCTCTCGATCCTCGACATCATCCCCACCGCCGAGGTCTGGAAGCGCGCCGACAAGCGCTTCGCGCTCGCCTACTGGCACTGGAGTTTCCTTGCCCAGCCTGCGCCGTTCCCCGAGAACCTGATCGCCCACGACCCCGACACCTTCCTGTTCGGCGGCATGCTGCGCGGGGGCAAGGCGCCCTTCGCCGACGACGCCTATGCCGATTACCGCAAGGCCGCCGCCGATCCGGCGGTGATCCACGCCATGTGCGAGGACTATCGCGCCGGCGCCTCCTACGACGTCGCCGCCGACGAGGCCGATCGCGGGAAGACCAAGATCGCCGCCCCGGTCCAGGTGCTCTGGGGCGCCCGAGGCGCGCTGGCCGCCTGGTACGACGTGCTCGAGGTCTGGCGGGAATGGGCCCACGACGTCCAGGGCCACGCCATCGACAGCGGCCACTTCATCCCGGAAGAACGGCCGGCCGAGACGCTGGCGGCCTTGCGGGGGTTCTTCCTGGGCTAGCGGCCTAGGAGAACCATGACGGCGTTTCCGCCCGCACCGGACGCCCGTCCGCCGTCAGCTCGCCGCCGATGCGGTCCAGGCGCACCAGCGCCATGGCGCGGCCCTCGGCGCCCGACAGCACCTCACCGGCGCGGAGCTCGCCGTTCAGCACCTCGGCGCCCGAATTGGGCGCGCCGCCCTCGAAGGTCAGGGGCAGCATGCGGCTCTTGATCTGGCCCCGGCGCTTCATGCGCGAGGTGGTCTCCTGGCCGACGAAACAGCCCTTCTTGAAGTCGATGCCGTTCAGCAGATCGAAATTGGCCTCGATGGGATAGGTGGTCTCGCCGGCCCAGTCGGCCGGGCCGGGGACGCCCAGCGCCAGGCGGTGGGCCTCATAGGCGGCCTCGTCGGCGTTGGCTTCGACCTCGACGCCGTAGCCGCGCCAGCCCAGCGCCGCCAGCCGCGGATCGGCCAGCCAGCCGGCGCCGGGGTTATCGCCAAAGGCCGCGAAGACTTCCGTCGCGTCGGCCTCGATCTTCACCTTGGCGCGCAGGCGGTACATGGAAAGCCGCAGGATCAAGGCCTCGCGGCCGGCGGCCTCGACGTCCAGCCAGGCGCCGTCCTGCCGCCCGACCAGGAACATGTCATACATCAGCCGGCCCTGCGGGGTGAGCAGGGCGCCGAAGCGAAGTTCGCCCGGCGCCAAGCTTTCGACATCCTGGGTGATCAGACCCTGCAGGAAGGTTCGCCAATCCTCGCCCGCAACCGCGATCAGGGCTCGGCTGTTCAAGCGCGCGATGGAGATTGGTTTCGTCATGGTGTCGCAGTTAGGGGCTCGCGAGGTGGAGCGCCAGCGCCAGGGCCCGTATACAGTCCCGATGGCCAACGGGTCCTTCCCGATTCTCTTCATCACGGCGACGCGCATCGGCGACGCCGTGCTGTCGTCCGGCCTGATCCGCAAGCTGGTGGAGGAGGTGCCGCACGCCCGCTTCACCATCGTGGCCGGGCCGGCGGCCGCGCCCCTGTTCCTCGACACGCCGCATCTGGACGAGATTATCGTCTTCGAGAAGTCCAAGAGCGGCGGCCATTGGCTGGACCTGTGGAACCGCGTGCGGCGGCGTAAGTGGGGCCTGATCGTCGACCTGCGTGGCTCGGCCATCTCCCAGCTCCTGAAGCGCGACCGCCGCGCGGTGTTCAAGCGCACCGCCGGTCCGGTGGTCCACAAGGTGATCGAGGCCGCGCGACTGCTGAAGATCGAGGACGATCCGGCGCCGCCCTATCTCTTCACCACCCAGGCCACCGAGGCCTATGCCGACGAGCTGACCGCCGGCCGCGGCCCGATCCTGGCCCTGGCCCCGGCCGCCAACTGGGTGGGCAAGACCTGGCCGGCCGAACGTTTCGCCCAGCTCGCCAATCAACTCGTCGGCGGACATGGCCCGATGGCGGGCGGGCGGCTGATGCTGCTGGGCGGGCCCGACGACGCCCAGGCGGTGGCCGCCCTGCGCCACGTCCTGCCCCGCGAGCGCACCCTGGACCTGGCCGGCAAGGTCGACCTGCTCACCGTTTATGCTTGCCTGAAGCGCGCGCGGCTGTTCATCGGCAATGACTCCGGCCTGATGCACCTGGCCGCGGCGGCGGGCATACCCACCGTCGGCCTGTTCGGCCCTTCGGACGAGCGCATGTACGCCCCCTGGGGGCACGACACCCGGGTGGTCCGTGGGACCCGGACATTCGAGCAGATCCGCGCGGTTGACCCTGGCTTTCAGCAGGCGCTCTGTCACATGATGGACCTGCCGGTCAGCGACGTGACCGCCGCCGCCAAGGACCTGTTGGCGCAAACTCAGAAATAGGACGTCCCATGCCGCAGACCT
>NZ_JAUYNW010000050.1 GCF_030698145.1 Phenylobacterium sp. | reverse complement strand
AGCTCGTTTTTTTGAGGGGCAGTGTGGTACGGGAAGTAAAAACAAACATATTCCAGCGCACCTATGGACTGCCTCAAAGGAGGAGTTTCTCGGCTTCTTCGAGGGGTATTCTCGCGGAGACGGTTACCACACTTCGGAAGGAAAACTTTCTATCACGTCGGTGTCCTACAAAATGATTCGAGAACTTGCATGGCTTTGCGCCCTTCATGGGATACAAGCAGGGGTGCGTAAGACACTTGCTCCAGCGCGAGTTATTCGCCCCGGTGGAAAGCTCGTTTCTGAAAGCATTGCGTGGAACTTGATCATCGGTAAATCGGCTAATCCATTTAGAAAGTACACCGGTACCAAAAATCAGTTCAAGCGACCTGTAATAACTTCAGTCACCAAGCGAGCATACGATGGATATGTATATGATTTATGCGGGTGCGAAAACGAAGCGTTTTTTGGTGGAGAAAAGCCAATTTTGTTCCACAATTCGCGCGTGCGCGATCTTTTCCAGACGGCCAAAAAAGCCGCGCCCGCGATTGTATTTATCGACGAGATCGACGCGGTGGGGCGCGTGCGCGGCACGGGTGTGGGCGGTGGCAACGACGAGCGCGAGCAGACCCTCAACCAGCTCCTGGTCGAGATGGACGGCTTCGACCCGTCGGAAGCCATCATCGTCATCGCCTCAACAAACCGTCCCGACGTGCTGGACCCGGCCCTGCTGCGTCCGGGCCGCTTCGACCGCCAGGTGGTGGTGTCCAACCCCGACATCGGCGGCCGTGAGCGCATCCTGCGCGTCCACATGAAGAACGTGCCCCTGGCCGCCGACGTGGAGGTCAGGACCATCGCCCGCGGCACCCCGGGCTTCTCCGGCGCGGACCTGGCCAACCTGGTCAACGAAGCCGCCCTGATGGCCGCCCGCAAGAACCGCCGCATGGTCACCCAGCGCGACTTCGAGGACGCCAAGGACCGCGTCATGATGGGCGCCGAGCGCAAGTCCATGGCCATGACGGACGACGAAAAGCGCCTGACCGCCTATCACGAAGGCGGCCACGCCCTGCTGGCCCTCAACGTCCCGGCCAGCGATCCGGTGCACAAGGCCACGATCATCCCGCGCGGCCGGGCGCTGGGCATGGTCGTGCAGCTTCCGGAGCGCGACCAGCTCTCCATGTCCTACGAACAGATGACCTCGCGCCTGACCGTCCTGATGGGCGGCCGGATGGCCGAGGAGCTGATCTTCGGCAAGGACAAGATCACCTCAGGCGCCTCGTCCGACATCGACCAGGCCTCGCGCCTGGCCCGGGCCAAGGTCACCAAGTGGGGCTTCTCCGACAAGCTGGGCGTGGTGTCCTACGGCGAGAACCAGGACGAGGTGTTCCTCGGCCACTCGGTGTCGCGCACCCAGAACGTCTCGGAAGAGACCGCCCGGCTGATCGACGAAGAGGTCAAGCGCCTGGTCCAGGGCGGCTTCGACGAGGCCCGCCGCATCCTCACCGAGAAGCTCGAGGAGCTGCACACCCTGGCCAAGGCCCTGCTGGAATACGAGACCCTCACCGGCGACGAGATCATCAACGTGCTGAAGGGCGTCGCCCCCAGCCGCGAGGACGCCGATCTCAAGCGGCCCTCGGGCCCCTCGGTCTCGGTGCCGATCTCGCCGCGCCCCGAACCGGCCTAGCTTCCGGCTTCCACCATTCTCCACGCCCTCTCGATCCTGTATCGGGAGGGCGTTTTCATTTGAGGCGAGCGCGATGGCGAAGGTCATGGGGGTGGTCAACCTCACCCCCGACAGCTTCTCCGACGGGGGCCGGTTCCTGGCGCCCGACGCGGCGCTGGTCCAGGCGCGGCGGCTGATCGCGCAAGGCGCCGACATCCTCGACCTGGGCGCGGAGTCGACGCGGCCGGGCGCCGCGCCGGTCCCGGCCGAAGACGAGATCGCCCGGCTGGTCCCGCTGATCGCCGAGATCCGGGCCCAGAGCGCCGTCGCCATCTCGGTCGACACCATGAAGCCCGCCGTGGCCCGCGCCGCCGTCGCCGCCGGCGCCGAAATCTGGAACGACGTCACGGCCCTGGGCTTCTCGGACGACGCCCCAGCGGTCGCAGCCGAGCTCGGCTGCGGGGTGGTGCTGATGCACATGCAGGGCGAGCCGCGCACCATGCAGGCCGATCCGCGCTACGGCGACGTGGTCGGGGAGGTGGCCGAGTTCCTGAGCGCCCGCGCCGAGGCGGCCATGGCGGCGGGGGTGGCGCGCGAGAAGATCTGGCTCGATCCCGGCGTCGGCTTCGGCAAGACCCTGGCGCACAACCTGACCCTGCTGGCGCACATGGACGCGATTGTCGCCCTGGGCTTCCCGGTCCTGCTGGGGGTCAGCCGCAAGCGGTTCATCGCCGCGCTGGACCCGGTCGCCGAGCCGGCCGATGCGCGGCTGCCGGGCTCGCTCGCCGCGGCCCTGGCCGGCGTCCAGGCCGGGGTGGCCGCGCTCCGGGTCCACGACGTGGCGGAGACGGTGCAGGCGCTGAAGGTCTGGGACGCGATCAGCCGCGCCCGATGAAGGGCATCTTGGTCGCCATCACGGTCATGAACTGGACGTTGGCGCCCGGCGGCAGGCCCGCCATGTAGACCACGGCGTCGGCCACGGCCTTGACGTCCATCAGCGGCTCGGGAGCGAAGGTCCCGTCGGCCTGGGGCACGCCCTTGGCCATGGCGCCGGTCATCTCGGTGGCGGCGTTGCCGATGTCGATCTGGCCGCAGGCGATGTCGTAGGCTCGCCCGTCCAGGGAGGTCGAGCGGGTCAGGCCGGTGATGGCGTGCTTGGTGGCGGTATAGGCCACCGAATAGGGCCGCGGGACATGGGCGGAAATCGAGCCGTTGTTGATGATCCGGCCGCCGCGCGGGGCCTGGGCCTTCATGATCCGGAACGCGGCCCGGGTGCAGAGGAAGGCGCCGGTGAGGTTGACGTCCACCACCCGCTTCCAGGCCTCCAGGCTGAGGTCTTCCAGCCGTCCGCCGGCGGAGGCGCCGGCGTTGTTGAACAACAGGTCGAGGCGGCCATACGCGCCCCGCACTGCCTCGAACAGGGCGTCGACCTGGCCCTCGTCGGATATGTCGGTGGGAACCGGCAGGGCGCGGTCCGGTGCGTGGGCGGCGGTGGCCTGGAGCTGTTCGGCCCGGCGCCCCGCCAGCACCACCTTCCAGCCGGCGTCCAGCAAGGCCAGCGCCGCGGCGCGTCCGATACCCGAGCCCGCGCCGGTGACGAGTGCGATCCTGTCTGTCATCGGCTGAGGTTAGCAGGGCGCGCTCAGAGCGGAAGCCGGTCCTTGTAGCGTTCGAGGACCTGGTTCTCCCGGCCCTGGGTCCAGGCGGTGCGCTGGCCGTCCGCCGCGCCGGCCAGGCCCTCCAGGTGGGTATGCCAGCCGCCGACGACGCCGCTGGCGACTTTTCGCGACAGGGCGGTCTGGGTGAGGGTGAGGCGGCAGCCGTCGCCATCGGGCTCCAGGGCGATCCGCACGACCGAGTGCGGATGCTCGGGGTCGGGCCAGGTGTATTCCAGCAGCCGAGGCGGCTGCAGGACGGTGATGGTTCCATCCGTCCCGTACCCGCCCGGAAAGCGCAGCCGATATCGGCCCCCCACCCTCAGGTCCACGTCCGCCTCGGCCAGCCAGTCGGCGATGCGCTCGGGCACGGTGATCGCCGCCCAGACCTTCTCGATCGGCCTGGCGATCCGGCGTTCGAAGCTGACCTCGTAGGTGTCCCCGGTCGCGGTCACGATCCCCAGGGCGTCGTCGGTCAAGGTCATATGCTCACCCCCACCGCCGCCAGCCGGTCCTTGTAGAGCTGCAGAACCACCTTCTCCTGCTCCATGGTCCAAACGAAGCGCACCCCCTCGATCGCGCCGGGAATCGCATCCAGGAACACATGCCAGCCGGCGATGCTCTCCACATACTTGGCCGGCAGCCCGCTTTGGGTAAACCGCAGCCGGCATCCGTCGCCGTCCGGCTCCAGCTCGTAGCGGATTATGGCGTCCGCATGGTCGGGATCGGGCCAGGTATGGGCCAGCCGGCGCAGGGGCTCGTACTCGACGATCACCCCTTCGACCGGCGTCTCCTCCGGCGAGAACCGCAGCCGGTAGTGGCCGCCAAGCCGCAGGTCGAGCTCCACGAGGGCGAACCAGTCGGCGATCCGCTCGGGAGTGGTGATCGCCGCCCAGACCTTGTCGACGGACTTGGCGATCTGCCGCTCGAACACGAGCTCGAAGGTGTCGCCACTGCGCGACACGGTTCCCAGGCGAGCCTCGTTCATTGTTCGCGCTCCAGGTGCGCCTCAAGGGCGTCGAGCTTGTCAGCCCAGAAGTGACGGTAGGGTTTCAGCCAGACGTCAAGCTCGACGAGCTTGCGCGCCTCCAGCCGGTAGACCCGCTGCTGGCCTTCGGCCCGGACGCTGACCAGCCCGGCCTCGCGCAGGGCTTTCAGGTGCTTGGAGACCCCCGGCTGGCAGAGGTCCATGGCGGCCACCAGCTCGCCCGCCCGACGCTCGCCGGCCCGCAGCAGGTCAAGCAGGCGGCGTCGATTGGGTTCGGCCAGGGCTTCGAACGGGGTCATGCGGTCATATTCCGATCTAGAAATATAACTGTCAAGGCATATGATGTTGGATGTGGATGACGGCGCAAATCCCGATGCATTTCGCGGTCGGTCACGCTACCTCCAACGGCATGTCACAGAACAAAGGCCGCGTGTTGATCATCGCCGGCTCCGACTCCGGGGGCGGGGCGGGGATCCAGGCCGACATCAAGGCCGTCACGGCCCTGGGCGGCTATGCGGCCACGGCGATCACCGCGGTGACGGTGCAGAACACCCTGGGCGTCACCGGGGTCCACCCCATCCCGGTCGCGATCGTGGCGGCCCAGGCCCGGGCGGTGCTGGACGATATCGGCGCCGACGCCATCAAGACCGGCATGCTGGGTGACGTCGCCATGGTGGAGGCCGTGGCGGCCCTGCTCGACAGCGCCCACGACGTCCCGGCGGTGATCGACCCGGTGATGGTCGCCAAGGGCGGGGCGAGCCTGCTGGCCGCCGAGGCGGTCGCGGCGGTCCGGACCCTGCTGATCCCGCGCGCCGGGCTGCTGACCCCCAATGCGCCCGAGGCGGAAGCCCTGACCGGCCTGCCGGTCGCCACCACCGACGACCTGCGCCGCGCCGGCGAGGCGCTGCTGAAGCTGGGCGCGCGGGCGGTGCTGATGAAGGGCGGCCACGTGGACGGCGCGCGCGTGGTCGACGTGCTGATGACGGCGGACGGCGAGACCAGCTTCGAGGGCGAGCGGATCGACACCCGCCACACCCACGGCACGGGCTGCACCCTGGCCTCGGCCTGCGCCGTGGGCCTGGCCCAGGGCATGGGCCTCACCGAGGCGGTGGCGCGGGCCTGGGCCTATGTGAACGAGGCCATACGCCGCGCGCCGGGCTTCGGGGCGGGCCACGGTCCGCTGGACCACGGCTGGCCGCTACGGGAGAAACGATGAGCCAGGACCTGACCGCGCGGCTGGACGCCATCCTGCGCGCCGCGCCCAGCCTGATGCGGGTGATGGAGACCGCCCGGGAGCTGGACCTGCCGGACGCCTTGCTGTTCTCCGGCGCGATCTATCAACGCGCCTTGAACCACCTGACCGGCCGCGATCCCGACTATGGGATCAAGGACTACGATCTCGGCTATTTCGACCCCGACACCAGTTACGAGGCCGAGGACGTGGTGATCAAGCGCGTGGCCGCGGCCTTCGAGCCGCCGCTGCGCGAGATGGTCGAGGTGCGCAACCAGGCTCGCGTCCACCTGTGGTTCGAGGGCAAGTTCGGCGAGCCCTACGCGGCGCTCGGCTCCAGCGCCGAGGCCCTGGGCCGTTTCACCAGCGCGACCTTCGCGGTGGGCGCCCGGCTGGAGCGGGACGGGCGGATGACCATCGTCGCCCCGTTCGGGCTGGAGGACATCTTCGCCCTGCGCCTGCGGCCCAATCCCACGTGCCAGACCAACGGCTTCCTGCGCACCGCGGAAGCGGCGCAGCGGCGCTGGCCCGAGCTGACGATCGAGGCCTAGAGGTAGCCGTTCCCCCGGATCTCCATCCAGCGGTCAGGGCCGGTGAGCGGGACGAAGCCGTACTGGGCATAGAGCCCGTGGGCGTCCCGGGTGGCCAGGTGCAGGCGGCGGAAGCCCTGCATGTCCGGATGGTCCCTCAGATAGGCGATCATGGCCTTGCCTAGGCTCTTGCCGCGATAGGCCTCGCCCACGAAGACGTCGCAGATCCAGCCGAAGGTCGCCCGGTCGGTGACCACCCGGGCCATGCCGCCCATGGCGCCGTCCGGGGCGTAGGCCCCGACCACCAGGCTGTGGTCCAGGGCCTTGTCGAACAGGGGCCGCGGGATGCCGGGCGCCCAGTAGCTCTCGCGGGCGATCCAGCCATGGGCGACGTCGCGGTCGAAGCGCGCCGCCTCGTCGCTCACGACGAAGCCGTCGGGCGTGCGGGTCTCGTGGGGCATGTGGGTCCTCAGGCGGTCAGGGCGGTGGGCGGGGCCTGGTCGGTCAGCACCGAATCCATGGCTGCGAACAGCTCCTTAGCCTCCACCGGCTTCATGACGAAGCCGCTCATGCCCGCGGCCTTGCAGGCGGCCATCTCCTTGGGCGCGACTGAGGCCGTGAGCGCGATGACCGGCGTCGTGCGGTTGGGCCCGGGCTCGGCGCGCAGGCGCCGCACGGCCTCCATCCCGCCCATGCGCGGCATGTTGAGATCCATCAGCACCAGGTCGAAGGGGCGGGCCGCCAGCTGTTCCAGGGCCTCGACCCCGTCATGGGCCACGGCGATCTCGTCGCAGGCGGCCTGCAGGATCAGGGTGAAGGCGCGGCGGTTGACCTCGTGGTCGTCGACGATGAGCAGGCGCAGGTCGCGACGTTCCTCGCCGGCCACGACGGTGTCGACCCGCGCGGCGACAGGTGGAAGGCGCAGGCCGAGATGGAAGGCCGCGCCCTGGCCAAGGGTGCTGTCGACCCCCAGGTCGCCGCCCATCAGGCGGGCCAGTTCGCGGCTGATATTGAGGCCCAGGCCCGTACCGCCATGGGTGCGCGCGATGCTGTCGCTGGCCTGGCCATAGGGCGTGAACAGGCGGGAGATCTGCTCGGCGCTCATGCCGGGCCCGGTGTCGATCACCGAGAGGGTCGAGGCGCCGTCCCGGTCGGCGGTGAACTTGAGGGTGACGGAGCCGGCTTCCGTGAACTTGAGCGCGTTCGAGAACAGGTTATTGAGCACCTGCCGGATGCGGGTGGGGTCGCCCTCCACCCAGGCCGGGATCGCGCGCGCGCCCTCGAGGCGAAAGCGCAGGTTACGCCGGCGGGCCTCCGGCGCCCAGAAGCGGACGGTCTCCAGCATCAGCCGGCGCAGGGCGAAGGGCGTGACCTCGACCCCCATCTTGCCGGCCTCGATCTTGGAAAGGTCGAGCAGGTCGTCCAGCAGGGCGCGCATCATCCGCGCCGAGGAACCGATCAACTCCAGGCTGGAGCCCCGCGCGGCGGCGGCCTCGGCCCGGCCGGCCTCGGCGGCGCCGGCCAGGATGGCGCTGATGGGGGTGCGCAGCTCGTGGCTGACCATGGCGACGAAGGCGGACTTGGCGGCGTCGGCGGCCTCGGCCCGGGCGCGCGCCTCGCCCTCGGCGATCAGGGCCCGGGCGGCCGAGCGCCATATCATCACTGTGCAGCTGACGATCAGGGTCGCGGAGATGGCCAGGGCCACGGCGTGGTGGACCTGCGCGCCCACCGTGATCGCGGCGAACGGCATGGCGGCGAGATAGACGGCGAAGGGCCAGGCGCTGGCGGCGAAGGCCTGGAGTGATTTCTGGCTGGTGAGAGCGGTGTTCAACAGGCCGCCGCACATCAGCACGATCCCGCAGACCAGACCCCAGGACCCATCCATGACCGGGCCCATGGCGCCGTACGCGCCGAACACCACGGCGTTGGCCGACAGGAGCGCCAGGCCGGCGCGGGTCGGCAGATGGCGGCCGCTGCTGAGCAGGAGGTGTTCGAAGACCTGCAGCGCTATGTAGACGGCGAACCAGCCGAAGGCGAACGGCCAGCCTACGGTCGACCCGAACCCGGCCAGCATGGCCACGGCGACCCCGATGCGGAAGCGCGCCTGGGACCGCCGCGCGGCCAGGACGTCCATCAGGTCGGGAGAGGTGTGGGCGGGCGCCATGACGGGCCTTCGGAGGTTGATTCGGGGAGTGTGCGCGCTAGCTGCTAACCGCCCGTAAACCGACGTTCGCCGACTACACGTGAAAA
The DNA here is from genome assembly GCF_030698145.1 of Phenylobacterium sp. GTDB lineage: Bacteria > Pseudomonadota > Alphaproteobacteria > Caulobacterales > Caulobacteraceae > Phenylobacterium. The sequence continues at coordinate 39,118 of NZ_JAUYNW010000050.1, read as the reverse complement.
AGGGGACAGCCGCGAGGCTGTCCCCATTCCGCTCTCCCCGTCCCGGCGTCGCCGACGGAAACGGCTCCAAGCCTTAGCGGCGCTCGCCGTAGCCTTGGCCGTAGCGGTCGCCGTCAGTGCGCTCCATGCGGATGCGCAGCTTCAGCGTGTCGAAGCGTCGATCCAGGTCGGCCCGCTCCCAGGTCGAGAGGCCGTTGGCGCGATAGCGGTTCTCCAGACGGGCGATGGACTGGAACTCGGCCCGCAGCCGCATGGCCTCGCGGCGAGTGATCGAGCCGTTGCGGACACCCTGGTCGATGCGGCGGTCGAGCTGCATCTGGCGCTGGTTGATGTTCATCCAGCGGCCCTGGTTGTCGCGCCAGTTGTTGTTGTCCCAACGGTCGGGGCCTTCGTCGCGGTCGCCGCGGGTCTGGCTGTCGTTGCGGTCGTAGCGGATGCGGCTCGACAGGGCGTCGAAGCGGCGTTCCAGGTCGGTGCGCTCCCAGGCCGACAGGCCATCGACGCGGTAGCGGGCTTCCATCTGGGCGACGCCGCTGAAGGCTTCGCGCAGTTCGCGCGCCTCGATGCGGGTCAGGTCGCCGGAGCGCACGCCGGCGTCGATGCGGGCGTCAAGACTGGCCTGGCGTTCGTTGATCGAGGTCCAGGCTTGGGCCGAAGCCGTCCCCGCCGACAGGGCGAGCACCGAGGCGGCGGTGGCGGCGATTAGGGTCAGGGTCTTGTTCATAATCAACTCCTCGAACAGGTCGTTCCTCTGAGCTCCACCCGGTATGGCGGTCACAACGACCAGCCTGGCGATTGGTTCAGTTGGCGCGACCCTGGAATGGGCTGCGCATCGTCGTGACGACGATGCTGGAGCCATAGGGTCACAGGCCGCCTGACCCGGACCTGAGGCTGTCGTTGTGCGGGGTTCATCGGCTCGGGGCCCAGCGGCGCAAACGAAAAACGCCCCCGCCGAAGCGGGGGCGTCCGACGCTCGTCCTGAGTGCTAGCGGCGATAGTCGTCGCCGTAGCCGTAGCCGTAGCGCGGGTCGTCCTGGCCCAAGCGGCGGGCGAGGCGGTTATAGCGTTCGTCGATGTCGCGACGCTCCCAACCGCTGAAGCCGTCGCGGCTGTAGCGCATGGCGAGCCGCTGAGTGGCGACCACCTGCTGGCGCAACCACTGGGCGGTGCCGCGGCTCACCTGGCCGTTGCGCTCGGCGCGGGCGATGTGCGCCATCAGGCGTTCGACGCGGGGCCCGGCGACATTGCCGCGGTCATAGCGGTCATAGCGGTCATAGCGGTCATCACGGTCATAGCGGTCGCCGCGATCCTCGTAGCGATCGCCACGGTCGTAGCCGCCATAGTTCTGGGCGGCGGCGGGGGCGGCGGCGGTCAAGGCGGCGACCGCGGCCATTGAAAGCAGTATCTTTTTCATAGCGTCCTCCTTGGACGTCGACGACGCCGGGGGAAGGCGACGTTGAGACCAAGAGAACCATTTCAAACCTGAAAGGCTCCTGAGGCGGCTGTTGTCAGATGTTCAGCTAAGCGCCGTCAGGCCGCGGCCGTCGCCGCCTGGGAGGTGCCGGCGGCCGCTTCGCTGAGCGCGCGGCTGATGGCGTCGTAGAGCTTGGCGATCTCGATCGGCTTGGCCACGTGGCCGTCCATGCCGGCGGCCAGATACTCCTCGACCTGGTGGGAGAGCGCGTTGGCCGTGAGCGCCACGATCGGCGTGCGCGGGCGGCCGTGCTCGACTTCGGCCGCGCGGATCGCGCGGGCGCTGTCGATGCCGTCCATGACCGGCATCTGGATGTCCATGAGGATCAGGTCGTAGGCGCCGTCGCGCCAGGCCTCGAAGGCCAGCTTGCCGTCGGCGACGATGTCGATCTCGATGCCGAGCGAGCCCATGACCGCGGCCAAGACCTGCTGGTTGGTCGGATTATCCTCGGCGGCCAGCAGGCGCAGGGCGCCTTCGTCGGTGTCCTCGGCGGCGGCTTGAACCACGGCGACGGGCTGGACGGGCGCTTCGCCCCGCTGCAGCGGCAATTCCACGGTGAAGACCGAGCCGTGGCCCTCGCGGCTCTCGACCGAGATCACCCCGCCCATCATCTGGGTCAGCTCGCGGCAGATTGCGAGGCCCAGACCGGTGCCGCCGAACCGGCGGGTGGCGGAGTTATCGGCCTGGGTGAACTTCTCGAACAGGGCCGCCTGCTTCTCACCGGCGATGCCGACGCCTGAGTCGCGGACGGTCAGGCGCAGGTCGCCGCTGTCGGGCGCGATGTCGAAGGTCGCGCTGACCTCGCCCTGCAGGGTGAACTTGACGGCGTTGGAGAGCAGGTTGCCCACCACCTGGCGGATGCGGTCGGCGTCGCCGCGCCACGCGCCGCGCGCCTCTTCGGCGACGTCGACCTTGAAGGACAGGCCCTTGCGCTCGGCCACCACCGCGAAGCCTTCGCGAGTGGGCGCGATGGCGCTTTCCAGATCGAAGTCGTCGACCAGCAAGGTCAGCTTGCCGGCCTCGATCTTGGACAGGTCCAGCACGTCGTTCAGCACGGCCAGCAGGAGCCCGCCCGACTGGCGGATCACGTCCAGGCGCTCGCGCTGCACCTGGGTCAGGTCGCCCATGGACATGACCTCGGCCATAGCCAGCACGCCGTTGAGCGGCGTGCGGATCTCGTGGCTCATATTGGCCAGGAACTGCGATTTCAGGACATTGGCGGCGTTGGCGGCGTCGCGGGCCTCGACCAGCTCGCGCAGGGTGCGCTGCAGGGCCTGCTCGCGTTCGTCCAACTTCGCCAAAAGGTGGTTGAAGCTGTCGGTCAGGCTACGGAACAGCGCGTCGTCGGCCGCAACCTCGACGGGCGCGAAGCTGCCGCTTCCAGCGACCTCGTGCATGGCTTCGGACAGTTTCTGCACCGGCGCAATCACCCGAGAGGCGAGTCCGCGCGCCAGGAACAGGGCCACACCCACGCCACCGAAGAACAGCGCACCGGTGAGCGCGATGAACTGCGGGAGCAGGTCGGTGAGCCGTGGCGTCTCCGCCGTCATCACCAGTTCGCCCACCTGGACGCCGCCCGACTTGACCGGTGTGCGGATGGTCTCGGTCTCCAGGGCGTTGGCGCCGCCGGCCCGGGCATAGGTGCTCATCGCCCGGCCCTGAGCGTCCAGCAGCTGTGCGGAGATCACGCGATCGGCCCGCGCCAGGGCGGCGACGGACGAGCGAGCGGCGGCCGAATTCCTTGCCGCCAGAGCCGGCGCCGCGGCGCTCGCGGTGATCTCCGACAGGGCGACGTGGCTCTGATGGGTCTGCTCGCGGGCCACCGCCCACTGCTGCAGCATGAAGGTCAGGCAGGCGGCGACCAGCACCACCACGGTGGTGATCAGGGCCACGCCCGCCACCCGCGCATGGAAGGTCGCGTGGTGGGCCGTACCGGTCTTGCGAGGCTGGTCGGTCATGGCGCTCGTTCAATCTGAGCGCTTTACCTAGTCGATTTCCCCTAACGGTTTGCTTCCACGGCCCCGCTCCGGCCTCGCCTCTCGCGGGAATCGGGCCGATTCTGTTGCCTTTCCGACACAGTCACAACCGGTGCGCGCACTTGTCGCGGTGAATCATAGTTAACCGATCGTGAATCTATTAGACGGCTCTTAACCCCTGGTTTACCTTAGTTTCCGGTAAGTTAATTTCCTCGGAGGGGTTTCCCATGGAAAAGGCGTTTGTCGCACAGCGTGTCGCGACCAAACTGTTCTCGACGGAAGCGGCTGTTGACCAAGCCATGGTCGAAGCCACCGAACTGATGGCCGAAATTCTGAAGGCCCGTAAGGACGTCAACGCCTCGCTCGTCTTCGCCGACGACGTGCAGGTGAAGTTGATGGAAGCGATCAAGTCGCTCAGCGAAGCCCGTTCGGGCATGGTCGCGGTCCACCACGAGCTGGCCGAAGCCAAGCTGCGCCTCGGCGTCCGGATCAAGATGAACGGCTGGGAGCAGAAGACCTTCCTGGGCGCCAAGTCCGAGCCCGCCGTCATGCGCGACGTCGGCTAACGGCCGACTTTGGTTGCAATAGTTTAACTGGTGTCGCGCCCCTAATTAGAGTTAGGGGCGCGACATGCTGTTTCTGACGATCATATTCTGGACGCTCACAGGCTTGGCCTGTGGCCTCGCCGTCTGGAAGGGCGGTGACGCGGAACGCTTCGGCGGCGCCCTGATCCTGACCTTCGCGGTGATCTGGGAAGCCACGGCCTTCCTGCCCGAAGGCATTCGTCCGACCCTTCAGCTCGTCTTCGATTTCCTGACGGCGCTCGGCCTGCTGGCCATCGCCGTGCGCTACGCCAGCCTCTGGCTGGGCGGCGTGCTGCTGTTTCAGGCGCTACAGTTCAGCCTGCACTCATTCTATTTCGTCACCAAGAAGCCGCACGACAACCTGCACGCCGTGGTCAACAACAGCGTCTTCCTGGCGATCCTGACCTGCCTGGCCGTCGGCACGCTCGTCGCCTGGCGCCGCCGGGTGGTGGCGCAGGCCAAGGCCGGAGCCGTCGCGGCCTAGATCTCGGCCCGCCGCCGTTCCAGGGTCGCAAGCGCCACCCCCGCCAGGATCAGGCCGAGCGCCGCGAACGCCATCCAGCTCGGCCGCTCGCCCAGGAACGCCATCCCTACCGCCGTAGCCCAGAGCGGGGCCAGGTAGATCGACAGCGAGACGAACAGCGGCCCGCGCCGCTGGATCAGGAACACCCAGCCGATGGTGGCCAGGCCCGCGGGGAAGACGCCCTGGGCTATGACTGCGATCAGGGCGGGCAGCGGCGGCCAGGCCGGCAGGGGTGCGGTGAACACCGCCGCGGCCGTGGCGTAGGCCGCGCCCCACAGCGACATCATCAAGGCGCCGGCGGTCGCCGCCACGGCGGGCGCGTGTTTGGTCACCACATTGGCCACGGCGTAGAGCGCCGCGGCGCCCAGGGCCGCCATCATAGCCACCGCCTCGATCGTCAGGCCGCCCATCAGCTTGGGGGCCAGAAGCACCGCCAGGCCGACAAAGCCCAGCCCGACCCCCGCCGTGCGCTGCAGGGTCAGCCGGTCGCCGGCCACGAAGACATGGGCCAGGGCGGCCGTGAAGATCGGCGAGGCGCCGTTGCACATGGCGTTCACCGCCGAGGGCAGGCTCTGGGCCGCATAGGCGAACAGGATGAAGGGCGCGGCCATCCCGACCAGGCCCACGACCGCGTAGAACCGCCAGGCCGGGTCACGCAGGGGCGGCAGCTTCTGGCGCTGGATCGCCAGCACGACCGCCAGGGTCGCCACCGCGATCCATAGCCGCAGGGCCGCGTTCCAGACCGGCGAGATGTACTCCACGGCGATCTTCAGCGCGGCGAAGGCCGAGCCCCAGGCGATGACGAGGAAGGCCATCACCAGCCAGTCGATCGGTTGCGGGCGGCTCGTCATCCATCCTTGAGATCACGGGTCGCGCCGCGCTCCAAGCGCTCGCGCTGTCAGCTTCTCTCACATCGAGTTTCGAAAACTTTCACTTGCCCTGGAGGTCAAACCGGGGTTTCTCCGCGCCGGGCCACGCCCCCCCAACGGGGCGCTGCTCATCTGTAAGGATGGGAGACATCGCTATGACGACCCTCGCTAAGCCGGCAATGCGCCCGGCTCGCCCCGAGTTTTCTTCCGGGCCCTGCGCCAAGCGCCCCGGGTGGAATCCTCAAAATCTCCAGAACGCCGTGCTCGGCCGCTCGCACCGGTCGAAGCCGGGCAAGGCGCGCCTGCAAGAGGCGATCGACCGCACCCGCCAGGTGCTGGAGGTTCCGGAGGACTACCTGATCGGCATCGTGGCCGGTTCCGACACCGGCGCCGTCGAGATGGCGATGTGGTCGATGCTGGGCCCGCGCCCGGTCCAGCTCCTGGCCTTCGAGAGTTTCGGCAAGGACTGGGTCACCGACGTGACCAAGCAGCTCAAGCTGCCGGCCGAGGTCTTGGACGCCCCCTATGGCGAACTGCCGGACCTGACCAAGGTGCGCCCCGACGCCGACCTGGTCTTCACCTGGAACGGCACCACCTCGGGGGTCCGGGTCCCCAACGCCGACTTCATCGCCGCCGACCGTGAAGGTATCGTGATCTGCGACGCCACCAGCGCCGCTTTCGCCCAGGAGCTCGACTGGGCCAAGCTCGATGTGGTGACCTTCTCCTGGCAGAAGGCCCTGGGCGGCGAAGGCGCGCACGGCGTGCTGATCCTCTCGCCCCGGGCGGTCGAACGCCTGGAGAGCCACACCCCGGCCTGGCCGATGCCCAAGCTCTTCCGCATGACCAAGGCCGGCAAGCTGTCGCGCGACATCTTCGAGGGCGCCACCATCAACACGCCCTCCATGCTCTGCGTGGAAGACGCCATCGACGCGCTCAAGTGGGGCGCTTCGATCGGGGGCCTCGCCGAGATGCAGCGCCGGGCCGACGCCAACCTCGGCGCCCTGGCCGACTGGGTGGCCCGTACCGACTGGGTGGAGTTCCTCGCCGCCGAGCCCGCCAACCGGTCGAACACCTCGGTCTGCCTCAAGGTGGTCGACGTCCGGATCACCGCGCTCTCCGACGACGCCCAGGCCGACTTCGCCAAGAAGCTGGCCGCCGCGTTGGAGAAGGAAGGCGCGGCCCTGGACATCGGCGGCTATCGAGACGCCCCGGCCGGTCTTCGGATCTGGTGCGGCGCCACGGTGGAAACCTCCGACCTCGAGGCCCTGACGCCCTGGCTCGACTGGGCCTTCGCCTCGACCCTCGAAGCGCTCCAGACCGCCTGAACCTGCTGATCCCGCGTCCCCCTCGCGCCCGGATTCCGGCCGCGCCGGGGACGCCTACTCCTTATCCTGCCAAGGACACCGCCCCATGCCCCGCGTACTGATCGCCGACAAACTCAGCCCCGCCGCCATCGAGATCTTCAAACAGCGCGGCGTCGACGCCGATGTGAAGACCGGCCTCTCCAAGGAGGAACTGCTCAAGATCATCGGCGACTATGACGGCCTGGCCGTCCGCTCGGCCACCAAGGCCGACAAGGACGTCATCGCCGCCGCCGCTAACCTCAAGGTCATCGGTCGCGCCGGCATCGGCGTGGACAATGTCGACATCCCCGCGGCGACGTCGAAGGGGATCGTGGTGATGAACACCCCCTTCGGCAACTCGATCACCACCGCCGAGCACGCCATCGCCATGATGTTCGCGCTGGCCCGGCAGCTCCCGGCCGCCGACGTCTCCACTCAGGCCGGCAAGTGGGAGAAGAACCGCTTCATGGGCGTGGAACTCTACGCCAAGACCCTCGGCCTGATCGGCGCCGGCAATATCGGCGGCATCGTCGCCGACCGCGCCAACGGCCTGAAGATGAAGGTCGTGGCCTATGACCCGTTCCTCTCGGCCGAGCGCGCCGTGGAGATGGGCGTGGAGAAGGTCGAGCTGGAGGAGCTGCTGGCCCGCGCAGACGTCATCACCCTGCACACCCCGCTCACCGACAAGACCCGCAACATCCTGTCGGCCGAGAACCTGGCCAAGGCCAAGAAGGGCGTGCTGATCGTCAACTGCGCCCGCGGCGGCCTGGTGGACGAAGCGGCCCTGCGCAAGGGCCTGGACGACGGCCACATCGGCGGCGCGGCCTTCGACGTCTTTGTCGAGGAACCGGCCAAGGACAATGTGCTGTTCGGGGCGGTGAACTTCATCGCCACCCCGCACCTGGGCGCCTCGACCATGGAGGCCCAGGAGAACGTGGCCCTGCAGGTCGCCGAGCAGATGAGCGACTACCTGCTGACCGGCGCGGTCTCCAATGCGCTGAACAGCCCCTCGGTCACCGCCGACGAGGCCCCCAAGCTGAAGCCCTTCATCGCGCTGGCCGAACGCCTGGGCGCCTTCGCCGGCCAGATGGTCGATGTCGAGGTCAAGGCCGTGGACATCGCCTATGAGGGCGAGGTCGCCAACCTCAACACCCGGCCGCTCACCGCAGCGGCCCTGGCCGGCGTGCTGCGGCCGATGCTGGAAGACGTGAACATGGTCTCGGCCCCGGCCGTGGCCAAGGATCGCGGCATCACGGTCTCGGAGAGCAAGCAGGACGACAGCCCGATCTATGAGAGCCTGGTGCGGATCACCGTCACCACCTCGCTCGGCAAGCGCTCCTTCGCGGGATCGGTCATGGCCGGGACGCCGCGGGTGATCGAGGTCAAGGGCATGGACCTGGACGCGCCGTTCGGCACGACCATGCTCTATGTGAACAACCTCGATAAGCCGGGCTTCATCGGCGCGCTGGGGGCCCTGCTGGCCGACAGCGGCGTCAATATCGCCACCTTCAACCTGGGCCGGGTGTCGGCCGGCGAGGACGCCATCGCCCTGGTCGGCGTCGACCAGAACCCCACCGACAGCCTGATCGCCAAGATCCGGGCTCTGCCCCACGTCAAGGAAGCCCGCACCCTGCGGTTCTAGACTCATCCCGGCGACGCCGTTCGCACGGCGTCGCCGGACTGGTCGCTGCGGTCAGGCCTTGCCGCGGTCCTTCCCGTCATAGCGCTCCGACTTTCCGGGGAAGCGCCAGGTCACGCGGCCGACCTCGCGGTTCTTGTAGAGCTGGCGGACCGCGATCTCGTAGCCGTGCCCGCGGGCCTCCTCGGGTATCGAGACCAGCAGACGGCACTCGGCCATCGACTTGGCGTGCAGGATCGCCTGGCCGATCGGCTGCACGCCGTGCGGGTTGAGCGGAATGCGCGCCACCCGGCGCTTTTCGTCATGCTGGACGCGCACCGGGTGCGGACGCAGGGCCTCGGCCAGCCATTCCGGCGCTTCCAGGATGGCCCGGGAGCCCTTGGGCAGCCGTCCGATGGTCTCCAGGGCGAACCGGCGGCTGGTGTCGAAGGCGCCGGGGGCCAGGAAGGGCAGGGCGTGGAAGCCTGGAGGTCCCTCGGACGACGGCGGCCCGGCGACGACATTGAAGTTCCGCCAGGCGACGTTGTTGTTGTTCTCCACATAGGTGACGAAGTTGTCGAAGGTCCCGAAGGCCGCCGGATCGGGCTTCGGGTCGAGCGGCGAGCCGGCCACGGCGACGAAGCAGTAGTGCCCCGGGCCGGGGATGGCGGCTTCGGGCCAGGTGACCGCGCCCGACACCGTCAGGACGTTGCCGGTGGCCAGGCTGGGCAGGCTGATCGAGCCGATGAAGTTCCACAGGTTGGGCGTCACCAGCGTGGCCGGCGGCGACCAGTAGAGATCGACGTCGACGGGCGACGCCGCCGAGCCGCCGCGGTTCTGCAGGCGCACATAGAGGGTGTGGTCGTGACCGGTCTCGACCACCTGGGACAGGTTGACGTCGTTCTCGGTCCCGCTGCCCTCGCCGAAGGCCGCCTGCGGATCGGCCACCGGCGCGTGGCGGACGATGATGTCGGGGCTCGACGAGACCATGCCCGAGGTCGGGTCCCCGGTGTCGCCCACATAGTCGCGCAGATAGGAGTCCGGGGCGAGGTTCAGGTGACCGTTGGTGATGATCGCGTTCAGATTCGGCATCACCCCGATCAGGTCGGTCGCCGGCGTCGCCGACGGCGTGCCGTCCATCCGCAGGATCTCGCGCAGCTCCCGCGGACTGAACCGGTAGCCGAGCGAGGCCTCGGCCATGCCCTGGACGATCAAGGCGGCCCCGACGACGATCGGCGAGGCGCCGGAGGTGCCGTTGAAGCCGGTCGTGTAGAGGGTGTTGGCCGTGCCGGCGCCGTTGGTGGCCGTGGTGTCGATGTTCTCGCCCCAGGCGTAGCAGTCGACCCGGGCGCCGAAGTTCGAGAAGCCCAGCCGCACGTGCGGGCTGGCCGAGGAGGCCGCGCCGACCATGATCGCGCCGGAGTCGCGGAAGTCCGCCGAGGTGCGGTCGAAGATCCGGTCTCCCGCCAGGTTGGTGTAGGCGTCCAGGTCGTAGCCGCCGTTGCATCCAGCCTCGACGATCACGATCCCCAGGGCCGAGCCCAGGCGGATGGCGTCGTAATTGGCGTCGGCGATCTCCACCGGCCAATAGTACTGGCCGCCGACCGGATCGGTCTCCTGGGCCTCCAGCAGCAGGACGTCGCCGAAGGCCATGTTGGCCACCGCGTCGACGATGGCGTCGGCGGTGTTGTAGCCGCTCGGGCGATGCTGGGAGATCACCCGGCCGGTCGCCGCCGGCGCGATGCCGACCCCGCCCAGCATGTTGTCGACCATCAGCACTTCGCCCAGCACCGAGGTGCCGTGGGAATAGTAGGCTGTGTTGGTCCCCGAGATCAGGGTGACCCCAGCGGCGGCGAGGTCCTCATGGTTGAGGTTCCAGCCCTGCTCCAGGTCGACGAAGCCGATGCCGGCCCCATCGCCGCCTGCGAACGCCCAGGCATGGCGCGCGTCGATGCCATTAGGCGCGGCGTCCAGATAGCCCTGGTTGGTCGAGCGCGGATCGTCCAGCGGGTTGACCAGCGGCGGCGGCAGCGGCCGGATCACATAGGCCGTCTCGACCTCCTTCAACTGGCGGATCGCCAGGGCCAGGCCCTCGGCCTCGACGTCCTCGGGGCAGGTGATCTGCGTCCAGAAGTTGAAGTCCGTCGGCTCGTAGGTGGGGTCGTTGCGGCGCGCGCGCTCGACCAGATCGTCCAGCCGGCCGCGCGAACTGGACTCGAACAGCGGCTTGATCTTCAGCGGCTCGGCGCCGTGGCGCGTGCGTTCGAGCAGGCCCTCGACGCCCCTCAGAGCGCTCGGCGGCTTGTCTCCTATCGCGCGGAATTTCACCGCGATGCTGAGGGGGCGGTCCTCGTCCCGTTCCTTGGGGTGACCGTTCGATCCACGCGTAGCCATGGCGTCTTCCCTTCTGGGAACAGTCGCAAGTCCGCGATCCGGCCGGAGCGCAGGCGGCGACGTTCATGTGAGGGTCTCGCGAGCGCAGCTGGGCCCGGCCAAGAGGTCACGACGGGAGTGGCGAGATGGTCGGCAGCTTGCTCCCGGACCGTGAGGTTGTCGGAAACAACTGCAACGGCGGGACGCTACCGCGCACAAAAGTTAAACGCAACCCGTGCGATATGCTCAAGCTCAACTTATAGAGGCGATAGGGTTACCCCCGTCTCAACGCCTGGTCATCCATCGCCGAAAGACCGCCCCATGCCCGAGAAATACACCCGACTCATCCCCGGCGGCCGCGGGCTGGCCAAGGCTTGGATCGCGGGCCGTGAGGCGATCACGGCCGTCCGCCTTCCCGTCACCCCCGAGCCGGACGAGATCCTGCCCGCCTAGCCGCCCGAGAGGGCTCCGAAGATCAGCACCTCGTCGGTCGGGGCCACGGGCAGGGCGATGTTGGGCGCGCGGTCGCCGTTCCTGAAGATCCGCATGTGGCGGCGGATGCGGTCCTGTTCGTCCACCACGCGGAACTTCAGCCCCGGAAAGCGCCGGTCGAGGTCGTCCAAAACCTCGGCGATACTGTCCCCCGCCGCGGTCAGCCGGCTGACGCCGTCGGTGTAGGAGGTGAGCTGCGAGGGGATGAAGACCGCGGTCATCGCAAGGGCGCCGCCGACACCGAATAGATCTCCGGCAGGTGGGCGGCGATGGCCCGCCAGCTCCCGCCCTCGTCGTCGCTCATCCAGAGCTCGCCGCCGGTGGTGCCCAGATAGAGGCCCACCGCGTCGGCGGCGTCGGCGCAGAAGGCCTGGCGCTTGACGGTGAACCAGCCCTGCTCGGCGGGGAACCCCCTGTCCTGGCGTTCCCAGCTCTGGCCGGCGTCGCGGGTCCGGTAGACGGCCGGCTGGCCGCCCGGGCTGGTGCGCGGCCAGACCTTGGTGCCGTCCATTGGGAAGACCCAGGCGGTGTCGGCCGCGCGAGGGTGGGGAACGATGGTGAAGCCGATGTCGCCGATCTCCTTGGGCATGGCCTCGCCGATCCGGTCCCAGCGTTCGGCGGGCCGGTCCAGCCGGTAGATGCCGCAGTGGTTCTGCTGCCAGAGACGGTCGGGCATTGTGGGAGCGAGCGCGATGTAGTGGGCGTCCTGACCGTATTCCGGATAGGGGTCGGGCAGGAAGCTGGCCTCCACTCCCTGGTTCAGCGGCGCCCAGTCGCCGCCCTGGTCGTGGCTCTCGAACACCCCGGCGGTGGAGGTGGCGATGTACATGTGGCGCGGGTCGCGCGGGTCGATCTGGATCTGGTTCAGCAGCGCCCCGTCCGGCGTGCTGTCGCCCTCCGGGCACCATTTCCAGTACATGGGATGGTCGTTGAAGCCGGCCACGCCGTCCCAGGTGACCCCGCCGTCGGCGCTGCGGAACAGGCCGGGCGGCGAGGTTCCGGCCCACCAGACGCCGGGCTCGCTGGCGTGGCCGGGCTCCAGCCAGAAGCTGTGGCCCACCGACCGCGCCGGGCCCTCTTCGCCGAGGGCCTTCGGGAAGGCGGGCGGGCGTGCGGCCTCGGTCCAGGTTGTCCCGTCGTCGGTCGAGCGGAAGATGGTCGGGCCCAGGTGGCCGGTCGAGGCGGCCATCAGCAAGGTCCTGCCGTCGCGGGGGTCGAGCACCAGGTGGTTGACGATGTGGCCCAGGAAGATCGGCCCCTGCACCGACCAGGCCTTGCGGGCGCCGTCGCTGCGATAGATCCAGGCGCCCTTGCGGGTGCCGACGAGAAGCTGGGTGGCGGACATGGCGTTACCCTTTCTCCGAGATGACAGAGGATTCGCCGGGGCCGCGGCGCGGTCAAGCACGGCTCAGTGGAAGTCGCGGCTGCGAACCAGGGCGCCGGAGACCTTGTTGTGGATTCTGGGGGGCTGATCCTCCCCGTCCTTCATCTCCGCCAGCCGGTGCGAGAGGTCGGTGAAGCGGCGGGCGACGATGTGGACCACGTTGTCGGCGCACTGCACCTGGCCGTGGATCATCAGGAACGACGCGCTCATCACCAGCCGGCGGTTGGCGTCGAAGGCGTCCTTCCAGACCACGATATTGGCGATCCCGGTCTCGTCCTCGAGGGTGAGGAAGGTGACCCCCTTGGCGGTGCCCGGCCGCTGGCGCACCAGCACCAGGCCGCCCACCGTGACCAGCCGCCGGTCGGGGGTGCGGACGAGGTCCTTGGCGGGAATCGCGCCGTAGTTCTTCAGGGTCTCGCGGAAGAAGCCGACCGGATGGGCCTTCAGCGACAGGCTGGTGGTCCGATAGTCCTCCATCACCTCCTGGGGCAGGGCCATCAGGGGCAGTTCGACCTGGTGCTCCTTCACCCCCATGGCCGCCAGCAGCGGCGCGGTCTTCAGGCTGCCGGTCTCGTCGGCCAGGCCCTTCACCGCCCACAGGGCCTGGCGGCGCGAGAGGCCCAGGCCCGCGAAGGCGTCGGCCTCGGCCAGCAGCTCCAGCGACCGCCGCGTGAGCCCGGCCCGCACGGCGAAATCGTCGATGCTCCGCACCCCCGCGTCGCGGGCCGCGATCAGGCTCCGGGCCTCCTCCTCGTTCAACCCCTTGACCTGGCGCAGGCCCAGCCGCACGGCGCGCAGCCGGCCGGGCTTGGCCGCCGGTTCCAGGGTGCAGTCCCAGTCGCTCTCCAGCACGTCGGGGGAGCGCACCTCCACCCCATGCTCGCGCGCGTCGCGGACCAGCTGGGCCGGCTGGTAGAAGCCCATGGGCTGGCTGTTGAGCAGGGAGGCGCAGAAGGCGTCCGGCCAGCGCCATTTCACCCAGGCCGAGGCGTAGACCAGCAGGGCGAAGCTGATCGCGTGGCTCTCCGGGAAGCCATAGGAGCCGAAGCCCTTGATCTGCTCGAAGCAGCGCCGGACGAACTCCGGGTCATAGCCGCGCGACTCCATGCCGTGGATGAACTTGGTCTCGTACTCCCCGACATTGCCGTGGTGGCGGAAGGTGGCCATGGCGCGGCGCAGGCCGTCGGCGTCGTCGTCCGAGAACTTGGCCGCCTCGATGGCGATGCGCATGGCCTGTTCCTGGAACAGCGGCACGCCGAAGGTCTTGCCCAGGATGGATTTCAGCTCGTCCTGGGGATGCGGCGGGGCGGGATGCGGATAGTCGATCAGGGTCGGATCGTTGCGGCGCTTCAGATAGGGATGGACCATGTCGCCCTGGATGGGGCCGGGCCGGACGATCGCCACCTCGACGACCAGGTCGTAGAACTTCCTGGGCTTGAGCCGGGGCAGCATCGACATCTGGGCCCGGCTCTCCACCTGGAAGACGCCCAGGGAGTCGGCCTTGCACAGCATGTCGTAGACCGCCGGGACCTCCTGGGGGATGTGGGAGATGTCGGTGATCTTTCGTCCCACGGTCTCGTCGTCGGCGGGGATCATCTCGAAGCTCTTCTTCAGGGCCGTCAGCATGCCCAGCGCCAGGATGTCGACCTTCATCAGGCCGAGCGCGTCGATGTCGTCCTTGTCCCACTCGATGAAGGTGCGGTCCGGCATGGCGGCGTTGCCGATGGGGACGGTCTCGTCCAGCCGCCGCTTGGTGAGGACGTAGCCCCCCACGTGCTGCGACAGGTGGCGGGGGAATTTCAGCAGCTGGGTCGCCAGGCTCACCGCCCGGCGGACCTCCGGGTTCTCCGGATCGAGCCCCGCCTGGCGGACATGGCCGTCCGGCACCTCTTCGCCCCAGCTGCCCCAGATGGCGCCGGCGAGCGCGGCGGTGACGTCGTCGGTCAGGCCCAGCGCCTTGCCCACCTGGCGGATGGCCATGCGCGGCCGGTAGTGGATGACCGTGGCCACGATGGCCGCGCGATCGCGCGTGTAGCGGCGATAGACGTACTGCATCACCTCTTCGCGGCGGGCGTGCTCGAAGTCGACGTCGATGTCGGGCGGCTCGCCGCGCTTCTCGGAGATGAAGCGCGAGAACAGCAGGTCCTGGTCGTCCTTGGTCGGATCGACCGCCGTCACGGCCAGGCAGAAGCAGACGCAGGAATTGGCCGCCGATCCCCGGCCCTGGCAGAGGATGCCCTCGCCCCGCGCCCAGGCGACGATGTCGTGGACGGTGAGGAAGTAGTTGGCGAAACCGAGCTTCTCGATGAGGTCGAGCTCGTGCTGGATCGTCGCGCGCTCCTTCTCGCCCATCCCCTTGTCGAAGCGGGTCTTGGCGCCTTCCCAGGTCAGGTCGCGCAGGTGCTGGATGGCGGTCTTGCCCGGCGGCACCGGCTCGTCGGGATATTCGTAGCTGAGCTGGGAGAGGTCGAACTCGACCCGTCCCGCGACCTCCAGGCTGTGTTCCACCGCGCCCGGAAAACGCGCGAACAGCCGGGCCATCTCGGCCGGCGATTTCAGGTGCCGCTCGGCGTTGGCCTCTAGCCGCAGGCCGGCGTCATGGATGGTGCAGGTCTCGCGGATGCAGGTGACCACGTCCTGCAGGGGCCGGCGTTCGGGGACGTGGTAGAGCACGTCGTTGGTGGCGATCATCGGCGCGCCGCTGGCCTGGGCCAGGGCCGCCAGGTGTGAGAGCCGGTGCAGGTCGCGAGCGCCGTAGGGTCGCGAGGCGGCCAGCCAGACATCGCCGCGCAGCTCGCCCGCGATCCGCTTCAGGTCGCGCTCGAAGGCCTCGTCCAGGCGGGCGGGCGGGACCACCAGGACGAGCTGGCCCGCCGCGTGCTGGGCGAAGTCCTCCCAGTGCAGCTCGCATTCGCCCTTCTCCGACCGCCGCTGGCCGACCGTGAGCAGGCGGGTCAGGCGGCCATAGGCCTCTCGGTCGGAGGGATAGCAGAGCAGGGACGGCGTCCCGTCGGCGAAGTCCAGGCGGCAGCCGGTGAGGGCGCGGATCTTGGTCCCACCCTGGCCCAACCGCTTCATCTCCGACCAGGCCCGGACGACCCCGGCCAGGGAGTTGCGGTCGACGATCCCGATGGCGTCCATGCCCAGGCCGGCGGCTGTGAAAACCAGCTCGTCCGGATGCGACGCCCCGCGCAGGAACGAGAAGTTGGTGGTGGTCTGGAGCTCGGCGTAGCGGGTCATGGCGGTCAGGTAAGGTCGGTGAAAGGGTTCCAGGCCACTTCCCAATAGTGGCCGTCCGGATCGGCGAAATAGCCGGAATAGCCGCCCCAGAAGACGTCCTTCGGAGGCACGGTGGCGACGACGCCGGCCGTCAGAGCCTGGGCGTAGACTTGGTCAACCGCTGCTTTGCTGGGGGCGTTGTGGGACAGCATGACGCCGCCGAAGCTGGGCGGCGCGGCGGGCACGTCCACCTCCTTGGCCATCTCCCGCCAGGGGAACAGGGCGAGCCAAGTCCCCTCCAGCCGGAACATGGCGAAGTCCTCGCCTTCCTTGAAGTTGTGAATCGGGAAGCCCAGGCCATCTCGGTAGAAGGCGATCGAACGGGGCATGTCGGTGACGGCTAGGGTGATCAGGCTGATCTTGGGTTTCATGGGTGTCTCCTCAACTCATCCGAACAGTCCGTGCAGGAACCACCGGGCGGCGACACCGTCCTCGTAGAGCCCCTCGCGATAGACCCAGAAGCGCGCGCCCTCCTGGTCCTCCACCCGGTAATAGTCCCGCACCTGGCCGACCCGCACCGCGTCGATCTCGCCGCGCCACCATTCGACGCCGATGCGTTCGGGCCCCTCGGCGTGGCGCACCCGGTGGGTCTGCTTGCGCCACTGGAACTGGCGGGGCGGGTCGTCGGGGGTGAGCGCCAGCACCAGGTCCAGCGGTTCGGGCCGGCGGAACAGGCGCAGGGGGCGCGGGGTCTCCGGGTCCCAGCCCTGGCTGGGCTTGAGCGGGGAGGCGGGCCGGGCGCTCTGCTCGGGGATATGGCTCTCCACCGGAGCGCTCTTCCAGACCCGGTCCTCGCCCAGGCGGTTGGCGAGCCGGTCGACGAGCGGCGCCAGGCCCTCCTCCAGGGCGGCCTCGCGGGCCGTGTCGAGACGCACCTGGCGGCCGGCCACGGTCTCCACCTCCTCGGCGGTCAGTGTCACCACCTCGATCCCGAAGCCGGGATCGACGGTCTCCAGCTTGGGCGCGAACAGCTTGGCGATGCGGGCCGGATCGCGCCCGGCCATGGAGAGGCCGACGGTGAGCGGATAGGCCTTGCCGTCCAGCCGGTGGAAGGTGAGCTCGAAGCGCTTGGCCCCCCGGCCCTCCAGCTCCAGCCGGGCGCACAGCTTGTCCGCCACGTCGCGGCTCACCCGCTGCAGGTCCTCCAGCACGCTGATCGGCTCGAAGAAGGCCAGCCTTGCGAACCAGGGATTGGGCGGGCGACGGAAGGTGAGCGCCTCCTCGGCGCGGCCCATGGCCTGGTCCAGCCGCAGCAGGGCCTGCTTGCCGAACCGGCGAGCGAAGGGCGCGCGCGGCAGGCCGATGATCTGGAACAGATAGCGCAGGCCCAGCCGCTCGATCTGGGCGGCGGCCTCGGGCTCCAGGCGCAGGGCCGCGGGCGGCAGGTAGGCCAGCAGGTCGGCCTGGCCGTTCGGGGGCGCGATGATCTCCGCGCCCTGACCGTAATGGGCCAGGGCCCAGGCCGCGCCCGGGGTGTCGGCCACGGCGCAACGGAAGAAGAGGCCGTTGCGGGCCAGCCGCGCGCGGAAGTCGGAGGCGAGCTGGGCCTCGCCGCCCCACAGGTGATCGACCCCGGTGATATCCAGGAACAGGCCGTCCGGCCCGTCGGCCGCCACCGCGTGGGAGAACCGCACCGACCAGTCGACCAAGGCGGTCAGGGCGCCGGCGTCGGCCTGCGGTTCGGCCTCGGCGGTGACGAGGCCGGGGACCAGGGCCGCGGCGTCCGTGGCCTTCTGGCCCGGGAACAGGCCCGCGGAACGGGCGGCCTTGTCCACCGCCGACAGCCGGCGCACGGCCTTCACCGTCTCGATGAGGGCGAAGGGGCTAGGCGGCGGCTCCGCGGAGGGGTTGCGCCGGCGCCAGTTGGCGATCGCCCAGTTCGGCGACCAGGCGCAGAGGATGCGGGCCATCTTGGGCCTCCCAGGTAAACGCGGCTTGCGCCTCCATCAGCCAGGCGCCGGGCCGTCCGCCCCGGCACCGTTCCAGCTCGACCCGCCAGCGCGGCTGGCCCAGGCCGAACGCGCCGGGCGCGGGTTCGCTGGCCGCCGGCGCGATCTTCCAGCGGGTGGCCGCCGCCGTGCCGCTGGCGCTGGGCCGGGCCGTTCCGCCATAGGGCCGCCGCCGGATCACGAACCCGGTGGCGCCGTGCTTCTCGCAGGCCAGTTGCAGCCGCCGCCCGGCGGTGAGGTCCACGGCCTCGACCTCGGCGAAGACCGCGGCGACGCCGGCGGTGGCGAGCGCGTCCTCGGTCACCGCCAAGGCCTCGGCCTCGTCGCGGGCGCAGACCTGGATCAGCCGCTGGGCGGGGAAGCCCAGCCCCGACAGGCCCGGGGCGAACAGGTCGTCGCGGCGCAGGACCCAGACCGCCTCTCCCCGCCGGGCCAGGGGCGCGGCGACCAGGGCGGCGAAGGCGGCCGGCGAGGCGCCGGTCTCGATCTCCATCCCCGCCCCGGTGAATTCGTGCCATTGGCCGAGCGGCAGGCCCTCGCCCAGAAAGCAGCCGTCCAGCCGAGGATCGCCGAACGGCAGGGACTCAGAGTCCGCCCGTCCGCCCGCCGCGAGGGCGGCGATCTTCGCCTTGAGGGCGGCCAACCGCCCCTCGCGAAAACCGGACATGGCTTTCTGACTCCTTGTTCTTATTTTGTTCTAGTTTTGGACTCAAAAGAGTCAAGCACCTTACGGTGGAGTCAGTTTGCTTGACCGCGCGCCCAAGTGAGCAAATCCTCCCGCACAACCAACAGGCGGGGGGAAAACGCCATGCTTCGGTTCTATGCGATGGCTCTGGGCGCGTTGATGCTGGCGGGGCCGGCTCAAGCCCAGGTGAAGGCCACGGTCGAGAGCGGGGCCCTGGCCGGGAGCTCCGGCGAGACCGCAGACGTCTTCCGCAACATCCCCTTCGCCGCCCCGCCCACCGGCCGGCTGCGCTGGGCGCCGCCGCAGCCGCCCGCCGCCTGGGCCGGGGAGCGCGACGCCACCGCCAACGGCCCGTCCTGCATGCAGCCGATGAACGCCGACGGCACGCCCAATTCCGGGGGCGCCAACGGGCCGGTCACCGAGGACTGCTTGCAGCTCAACGTCTTCGCGCCAAAGGGGGCCAAGAAGGCGCCGGTCATGGTCTGGATCCATGGCGGCGGCCACCGCACCGGCGCCGGCTGGGTCTATGACGGCGCGAACTTCGCGCGCGACGGGGTGGTGCTGGTCTCGATCAACTACCGCCTGGGCCCGCTGGGCTACTTCGCCCATCCGTCCCTGACCCGCGAAGCCGGCGGCGACGCCACCGGCAACTATGGCTTGATGGACCAGATCGCCGCCCTGGAATGGGTCCAGCGCAATATCGCCGCCTTCGGGGGCGACCCCAAGAACGTCACCGTCTTCGGCGAGAGCGCCGGGGGCATGAGCACGCTGGCCCTGCTCGCCACGCCCCGGGCCAAGCCGCTCTTCAAGAAGGCCATCGTCCAGTCGGGCGGCGGTTGGTTTCCGCCCTCGACCCTGGCGGCCCAGGAGGCCGAGGGCGCCAAGGCCGCCGAGACCCTGCGCCTGGCCGGCGCCAACGCCCCGGTCGGCGACCTGCGCAAGCTGCCGGCCGCCACCCTGATCGCCAAGATCGGCGGCGACTTCGGCCCCTTCGTCGACGGCAAGCTGATGACCGAGACCCCCACCCAGGCCTTCGCCGCCGGCCGCGCGGCCGACGTCCCGCTGATCATCGGGGCCAATTCGGGCGAGGATTCGCTGCTGGGCGGCTGGAAGCCGGAGATGGCGGCCATGATCCCGGCGCCGGCGCGGACGGTTTATGTCGAGGAGGCCGCGGCCGGCGACGAAACCCTGGCCCGCGCCGTCTTCACCGACCGGATCATGGTGGGGCCGGCCCGCTGGGTGGCGGCCAGGGCCTCGGGCGGTAAGCCCGCCTGGCTCTACCACTTCTCCTATGTGGGCAGCCGGTTCCGGCCGGCGGTGAAGCGGGCCTTCCACGCCGCGGAGATCCAGTACGTCTTCGAATACTGGGGCCGGCGCACGCCGATGAGCGCGGTCAGCGACGAGGACAAGGCCATGGCGAGCCTGATGCACGCCTGCTGGGTGTCGTTCGCCAAGGCTGGGGTCCCCAAGTGCGGACCGCAGGCCTGGCCGGCCTACAGCCCCAAGAGCGACCAGCTCATGGAGTTCGGCGCGGGGAACGGGGTCCGTCCGGCCTTCCGCAAGAGCCGGCTGGACGCTCAGGAGGCCGTGGCCCTGCCGACCCTGGCGCTCTCGGCGAACTGAATCGGCCCGCGCGGCGTTCCACGGACTTCTGAAGCTTCGGAGTCCGCGTCATGGCCACCCGACCGACCTGGCAGGGCTATCTGCGCCTGTCCCTGGTGAGCTGCCCCGTGGCCCTGCACACCGCCACCTCGCGCAGCCACGACGTCTCCTTCAACATGCTGCACAAGGAGACGCACAACCGCATCCGCATGATCCCCACCGATCCGGAGACCGGGCCGGTGGAGCGCAGCGATATCGTCAAGGGCTACGAGATCGAGAAGGGCCGCTACGTCGTGGTCACCGACGAGGAGATCAAGAACGTCCGGCTCGAGACCACCCGCACCATCGACATCGAGCGTTTCGTCGACGAGGCCGATATCGACCGGCTGTACTGGAACGACCCCTATTTCCTGGCGCCCGACGGCGACATGGCCGTCGAGGCCTTCAGCGTGATCCGCCAGGCCATGGAGGGGGCGGGCAAGGTGGCCCTGGCCCGGGTGGTGATGCACCAGCGCGAGCGGGTGCTGGCCCTGGAGGCCCGCGACCGCGGGATCCTCGCCTACACGATCCGCTCCAACAAGGAGGTGCGCGATCCGTCGGAGGTGTTCGGCCATATCCCCAAGGCCAAGGCCGACCCCAAGATGGTGGCCATCGCCGAGAAGATCATCGAGCAGCTCGAGGGGCCCTTCGACCCGGCCGAGTTCAACGACCGCTACGAGGACGCTCTACGCAAGTTGATCCAGGAGAAGGAAAAGCACGGCGGCGCGATCGCCAAGGTCGAGGAGCCCAAGGAGGCCGAGGTCATCGACCTCATGGAGGCCCTGCGGCGCAGCCTGGGCGAGGGCGGCGGACCGCGGCGCAAGACGTTGGCGCGCGCGCCCGCCAAGAAGGCTCCCGCCCGCAAGCCGGCGGCCCGGAAGCGGGCCTGACGCGAACGCCCCCCGTCATTGCGGCTCCTTTCCGCCGCGACGGTTTCAGCCCAGACGCTTGATCGCCGTCGCCAGCGGCCGCTCGCTGTCGGCGTAATCGGTCCAGGCGGTGGTCTTCTTCAGCAGGCCCGGCGCCGTGCGCATCGTGTAGCGTTTGGGGTTCAGCCCGGCCTTCACCTGGCTCCAGGTCAGGGGGAAGGACACGGTCGCGCCGTCCCGCGCCCGGGGCGAGAGTGGAGCCACGGCGGTGGAGAGCCGGTCGTTGCGCAGGTAGTCGAGGAAGATGCGGCCGCCGCGCAGCTTCTTGGACATGTTGACCACGTACTTGTCGGGCTCGTCGGCGGCCATGCGCTCGCACAGGGTCCGGGCGAAGGCCTTGGCGGTCGGCCAGTCCAGTTCACCCTTCGGCTTGGCCAACGGCGTGACCACGTGCAGCCCCTTGCCGCCGGTGGTCTTGCAGAAGGCGACCAGGCCCAGCTCCTCCAGGCGGTCGCGCACGTCGCGGGCCGCCGCCACCACGTCGTCGAAGGTGACGTCGGGGCCGGGGTCCAGGTCGAAGATCAGCCGCCCCGGAACCTCCGGCTCGTGGGGGCGGCAGTTCCAGGGGTGGTACTCCGTCGCCCCGGACTGGGCGAAGGCGATCAGGCCCTCGAGGCGGTCGATCTGCTGGTAGGCCTTGTGGTCGCCGATCACCTTGACCTGCTCGATCAGGTTGGAGGCGCCCTTGCCCACGTGGCGCTGGAAGAACTGCTCGCCGCCGATCCCGTCGGGCGTGCGGATCACCGAGCAGGGGCGGCCGGCGATGTGCGGCAGCATCCAGGGACCGACCGCTTCCAGGTAGCGGGCCAGGTCCAGCTTGGTCACCGGGGCGGGGTCGTCGGCGGAGTTGGGCCACAACGGCTTGTCGGGGCTGGAGATGCGCACCCCCAGCACCACCGGCTCGGAGGTCGTGGACTTGGGTGCGGCCTTCCCGGGCTTCGGCTGCGCCAGTTCGGCCTCTTCGACAGGGACGGGAACCTCGGCCTCCACCTCCTGCGCGGGCTTGTCGGCGCGCAGGCCCTTGAAGGCCGCCTGGCGGACATTGCCGTCGCCGGTGAAGCCTGCGAATTCGATCTCGGCGACCAGTTCGGGCCGGGCCCAATGGACATTGGCTTCCTTGCGCGGGGCGTTAGGCCCGGCGAAGGGGCTCTTCGCGCTGGCGACCTTCTCCAGCTCCGGCAGGACGCGGGCGACGGTGTCGCGGCCAAAGCCCGTGCCGACGCGACCCACGTGGACGAGCTCGCCGTCGCGGTGGACCCCCACCAGCAAAGAGCGGAGCTGACCCTTCTCTCCGGTCCAGCCGCCGATCACCACCTCATGGCCCGCCCGGCACTTGGCCTTGGTCCACGTCTCGCCGCGGCCCGACCGATAGGGGGCGTCCAGCCGCTTGGAGACGATCCCCTCCAGGTCCATCCGGCAGGCCGACTGCAGCACTGCGTCGCCCGAGGCCTCGAAGTGATCGACATAGCGAAGGCGCGGGTCGCCGCCGGACAGCAGGCTCTTCAGCGCCGCCTTGCGGTCGCGCAGGGTCAGCGGGCGCAGGTCCTTCCCGTCCGCGAACAGCAGGTCGAAGGCGAAGTAGATCAGGTCGTCGGTGTCGCCGTCCGACAGTGCCGCCTGCAGGCCGTGGAAGCTGGGCGCGCCGTCGTGGTCGAGCGCCACGGCCTCGCCGTCCAGGATGCAGTCGGGCAGGTCCGCCGCGGCCGTGGCGATCGCCTTGAACTTCGCCGTCCAGTCCAGGCCCTTGCGGGTGCGGATCACCGCCTTGCCGCCTTCCACGCGGATCTGCAGGCGGTAGCCGTCGAACTTCACCTCGTGACCCCAGCCCGGCCCCGGGGACGGGCGGTCCACCGACTTGCAGAACTGCGGCTCGACGAACCGGGGGAGCGCCGCGGCCTCCAGCTTGGGCGCGGCGCGCGCCTTCAGCGGCCGGGCGGCGGCCTTGGGCTTGCTTTGCCAGACATCGTCGGCCGCCGCCTTGGCCTTGCGCCGGTTCATGAACGGCTGGGGCGCCTTGCCCTTGCCGGCGGCGATGGTCTCCATCTCGCGACCCGAGGCCACGGAGCTGGCGTTGTTCTTCAGCAACGCGTCGGCGTCGCCCTCGTGGGCGAAGTCGTCGCGGTGCTTGATCAGCAGCCAGTTGTTGCGCTTGCCGCCGTCGCGGTCGCTCTTCATCCGCACCAGGACGAACCCGCCGTGCAGGCGCTCGCCCTCCAGCACGAACTTCAGGTCGCCCTTCCTCAGGCCCTCGTGGGCGTCGGTCCCCGGCTCGGGCGCCCAATAGCCGCGGTCCCACAGCATGACCGCGCCGCCGCCGTACTGGCCCTTGGGGATCGTGCCTTCGAAGTCGCCGTAGTCGAGCGGATGGTCCTCGACCTCGACCGCCAGCCTACGGTCGCGTGGGTCGAGCGAGGGTCCCCTGGTCACGGCCCAGGACTTGAAGACCCCGTCCAGTTCCAGTCGAAAGTCGTAGTGCAGGCGGGTCGCCGCGTGCTTCTGGATCACGTATCTCAGGCGGTCCGAACGCGGAGCCGTCTGCTTCCCGCTGGGCTCCGAGGTCGTGGAGAAGTCTCTCATCGACTGATAGCGGGCGAGCTTGTTCGCCATAGTAGGGGCCTTCGGCTGGCTTGCGCGGTTCATGACTGGCGGCGAGCGCCGCGACGAAGACGTCCCGCCAGGCGGTGACGTCGTCGCGCTGGACGCCGTCGTTGAGAGCGCTCCAGCGGCGGATTCGCTCCTTCAGGTCCATGGTCAGGGCGCGTTTCAAGGCCTCGGCGATCTCCTCGGGGCTGTTGGGATTGACGATCAGGGCCTCGCCCATCTGGTTGGCCGCGCCGGCGAACTTCGACAGCACCAGCACGCCCGGATCCTCCGGATCCTGGGCGGCGACGAACTCCTTGGCGACCAGGTTCATGCCGTCGCGCATGGGCGTGACCAGTCCCACCTTGGCGGCGCGATAGACCCCCGCCAGCTCGTCGCGGCGGTAGTTGCGGTTCACGTAGCGGACCGGGTTCCAGTCGATGTCGGCGTATTCACCGTTGATCCGGCCCGACAGCGCGTCCAGCCGCGCCCGAATCTCCTGATAGGAATCCACGGCCTCGCGGCTGACCGGGGCGATCTGCAGCATCAGCACCTCGCGGCGCAGGTGCGGGTTGTCGGCCAGCAGGCGTTCGAAGCCCAGGAACCGCTCCTCCAGGCCCTTGGAATAGTCCAGCCGGTCGACGCCGACGATCATCTTCCGGAAGGCGGTGTGCGCCGCCATGATGCCGAAGGTGCGCTCGGCCCGCTCGCTCAGCACCAGCTCGCCGAACGCCGCCGCGTCGATGCCGATGGGGAAGTCACCGACCTGGACCGTCTTGCCGAAGGCGCGCAGCCGCGCCTCGTCGACCACGGCGCCGTCGGCCTCGCTCAGCACGTATTCCTCGAAGGCCTGGCGATAGGCCGGGGTCTGGAAGCCGACCAGGTCGTAGTCGAACAGCGCCTCCACCAGTTGCTTGTGGCGCGGCAGGGTCGCCACCAGCTGGTGGGCCGGCCAGGGGATGTGCAGGAAGAAGCCGATCCGGTTGTCCACCCCTAGCGCCCGCAGCTCCCGAGCCAGCGGGATCAGGTGATAGTCGTGGATCCAGATCAGGTCGTCGTCCTCGATCAGCGGACGCAGGGTCTCGGCGAACCGGCGGTTCACCCGCTGATAGCCCTCGTCGAACGAACGGTCGTAGGCGGTCAGGTCCTGGCGATAGTGGAACAGCGGCCAGAGCGTCTTGTTGGCGTAGCCGTTGTAGTACTCGTTGAGGTCGGCCTCCTCGAGGTCGACGGTGGCCACGGTCACGCCGTCGGCGATCTGCATGGCGAGCTGGCCGGTGAACTCGGGCGTGGTCTTGCCGCTCCAGCCGAACCAGAGGCCGGAATACTCGCGCAGGGCCGCGGCCAGGGCCATGGCCAGGCCGCCGACGCTCTCGTCGCCCTTGCCGGTGGGCGGGTTGACCCGATTGGACACCACGATCAGGCGGCTCATCGCGCCGCCTCCAGCCAGGCCAGCGCCGCCTCGACATCGTCCAGGCGGTAGCGCGCCACGGTGCGGCGATCCGGGCCCACCAGCACGCCATAGCCGCCCAGGGTGTTGACGGCGAAGAAGCCGTGCTCGTCGGTGAAGTCGTCGCCGAGGAACACCGGCACGGCGCCGGCGAAGGGCTGTTCGGTCATGAAGGCGCGGATCGAGTCGCCCTTGCTGGCGCCAGGCGTGCGCAGTTCGACGACCATGTCGCCGGGCTGGAAGGTAAGCCCGGTCTCCGTGGCGATCGCCGCGGCCAGGTCGCGGGCGTCCTGGGCGAGGTGGCGCGCCTGGCGGTAGTGCAGGGCCAGGCTCAGGCCCTTGTCCTCGATCAGCAGGTCGTCTTCGCGCGCGGCGAAGGCCTTCAGCCGCGCCGCGGCCTGCGCCAGGCCTGGATGCGGCGCGGCCTGACCCACCACCCCGCCGGCGTCGCGGCGGATCAGGCCGTGTATGGCCGCGACCGTCGTCACCGTGCCCTCAAGTATATGGTCGATATCTTCCAGCGAGCGGCCGCTGACCACGGCCAGGCGGCCGTCCAGGCCCGCCAGCAGGCGTTCGATCAGGCTGGTCCGGCGCGGATCGGGGCGTACGTCCTGTGGGCGCTCGGCGATCGGCGCGAGCGTCCCGTCGAGATCGAGAAACAAGGCCGTCCCCGCCAGCGTCAGACGCGCGGGTGGGGCCTCGAGCCCGATATGCAGTTCCGCGATGCTCATGAAGTCCTTTGACGCGCCCCACCAGCAGGAAAACGCCCGCCGGCCAGGAACGATCCATTTTCTCCCGCTGTGGTGGTGAACTACGCAGCGGGGCTTGACGTTGCAGCCCCGAACGCGGCTATGCGCATTTCGAGCGTATTCTCTCGAAAAGGTGACTTCGATGGCCGAGCAGCCTCTCGCCGACGTGATCGTTCTGTTCGGCGGCACGGGCGATCTCGCCCAGAAGATGCTGTTTCCCTCGCTCTACTTCCTCGACGCCGACGGTTTCCTCGCCGAGGGTTTCCGGATTATCGCCACGGCGCGGTCCGACATGACGCCGCAGGCCTTCAAGGCGCAGATCAAGGACGCGGTCGGCGGCCGCGCCGGACCCTCCGGGCTCGACGACAAGGTCTGGGCGCGCTTCGAGGCGCGGCTGGACTATGTGGGCGGCGACGCCACCTCGCCGGATGGCGCCGCGGCGCTCAAGGCGGCCATCGGCGCGGCCAAGACCCCGATCTTCTACCTGGCCCTGTCGCCCAGCATCTATGGCCGCGTCTGCGCCGCCCTGGCCGCGGCGGGGCTGGCCACGCCCCAGACCCGGATCGTGCTGGAAAAGCCTATCGGCCGCGACCTGGCGAGCTCCAAGGTCATCAACGGCGCGGTGGCGGAGGTGTTCGCCGAGGAGAGCATCTTCCGGATCGACCACTATCTGGGCAAGGAGACGGTGCAGAACCTGATCGCCCTGCGCTTCGCCAACGTGCTGTTCGAGCCGTTGTGGAACAACCTGACCATCGACCACGTGCAGATCACGGTGGGCGAGACCGAGGGGGTCGGCGACCGCTGGCCCTATTACGACGAGTACGGCGCCCTGCGCGACATGGTGCAGAACCACATGCTGCAGCTCCTGTGCCTGGTGGCCATGGAGCCGCCGTCGGACATGGAGCCCGACAGCGTCCGCGACGAGAAGGTCAAGGTGCTGCGCTCCCTGCGCCCGGTGACCCGCGCCGACGTCCAGTCGGTCAGCGTGCGCGGCCAGTACACGGCCGGCGTGGTCGGCGGCGAGCGCGCGGAGGCCTATGAGACCGAACGGGGCCAGGCCTCGGAAACCGACACCTTCGTCGCCCTGCGCGCCGACATCGACAACTGGCGGTGGGCCGGGGTGCCGTTCTTCCTGCGCACCGGCAAGCGCCTGCCCGAACGGCGCACCCAGATCGCCATCCAGTTCAAGCCGGTGCCGCACTCGATCTTCGACGCCGCGGCCAAGGCCGACCTGCAGGCCAACCGCCTGGTGATCGACCTGCAGCCGGACGAGGACATCGAGCTGCTGATGATGAACAAGGCGCCGGGCCTGTCGGAGGGCGGCATGCGCCTGCAGTCCCTGCCGCTGTCGCTGTCGCTGGCCAAGGCCTATTCCGGCCCCAATGCGCGGCGGCGCATCGCCTATGAGCGGCTGATCCTCGACGTCATCGCCGGCAACCGCACCCTGTTCGTCCGCCGCGACGAGGTGGAGCGGGCCTGGGAATGGATCGACGGCGTGTCAGAGGCCTGGCGCGAGGCCGGCATGACGCCCAAGCCCTACGCGGCCGGGTCCTGGGGCCCGTCGGGCGCCTTCGCCCTGATCGAACGCTCCGAGCGGGCTTGGTACGACTAGAGCTGGCGATTAGCGGGTTTCGCAGAACCCGCTCTCGCCGCTCTCCAGGTCGACCCGGAAGCATTGCCGTTCGCCGGTCTCGCAGTCGGTGAGCTGGACCTGGATTTCCCCGTCCTCGTCGGGAACCGGGCGCCAGCGGTCGATGAAGTCGAAGGCCGCGTCCTCGAAGCTGACCCCGAACACGTCATGGGTCTGATTGCGGTGTTCATGGGCTCCGTGGGCGGAGAACCGACGCGCCGGGGAGGACTCCGTTTGGCTGGGCATCAGGCGCCTCTTTATGGCGTTGTCTGCTAGACAACTCGCAGGGCGCGAAAAGGATTCACCGCACCGAGGCCCAGGGCTTGGACAGCATGGTCGCGCAGTTGATCAGCCCCACCAGCGAATAGGTCTGGGGATAGTTGCCCCACAACTCGCCGCCGTCGAAGGCGATGTCCTCCGACAGCAGGCCCGCGGCGGTGCGGCGGTCCAACATCTCGGTGAACAGCTCGCGCGCCTCGGCCGTGCGGCCCGACAGGTGCAGCACCTCGATCAGCCAGAAGGTGCAGATGTTGAACGCCGTCTTGGGTTCGCCGAAGTCGTCGGGCCGGGCGTAGCGCAGCATGAAGGATCCGCGCCGCAGGCCCGTCTCCACCGCCGCGATGGTCGCGGCCATGCGCGGATCGTCGGGGCTGACGAAGCGCACGTCGACCAGTTGCAGCAGGCTGGCGTCCAGCTCGTCGCCGCCGAAGGTCGCGGCGAACCGGCCGAGCTCGGCGTTCCAGGCGTGGGTCTCGATGGTCAGGCGCACCTTATGGGCCCGGTCGTTCCAGAAATCGGCGCGTTCCAGCAGGCCGAGCTTGGCCGCGGCGTTGCCCAGCCGGTCGCAGGCGGCCCAGCACATCACCGCCGAATAGGTGTGGACCGCCTCACGGCCGCGGAACTCCCAGAGGCTGGCGTCGGGCTTGTCGTGCAGTTCGAAGGCCCGGTCGCCCACCGGCTCCAGGCTGCGGAAGTCGTCGACCGTGGCCGGACGGAACAGCCGCTCGTCGAAGAAGGCCTGGACGGTCGACAGCACGATCTGTCCGTAGACGTCATGCTGCAGGTGTTCGTGGGCCTGGTTGCCCAGCCGCACCGGGCCCATGCCGCGATAGCCCGGCAGGTGCTCGGCGAAGCGTTCGGTCAGCGAGGGCTCCAGTCCCACGCCGTAGAGCGGCTGGACATGGCCGCCCTTGGAACGGTCGACGATGTTGCGCAGATAGCCGAGATAGTTCTCCAGCATGTCGGCCGCGCCCAGCCGGTTGAGCGCCTGGACCACGTAATAGGCGTCGCGCAGCCAGCAGTAGCGGTAGTCCCAGTTGCGGCCCTGCTGGCCGTCGTGGGGCGGGTGCTCGGGGATCGAGGTGGTCAGGGCCGCGACGATGGCGCCGGTCTCCTCGTGGGCGCAGAGCTTCAGCGTGATCGCCGCGCGGATCACCGCCTCCTGCCACTCCAGCGGCACCGAGAGCGTGCGCACCCAGCCGCGCCAGTAGTCGGTGGTCTCCTTCAGCATCCGCTCGGCGGTGGTGGCGAGGTCGGAGTCGAACCCCTCGTCGGGGCCGAGGAACATGGCGATGGGCTCCTCCAGCCGGAACAGCCGTTCGTGCTCGATATGGCCCACCGGCGCGTCGGTGGTCATCCGCAGGGTCATCTCCCCGCCCACATAGCGGATGTGATTGGAGCCGGAGGTCTTGGCCGCGGCCCGCTCGCCCCAGTTCACGGTGGGCCGCAGGCGCACGCGGATATTGGCCGTCCCCGACAGCGGGCGGACGATGCGGATGAAGGCCAGCGGGCGGTAGACCCGGCCGAACTGGCGGTAGCGGGGGCAGAAGTCGATCACCTGGACCACCGCGCCCGACGTGTCGGTGATCTCCGTGGAGAGGATCGGGGTGTTGCGCAGGTAGGTCTGGCTGACGCTGGCCTGGTTCTCCAGCTCCACCACCCAGAGGCCTTGGGCCGTGTCGTCCTCGTTCGGATCGCGTCCGCCCAGCAGGGCCGAGAAAACCGGATCGCCGTCAACCCGCGGCGCGCAGGCCCAGACGAACCGGCCGGCGCGGTCGATCATGGCGCTTGCCGCGCAGTTGCCGATAGGGAACAGGTCGAGGGTCTGGGTCATTCGTCTGGAATCCGCGAGCGGCATGATCGGTTCAAGGGAGACACCATGCGCGCGCGGTTTGATAGTCTGCGATCCGAATCGCCACGTGCTACCTGTGCGCTATGACACCGGTTACCGTCCCCAAGGAGCCTAGGATGATCCGCGATCGCCGAGCCCGCATTGTCGCGACCCTCGGCCCCGCCAGCCGTGGGGTGGTGAAGATCACCGAACTCGCCCGCGCCGGCGCTGACGTCTTCCGGGTCAATTTCAGCCACGGCGCCCACGAGGACCACGCCAAGACCATTGCCGACGTCCGCGCCGCCGAGGCCAAGGTGGGCCGGCCGCTGGCGGTGCTGGCCGACCTGCAGGGCCCGAAGATCCGGCTGGGGGAGTTCGCCGACCGCACCGTGCGGCTGAAGCCCGGACAGGATTTCCGCCTCGACCTCTCCGACGTTCCCGGCGACGCCAGCCGCGTGGGCGTGCCGCTGGTCGAGGTGTTCGCCGCCTTGAGGCCCGACGCCGACATCCTGCTGGACGATGGCAAGGTGCGCCTGAAGGTCCGCCGCTGCGGCCCCGATTTCGCCGACACCGTGGTGGTCTCCGGCGACAGCCTGTCGGACCACAAGGGCCTGAACCTGCCGGGCCTGGCCATCCCGATCCCGGCGCTCACGCCAAAGGACCGCGAGGACCTGGCCTTCGCCCTCACGCAGGGCGTCGACTGGGTGGCGCTGTCCTTCGTGCAGCGGGCCTCGGACATGGCCGAGCTGCGCCAGATCGTCCAGGGCCGCGCCAGCGTGCTGGCCAAGATCGAGAAGCCCGCCGCCCTCGAGGCCCTCGACGAGATCCTCGACCTCTGCCAGGCGGTGATGGTGGCCCGCGGCGACCTGGGGGTGGAGCTCAATCCCGAGGACGTGCCAGTGGTGCAGAAGGCCCTGATCCGGGCGGCGCGCACCCGGGGCATTCCGGTGATCGTGGCCACCCAGATGCTGGAATCGATGATCCACTCGCCCACCCCCACCCGCGCCGAGGCCTCCGACGTGGCCGGCGCGGTCTATGAGGGCGCCGACGCGGTCATGCTCTCGGCCGAGAGCGCCGTCGGCGACTATCCCCTGGAGGCGGTCTCCATCATGGACCGCATCATCACCCGGGTGGAGCAGGACCCGCGCTGGCCCGAGCTGATGCGCGCGGAGTATCCGGTGGAGGACGCCGACGCCGACGCCCTGGTGGCCGCCGCCCGCCGCGCCGCCGAGGCCGCCTCCACCGCCTGCCTGGTGGCGTTCACGACCACGGGCCAGACGGCCCTTCGGCTGGCCCGCGAACGGCCGCTGCAGCCGATCCTGGCGCTCACCCCCAACCTCTGGGCGGCGCGCAAGCTCGCCCTGGCCTGGGGCGTCGAACCCCACGTGGCGCCGCAGATCACCGATCCGGAGAACCTCACCCGGATGGCGGTCGAACGGGCCATGGAGATGGGTCTGGCCGGCCCCGGCCAGCGGGTGCTGATCCTGGCGGGCCTGCCCATGGGCTCGCCCGGCGCGGCCAATATCCTGCGGCTGGCCCATACCCCGCGCCGCTAGCCGCCGAACAGATGCTCCCCCTCTGGGGGAGCTCCCGGCCGAATGGCCGGGTGAGGGGGACTTTGACTCTTGTTTGGGGACCCTCCGTCACGTCGCCGAAGAGGGCGACGCGCTGGGTGAGGATCTAAAGGGTTCTGGCTTTCGAGGCGCATCCGGCTGGCGGCTAGCGCACCCTGACGGGCACGCCCGAGGCGCCGCGGGCGTGGACGCGGACGCGCCCGCCCTCGCGCTCGAAGCCCAGGTCGATCCTGGCGTCGCCGACCCGCAGGCCCTCGATCCAGAACCGGTCGATGCCGATCGGCAGGTGGGGGTCGCGCACCTCCACCTCGCCCTTGTCGCCGTCGACACTGATCCCCAGGCAGGCCTGCACCATCATGAACACCGACCCCGCCGCCCAGGCTTGGGGCAGGCAGGCGACCGGATAGGCCACCGGCGGCTCGCCGGCCATGCGCGGGAAGCCGCAGAACAGCTCGGGCAGGCGCATCTCGTAACTGGCCGCTGTCTCGAACAGGCCCGAGGTCAGCGACACCACGCCGGCGCGTTCGCCATAGCGCGACAGCCCCATGGCGCAGAGCGCCGTGTCGTGCGGCCAGACCGAGCCGTTGTGGTAACTCATCGGATTGAAGCGCGCCTGGCCGGTGGCGAGCGTCCGCACGCCCCAGCCGGAATCGAAGCCCGCCGACAGGATTCGCTTGGTGACCCGGTGCGCGCGCTCCGGCGACGGCAGGCCCGAGAACAGCAGGTGCCCGGGGTTGGACGACATCACCCGGCAGAGCGCGCCCTCGCCGTCGATGGCGATGCCGTAATAGCCCTCGTCCTCCATCCAGAACATCCGCTCGACCGACTCCCGGATCTGCTCGGCCCGGCCCGCCCAGCGCTCGGCGTGCGGCTCGTCGCCCTGGCGCCGTGCGAAGGCGGCCATGGCCCGATAGGCGCAGAAGGCGTAGCCCTGCACCTCCACCAGCGCCACGGGGCCGTTGGGGAACCGGCCGTCCTTGTGGAAGACGCTGTCCTCGGAATCCTTCCAGCCCTGGTTGGAGAGGCCGGAGTCCTGGCCGCGCTTGTAGTCGATCAGGCCGTCGGCGTTGGTGTCGCCATAGTGCTCCATCCAGGCGGTGGCGGCCTTGAGCGCCGGCCACAGGGCCTCGATCAGCTCGAAGTCGCCGGTGCGCTCGGCATAGGCGCCGGCCAGGGCGATGAACAGCGGCGTGGTGTCGACCCCGCCGTAATAGCGTCCGAACGGCACCTCGCCCAAGGCCGGCATCTCGCCCTTGCGGGTCTCGTGCATGATCTTGCCGGGGGCGGAGTCGCGGAAGGCCGAGATCTCCTGGGCCTGGTTGGCGGCCAGGTAGGTCAGCACGCCCTTGGCCAGGCCAGGCTCGAACCACAGGATCTGCCAGGCGGTGATGATCGCGTCGCGCCCGAAGGCGGTCGAGAACCAGGGAATGCCGGCATAGGGATAGGGGCCGGTCTCCATCTGGGTGGTGAGCAGGGCGAGGTCGGCCTTGGATTTCTCAAGCCATTCGTTGAACAGCCGCCCGGAGGTGCGCAGGCGCGCGCCGTGTCGGCGCCGCGCGCGCATGTCCCAGCGGGCGCGGGCCGCGGCGTCGCGGAACCGCTCCTTGCTGGGGGTGTAGCCGCCCTCGGCACCGATCTCGAGATAGAGCTCCAGCCGGCCCTCGGGCTGCAGCGAGTACATGTAGTCGGCCCGGTGCGCCCCGATCCGGCCGGGCGGATCGGAAAAGGCGATGACGCTGGTGCGCTCGACGCCGTCCAGGCCCTCGTAGCGGTAGCGCACCGAACGGCCGTCCACCTCGGGAAGGTGGTGGTAGCCGCGCCGCTCGCGCTTCATGCCGCGCACTTCGAACATGTCGTGGAAGTCCGCGCCGAACTCCAGCGAGAGGGGCAGCAGCACCACGTCGCGGCTGTAGTTGACGCAGGCGATGCGCTCATAGAGCCGCTCCTGCCACAGGAACCGCTTGCGCTCGATGTGCAGGACGCCGGGGGGACCCACAGGCCCGCCCGGATAGGGCAGGGCCTGGTTGGCGCCGTTCGACGTGAAGAACACGTTGTCCTGGGCGATCGCCGCCGACAGCAGCGACGGCGGCTGGCCGCCCAGCAACACCCGGAACCGCGACAGGATGCGGGTGTCGTTGTGGAACAGGCCGTCCGCGGCGCCCAGGATGTCCCCGAACGCGTCGCACACCACGAAGGTGTCCTTGTCCTTCAGGGCGAACAGCCGATGGGGAACGCGGGGCTCGCCGGTTTCGCCGTGCTCGACGGGCGCGTCCGGGGCCGGCGCGAGGTCGTCCATAAGCCTCTGTCCTCAGCCGTTCGCGTTCCGACCATTTTCCGACGAAGTGGCCACCGGTTCGTCGAAGAAAATGGTCAATTTCAAAGACGGAGCGAAATTCGATCCAGTCGGATCGAATTTCGCTCCGGGGCGACGCCCGGTCGGCCCGGACTCAGGGCCTCCGCATAGAGGTCGAGATATCGCCGGGCCATGGCCGTCGCCGAGAACCGAAGCTCGAATCTGCGCCGGACCTCCTGGCGGTTCAAGCCCACGGCGCGGCGCACGGCGGCCACGGCCTGATCCTCGTCATGGACGATGTAGCCGGTGACCCCGTCCTCGACCACCTCGGGGACCGAGCCGTTGGCGTAGGCCACCACGGGCGTTCCGCAGGCCATGGCCTCGATCATCACCAGGCCGAAGGGTTCGGGCCAGTCGATGGGGAACAGCAGGGCGCTGGCCCCGCCGAGGAAGGCCGACTTCGCCGCGTCGCCGATCTCGCCCACGTACTCCACGAGGGGCTCGGCCAGGATCAGCGGTTCGATCTTGTCCTGGAAGTAGCGCAGGTCGGCAGCGTCCACCTTGGCGGCGATCTTCAGGCGCATCCCCAGGCGTTGGGCGATGGCGATGGCGCGATCCGGCCGCTTCTCTGGCGAGATGCGTCCCAGGAAGGCCAGATAGGCCCCGGGCTCGTAGCTCGGCTGGTAGAGCTCGGCGCTCATGCCGTGGTGCACCGTGCCCGCCCAGTTGGCGAAGGGGATGGGCCGCCTCTGGTCGTCCGAGATCGACACCAGCGGGAACTGCCGCCAGCGCCGGTAGACGTCGGGCAGGTCCTTCACGTCCAGCCGCCCGTGCAGCGTGGTCAGCGTCTTGTCCGGCATGGCCTCGAAGAACGGGAAGTGCAGCATGTCGGTGTGGAAGTGGATGACGTCGAACTCATGGGCCCGGCGCCGGACCTCAGTGAGCTGCGTGATGTGGGCCGCCAGGTCGGACTTCAGCTCCGCGGGATCCAGGCGGATCGCCTGGTCGCGGACGGCGACCAGCCGGGCCTTGGTCTCGGCCTCGGCGCTGGCGAACAGGGTGACGTCGTGTCCCAGCTCCACCAGGGCGTCGGTCAGGTGCGCCACGACCCGCTCCGTCCCGCCGTACAGACGCGGGGGGACGGCCTCATAGAGCGGGGGAACCTGAGCGATCCTCATGGCGGTACTCCTGACGATGCGGGCAAGCCCCCTCGAATGGCGCCGTTACGCGGGACGGGCCGTAGCCATAGCTCGCCAACCGCGGCGATTGTTCCGCGCTGCGGCGCCGAATTCTCGCCCGACAGGCGAATTGCGGCGGCGTTTGCCGCCTCCAGGCGTTATGGGCGAAGCATGATCGAGACCTTCCCGACTCCCGCCGCTCTCGCCGAGGCCGCGACGACCGCCGTTCACGGCGCCCTGATCTCAGCCATCGACCATCGCGGGGGCGCCAGCCTGGTGGCCACGGGCGGCCGATCGCCGGCGCCGATCTATGATCGGCTGGCCCGTTCGCGGCTGGATTGGGGCCGGGTCGCCGTCACCCTGTCCGACGACCGGTTCACCCCCGCCACCTCGGCGGACTCCAATGAGCGCCTGGTCCGCGAACACCTGCTGACCGGCGCGGCGGCGGCGGCGGCGGCGCGCTTCGTGCCCCTCTGGCGGCCCGCCGACAGTCCGCAGGCCGCGGCCGACCTGGCCGAGGCCGACGTGGCGGCCCTGGGCTCATTCGACATGCTGCTGCTGGGCATGGGCGAGGACGGCCATGTGGCCTCGCTGATCCCCGGCAGTCCGGTGCTCGAGGCCGGCATGGACCCAGGCGGCGACCGGCTGCTGCTGGGCGTTCCGGAAGGGGTCGGATCGCCGCCCGTCGCGCGGATAACCATGACCCTGCCCGCCCTGCTGAGGGCGCGCGCCACCCTGATCCTGATCTCCGGCGCGGCGAAGCGGGCGATCGTCGAGGACGCCGCCGGTCTTCCCGTGCACGCCCTGCTGGAACAGGCTAAAGCGCCGGTGCGCATCCTCTGGACCATGTGAGTTAGAGAGCCCGCTTCATGCCTGCCCCGCTACATTCCGTCACCGCCGCCGTCACCGAGCGCATCGTCGAACGCAGCCGCGACGCGCGCGCCGACTATCTGGCCCGCATGGAGGCCGCCGGCCATCAGGGCCCCGGCCGCGCCAAGCTCTCCTGCGCCAACTGGGCCCACGCCTTCGCCGCCTCGCCCGACGAGGACAAGCAGCGGATGCGCAATCCCAACGCCCCCAACGTCGCCATCGTCTCGGCCTATAACGATATGCTCTCGGCCCACCAGCCGATGGAGCGCTATCCCGAACTCATCAAGGCTGGGGCCGAGGAGGTCGGCGCCACCGCCCAGTTCGCCGGCGGCGTGCCGGCCATGTGTGATGGCGTGACCCAAGGCCGCCCGGGCATGGAGCTGTCGCTGTTTTCCCGCGACGTGATCGCCATGTCGACGGCCGTGGCGCTCACCCATGACGCCTTCGACGCGGCCCTGCTGCTGGGCATCTGCGACAAGATCGTGCCCGGCCTGACCATCGGGGCCCTGGCCTTCGGCCATCTCCCGGTGATCTTCGTCCCCGCCGGCCCGATGAGCAGCGGCCTCTCCAACGCCGAGAAGGCCCGGGTGCGCGGCCTGTTCGCCGAGGGCAAGGCCACCCGCGATGAGCTGCTCGAAGTCGAGATGAAGTCCTACCACGGGCCGGGCACCTGCACCTTCTACGGCACCGCCAACTCCAACCAGATGATGATGGAGATGATGGGCCTGCACCTGCCGGGCTCGGCCTTCATCCACCCCAACACGCCGCTGCGCGACGCCCTCGTGGCCTACGCCCCCAAGCGGGCCGTCGAGATCACCCAGGCGACCAACGACTACACCCCGATGGCCGCCGTGGTGGACGCCAAGGCCATCGTCAACGCCCTGGCGGGCCTGCTGGCCACCGGCGGTTCGACCAACCACACCCTGCACCTGGTGGCCATGGCCCGGGCCGCCGGCGTGCTGATCGACTGGTCGGACTTCGACGAGCTCTCGGCCGTGACCCCCCTGCTGGCGCGGGTCTATCCGAACGGGTCGGAGGACGTGAACGCCTTCCACGCCGCCGGCGGCATGGCTTTCGTAGTGCGCGAGCTGCTGGACGCCGGCCTCGCCCACGAGGACGTGGTTACGGTCGCCGGCCCCGGCCTGCGCCGCTACCAGCAGGAGCCGTTCCTGGAGCATGGCGAACTGGTCTGGCGCGACGGGACCGCCCAGAGCCTGAACCCCGACATCCTGCGCCCGGTCTCCGATCCCTTCCTGCCCGAGGGCGGCCTGCGGCTGCTGAAAGGCCAGCTTGGGCGAGCCGTCATCAAGACCTCGGCGGTCAAGCCCGAGAACCTGGTGGTCGAGGCGCCGGCCCTGGTGTTCGACGACCAGGACGATCTGCTGGCGGCCCACAAGCGCGGCGAGCTCAACCGCGACTTCATCGCCGTGGTTCGGTTCCAGGGGCCGCGCGCCAACGGCATGCCAGAGCTGCACAGCCTGACCCCGGTCCTGGGCGTGCTGCAGGACAAGGGCTTCAAGGTGGCCCTGGTCACCGACGGGCGGATGTCGGGCGCCTCAGGCAAGGTGCCGGCCGCCATCCACGTGACGCCGGAGGCCGCCATGGGCGGTTCGCTGGCCAATGTCCGCGACGGCGACATCATCCGCCTGAACGGCCACACCGGCGTCCTCGACATCCTGGTCGACCCCGCCGAGCTTGCGGGCCGGACCGCGGCCCCGACCCCGCCCGCCGGGTTCGGCTATGGCCGCGAACTGTTCGGCTGGATGCGCAGGTCCGCGGGACCCGCCGAGGCCGGCGCCTGCGCCCTGTTCGGAGACGCCGCGTGAAGACTGTCTATACCGGCCTGGTCGGCGATGTCGGCGGCACCAACGCCCGCCTCGCCCTGGTCGACAACACCGGCAAGATCCGCAGTCCCAAGACCTATCCCGCCTCGGAATACGGCTCGCTCACCGAGGTGATCGGCGAGTACCTGGACGCCACCGCCGGGCGCCAGCGGCCCGACAAGGCGGTGCTGGCCGTGGCCGGCCCCGTGGTCGAGGGCGAGATCGAGTTCACCAATCTCGATTGGCGGATCTCCGAGGGAGAGCTGATCGGCACCTTCGAGTTCCACGCCGCCAGGCTGATCAACGACTTCGCCGCCCAGGCCCTGGCCGCCCCGGTGATGGACGCCGACGACCTGCGGGTCATCGGGCCGGCCCTGAAAGGCGCCGAAGGCGCGCCCGTGGTGGTGCTGGGGGCTGGCACCGGCTTCGGGGTCTCCATGGTGGTGCGCACCGAGCGCGGCGACATCGCCATCCCCAGCGAGGGCGGCCATGCCGCCTTCGCGCCCTCCGACGGGGTGGAGGCCGCCATCTGGGCCAGCCTGCGCCGCACCCACGGACGGGTGTCCATCGAGCGCATCCTGTCGGGGCCGGGGCTCTATTCGCTCTATCGGGGCCTGGCCGACGTGCGCGGCGTGGCCGCCGACCTCACGGACGAAAAGGCCGTGCTGGCCTCCGGCCAGGCCGGCGGCGACCTGCTGGCGGAGGAGACCCTGGACCGCTTCTGCGAGATCATGGGCTCGGTGGCCGGCGACCTGGCGCTCACCTGCGGCGCGCGTGGCGGGGTCTATGTCTCCGGCGGCATCGCGCCGCGCATGGCCGACCGCCTGGCCTCGGGCGGTTTCCGCCGCCGGTTCGAGGACAAGGGCCGGCTTTCGGACTATACCCGCGACATCCCGACCTCGCTGATCGTGCATCCCTATGCCGCCCTGGTCGGGGCCGCCCGCGTGCTGGAACAACTGGAAGGAAGCCGCCTTTGACCTTCGCCGAGATCCTGAAGTTGGCGCCCGTGGTGCCGGTCCTGATCATCGAGGAGGAGGCGCACGCCGTGCCCCTCGCCAAGGCCCTGGTGGCCGGCGGCCTCTACGCCCTGGAAGTCACCCTGCGCACGCCCGTGGCGCTGGACTGCGTGCGGCGCATCTCCGGCGAGGTCGAGGGCGCGGTGGTCGGCGTCGGCACGGTCACCACGGCCGCGGCCCGCCAGGCGGCCGCCGACAACGGCGCCCGGTTCGGGGTCAGCCCCGGCTTGATCGAGGGCGAGGGCTCCGACGGTCCCCTGCCGCTGCTGCCGGGCATCGCCACGGCCACCGAGCTGATGTGGGGCCTGAGGGCCGGTTTCACCTATTTCAAGCTCTTCCCGGCCAACATCGTCGGCGGCGTGGGCGCGCTCAAGGCCTTCGCCAGCCCCTTCCCGCAGGCGACCTTCTGCCCGACCGGCGGGGTCGACCTGCAGAACGCCCCCGACTATCTGGCCCAGCCCAACGTGATCTGCGTCGGCGGCAGCTGGGTGGCGCCCCGGGACGCTGTCCAGGCCGGCGACTGGGCCCGCATCACCGCGCTGGCCAAGGCCGCATCGCAGCTGGGTAAGACCCCGGTGGCGGTGGTCTAGAGCCTGACCGCTGCTGATTGAATCGGGATTCCGGTTGTCTGCGGATCATGATTCAAGATGTGGGCTGGGCAGGAGGCCAGCTTGCATGGCGCGTCCTTACTCTTCTGACCTTCGGGATCGAGTGGCGGGGTTCGTG
>NZ_JAUYNW010000049.1 GCF_030698145.1 Phenylobacterium sp. | reverse complement strand
CCAGGTCCAGGGGCGTATGGTACGTGTGCAATTCACGTAACCCCCATTGGCAGTTGAACCTAGCCGGCGTTAGCAGCGCTTTTCAGGACATCGGGTCCGCCGGAGCGGTGCGAAATAGGGGCGATGAACCTCGATGTAAAGCTGTTTATTTCCGCACGCGAAAATCATCGCCAAACCCTGGGCCCGTCAGGGATTGCGTGGGGGGACGATTCATCCTTATCCACAGCCGGATTCCGCGCCGTTCCGTGCGTTCGAAATCGATCGCCGCCCGCAGGCGTCAACCGATGCTGGACCGCACGCCAGCGGCCATGTCATGAAGCCGTCGTAGAGGTCGGCGATCACAACCGCTCCGACACCTGTGTGCGCCGATCCGGGGAAGCCTCGCCATCCATGACTGACGCCGCGGTTCTGTCCGTGCGGAACGCCTCGAAGAGCTTCGGCTCGCGACGCGCCTTGGACTCAGTTTCCCTCAATGTGCGCAAGGGCGAGATGATCGCCCTGATCGGCCCGTCGGGTTCCGGCAAGTCGACCCTGCTGCGCTCGATCAGCGGCTTGCAGACCATCGATGCGGGCGAGGGCCGGATCGAGGCCTTCGGCGAGGTGGTCCAGTCCGAGGGCAAGATTTCCCCCAAGGTGCGCGACGCGCGCATCCGCATCGGCTTCATCTTCCAGCAGTTCAACCTGGTCGGCCGCCTGACCCTGTTCTCGAACGTCGCCTTGGGCTCGCTGGGCCGCATCCCGTTCATCCGCGGCGTGTTCGGCGCCTGGCCGAGGGAAACCCAGAGCGCGGCCATGGCGGCCATGGCCCGCGTGGGCGTGGCCGAGTACGCGGCCCAGCGCGCCAACACCCTGTCTGGCGGCCAGCAGCAGCGCGGCGCCATCGCTCGCGCCCTGGTCCAGAAGGCCAAGATCATCCTGGCCGACGAGCCGGTAGCCTCCCTCGACCCGGTTTCGGCCCGCAAGGTGATGGACATCCTGCGCGACCTGAACCGGATGGACGGCCTGACCGTCGTGGTCACCCTGCACCAGGTGGACTACGCGCTGCGCTATTGCGACCGTGTGGTCGCGCTGAAGGCCGGTAAGGTCGTCTATGACGGCGGCGCCGACGGCCTGGACAAGACCCGCCTGATCGACATCTACGGCCCCGAGTTCGAAGACGTCTTCTGGGAAGGAGCGCCCAAATGATCGACCGCCGTAACCTCCTCGCGACCGGTCTGGCCGGCCTTGGCCTCTCGGCGTGCGGCCAGGCACAGGACGCGCCGGCGCCGGGCGCGGAACCGCAGGTGATCAATTTCTCGATCCTGGCGACCGAGAACTCCACCAGCATGGAGACCTTCTGGAAGCCGATCCTGGCCGACATGGAAAAGTCGATCGGCATTCCGGTGAAGCCGTTCTTCGCCTCCAACTACACCGCCCTGATCGAGGCCCTGCGCTTCAAGCAGGTGGACGCCGGCTGGTTCTCCAATCTCTCGGGCCTGGAGGCCGTACGCCGCGCCAATGGCGAGGTCTTCGCGCGGACCTTCGATCCGTCGAACATCGACGGCTACAAGTCCGTCATCATCGTGCCCGCCAAGAGCAAGACCACCCTGGAGGACGTGCTCCGGTGCGACAAGTCGCTCACCTTCGGGATCGGCGACGCCAAGTCCACCTCCGGCACCCTCGCCCCGATGACCTATCTGTTCGCGCCCAACAACATCGACCCGGCCAAGTGCTTCAAGGCGGTGAAGTCGGCCAACCACCAGGCCAACCTGTTCTCGGTGGCCAAGGGCGTGCTGGACGTGGCGACCAACAACTCCACGGCCATTCGCCTGCAGAAGGAGCGCGGCACCGGCGTCGACGAACAGGTCCGGGTGATCTGGGAAAGCCCCAAGCTTCCCGAGGACCCGATCATCTGGCGCAGCGACCTTGATCCGGCCGTGAAGGAAAAGCTGCGGCGGTTCTTCCTCACCTATGCGCAGGGCGAGGGCGCCGAGCCCGAACGCCAGCGCAAGCTGCTGAACGCGCTGTCCATCGGCGGCTTCAAGCCGGCCGACGCCAGCCATCTGCTGCCGGTCAAGGAGATGGAAGCCACCGAGGCCCTCCTGGAAGCCACCAACAAGAACGACAAGGCCAAGATGGCCAAGGCCAAGACGTCGCTGGACGCCATCAAGGCCGAGCGCGCCGCCCTGGAGGCCAAGACCGGTCAGCCGGCGGCCGCGCAGTAGGATCGTCCCGTGACCGTCACTGCGCCCGCGCCCGACCTGTTGAAGCCCCCGGTCCGCCCGCTCGGCCAGCGGGTGTTCGACATCATCCTGTGGGGCGGCATCGCCACCATGCTGATCGTCGGCTTCGGGCCGGTGGAGATGGAGAAGCTGCCGCTCCTCTTCCAGAACTCCGAGAACATGCGCCAGTTCGGCCGGGACTTCATCCGGCCCGATTGGAGCGACTGGCGGCTGCTGGTCACGCAGATGTGGGTGACGATCCAGATCGCCCTCTGGGGCACCACCATCGCCGTGGTCCTGGCCGTGCCGCTCGGCCTGCTGGGCGCGCGCAACGTCACCCCGAGCTATATCCAGATGCCCATCCGCCGGGTCATGGACGCCCTGCGCTCAATCCCAGACCTGGTGATCGGCACCATGTTCGTCGTGGCCGTGGGCCTGGGTCCCTTCGCCGGCGTCATGGCCCTGGCGCTCAACACCGGCGGGGTGCTGGGCAAGCTGTTCTCCGAGGCGGTGGAGTCCATCGACAAGGGCCCCGTCGAGGGGGTCCGCGCAACCGGCGCCGCGCCCCTGCAGGAGATCGTCTGGGGCGTCATTCCGCAGGTAGCGCCGCTCTGGACCTCCTATGCCCTCTACCGGTTCGAATCCAACAGCCGGGCGGCGACCGTCCTTGGTCTGATCGGGGCCGGCGGGATCGGCCAGATCCTGTTCGACAGCCTCAACAGCTTCTCCTACGGGCGGGTGGCGGCGATCTCTATCGTCATCGTTGTGGCGGTCAGCATCATCGACCTGCTGTCGCAGACCATCCGCTCACGTCTCCTCTAGAGCCTGACCGCTGCTGATTGAATCGGGATTCCGGTTGTCTGCGGATCATGATTCAAGATGTGGGCTGGGCAGGAGGCCAGCTTGCATGGCGCGTCCTTACTCTTCTGACCTTCGGGATCGAGTGGCGGGGTTCGTG
>NZ_JAUYNW010000048.1 GCF_030698145.1 Phenylobacterium sp. | reverse complement strand
GTCACTACCGCTCAAAGAGCACGATCGGTCACTTTCTGTCAAGCGGGGAGGCTTGGCTTTGCGCAAGGGCGACGCCACCAAGGCGCGGATTCTCGATGAGACCGCGCGACAGGCCGCAGTGAAGGGCTTTGGGGCGGTCAGCCTCAATGACGTGGCCGAGGCCGTGGGCCTCTCCAAGAGCGGCCTCTTCAAGCATTTCGAGTCCAAGGAAGTGATGGAGCTGGCGACCCTAGACCGGGGTTTCGACCGCTTCGTGGACTTCATATTGGGCCCCGCCGAGGCCTTGCCCCCGGGCCGGCCGCGCGTGGAAATGGTCTTCGATCGCTGGCTCGACTGGTCCGAGGTGGAGAACGCCGCCGGCGGCTGCCTGATCGTGGCCGCCAGCGTCGAGCTGGACGACCAGCCCGGTCCGCTACGCGACCTCCTGATCCGCCGCGTCAAGCAGTGGCGCAAGGCGCTGACCCGCGAGGCGAAGGCGCTGCGCGATCCCGAGCTCTCCGACGAGGAGGCCGCCGTCGTGGTTTTCCAGATGAAGAGCTATGTCCTGGGCCAGGCCGACGCCAAGCGGCTGATGGGGGATTCCACAGCGCGCAAGGTCGCCTGTGCCGCCTTCGCCGCCCTGCTGGACCGCACGGCCGCCGGCTAGGAACCGAACCGCCCGCCCACGCGTAGTTCTGACCGGGGCCGCTCCTCTGGCCCCGTATTCCGAAGGATCACGCCGATGCACAAAGACCAGATCAAGGGCGCCGCCAAGGACGCCGCGGGCTCGATCAAGCAAGCCGCCGGCAAGGCCACGGGCAATGAGCGCCTCGAAGCCGAAGGGACCGCCGACAAGATTTCCGGCAAGATCCAGCAGGGCGTCGGCAATCTCAAGGA
Source organism: Phenylobacterium sp. (assembly GCF_030698145.1). Taxonomy (GTDB): domain Bacteria; phylum Pseudomonadota; class Alphaproteobacteria; order Caulobacterales; family Caulobacteraceae; genus Phenylobacterium. The sequence continues at coordinate 50,515 of NZ_JAUYNW010000048.1, read as the reverse complement.
CGCCGCCCGCGACGCGCTGAAGCACTAGCGCCGGGTAGCCAGTTTCCGACAGGGCCGCGCTCTCCAGGCGCGGCCCTTGTCATGTCCGCCCCGGCGCCGCTCCATGGGAACTCAGCGGTGGGGCGTGACATGAAGATCCTGGCGGGCCTGACGATGGCGATGACCCTGGCGGCCGGAACAGCGGCGGCGAACGACCTGGCCTTCGGGTCCTTCGCCCAGCAGCAGCAGGCCATGACGACAGGCGCGACCACGTCGGAGAGCTTGACCCGGTCCTATCTCGCCCGCATCGCGGCGATGAACCGCGAGGGCCCGAGGCTCAATGCGGTCATCGCGATCAACCACCACGCGCTCGCCGACGCCCGCAAGCTGGACGCCGAGCGCAAAGCCGGCAAGCTCCGAGGCCCCCTGCACGGCGTGCCGATCCTGCTGAAGGACAATATCGAATCCTGGGACGGCACGGCCACTACCGCCGGCTCCCTGGCGCTGAAGGACAACGTGCCCGAGCGCGACGCACCCCTGGTCCGCCGCCTGACCGACGCAGGCGCCGTGATCCTAGGCAAGGCCAACCTCTCGGAATGGGCCAATTACCGCTCGTCACGCTCGATCAGTGGCTGGAGCGCCGTCGGCGGCCTGGTGCGCAATCCCCACGCCCTGGACCGCGGGGCCTGCGGCTCGTCCTCCGGCTCCGGCGCGGCGGTGTCGGCGGGGCTGGCGGCCGGCGCCGTCGGCACCGAGACCGACGGCTCGATCACCTGCCCGGCGGCCATGAACGGCGTGGTGGGGCTCAAACCCACCGTGGGCCTGATCTCGCGCACCCACGTGGTGCCGATTTCCGCCAGCCAGGACACCGCCGGCCCGATGACCCGCAATGTCGCCGACGCCGCGGCCATGCTGAGCGCTCTGGCCGGATCCGATCCGGCCGACCCGGCCACCCGGGAGGCCGACGCCCGTCGGACCGACTATCTCGCGGCCCTGGACGCTGGCGCCCTGAAGGGCGCGCGGATCGGGATTCTGCGCAACATGGCCGGGCGCCACCCGGGGATCGACGCGGTCTATGACAAGGCCCTGAGCGCCATGAAGGCGGCCGGCGCGGTGCTGGTGGAGGTCAACGCTCCGAGCACCACTGCGATCGCGGCGGCCGAGGAGCTGGTGCTGCGGGTGGAGTTCAAGGCCGGCGTCAACGCCTACCTGGCCAGCACCTCGCCCGAGCAGGTCAAGACCCGCACCCTGGCCGACCTCATCGCCTTCAACGAGGCCCATGCGGATCAGGAGATGCCGCTGTTCGGCCAGGAAACCTTCAAGACCGCCCAGGCGGCGGTCGGCCTCGACGACCCCACCTATCTCAAGGCCCGCGACGACGGCCGGCGCCTGGCCGGTCCCGATGGGATCGACAAGTGGTTGAAGGACGCCAATGTCGAGGTGCTGGTGGCGGTCACCGGGGGCCCGGCGCCCCGCGTCGACCCGGTGGTCGGCAGCCGCTGGCTTGGCTCGTTCTCCAGCCCGCCGGCCGTGGCGGGCTATCCGCACCTGACCGTGCCCATGGGCGAGGTGTCGGGCCTACCGGTGGGGTTGTCCTTCATCGGAACCGCCTGGTCGGAGGCGCGGCTGCTGTCGCTAGGTTACGCCTACGAACAGGCGACCCACGCTCGCTTGACGCCGACCTTCGCGCCATCCGTCGACCTGCGGCCCGAAATCGTCGGCGCCTATGACGTGAAGCCCTGAGGGCCGAGCCCTAGTCCAGCCGGGCCAGGTCGTCGGAGCAGGTTATTGTTACGTCCAGGTCGGTGACCAGGCCGTTGGCCAGCGAATAGACCCAGCCATGCACGCAGACATCCTGGCCGCGCGCCCAGGCGTCCTGGACGAAGACGTCGGAGGCCACGTTTCGCACCTGGCGGACCACGTTCAGCTCGCACAGGCGGTCCAGGCGCGCGCTTTCCTCGGGGATCGCCTCCAGCTCATGGCGGTGCGCCTGATGGACTTCGCGGATCGGGTGCAGCCAGTGATCGACCAGGCCGCGCCGTTGGCCGTCCACCGCCGCGGCCACGCCGCCGCAGCCGTAGTGGCCCACCACCATCACGTGCTTCACCTTCAACACGTCGACGGCGAACTGCAGCACAGACAGGTAGTTGGCGTCCTGCGGCGGGGCAAGGTTGGCGACGTTGCGGTGCACGAACAGTTCGCCGGGATCGAGATCGACGATCTCATTGGCCGGCACACGGCTGTCGGAACAGCCGATCCACAGGTACTCAGGCGCCTGCTGATTGGCCAGCCGCTTGAAGAACCCGGCGTCGGCCGAGAGCATCCGCTCAGCCCAGGCCCGGTTGTTGGCCTTCAGATGTTCCAGCATGGCGCTGCCCTTAGGGCCAACGGCCCGAGGCCACAAGACGTCGCGTCAAGTTGAGGCCGGCGGGCTCAGCGCCGCGCCATGATCGCCTCGAGCGTACGGCCCCTGGCCGCGCTGTCCTCGCTCAGCCGGCGTGCAATGTCCCGTACCCCGGGAGGATAGGCCTCGCCGCCCTGGGCGATCTCGTCGGCGATACGCTGCATCGCCAACAGATTGGCCTCCAGCAGATCGACGTGCTCGCGGGCCAGGCTGCGCGCCTCGGCCTGGAGCTGACGGACCCGCTCGCTCAGGCTGGCCGGCGCGGCCGGACTTGCGGCCACCACATGGAGGGATGCTGACATCGCTGCTGTTCCTGTGGGCGCCGTGGGTTTCACGGCCGTTGCCGCCTTGATGACGCCCAGCCCCTGAACGCGTCCTGAGGCTCAGGTTAGCTGGCGTTCAGGAACCGCCTTCCCCTCGCCGACACATCCGCGCAACATTCGGGGCCAAGCTTTGCGGCAAAGCTGAGGAGACCCCACATGTGTGACGACGACATCCACCAGGGCCTGATCGACGATCCGTCGGTCTCGCGCCGTGCCTTCGGCCTGATGACCGTGGCCGCCGTCGGCGTCGCGGGCTCGGCTCGAGCCGCCGTCCCGGTGGTCGAGAAGGACGTCGAGGTGAAGACACTCGACGGCGTGGCGGACGCGGCCCTCTACTTCCCGCAGGGTAAAGGCTCCTGGCCCGCCGTGGTGATCTGGCCCGACGTGGTCAGCCTGCGCCCGGCCTTCCGCGAAATGGGCCGCCGGCTCGCCGCCGAGGGCTATGTGGTGCTGGTCCCCAACCTCTATTACCGCCTTAAGCGCGCGCCGGTCGTCGAAGGCGGCTTCAACTTCGCCAACCCCGAGGACCGCGCCAAGCTCGGCCCCCTGCGCGCCAGCGTGACACCTGAGGGCACCGACCGCGACGCGGCGGCCTATCTCGCCTTCCTCGACGCCCAACCCCAGACCAACAAGAAGAGGAAGGTCGGAACCCAAGGCTACTGCATGGGCGGGCCGCTGGCCTTCCGCACCGCCGGCGCCGTGCCCGCCCGGGTGGGCGCGGTGGCGAGCTTCCATGGCGGAGGCCTGCACACCGACCAGCCGACCAGCCCCCACCTCACCCTGACCAAGAGCCACGCCGAGTACCTCGTCGCCGTCGCCGACAACGACGACAAGCAGGACCCGACCGCCAAGGACAAGATCAAGGCCGCCCTCGAAGCCGCCAAGCGGCCGAACAAGGTCGAGGTCTATGAGGGCGCCGCTCACGGTTGGACGGTCAAGGGCAGCCAAGTCTACAACGAGCCTGCCGCCGAGAAGGCCTGGAGCGAACTCCTGACCCTCTACAAGCGCGCGCTCAGCTAGGAGGCCGTCAGGCCTGCTGGTTCATTGACCAGGTGACGCCGAAGGGGTCGCGGACCTCGCCATAGATGTCGCCCCAGAACATCTTCTCGGGCTTCACGGTGGCCTCGGCGCCGGCGTCCACGGCGCGCTTGTACCAGGTCTGGATGTCGCTCACCGGCAGCATCAGGGTGTAGCCCTGGGCGGGCAGCGCGGGCTGGCCGTGCTCGGGATAGCCGTCGCTCAGCATGAGCGAGCCGCCGTTGAGATAGAGGTGGATGTGCATGGTCCGGCCCTGTTCGTCGGGCGGATATTGCGCGGCGATCACCGCGCCGAACGCCTTCTCGTAGAAAGCCGCGGCCTTGGTCGCGCCGTCGATGCTCAAATACGGCACGACGCCGCCCTTCACTTCGACGGCGGCAGGGGCCTTGGGATCGATGGTGTCGGTCATGGAGATCTCCTTTCGGGCTTGTTCGTAACTGAGGACGAACGGGCGAAGGTCCGACCGACAGGCCGGCGAGAACTTTTCCAATCGTCCGTGCCGCAACAAAGCCCCAGACCAAGCGTTGCAATGGCGACAGGCCAAACAGCCATCCGCCACGGGAAGCCGATGCTCGAGATCACCACCCTGTCCGAACTGACGATCGATGGAAAACTGTCCCTGGGCCCGGGCGCTTCCAGCAAGGACCTCTTCGCCTTCTATGGCGACGATCTGCGGGCCTGGTTCCATGAGCAACGGGCCCTGCATGACGCCATCATGGTCGGCGCCGGCACGGTGCGCAGCGACGACCCCGAGCTCACCGTCCGTTATGCGGAAGGCCGCGACCCGTTGCGGGTGGTCCCGGCCTCGATGGGCGCCCTGCCTCTGGACTCGCGCCTACTGAACGATGGCCGCCCCACCCTGGTGGCGGTCTGCGATCTCGCCCCGGACGAGGTGGTGGCAGCCCTGCGCGCCAAGCCAACGGTCGAGGTGGTCCGCTGTGGCGAGGACCGCGTCGACCTGGCCGCCCTCATGGCCCTGCTCCACTCCCGCGGGATCAGGACCCTGATCGCGGAGGGCGGTTCGCGCCTGCTGCACAGTCTGTTCGAGGCGCAGATGGTCTCGCGGATCGTCATCAAGCACATCCCCGTCATCTCGGGCGCGGCCGACGCTCCGACCTTCCTGCGGGCCGGCGATGGCGCATCGGCGCTCTCCCTGTCCCGCTGGCGGCTCACCGACTGGTTCATCAAGAGCGGCGTCGGGGTGTCGGTTTATCGGCCCCTGCAGGTGGCGGGATGATCGGCGCGGCCCAGATCGCCGAGATCGGCGGACACCTCGCCGTCCGGGCCGGGACCGATCCGCCCGCCGCCTGGGACCTGCGCATCGACGCCGGTGAGGCAGGATGGGACACCGACCCCGCCCGGCTGCGCCACGCCAAGCACCAGGCTCTGATGCGCGCCTACCAGGCGCGTTACATGCTGCTTCCCGAGGATGCGGGCGGCGGCTCGATCCTGGCGCGCTTGCGCCGCCATTACGATCCCGCCGAGATGGCCCGGCTCGAGGCCTTGCGCGCCGAGCTTGAGCATGAGCTCCTGGCCCCCGCGCTTGAGACGGCCAAGCAGGCCGCGCATGGCCGCAACCTCGCCGCCTATGCCGACGCCCTCCTGCCGGAACTGCGCGCGCGACCTGAGGACGCCTTCACGGCCTTCCTGCGGACCAGCCCGCAGCGAGAGGCCCACTACCGGAACTTCCTGATCCAGTCCTCCGCCGACCTGCTGGCCGAGGCTTCGGCCTCGGCGCTGGGGGTGGTAGGCGAGTTCGGCGCGCCGCAATCGGCCCTGTTCCGCATCCTGATCGACGAGTTCGGCTATGGCGCCCATGGGCGTAAGCACAGCGTGCTCTACCGCGCCGTCATGCGCGATTTCGGCCTGTCGGACACCTACAACGCCTATTGGCCGTTCTTCGACACCGCCGCGCTCGAGCTGCACAACGCCATCCACCACCTGTTCCAGAACCCACGCAATTTCTTCCTACAGGTCGGGTTCCTGCTGTTCGCCGAGACCGCCTACCAGCGCTCCACCCGCGACCACGCCCGCTATCTGGCGGAATTCCACCCCGACGCGGACGCCCGCTATTTCGCCGAACACACCCATATCGACCTGCACCACACCCGCATGGTCATCGACGAGGTCGCCGTGCCCCTGGTCGAGACCTACGGCGAAGAGGTTGGGGCGGAGATCGTCGCCGGCGCCGAGCTGACGCGATCGGCCTTCGCCCGCGCCGGCGAGCACATGCTGGCGGTCAGCCAGGCCTTCGACGCCGCCGCCGAGGCGGGCCTGGCCGCCTCCGCTCCGCCCGACCTGGCGATGCTGGGTGTGGCTATCACGCCCACGGCGGCGGCCCGGCTCGGCGCAGCGCCGGCGCGCATCCAGGTCGGCGGCCTGGGCCTGGTCCTCAGCGCCGCGGCCTTCGCAGCCTTCCCGCCCGGCGCCGTCGGCCGGACCCTCGGCGTGGGGGCCTGAGCGCCATGGCCGCGAGCTGGATCGCCGCCGACCTGCCGCCCATCTACCGCGACGGACGGGAGTATTTCCTGCTGGGCCACGATGACCGGCTCTATCTGGTGCTCAACCGCTGCCCCCATCGCGGCGGCCCGCTGAAGTTCGGCTTCGTCAACGGCGACGACGAGATCGTCTGCCCCCTGCACCACGGCGTCTTCAAGATCGCCCAACTCGTCGCCCAGGCCTCGACCATCCGCCTGGACGAACAACCCGCAACAGCGCCGTGACCGCCTTCTGGCGCCGGGTGCTGACCGAGGAAGGCCACCTCAAGCTGGCCAATCTGGTGACCCTCTCGCGCGCCATGCTGATCGCGCCGATTTTCGGCCTGCTGGCGGCGGGCCAGGCGCAGGCGGCCCTGGCGCTCTACGGCCTGGCGGCGGCGACTGACCTGATCGACGGTTGGCTGGCGCGGCGCAGCGGCCGGGCCTCGGCCTTCGGCGCCCAGCTCGACGCCGTGGTCGACAACCTGTTCTCCCTGGCCATTCTGGGTTTCCTGCTGATGGCCTATCCCGGCCTCGCCGAGCGCCATACAGCGGCGCTCGTGGCGCTGTTCGGCGGGCCGCTGGTCTATCTGGCGGTCTCGTGGCTGTTGCGGCGCCGGTTCCTGATGTTCCACTTCTGGTCTGCCAAGGCCGGCGCCGTGCTGCTGTTCTGCCTCTGGCCGTTGATCGCGCTCAGCGGCTCGGAGGCCTGGCTCCCGGCCGCAGCGGCTCTGGTGGGCCTGAGCCGCCTGGAGCAGATCGTCTACATCCTGCGCGGCGGCCAGGACCTCGATGCGCCCCACGGCCTGGCCCAGCCGCGCCCTGTCCTGCTGATGAAGGAATAGGCGATGACCCGTCCGCCTGAGATCTCGTGGGGTGCGCCGACCCCCCGCTTGCGCGGCCCTGTGGTGGCCGGCCTCGACGCTGGGCGGGCGCGCAACGCCATCGGCGTCCACGCCGGGACCTTCAGCGCATACCAGGCCCTGGCGGCAGCCACCGGCGCCCTATCGGCGCATCATCGGCCGAACCTCGCCGGGACCGCGCCCAGCGTGGAGATCGGCCCCTTCGCCCAATGGTCGGAGCCCGGCAAGATCGTCACGCTCGATCCCTGGGGCCACCGGGTGGCCGAGGTGTTCGCTCCCGAGTTCAAGGCGGGCCTCGATATCCGGCCCAGCATCGCGGTGACCGGCGGCAGCCTGCGGATGGCCGAGATCAACGACGCCGTGGACCTGGGCCGGCTGCGTCCCGACGGGCGCGTGCTGAACCGGGCCGGCGACATCGCGGTGACCAAGATCGCCATCGAGCCGGTCTGGTGGCTGCCGGGAGTCGCCGCCCGCTTCGGCCTGGCCGAGAGCGCCCTGCGCGAGGCCTTGTTCCGCTGCTCCGACGGCATGTACCCGGCGCTCAAGACCGATCCGGACCGCAAGGTCTTCCTGCCGCCCATCGGCGGGACCAGCATCTATCTGTTCGGCGACCCCGCCCTGCTGCATGCAAACGACCGGCAGGTCTCCTGCCGCGTCCACGACGAATGCGGCGGCTCCGATGTCTTCGGCTCGGACCTCTGCACCTGCCGCCCCTATCTCGCCCTGGGGGTGGAGGAGGCGGTGCGCATGGCGCAGGCTGGCGGGCTGGGTGTGGTGGTCTACAACCGCAAGGAAGGCCGCGCCCTGGGCGAGGTGGTGAAGCTGTTGGTCTACAACGCCCGCGCCCGCGCCGTCGGTGGCGACCGGGCCGAAGCTTATTTCGACCGCACCATCGAGGTGGCCGGGATTTGCGACGCGCGCTTCCAGGCGCTGTCGGTCGATGTGCTGCATTGGCTGGGCCTGAAGCGTATCGACCGCTGGATCTCGATGAGCAACCTGAAGACCGACGCCGTCACCGCCGCCGGCGTCGAGATCGTCACCCAGGTCGCCCTGCCCGACGATATGGTCCCCGCCCGCGCCGGCGTCGAGATCAGCGCCAAGCGAGCGTCGGGATACTATTCAGGCGCGTGATGGCCTTTGGCGCGGCGCGGAGGCAATTCAGTACGTCCTGACTGTTCACGTCGCGCGTGGCTGGCGGGGCGACCCCGTACTGCGCTAGGCTAGGTCCATGGCGAAAACACCGTTCGGCGCAAAACTGGAACTGGTGCTGAAGGTCTTCTCGATGAGCCGCGCTCAGCTCGCGGCGGACCTCGCGGTCGACAAGTCGGTGATCGGCCGCTGGGTCTCGGGCGCCGTGGCGCCGGCGACCCACAACATGGCCCACCTGACCCGCTACATCGCCGGCAGACGGCCCGGGTTCACGATGCTGGACTGGGATCGGGCGATGCCCGATTTCGCCGATCTGTTCGGCGTTCAACCGCCGGGCCCGGACGGCGCGGGCCACGGCATCGTCCTGCCCATCATGGGGCAGATCAAGAGCGCCACCGAAACCTGCGCCACCGACCTCGAGTGCTTCTTCCAGACCACGCGCCCGGCGGAGGCCGCGCCGGGGCGCTTCCTCCACGACCAGGGCATGCTCCGGCTCGGAGACGACGGCCTGCTCGAAGTCCGCATGGGAATCCGCGAAACCGTATATGCAGGCTGGCTCTTCCCCATTCGCGGCAAGCTCTTCTGCATCGCCACCGACGCCGTGAGCGGCGCCCTGGTCTTCGCGATCTTCAGCACGCCCCCGCCAGGGCGCGTCCAGCGCCTGGACGGTGTGAGCCTCGGCATCGGCGCCGGCTCACTGCCCGGCATCACGGCGGCCACGATCATGCTCGACCGGATCGGCGACCTCTCCGGCGACGCCGAGGCCGACGAGCGCCGCTATCAGGAACGGTTGATGCAGAATCCGCTCGCCCCAGAAGGCAGCATACCGGAGGACGTCCTGGCCCATCTCTCGCGCGACTTCGGCCCCGCTCAACTGGCGATGGGTGGCGACCTGTTGCTGCAGATCCCCTTCCACCGCTCGCTTGCGCGCAGCCTCACGCCCGTCGCCAATCCAAAGCCGGCGGACGAGAACCAGGTCGTTCGCCCGCAGTTCGGGCGCGCCAAGCCCTGAACGGCCTAGGAGTCGGGTTTCGTCCGGCCGAGCGCGGTCAGCAGCGCCGCCTCGAGCGCCTTGGCGCTGTAGGGTTTGGCGAGCGCAGGAATGCGAGCGAAGTCCGGCGCGATGCCGGCGACGCCGTAGCCAGTTGAAAACACGAACGGCACGCCGTTGGCGGCCAGCTTCTCGGCGACCGGATAGACCTTCTCGCCGCCCAGATTCACATCGAGGACCGCCGCGTCGAGGGTCCGCGCCGCCGCCTCGACGAAACTCAAGCCGCGCGACACGGTCCCTGCGACGTCCACGACGATGCAGCCCAGGTCGTTCAGCATCTCCTCGATCATCAGCGCGACCATCGCCTCGTCCTCGACGAGCAGGAGCCGGAGGCCCGCGAGCGGCACGGTCATGCTCGTCAAGCCGCCAGACTGAGCTTGGCCGAAAGCGGCAAGCGGATGTGACACCACAAACCTTGGGGCAGGAAGGTGAGCAGCGCCTTGCCGCCCATTTCCCGCGTCAGGCCGCGTTCGATCAAGCGCGAGCCGAATCCGCGCCGGCCGGGAACCTTGACCTCCGGCCCCCCGGATTCACGCCAATCGATAAGGATCGCCTCGCCCCCCGCGTCTGTCGACCAGTCGACATCAACACGGCCGCCGGGAGTCGACAGGGCGCCATACTTGGTCGCGTTCGTGGCCAGTTCGTGGAACGCCATATTGAGGGTGACAGCGGCGTTGGGCCCAAGCCGGACCGGAGGTCCCGACAGGCCGACGCGCAACCTGCCATCGCCCGGAACATGGATTTGAAGGGTGCGCTCGATGACCTCGGCGAGGGACGCGCCCTCCCAGGACGCCTCGGACAGCAGCTCATGGGCCCGCGCGAGGGCATGGATGCGCTCGATGAAGGCCTCGTTGAACGCGGCGGGATGTTCCACATGCCGCAGGGTCTGCATGGCGATCGACTGCACGCTGGCCAGGGTGTTCTTCACCCGGTGGTTGAGCTCGTCGACGAGAAGGCGCTGGTGCTCCTCGGCGGCCTTGCGGGCGGTGATGTCGAGGGAGATGCCGGCCAGGCGGACGGCGCGCCCGTCCTCGAAGGCCGCCCGGCCGCGCGCGAGTATCCAGCCGACCTGCCCGTCGGGCTTGAGTGTCCGGTATTCGACCTCCAGGTCTTCGCCCGTCGAGATCGCCCGGTCGATCGCCGCCTGGCGCTGGTCGCGGTCGTCCGGGTGGACGCGAGCGACGACGTCTTCATAGCGTTCGAACGGATCGTTGGGACCGAGTCCGAAGTTCGCGCGGGAATGGGCAGACGAGACGAACCGTCTTGACGCGAGGTCGAGCTCCCAGCTTCCCAGGCGTCCCGCCTGGAGCGCGAATTCCAGCTGGTCCTGGGTCTGGCGCAGGGCGGCCCTACCCTGCTCTACGGCGATTTGGGCTCGTAGGTCCTGCTCGCGCCCGGCCGCCTCGCGCCTCTGCCGGGCCAGCTTAACCGCCGCGTCTACGCGGGCGCGCAACTCCCGGGCGCTGAACGGCTTGACGAGGTAGTCATCGGCGCCCGCCGCCAGTCCCTCGACCCGCGCTTCTTCGCCCGCGCGCGCCGAAAGCAGGATGACCAACAGGCCATCGAGACCCGGGTCAGACCGCAACGCGGCCAGCAGGCCGAACCCGTCCAGGTCGGGCATCATCACGTCGCTCAACACCAGGTCGGGAGGCGGTCCGCGCCGCACGGCCTCCAGCGCCGCGCGGCCGTTCTCAACCGCCTCGACTTGGTAGCCGCCCTCCTCGAGCAGCCGCTTGACGTATCCGCGCATGTCGGCGTTGTCGTCGGCGAGCACGATGCGCGGCCGGCCTTCGACCGGACCCGCGGCGCTAGGCTGATCGTCGTCCGGGAGCCAGCGCATCGCTTCAGCGACATAGGCGTCGGCATGGATGGCCGTCGGATCCAGCCTCGGTTCGGCGGCGAGGCGCTCAGGCGGCAGGTGATCGGTTCCGAGCGGGATCGTCACGTGAAACGCCGCCCCCTCGCCCAGCCGGCTGCGGACCGCGACCTCCCCGCCATGTAACTTCACCAGTTCCTCGACTAGGGCCAGGCCGATACCGGTGCCTTCGTGGGTTCGGCCCTTCTGGCCCTCGATCCGGTGGAAGCGTTCGAACACGCGCGGCAACTCGGCCTCGGCGATGCCCAGGCCGGTGTCGCGGACGATCAACTCGACCCATCCAGCCACCGCGTTCAGCGTCACGGCGATTTCGCCTTCCAGCGTGAACTTGAAGGCGTTGGAGATCAGGTTGAGGACCACCTTCTCCCACATGTCCCGGTCCACGAAGACCGGCTCGGAAAGCGCCTCGCAGTCCACGACGAGGGTCAGGCCCGCCCGCTCGCAGGCGGAGCGGAAGGTGCTGGCGAGCTCGGCCGTGAGCGTGGCGAGGTCGGTCGATTCGAAGGACGCCTGGGCCCGCCCGGCCTCGATGCGGGAGAAGTCGAGCAGCGAATTGACCAGTTTCAGCAGGCGAAGGGCGTTGCGATGCGCCACCTCCAGGCGCTCGCGCTGCGCGCCCGGCAGGCCGGCGGCCTCATCCAGGGCGTCCTCGATCGGCCCCAGCATCAGGGTGAGCGGCGTTCGGAACTCGTGACTGACATTGGAGAAGAACGCCGTCTTGGCCCGGTCCAGGGCGGTCAGCATCTCCGCGCGCCGGCGTTCCTCCTCGAACGTCCTGGCGTTGGCCAGGCCCGCGGTCACCGCCGCCGCCAGCAGGCTGAAGAAACCGCGATAGGCCTCGTCCAGCGGCAAGCGCGGACTCGCGGCCATGATCAGCAGGGCGGTCGGCAGCCGCGCACCGGCCGTGATGATTGGGAAGGCGAGCGCGGTGTTCGGCGGCTCCTCGTAGGAGCTGCCGGGCGCGCCGGCCAGGCGGGCCGGCACATCCTCGACCTGGACCGCGTCGCGCACGTCGCACAGCGCCTTCACCGGCCAGGGCGAGCTGGAGTTGAGGGTGAGTTCGAGCGGCGCGCCGGCCGTATGTGCTTCCAGCCCGATATGCCCAGCCAGGCGATAGGTCTCGGTGTCGGGCTCCAGATCATAGAGCAGCACGAACGGCAGATCGAACTCACACCCGGTGAAGGTCTCGATGGCCCTGGCATAGACTTCCCGGGTCGTCCGCGCCTCGGCCAGCCGCGCATTGAGGTCGCGCAACAGCCGCGTTCGGCGTTCCGACAAGGTGCTCGCGGTGGTCTCGACGACCGGAAGGAAGACGCCGCCCACGCCGCCGCTCTCATCGCGGATCGGGCTCAACGAGAATGTAAAGAAGGCCTCCTCCAGATAGCCGTTGCGGAACAGGAACATGCGCTGGTTGTCGAGGAACGAGGTCTCGCCCGCGCGCGCGCGATGGAACGGCTCGCCGATGGCCGGCCAGGCCGAGGCCCAGGTCACGTTGTAAGGCTCACCCAGCGAGCGGGGGTGCGCAGCGCCGCACATCACGCGATAGCCGTCGTTGTAGATCTGGTTGAACTGCGGCCCCCAGATGATGTTGATCGGGAAGTTCGAGGCCAGGCACAGGCTCACCGTCGTGCGCAGGCTCTGGGGCCAGTCGTCTATGGGGCCAAGCGGCGACAGCGACCAATCGGTGGAGCGGATGAGGTCCGCCATCTCCCCGCCGCCCGAGAGGAAGTCGCCGTCGCTGAACCTTGCCGAGTCGATCCGACTGTTCATGACGACGCGCCGTACTCCCCCAGGCCTCCGGACGAGTTGTCTGACGCCCGACCACAACCAAAGGGTACGCATAGTTGAGTCACGCGGCAATGGCCGGCTTTGAGTTGAATCTCCCGGATACACCCTCCTCCCGCCGCCGCCGGGTCTACATTCCGCCTCACACGCCGCGCCAAGCTGCACCTTGAGGGGCGAAGGCAGGAGCAGACCATGTCCGGTTCGAAGACGGTCCGTAGCGTATCCCTCGTCGCCTTGGCGGCGCTGATCGCCGCCTCGTCCCCCACCGCGCCGACCGCCCAGCCGGCCTATCGCGACGGGGCGCCCACGCCCGGCGCCTGCGAGACTCTCGGCTTTTCCAGTGTCGCGGAGGAGCGCGACAGTTATCGGGGGCCGCCGCAGATTGGGAGACCAATGCCGCCACCTCCGCCGCCGCGCGCCATCCGGCCCCGGCCGCCCAACACGACGATGCTCGCTGTCCCGCCGGTGGAGTCGCGGATCGAGGAAATGGTGGTCACCGGCGGGCGGTCCCGCTCCTCGGCCTCGGCGGCGGACGCGGCGAAGTACGCCCCCGCGCCATATCCCACACGTCCGCGCGTGGACACCGAGCGCTATCCCGCCGCCCAGGCCAATCCGATCAAGCAGGTGGTCGACGAGCCGGTCTCCACCTTCTCGGTCGATGTGGACACCGCGGCCTATTCTAACGTCCGGCGTTTCCTGACCGACGGCCGCCGGCCGCCCGTCGACGCCGTCCGGGTCGAGGAGCTGGTGAACTATTTCGACTACGGCTATCCGGCCCCCGCCGATCGCGCCGCCCCGTTCCGGCCCTTCGTGGCGGTCACGCCATCGCCCTGGTCGGCCCAGCGCCAGGTGCTGCATGTGGGACTGCAGGGGTATGACGCCCCTCGCGCCGCCCAGCCGCCGCTGAACCTCGTCTTCCTGATCGACACCTCGGGCTCGATGAACCCCGAGGATCGCCTGCCGCTGGCCCGCAAGAGCCTCAACCTGCTGATCGACCAGCTTCGGCCCCAGGACCGGGTGGCGATGGTGGCCTATGCGGGCTCGGCCGGGGCGGTGCTGGCCCCTACTGGCGGACGCCAGAAGCTGAAGATGCGCTGCGCCCTGGAGGCCCTGCATTCCGGCGGCTCGACCGCCGGAGGCGCGGGCCTGGCCCTGGCCTACGGCCTGGCCAGGCAGAACTTCGATCCCGAGGCGGTCAACCGGGTGATCCTGGTCACCGACGGCGATTTCAATGTCGGCGTGGCCGATCCCGCCAAGCTGAAGGACTTCGTGGCCGAGCAGCGCAAGACCGGGGTCTACCTCTCGGTCTACGGCTATGGGCGAGGCAACTACAACGATGTGATGATGCAGACCCTGGCCCAGAACGGCAACGGGACGGCGGCCTATGTCGACACCTTGAACGAGGCCCGAAAACTGTTCCGGGACGACTTCACGGCCTCGCTGTTCCCCATCGCCGATGACGTGAAGATCCAGGTGGAGTTCAACCCCGCCGTGGTCAGCGAATACCGGCTGATCGGCTACGAGACCCGAATGCTGGCCCGCGAGGATTTCAACAACGACCGGGTCGACGCAGGCGAGGTCGGGGCCGGCGCCTCGGTCACCGCGCTTTACGAGATCACGCCGACGGGCGCGGCGCCCTCCAGCGATCCCCTGCGCTACGGCGCGCGGACCCCGCCCCGGCCGTCCGAGGGGCGCGAGATCGCCTTCCTCAAGGTGCGCTACAAGCTGCCGGGCGGCCGGACCTCGCACCTCATGGAACGGCCGATCGGTGCGCGCGACGTCTATGACCGGATCGACGCGGCGCCGGAACCGGCCCGGTGGGCGCTGGCGGTGGCCGGTTTCGGCCAGAAGCTGCGCGGCGATCCCCGGCTCGAGGACCGCTTCGGCTGGCCGCAGGTGGCGGCGCTCGCCCAGGGTGCGCGCGGCGAGGATCCGTTCGGCCTGCGCGCGGAGTTCGTCCAGCTCGTCCGCAACGCCGACACCGCCCGGTCGGTGAACGAATAGAGTCTTGCCCTTGGCTCCGAGGCTCGGTCATCACCTCCTCTCCACCCGCCCTTCGGGGGAGAGGAGGTGAACCCGCAAGGCTGGTGGGCTCCCTCCCCGCCGGGATGACGAAGGGGTGATAGGAAGGTCGGCAACCAAAGCTCGGCTTCCCCGGTTGAGGCTCGAACCCCTCCAGGAGCACTTCGATGAAAGTCAGCGACATCATGTCCCGCGACGTGCAGATCGCGCGCCCCCAGGACTCCATCCAATCGGTGGCCCTGCGGATGAAGGAGATCGACGCAGGCTCCCTGCCGGTCTGCGACGGCGAGCGGGTCTATGGGATGGTCACCGACCGCGACATCGCCATCCGCGCCGTGGCCGAGGGCCGCAGCTTCGAAGGCCCGATCTCGGACATCATGACCGCCGAGGTCGAGTGCGTGTTCGATGACGACGACGCCAAGGAAGCGGCCGGCCGCATGGCCAGCTCCCAGATCCGTCGCCTACCGGTGCTGAACCGCGAAACCAACCGCCTGGTGGGCATCCTCGCCCTTGGCGACATCGCCGGACGGGTGAAAGATTCGACGGCGGGCCAGACTCTCGAAGAAATCAGCGAACAGACTCGCGCGATCTGATATTTTGCCGGCAGGAACGGCGAGGCCGAACCAATCGACCCCGTCGTTCGTTGCATTGATCAACACAGTGCAGAAAGAGGGCGCGGGTGTTTGACGTCACCGATTCCCACACCGAGAACCTGATCCGCTTGAACCCGGCCGACGCGCCCTATTTCGGCGCTCCCGGCCGTGTCGGGTTCCACCTGATCGACACGACCATGATGTACGCCCCCCGCTCAGGCGGGGTGAAGCGCTACCTCCACCAGAAGCGGGCCTGGCTGGCCAAGCGACGGCCGGACATCGGCCACACCCTGGTGGTGCCGGGCGCCACGACGGGGCTCGAGGCCCACGGCATCGTGACCGTGGCCGCCGCCCGCCTGCCGTTCGGCGATGGCTATCGGATGCCCGCCTCCATGGCGAAATGGGAAACGGTGATCCGGATGCTGGAGCCGGACATCATCGAGGCTGGCGACATTTTCGTGCCGGGTCACGCGGCGCTCGAAGCCGGTGAGGCGCTGAACGTACCGGTGGTCGGCTTCTGCCACACCGACGCTGCGGCGCTGGCGGCGATCCATTTCGGCGACTGGGCCGAGGCGCCGGCCATGAAGCGCTGGGCGGCGACCTATCAGCGCTTCGATCGGGTCGTGGCCCCCAGCCGCCACATCGCCGCGCGCCTTGCCGAGGCTGGGGTCGAAAAGGTCAGCGTCCAGCTCCTGGGCGTCGACACCGACCTCTTCCATCCGGCCCGCGCCGACCGCGCCAAGCTGCTGAAGCGGCTAGGCCTGAAGGCCGACGCCCGGCTGCTGGTCTTCGCCGGCCGCCCCGCGCGGGAGAAGAACATCGAGAGCCTGATCTGCGCGGTGGAACGTCTGGGCGAGCCCTATCACCTGCTGCTGATCGGAGCCGGCAAAGACACCCACTATTCGCCGAGGGTGATCCCGCTCGACTACGAACGCGATCCGGCGGCTCTGGCCGGAGTCATCGCCAGTTGCGACGCCCTGGTCCACGCCAATGAGAACGAGCCGTTCGGCCTCGTGGTGCTGGAGGCCCTGGCCGCCGGCCTGCCCGTGGTCGGGCCTTCGCGCGGCGGGATCGCCGAACTGATCGACGAGAGCGTCGGCCAGCAGGCCCGCAGCGTCGATCCGGCCGGCATGGCCGAGGCGATCGAGGCCCTATTCTCCCGCGATCTCGGCCCCATCAAGGCCGCCGCCCGCCGCCGCGCCGAGCAGCGCCACAGTTGGGACAACACCTTCGAGGGCCTGACCAGGATCTATGGCGAGTTGGTCGTCGGCCGCTCGGCCGACGCCCCGATGGCGCTGAGGGCCTAGACGCGCCTAGCGCCCGGTCGGCATGTCCTTGAATGGGATGTCCTTGTCGACTCTGATGTCGCCGGGCAGACCAAGCACGCGCTCGGCGATGATGTTGCGCAGAATCTCGTCGGTGCCGCCGGCGATTCGCAGGCCCGGCGCGAACATCACCGAGGATTGGAAGCCGCCGTGCAGCGGGGCCAGGTCCGGGTCATTGATGATCCCGTACTGATCCAGCATCTCCACCGCGGAATTGCCCAGCTCCTGCATCTGCACCGCCGAGATGATCTTGCCGATCGAGCTCTCCGGCCCGGGCGTCTGACCGCGCGACAGCGCCGTCATGGTCCGGTTGCGGGTGTGCTTCAGGCCCTCGGCCTGGACATACCAGTCGGCCAGTTTCTCGCGCAGGGCCTGGTCCTTCAACGCCGACTGCCCGTCGAGCCCCGGAGTCTCGCGCGCGGTCTCCAGGAACTGCGACCAGCCAGCCCCGGTGGCCCCGCCGACCGCCAGCCGCTCGTTCATCAGGGTGACCAGGCTGACCTTCCAGCCCTCGCCCACCGCGCCCAGCCGCTGGCTGTCCTTGACCCGCACGTCGGTGAAGAACACCTCGTTGAACCCCGAGCCGCCCGACATCTGGTGGATCGGCTTCACCTCGATCCCCGGGTCCTTCATGTCGATCCAGAACATGGTCAGGCCCTTGTGCTTGGGCGCGTCCGGATCGGTCCTGACGACCACGATGCCGTAGTCGGAGAACTGGGCGCCCGTCGTCCACACCTTTTGGCCCGAGATGAGCCAGTCGCCGGAGCCGTCGTCGGCCTTTACCGCCTTGGTCCGCGCCGCGGCCACGTCCGAGCCGCCCGAGGGTTCGGAGAACAGCTGGCACCAGATCTCCTCGCCGCGGATGGCGGGACCAGAGAAGCGATCCTTGGTGTCCTGGTCGGCGAAGTTCATCAGCGTGGGCACGCACATGCCGAGTCCGATCTGGAACGGGTTCGGCGGGATCGGATATTTCGACTCCTCCTGACCGAAGATCACGTTCTGCAGCGGGTTGCCGCCCTGGCCGCCCCATTCCTTGGGCCAGGTGATGCAGGCGTAGCCGGCTGCGGCCTTTTGGGCCTGCCAGGCCTTGGAGGCGGACATGGAGTCGCCGCCCTCGGGATCGGCGCTCACGTGCTGCTTGGGGGCGTTGGCCTCGAGCCAGGCGCGGACCTGGGCGCGGTAGGCGGCTTCTTCGGGGGTGTCGTTGAAGTCCATGTTCCGATGTCCCTTAGGCGGCCGCGTTGCGACGTTCGAGGTGGCTGACGAGGCGCTCCTTCCAGACCCGCGGCGCGCCGGCCACGAGGCTGAGTTGGCGCGAACGCCGGTAATAGAGGTGGCAGTCCATCTCCCAGGTGAAGCCGATGCCGCCGTGGGTCTGGATATTCTCCTTGGAGCCGAACCAGAAGGCTTCCGAGGCCGCGATGCGCGCGGCGCTGGCGGCCACCGGCAGTTCGGGCGCATTGGTGTTGAGCGCCCAGGCTCCGTAATAGGCGTTGGAGCGGGCCAGCTCGTTCTTGACGTACATGTCGGCAAGCTTGTGCTTGATGGCCTGGTAGGAGGCGATCACGCGGCCGAAGGCGTAGCGCTCAAGCGCGTATTCCTTGGCCATCTCCAGGCAGCGGTCGGCGCCGCCGCACTGTTCGAAGGACAGCAGCACCGCGGCCCGGTCGAAGATCTGCTCGACCAACTCGACGCCTTCGCCCGCATTGCCCACGCGGCGGGCTGGCGCGTCCTTGAAGGTAAGCCTGGCGGCGTCGCGGGTCGGGTCGAGGGTCTTCAGGCTCTCGCGCGTCACCGAGGCGTCGGTCAGGTCCACCAGGAACAGGCCGGGCTTGCCGTTCTCCTTGGCCAGGACCAGGGCGACATTGGCGATGTCGCCGTCGGTGACCGGGACCTTCACCCCTGTGAGCTTGCCGTCGGTCACGGTGGCTTTGAGGCTGGCCGCCGTCACGACGCCCGGCCCCTCGCTCGTGGCGATCGCGCCGATGATCTCGCCACCGGCGATCTTGGGCAGCAGATAGGCCTTCTGTTCGTCATTTCCGGCCAGCAGGATCGCCTCGGCCAGGAAGTAGACGGTCGAGGCGAACGGGATCGGGGCGACCACGCGGCCCAGTTCCTCGGCGATCACGCAGAGCTCCAGGTGACCCAGGCCCAGGCCGCCGAATTCCTCCGGGATCGCCGCGCCCAGCCAGCCCTGCTCGGCTACCGATTTCCACAGCGCCTCGTCATAGGCCCGGCCGTCGTCGTCGAGGGTCTTGCGCACCCGCTCGGTCCCGCAATTGGCCGCCAGGAACTTGCGCGCCTCGTCCTTGAGGAACTTCTGGTCGTCGGAGAAATCGAAATTCATTTCCGCCCATCCCCGCCCTTCGCGGGCGGCGTCTGAATTCGCTTGCGGGCAACATACGCCCCCTGCGCGCCTTGGAAAGATTGACCTCGCGTCAAGAATTTCAGGGTCTTATGGCCCGCTGTGACAGGCTGACAGGGACGCCGACCATGGCCAAGGCGATATACCAGCGTAACCAGAAGGTCTGGGTCGAGAGCGTCGGCGCCTGGGCGGTGATCGAGAAGATCGTGCCGATCTGGGCCAAGGGTTTCGATGAGCCGGTCAAGGTCACCTACGACGTGGGCCTCGGCCGCGAGTTCGCGGCCCACGAACTGCAGCCCGAGCAGGATAGCGACCGCGAGGCGCTGACCGAGGATGGGACGCGCTGGAGGCTGCTGCGCGCCAAGAACAAGTGGCAGACCGAACAGGAGACCCGCGGCCACCCCTTCCCCGGCACCTACCCGGTAGTGGTCACCGACCCCAACGACTGGGGCGGCTGGCGGGTGCCTGGCGCGGAATACGACCGCGACCCGCACAGGATCGAGTTCCAGGCCCGGTTGATCGCCAACGCGCCCCGACTGCTGAGCCTCGCGCGCCACGTGGTGAAACTGGTCGAGGAGAGCCACGGCGACGCCCCGCCCGAACTTCACCAGGTGGCTGACGATATCCTGAAGCTGGAACGCCATCTGCTGGAAATCCCGGCGGCTGTGGACGGTGCGTCGCCAGACGCGACCGCCCACGCCGCCGAGTAGCGTCCTAGAACCTGTAGCCGAGACCGGCCGAGATCACCCAGGGGTCCAGCTTGACCTTGGACTTCAGCGCGCCGCCGTTGATCTCGGCGTCGGTCTCGAAGAACACCTTTTTGACGTCAAGGTTGGCGCTCCAAGCGCCTTGAACCGCCACGTCCACGCCAGCCTGCAAGGCGTAGCCGACACCATCGTCCAGCTTCACCGAGAAGCCGTTCTGGTCGTCGCCGTTGTAGAACAGCATGTAGTTCAGGCCTGCCCCGACATAGGGGCTCACCCGGGCCGCGGGCGTGAAGTGATATTGCACCGTGGCGATGGGCGGCAGGACCCAGGTCTTGTGGACCACCACATCGGTCGCGGGCCCCTGCGCGCGGATCGTGTGCTGGGTCGTACCCAGAACAAGCTCAACGGCGACGTTGTCGGTGAGGAAGTAGTGGATGCCCACGGTCGGCATGACGTCATCCTCGACATCGACATGCAGGCCAGTGGCTCCGCCCGCGGCGGTCACGATGGCGTCGTCGGCGTCGGACGAAATGCTGGTAACGCGAGTATTCAGAATGACTTGGCCCTTCGCCTTGGGCTGGAAGTCCTGTGCTTGCGCGCCCGTGACGAGCGTCAGCGCGGCGCCCAGGGCGAGCGCGCAGGTCTTGGCTTTCATCTTCAATCCCCTAGTTCAGCGCGGTGCAGCCGCGCTTGCGGCTCGGCATCGCGCAGGGCCCGCGGCCGGGCCTTGACGCATCTCAAACGCCTGTTTGAACATCGCGCACGCGTCGCTCGGTCTCGCCCTGAGCGGCCAGATCGCCTACATCCTTCGGATGCGCACCGAGACCCCTCAGCCGATCCGGCTCTCCGAGTACCGTCCGCCCGCCTTCCTGATCGAGGAGGTCCGCCTGGACTTCGATCTGGCGGCCGCCACCACCCGCGTAAAGGCCAGGCTCAGCGTCCGCCGCAACGGCGAACACGCCGATCCCCTGGTGCTCAACGGCGAGCGCTTGAAGCCCGTCTCGGTCGCGATCGACGGCAGGTTGCTGGGCGAGGGCGAACGCAGCATCAGCGCCGAGTTCCTGACCGTCCCGGACGTTCCCGACGCCTTCGTGCTGGAGACCGAGGTCGAGATCGACCCGGAGGGCAACAAGGCCCTGGAAGGCCTCTACATGTCCGGCGGTCGGTTCTGCACCCAGTGTGAGGCCGAGGGCTTCCGCAAGATCACCTGGTATCCAGACCGCCCCGACGTGCTGTCGCGCTTCACCGTGCGGATCGAGGCCGACAAGGCGTTCCGCCACCTGCTCTCCAACGGCAACCTGATGGAGGCCGGCGCTCTGCCGGACGGCCGCCACTTCGCCGTCTGGAACGACCCCTTCCCCAAGCCCTGCTACCTCTTCGCCCTGGTGGCCGGCGAACTGGACGTGCTGGAGGACAAGCTCGTCACCATGAGCGGGCGCACGGTGGACCTGCGCATCTTCGTCGACACCGGCATGGCGCCTCGCGCCGCCTACGCCATGGACGCGCTGAAGCGCTCGATGACGTGGGACGAGGAGGCCTTCGGCCGCGAGTACGACCTCGACCTGTTCATGATCGTCGCGGTCCGCGACTTCAATTTCGGGGCGATGGAGAACAAGGGGCTGAACATCTTCAACTCCTCGCTCCTTCTGGCCGAGCCGGCCACCGCCACGGACATGGACTA
Organism: Phenylobacterium sp.; assembly: GCF_030698145.1. Lineage (GTDB taxonomy): Bacteria > Pseudomonadota > Alphaproteobacteria > Caulobacterales > Caulobacteraceae > Phenylobacterium. The sequence continues at coordinate 28,877 of NZ_JAUYNW010000048.1, read as the reverse complement.
CGAGCGCATCGAGAGCGTCGTGGCTCACGAGTATTTCCATAACTGGACCGGCGACCGGATCACCTGCCGCGACTGGTTCCAGCTCTGCCTCAAGGAAGGGCTGACGGTCTTCCGCGACCAGAGCTTCTCGGCCGACATGCGCGGGGCGGCGGTCCAACGGATCAAAGACGTGAAGGCCCTGCGCGCGCGCCAATTCCCCGAGGACCAGGGCCCGCTGGCCCACCCGGTGCGCCCGTCCAGCTATCTCAAGATCGACAACTTCTACACCGCCACGATCTACGAGAAGGGCGCGGAGGTCATCCGCATGCTCAAGACCCTCATCGGCGCCGAGGCGTTCCGGCAGGGCATGGATCTCTATTTCGAGCGCTGGGACGGTCACGCCACCACGGTCGAGGAATTCATCAAGTGCTTCGCCGAGGTGAGCGGCCGCGACCTGACGGCCTTCTTCGCCTGGTACGAACAGGCCGGTACGCCCAAGGTCGACCTCAAGCACAGCTATGACGCAGCGGCTCGCACCCTTGAGCTCGAGATCTCCCAGGAGATCGCCGCGACCCCGGGCCAGCCGGACAAGCGCCCCCTGCCCACCCCCGTGACAGTCGGCCTGCTGGACGCCGAGGGGCGGACCCTGGCCTTCGAACGCGACGGCGCGGCGATGGACGAGACCGTGGTCGTGCTAGACAACGCCCGGACCAAGGTCACCCTGACCGGCGTCGACTCCGCGCCCGTGGTCTCGGCCCTGCGCGGGTTCTCCGCGCCGGTCACCCTGACCACCGACGCCGAGCCCAAGGACCGCTACGTCCAGCTCGCCGCCGATCCCGACCTGTTCAATCGCTGGGAGGCCGGCCAGGACCTAGCCCGCGCCCTGATCGTGGCGCGCGCCACCGGCGCGGCCGACGAGGTTGGCGAGGAACGCTTCGCCCACGCCCTGGGCCGGGCCCTTGACGACCAGGCCGCCGATCCGGCCCTCAAGGCCCTGATGCTAGCCATGCCCAGCGAGTCGGACCTGGCTCTGGCGCTCCAGCCCTCGGATCCCGCGGCCATCCACGCGGCCCGCGACGCCCTGCGCCAGCGGCTCTCGGTGCATCTGGCCGAGGACCTGAAGCGGCTGCATATCGGCCTGCAGGAACTTGGCGAGTTCTCGCCCGACGCGGCCAGCGCCGGCCGCCGCGCCCTGCGCAACGCCGCCCTCGACCTGCTAGCCGCCAATCCGCGTTCGGAAGTCGCCGAGCTGGCAGACGGCCACTACCGCGCCGCCGCCAACATGACCGACGCCATCGGCGGCCTCTCGGCCCTGATGCTGATCGGCGGCGAGGCCTATGAGGCGGCCCTGGCCGACTTCTTCGAACGCTGGAAGACTGAGCCACTGGTCGTCGACAAGTGGTTCGCCCTGCAGGCGCGCGATCCCGACGAGAGCGCGCTCGGCCGGGTGCTGGGCCTGACCGCCCATCCGGCCTTCGACGAGAAGAACCCCAACCGGTTACGGGCCCTGGTCTCGACCTTCGCCAACTTCAATCCGGCGCGGTTCCATGACGAAAGCGGCGCGGGATACCGCTTCCTCGCCGACCAGATCCTGGCCGTCGACGGCTTCAATCCGATGACCGCGGCGCGGCTTGTGGACCCTCTTGGCGGCTGGCGGCGCTACAGGCCAGAGTTGGGCGCCCTCATGAGGCGAGAACTCGCCAGGATTGCAGCGACCGAAGGTCTGTCGAAGAACGTCTACGAACTCGCGACCAAGGCGCTTGCTGACTAGGCGAGTCACCTATCAGACAGAGCGGACCACCGGTTGCCGTCGAGTGATTCTTGTCGTTAATTCCGGGGCTTCGCCGCAATCCCGGCCAGCAAGGGAGACAGCCAGCCCATGACCGTCTCGCTGAACCGGGTGCGGTTCCTGATCGTCGACGACAACGCTCACGCCATCAATCTGGTGAAGGCGATGCTGCGTGGCTTCGGGGCCGACCAGCTCTACGACGCGCAGACCATCGAGGCCGCCAAGCAGCGCATGCGGGCCACCCCGGCCGACATCGTCATCCTCGACTACATGATGGGCGCCGAAGAGGGGGTGACCTTCGCCCGCTGGCTCCGAAACGACGCCGACAGCCCCAACCAGTTCGCACCGATTATCCTGTTGACCGGTCATGCCGACCGCGACCGGATCATGGCCGCGCGCGACGCGGGGGTGAACGAATTCTGCGTCAAGCCAGTGACGCCGGCCGATCTGATGAAACGCATCGCCTGGGTGATCGACCACGGCCGTCCCTTCGTCCGCAGCGCCACCTATTTCGGCCCCGACCGCCGGCGGCGCGACGATCCGAAATATACCGGCCCCGAACGGCGGACCGACCGGCAGCGGAAAACCTAGGGTCGATGAAACCTTCGTCTGTGACCGTATGACTCCCGTGACGCCCCGCCCGCGCCCGCGTAGACTCGGGCTTTCGGGGGCGACTCGGATTTTCGGCAGGGAGCGGACGGGCGTTGGCCAGGCGCGGGGGCGAAGACGCGGCTGAGTCCAAGCCGCGCCGGAAGGCGGGCGAAAGCACGCCTGGCGTGCGCCCGCCGCCTGGGCAGAGCTTTATCCGCATCGCCATCCTCGCCACCCTCCTGATGCTGGCCGTCTACACGGCCCTCGCCGTGGCCCGCATCACCCGCGAACCCCAGGCGGCCACAGTGGTCAACGCCGCCTTGGCCGGTCGCGCGGAGGCCCTGGCTTCCCGGGTCGACGCCGAAGGCATGGCGCTGCGCGGCGGACTGCTGGCGACGCGTGAGGCCCTGCGGCGCTACGCGCCGCCGCCGCTCGACGCAGCCGAGGTGGGGTTGGTCGCGGCGGGCGGGGCGGCAGCCGCTGTCGGGATCGTCGGCGAGCAGGAGGTGATCGCCATCGCCGGCGCCGCGGGCAACGTCGACTGGCGCGCGCTCGCCTCCGCCGCGGAGAAGTCGGGACGCGAGGTCTGGGCCGGCGCCACCGACCAGGCCGCGCCCCGGCTGGCCGTCGCCACGCCGGTCATGACCGGCAAAGGACGCCGGTGGATCGTGGTGGTCGGCGACCCCGCCCGCCTGACCGGCCTGCTGAGCGCCGAGCCGGCCCAGGCCCTGGCGACGCCGCAGGGACGCATCGTGGCCTCGACCGGCCCCGCGGGCCTCGCCCAGGCCCGCGATCTGAACGAAGCCTTCGCCCTGGCGCCCAGCGAGCTGACCCCCGGCGGCGGCCTCACGCGAGCCCAGAGGCCCGACGGCGCGCCCCTGGACCTCGCCGCGCGTCGCGCCCTGGGCGGCGGACTGCTGGCGGTGACCTCGGCGCCCTCCGGCCCCTCGGAACGGCGCACCACCGCCGAACAGCTCGCCTGGCTGATGGCGCCGCTCGGCGTGGCCTTCCTGCTCGGCCTGCTGTTGCTGCAGCAGAGCCGCAAGGTCGAGAACGCCCAGCAGGCTTTCGTCGATTCCGAGCAGCGCTTCAGACTGGCCGTCGAGGCCGCCCGCTGCGGCATCTGGGAATGGGACCTCTCCACCGACCAGATGTTCATGTCCGAAGTCACCGGGGCCATCTTCGGCTGGGGCGGGGGCGGCATTGTCCCGGGCCAGGAGGTGCTGGACCGGGTCTCGCCCGACCATCGCGAACGAGTCCGCCAGGCGCTCGCCACAGCCGCCGTCTATGGCGGCTTCGACGTGTCGTTCCGGGTGCCTTCCACCCAGGGCGGGCGGCCGATCTGGATCGACGCGCGGGGTCAGGCCTTCGGCGAGGCCGACAAGGACGGCTATTCCCGGATCATCGGGGTGGCCCTGGACGTCACCGAGGAGCGGATCGCCCAGGCCCGCGCCCAGGCCGCGGAGAACCGCCTGCGCGACGCCATCGAGAGCGTGTCCGAGGCCTTCGTCCTCTGGGACCGCCAGGGACGGCTATTGCTGTGCAACCAGAACTACCGGAACTTCTTCTCCATCGAACCGCGCCTGCTGAAGCCGGGCGCTCTGCGCGACCAGGTGAGCCGTATCGCCCAACTCGCCATCCGCCAGGAGGTCGCCTCCCCCGACGGTCGCGAGGACGTGCGCGAGGCCGAGTTGAACGACGGCCGCTGGATACAAATCTCGGAGCGCCGGACGGCGGAGGGCGGCCTGGTCATGACCGCCTCCGACATCACCGCCATCAAGACCCAGGAAGAGGCCCGCCGCCTCAACGAAGAACAACTTCAGAAGGCGGTGGTCAGCCTGGAGCGCAGCCAGGAACAGCTGTCGGAACTGGCCCGCAAGTACGAGATGGAAAAGGTCCGCGCGGAGGGGGCCAACAAGGCCAAGAGCGAATTCCTGGCCAATATGAGCCACGAGCTGCGCACGCCGCTCAACGCCATCAACGGCTTCTCCGAGATCATGGTCGCCGAGATGTTCGGAGCCTTGGGAGACCAGCGCTACAAGGGCTACGCCCAGGACATCCTGTCGTCCGGCCAGCACCTGCTGGCCCTCATCAACGACATCCTCGACATGTCGAAGATCGAGGCCGGCAAGATGACGCTGAAGTTCGAACCCCTGGCTCTGGACGAGGTGGCCGAGGACGCCGTGCGCCTGGTGCGCAACCGCGCCGAGGCGGCCGGGTTGGTGCTGGAGATCGCCTTCCCCCCGCACCTGCCCGAGGTCGAGGCCGACTATCGCGCGGTCAAGCAGGTGCTGCTCAACCTGCTGTCCAACGCCATCAAGTTCACCCCGCGCGGCGGCCGGGTGACCATCCGCGCGGAGGGCCGGATGGATCCCTTCGGCGAACGTATCCGGGTCACCGTCCAGGACACCGGCATCGGCATCGCGCAGGACGACCTCGCCCGCCTCGCCCAGCCCTTCGAGCAGGTCGAGAACCAGCACTCCAAGACCACCCAGGGCACGGGCCTGGGTCTGGCCCTGACCAAGTCGCTGGTCGAGATGCACGGCGGGGCGCTCGAACTGCAGAGCTCGCCCGGGGACGGCACCGAGGTCAGCTTCTCCCTGCCGATCCGGCAGGCGCGCCTGGTGGCCGCCAGCGCCGCGGGGATCGTCGCGGCCTAGGGCCGCTCCGGCATTTCGCGCCGATGCTCCTGCATCCGCCGACCCTGGCCCTGCGCCGGATGGGACTGGGCCAAGCCTTCGGCCAGGGCGGCGCGATCGGACGGCGGAAGCTTCGCGGCGAAATCGACGATGCGTCCATCGACGCCGGCCCGGATCTGGGTCTCGCGCAGCCGCGCGGCGTTCAGGTCGCGCTTGGCGGCGGCGGGATCGAAGGGTTCAGCGGCCAGCCCGCGCCAGGCCTGCGTGCGCGCCTCGTGGACCGAGCGCATCCCGTCGCGCACCTCGCCGGCCTCGCCGCGCAGCAGCTGGCGGTAGGCGCGCCGCTGCTCGGGCGCCAATTGGTTGGCCGCGGCCCACAGCGGCGGCCCGCTTCGGGCCATGGCTGGACGCTCGTGACGGAACCTCTGTCCCACCACCAGGCCGCCGACCACGGCGCCGATCAGGAAGACGTTCATCGCCAGGGAGACGAACAGGATGATGGCGAGCGTCCTGCGGCTCATCAGGCGCCCTCCCCCGTCACGTCGGCCGAGAGGTCGTCATAACCGGCAAACGCCGCGCTCACCGTCTCGTCCGGCTGGGACACGTCATAGAGCGTCACCCCGACGGCCAGGCCCGCGGCGCTGGCCGCCGCGAGGCCGGCCCCGAGGCCTGCCCCCCAGAACCAGGCCGCCAGGCGCCCACGACTGCGAGCGGCGGGCGCCGCGGCGATCACCCGTTCGCGCAGGTGGTGGGTCACGGCCATCGGCGGCCAGGCGTCCAGCGCCGCGTCCAGCGCCGCGGCGCGGGCCAAGGCCTTCCGGGCGACATCGGGCTGCGCGATCATCAGGGCCGCGGCGGCCTCACGCTCGGCGGCCGGCCAGCGTGCGACGTCGCCGCCGTGAGCGTCGGCGAGACTTTCGAACCGTTGCGGGGTCATGCGGGGCGCCTCATGGCTCGACCATATCCGAGAGCGCCGCGCGCAGGGCGCGCCGACCGCGGGACAATAGGCTCTCCAGCGCCTCGACGCTCACACCCATCAAGGCCGCCGCTTCGATATTGGAACTCTCCTGGTAGTGGCAGAGGCTGACGGCTTCGCGCTGGCGATCCGGCAGGGCGGCCATGGCCGCGGCGACCCTGCGTCCGACGTCGCGGGCCTCCAGTCCCCGATCCGGCCCCGGCCCCTCGTCCACGCGGTCCGGCGGGCTGTCCATGGCGACCTCCCGGCGGCGGCGCAGCCGGTCGTAGCAGAGGTTGAGCGCCACCCGGTGCAGCCAGGTGTCGAACCGCGCGCCGCCGGGCTTCCAGCTTCCCGCCTGTTTCCAGGCGCGCACGAAGGTCTCCTGGGCCACGTCCTCGGCCTCGGCGCTCTCGCCCAGCATCCGTCCGGCGAGCGCTAGCAGGCGTGGCAGCTTGGCCGCCACGAGGCTGCGGATCGCGGCGGGATCGCCCGCCGCCACCCGCGCCAGCAGCGCCTCGTCGCCATCGCCTGGGTCCAAGCCTCACCTCGCCTTGCGGCGGACTATGGGTCTCAACCTGCGTCACGGCCCCTGTTCTGGCGCAGGGTAAGGATCTCACCCTTGCTCAGCCAGCCATCCTTGTTGGTGTCGCCGCGTTCGAAACGAAACTTGGCGGCGGCGTCCATCTCCGCGCGACTGATGGCGCCGTCCTTGTTGGCGTCGAGCCTGTCCCACATGCGCTCGCCACGGCCCTCGCCGCCGCCTGGCGGCGTCATTGCGGCCGGGGGTTTCAGCTCGGCCCGAGCGATCTTGCCGTCCTTGTTGGCGTCGAACCGCGACAGCATCCCGTCGGCCTGGCTCTTGCGGAACTCCGGCAGGGTGACCTTGCCGTCCCTGTCCAGGTCGGGGTTCGGACGTTGGCCCATCTGGGCCTGGGCCGAGCCCGCTACGCAGAGGGCCGCCGCCACGATGATCAAACGCTTCATACGAAATCCTTGCGGGCGTCTTGTCCGCGCCCATCCGTCTAACGTCCCTCAGGAGTCACTTCCGTCGCTCAAGTTTGCACGATGATTTCATAGGCCGCCCGCGCGACCTTCCGCGCCGCGGCCAGCCGGGTCTTCAGCGCGCGGAAATCACGAACCCCGCCCGCACGGGCCAGCAGGGCGCGGAAAGCCTTGGGCTCCTCGTCGGGATCGGCGTTGTCGCTGAGCGCGACCTTGAGCAATTGGGTGAGGTCCTGTTGCAGTTTCCAGGCCTTCTGCAGGTCGGCCAGGGCCGACGCTGGCGCCAGACCCGCCGCATCGTCCAGGGCGCCGGCGGTGTTCTGGCTCAGCGGCCCGCCCGTCGCCGCGTGGGCGAGCTGCAGGAACTGGGCGGCGAACTCGATGTCGACCAGGCCGCCGGGCGACAGCTTCAGGTCCCAGTCGCCCTTGGGCGGCCGCTCCCTTTCCAGCAACTGGCGCATCTCGATCGCGTCGGCGGCGGTGCGCGCGACGTCGCGGGGCCGGCGCAGGGCCGCCTCGATCGCCGCCCGGGCGTCCGCCGCGAAGGCGGATGAAGTCGACCAGACCACCCGGGCCCGGGTGAGCGCCATCAGCTCCCAGGTCTCGGCCTCGCGGTCGTAATAGTCCTCGAAAGCCGGGAAGCTCACCGCCACCGGACCCTTGGTGCCGGAAGGACGGAGCTGCATGTCGACCTCGTAGAGCTCACCCTCCCCGGTCGGGGTCGAGAGCGCGGCGATCAGGCGCTGGGTGAAGCGGCCGTAGAAGACGTCGGCGCTCCACGCCTTGACGCTGGAGACCGCGCCCGGCCCGACGGCGCGGTAGAGGGTCATCAGGTCGAGATCGGAGCCGGCGCTCATCTCCTTCGATCCGCACTTGCCGAGCGCGATCACCGCCACGTCGCCCGCGAAGGCGCCCCCCAGCCGTTCGGCCTCGGCCAGGGCCGCGGGAGCCAGGACCTCGATGCAGATGTCAGCCAGGTCGGCGAAGGCGCGCCCGGCGGTCTCGGCGCTGGCCGCCCCGCTCATCACCTGGACCCCGACGCGGAAAGCCTGCTCGCGATGCAACCGGCGCACGGCGTCCATCACCCCCTCGAAGCCGTCGGCCCGCGACACCGCCGCGGCCATGGCGTTGCGGTCCTCCTCGCGGTCGAGGTCGGCGAAGAAGGCGCCGTCCAGCAGGGCGTCCAGCGCCGCGGGCCGCCTGGCCAGCGTATTGGCCAGGCGCGGGGCGAAGGCCATGACCTGGACCATCAGCTCGAACAGCTTCGGCTGGGCCAGGAACAGCGATTGGAGCTGAACGCCGGATGACAGCTTGGAGAAGAAGTCCTCGAACCTGGCGAAGGCGGTGTCGGGCGCGCCGGTGGCCTGGGCGGCGTCCAGCAGGCGCGGCGCCAGGCGGGTGAACAACTCGCGACCCCGCTCGGTGCGAGTGGCCGGGATATGGCCGTGGTGCCAGCCGCGGATGGCTTGGGCGATGCGCGAGGGGTTGGAGAACCCCATCCGAGCCAGGGTCGACAGGGTCTCCGGATCGTCGTCGACACCGGTGAAGACCAGGCTGCCGAACTTCGAGGATAGCTGCTCCTCCTCGGGAAATAGCTCGCCGTAGCGTCGGTTGACGGTCTTCAAGGTCCGTTCGACGGCAGCGTCGAAGCTGCGCACCCGGTCGAAGCCCGCCAGGGCGCCCACGCGCTTGCGCTCGTTGTCGGACTCCGGAAGCCTGTGGGTCTGCTCGTCGGCCAGCATCTGGATGCGGTGCTCGATGGCGCGGAGGTGGCCATAGGCCTGCGTCAGTTCGCCTGCGGCCTGGGACGAGACGTGGCCCGCCGCCGCGAGGGCGGCCAGCGCGTCCAGGGTGCGGGGCGAGCGCAGCTCCGGATGACGGCCGCCCAGAATGAGCTGCTGGGTCTGGACGTAGAACTCGATCTCCCGGATGCCGCCGCGCCCCAGCTTGAGGTCCACGCCCCTGGCGGTCAGGCGTTCGTCGACCTTGTGGACGTGGATCTGGCGCTTGATCGAGTGGATGTCGGCGATGGCGGCGAAGTCGAGGTTCTTGCGCCAGATGAAGGGCGCCAGCTCCTCGAGGAAGGCTTGTCCCCGCCGGATGTCGCCGGCCGCGGCGCGGGCCTTGATGAACGCCGCCCGCTCCCAGTTCTGGCCCACGCTCTCATAATAGTCGAAGGCCGCGGGGGCCGGGATCGCCGGCGGGGTCGAGGAGGGGTCCGGGCGCAGCCGCAGGTCGACGCGGAAAACATAGCCATCGGAAGTCTTGTCCTGCATCAGCTCGGCTAGGCGATGGGTCAGGCGCACGGCGAAGCCCTGGCTCTCCACCCCCTCGGCCAGGGGCAGAGCGTCGGGCTCGTAGAAGACCGAGATGTCGATGTCGCTGGAATAGTTCAGCTCATAGGCGCCGTGCTTGCCCATGGCGATGCAGAACCAGCCCGGGACCGGCCCCTCCTCGCCCGTGCCGATCCGGGTTAGCCGGCCGGCCGCGAGTTCCGACCGCGCCGACACCGTCAGCGCCGACGCCAGGGCCGCGTCGGCGAAGCGGGTCAGGCCCCCGGTCACGGCATCCAGGTCCCAGACTCCGCCCAGGTCGGCCAGGGCCACCAACAGGTGCGCCTCGGCCTTGAGGACCCGCAGGCCCGATTTGGCGGCGTCCCAGTCGGCCTGGGCGAGGGCGGTGGTGCGGACCAGGAGGTCGGCGAACCGCCCGTCCGGGTCTGCCGCCAGCAGGGCCCGCAGCCGGGACGGGTCGCGCCGCGCCAGGCTGGTGAGGTAGGGCGAGGCGCCGAACACCGGGGCGAGCGCCGGCCAGGCGGCCTCCAACTCGCCCGTCCAGCCGTCGCGGTCGGCGGCCTCGGCCAGGACGTTGCGCGCCCGTTCCGCCGCCTTGGGGTCGGCCACCGGACCGCAGGACGCCATGCGATCGCCAAGCCGGCTGGAGGGTCGAATCTGCCGCCCGTCCGCGCTCATCGACGAATTCCGGTGCGCGTTCCTGACGTTCTCACCCTGTCATTCCTGTCGCGCGGTTCGGACGCGGCCCTGCTGCTCATGCGGCTTATGATCGGCTCGTTCCTGATCTTCGGGGTCTGGGACAACATCGCAAGCGTCGAGCGTATGACAGAGCTCGAGGGTTTCCTGTCCAAGTTCGGCTTTCCGGCGCCGGAGCTGATGGCGCCGCTGTCGGTCTGGGCCCAGTTCGCGTGCGGCGTCGCCTTCATCGCCGGGCTCGCAACGCGGTGGGCCGGACTGGTTTGCGCCTTCAACTTCGTCGTCGCCATCGCCATGGTCGACCATCATCAGAGGATTCGCGGGTCATTCCCGTCCGCCTCGCTTCGCCCTGGACAGCCTGGCCCGGCCTCGGGCGACCTAGGAACTCGATAGCGCAGCGCCGAAGCTTGGGCGTTGATGGCGCCATGACCGACCTCCTGACCCAGACGCCCCTGCGCCGCGGCCTCGACGCCATCCTGCTGCTGATACGACTGTTGGTCGCAGGGTTCCTGATCGTCTCGGCCGCCCCCTACTGCTTCCAGGCCGCCAAGCTGACCGAGTTCGTCGCCCTGATGACCAAGTACGGGTTCGCCGCGCCGCACATTCTGGCGCCCCTTTCGGTCTGGGTCATGTTCCTCGCCAGCCTATGCCTGATCGCCGGCCTCGCGACGGGGTGGGCTGGCCTGGTCGTCGCCTTCAACTTCGTGGTGGCCATCGTCATGGTCGACCGGTTCCAGGGGATCAGCGGATCCTTCCCGTCGGCCAGCCTGATCGCCATGGGCCTGCTGCTGGCGGCGGCCGGGCCCGGCCGCTACGCCCTCGACACTTGGATCGCCAGACGCGCCTAGGCCGCGCGGGGCAGGATCAGCGCCACCCGCAGGCCAGGACCCATCTCGCCCACCTTGCCCGGTCCCTCGGCCAGCTCCAGCCGGCCGCCATGGGCCTCGGCCACGGCCGCGACCAGTGACAGGCCCAGGCCCGAACCCGGCTCGCTCCGGCTGTTCTCCAGGCGCACGAAACGTTCCACCACCCGGCCGCGATCCTCGTCGGGAACGCCGGGGCCAGTGTCGGTGACGGAATACTCCACCTCGCCCGACGAGCGGCGGCGCACGCGCAGCATGATCGCCCCGCCCGAGGGCGTGTACTTCACCGCATTGTCCAGGATGTTGGCCAGGGCCTGGGCCAAGAACTCGCGGTTGCCGCGCACCTGCAGGTCGGCGGCGAACTCGGCGTCGAAATCCAGCCCCTTGTCCTCGCAGACCGGCTCGTAGAGTTCGGCCATGTCGCCGCCCAGTTCGGCGGGATCGAACAGGTTCTGGTCGGGCGCCTGGCCGGCCGCCTGCAGCCGGGCGATGGAGAGCACGGCGCCGAAGGTCTTCAGCACGCCGTCGGTGTCCTCCAAGGCCTGGCCGAGCGCCTCCTCGGCGTTGCCCTTGCCGGCCTCCACTTCGAGGAAGGCTGTCTCCAGCCGCGCGCGCAGCCGGGTCAGCGGCGAGCGCAGGTCGTGAGCGATGGCGTCGCCGGCGTGACGGTGGCCGGCCATGGAGCGTTCCAGCCGATCCAGCATCTCGTTCAGGCCCTCGGCCAGCTCGTCGAACTCGTCGCGGGTGCCACGCACCTGGGCCCGGGCCTCGAAGTCGCCATTGCGCACCGCGGTGACCACATCGGTGAGGCCCGCCATGCTGCGGCTCACATTGCGGCTGACCAGCAGGCCGCCCAGCAGGCCCAGGACAATCACGAGGGCGCCTGCTCCCCAGAGGGCCCGGATGATCTTCAGCACATAAGCCTGGTCGTCGCTGATGTCGGCCCCGACGAACAGGATCTCACCGCCGCCCAGCTGTTCCTGGAACCCACGGGCCGGATGCTTGCGCTCGCGGCCGTTCACGTCGATGTCGGTGACCGAGAAGCTGGCCCGGGCCGGGGCGCCGGTGAACTCCTCCACGGGCGACTCCTCGATCGAGCCGGAGATCCGCTTCCCGTCCTTGGTCATCAGCAGGTAGAGGAACGGCCGCTCGCTGGCCGCCCGCTCGATCAACGACTGGTTCAGCACATTGGCGCCGCCGCGCTCATAGGCGGCCATCAGGGCGCGCATCTCGCGGCCGATGTCCTCGTCGGTGCGCCGCGTCGCCTCCCCGGCGGTGGCGAGATAAATATAGGCCAGGAAGGCGCTGGCCGCCGCGGCGAACAGCGCCAGGAACAGCAGGGTCAGCCGGAACGGCGTGGTGCGGAAGAGCCTGGGCAGACGCATGGCCCGGCCGAACCCTAGGGATCGAGGCGGTAGCCCGCCCCGCGGACCGTCTGCAGCATGGGCTTGTCGAAGCCCTTGTCGATCTTCGACCGCAGGCGGGAGATGTGGACGTCGATGACATTGGTCTGGGGATCGAAGTGATACTCCCAGACCTTTTCCAGCAGCATGGTGCGGGTCACCGACTGGCCGGCGTGGCGCATCATGAACTCCAGCAGCTGAAACTCGCGCGGCTGCAGGTCGATCTCCTTGCCCTGGCGGTGCACGGCCCGCCCGATCAGGTCCATCTCCAGCTCGCCGACCCGCAGCAGGGTCTGGACAGAGCCGGTCTCGCGGCGCCGCGACAGGGCCTCGACCCGGGCGATCAGCTCAGCGAAGGCATAGGGCTTGACCAGATAGTCGTCGCCGCCGGCCTTCAGCCCCTCGACGCGGTCGTTGATTTCGCCCAGCGCCGACAGGAACAGCACGGGGGTCTGGTCGCCCTCGCGACGGATGGTCTGGACCATGGTGACCCCGTCCATCCGCGGCATCATTCGGTCGACGATCATCACGTCGAAATCGCCGCCGCGGGCCGCGGTCAGGCCGTCCTCGCCGTCGGGGGCGCGGGCGCATTCATGGCCGGCCTCGGTGAGGCCGCGGTCCATGACTTCGGCCGCCTCGAGGTCGTCTTCGACTATCAGAATGCGCATCGACTCAGTCCCCCGAACCTCGTTCCACCTAACCGGAAATCTTCAGCGGCAGGAAGGAGGTGCGGCCGCCGCGATGGACGCCCACCAGGACGCTGGGGCGCCCCGCCTTCTTGGCGATGTCGACCTGGGCGGCGAACTCCGTGGCGCTGCCCACCGGGAGGCCGCCGGCCTGGACGATGACATCGTCCTTGCGCAGGCCCCGCTGGGCGGCTTCCGAGGCCTGGTCGACGCGGTCGATCAGCACGCCGCGCAGGCCGGCGTCGAGGTTCAGGCGCTTGCGCGTCGCCTCGTCCAGCGGCGCGAGCGCCAGACCCAGGACCACCGGACGCTGGACCTGGGGCGTTGCGCCCTCGGTCCCGCCGCGGTTGGCGCCGCCCGGCGTGTTGTCGTTGGCCGCCAGTTCGCGCTCGGTCGGGCGGATGCCGGACCGGATCTCGACGACCTTGCGCTTGCCGCCGCGCATGACGTCCAGGCGCAGGACGTCACCGGCCTGAGCCTTGGCCACCTCGCGGGTCAACTCGGACGAGCTCTTCACGTTGACGCCGTTGACCGAGGTGACGATGTCGCCCGACTGCAGGCCGGCGCGCTCGGACGGACCACCCGGCGTGACATTGGCGACGATGGCGCCGCGCTGGGCGCCCAGGCCTTGAGCCTCCGCCATCTCGGCGGTGAAGTTCTGGATCGAGGCGCCGATGTAGCCGCGGGTGATCTTGCCGCCGGCGATGAGCTGCTTGGTGATCACGTCGGCCACCTCGGCGGGAATGGCGAAGCCGATGCCCACCGAGCCGCCAGAAGGCGAGAAGATCGCAGTATTGACCCCGATCACTCGGCCGTAGACGTCGAAGGTCGGGCCGCCGGAATTGCCCCGGTTGATGGGGGCGTCGATCTGGATGTAGTCGACGAAGGTCTCGCCGATGTCACGGCCATAGGCCGAGATGATGCCGGCGGTCGCCGTGCCGCCCAGGCCGAACGGGTTACCCACCGTGATGACCCAGTCGCCGACCCGCGGCTTGGCGGCGTTCTCGAAGTTCACATAGGGGAAGCCCGCGCCCTTGACCTTGAGGACCGCCAGGTCGGTGCCCTCGTCGCGTCCGACCACCACGGCGTCGAGTTCGCGCTCGTCCTTGAGCACGACCTTGATTTCCTTGGCGTTCTCCACGACGTGGTTGTTGGTGACCACATAGCCGTCGGCCGAGATGAAGAAGCCCGAGCCCGACGACTGCTGGGGCGGCAGGCGGGGCTGTCCCCCCTGGCCGCGGCCCGGCTGGCCGGGCTGCGCGCCTTCCCCGTCCTCGCCGCCGCTAGGCGGCTGGCCGCCGCGCGGCACGGCGTCGAACGGGAAGTTCTCGAAGCCCGGGATCCGCCGCAGGGCTGACGGATCGGCCTCGGAGGTGACGTTGATCGACACCACCGCCGGCGAAACCTTGTCGAAGATGTCGGCGAAGGACAGCGGCGCGCCGGGGGGCGGCGCGAAGATCGGCGCCGTCGAGGCCCGGATCAGCAGTCCCTCGTTCCCAGCGCCGGGTGAACGGTCGCTGAGGCCCGCGCCGGCGAGGGCGGCGGTGGCGACGCCGACGCCGGCCAGGGCGCCGAGGAGGTATCCGGTCTTCTTCGAGGTCATAAGCCTTCAAATTCCCTGTGGGAGAGAGCCGCACATATCACGCGCTCGTCCGGAACAACCTAGGTTCGATGCCAAAGAGCGCAACGTCTCTCAAGTTACGTTTAGGTCACGCTGCGAGCTTCATAGCGTCCGATGTTGGGCGCAACTTTGTCATGCTCCCTCATCGTCAGACATCCGCGCCAGCCGCGCGGCCTCGTCGGGCGAGAGTTCGTCGTCGGCCTGGCGGTTGCGGAACCCGCCGATCAGCAATAGCAACCCCAGCCCCACCACCAGAAACGGCGCGCCCCAGAGGGCGGCGTTGCCCCACGAGAAGGCTGGCTTCAACAGCACGTACTCCCCGTATCGGTCGGTGAGATGGTCGCGGACCTGATCGTCGGTCCTGCCGGCCTTGACCTCGTCGCGAACCAGGCGGCGCAGGTCGGCGGCCAGCTCGGCGTTGGAATCGTCGATGGATTCGTTCTGGCACACCAGGCAGCGGACCTCGCGGAAGATGGCGCGGGCCCGCGCCTCCTGCGCTGGATCGGCCAGCCGTTCGGCCGGATCGGAGGCCGCGGCCAGGCTCAGCACCGCCGCCAGTATGGCCAGGGTCCGTCTCACCCCTTGGCCTCCGCCCGGGCGCCGACCGCCATCCGCAGGCGGCGGTCCGACAGCGAGATCAGGCCGCCGAGCGCCATGATCGCCGGTCCGATGAAGATCAGCAGCGCCCAGGGGTTCCAATAGGCGCGCACCAGCCAGACCGGGCCTTCGGGCCCCGGCCGGCGTTCGCCCAACACCACATAAAGGTGGCTGACGCCGCGCGTACAGATGGCGACCTCGGAGGTGGTCTGTCCGCCGGTCGGATAGAAGCGCCGTTCGGGGCGGGGTTCGCAGACCAGCGCGTCGGCCCTGGTGGCGCGCAGATAGCCGCGCTCGGCCTCGTAGTTGGGTCCCTCGACGCCGCGGACCTGGTCCAGGACGAGGTGATAGGCGCCGACGTCCAGGCGGCCGCCCACGGGAATGGCCTCGGCGGCTTCCAGCTTCCAGCCGGTCTCGAAACAGGCCCCCAGCACGAAGACCCCCAGGCCCAGGTGCGCCAGGCTCATCCCCCAGGCGCCGCGCGGCAAGCCGCTGAAGCGCCGCCAGGTCCCGGCGATGGGGCCTCGGAACGCGCGGGTGCGCTCGGCGAGCTCGACGAAGGCGCCGACCACCAGCCAGGCGCCCAGGGCGATCCCGGCCGAGGCGAAGGCCTTGCGCGGACTGACTAGGGCGAAGGCCGCCAGGCCGCAGGCGAGCGCGATCAGGACCGCGACCCACAGGCGCTGGGCCACGCCGCGCGCGTCAGCCCGCTTCCAGGCCAGCAGCGGCCCGGCCGGCAACAGGATGGCCAGCGCCGCCATCAGGGGGGTGAAGGTCAGGTTGAAGAACGGAGGACCGACCGAGATCGCCTCGCCGGTCGCCGCTTCGCGGATCAGCGGATAGAGGGTGCCGAGCAGCACGGTCGCAGTCGCCGCCGCCAGCAGGATGTTGTTGAGCACCAGGGCGCTCTCGCGGCTGACCGGCGCGAACACCCCGCCCGGTTTCAGGGCCGGCGCCCGCCAGGCGAAGAGCGCGAAAGCCGCGCCCGCCGTGATCCCCAGGATGATCAGCAGCAGGGTCCCCCGGGTGGGGTCGACCGCGAAGGCATGGACCGAGGTCAGCACCCCCGAGCGCACCAGGAAAGCGCCCAGCATGGAAAAGGTGAACGCCGCCAGGGCCAGGAACACGGTCCAGCCGGCCAGCGCCCCGCGCTTCTCCGTGACGATGGCCGAGTGCAGCAGGGCCGTGGCCGCGAGCCAGGGCATGAACGAGGCGTTCTCGACCGGGTCCCAGAACCACCAGCCGCCCCAGCCCAGCTCGTAATAGGCCCAGAAGGCGCCGAGCGTGATCCCGACGGTGAGCGCGCTCCAAGCGCCGAGCGTCCAGGGCCGCACCCAGCGGGCCCAGGCGGCGTCCACCCGGCCCTCCACCAGGGCGGCCACGGCGAAGGAGAAGACCACCGAGAGCCCGACATAGCCGAGGTAGAGCATGGGCGGATGGAAGGCGAGCGCCGGGTCCTGCAGCAGTGGATTGAGCGAGCGGCCCTGCACGGGCGGCGCATCCAGGCGGGCGAAGGGATTGGAGGCCAGCACCGTGTAGGCCAGGAACACCACGCCTAGGCCACCCTGCACCGCCACGGTGAGGGCTTTCAGGCCAAGCGGCAGGCCGCGCCCGAAACCGGCCACCGCGGCGCCGCAACCCGTGAGCGCCAGGCACCACAGCAGCATGGAGCCTTCATGACTGCCCCAAGTCCCAGCGATCCGGTAGAGCAGCGGCTTGTCGCTGTGGGAGTTGGCCGCGACATTGGCCACTGAGAAGTCCGAGGTCACGAAGGCGTACATCAGCGCCGCGAAGGCCACGGCGAGCCCGGCGAAGGCCGCCAGGGCCGCGCCTTCCCCGGCCCCGGCCAGCACTTGGGCCCGCTTCAGGCGCCCGGCGGTCGACAGCACGAGCTGGGCCAGCGAGAGCGCCAGGGCCAGGACGAGCGCGAAGGCTCCGATCTCGACGATCATTCGCCGTCCTTGGCGTAGATCGGCGGCGGCGCGCCCTCGCCGCGCCACTCGCCCTGTACCTTGAGCGCCTTGGACACCTCGCGCGGCATGTACTTCTCATCATGCTTGGCCAGCACCTGCTTGGCCTCGAAGCCGCCGTCGGGCCGGAAAGCGCCGGTGGCCACGATGCCCTGTCCTTCGCGGAACAGGTCGGGGAGGTCGCCGGAGAAGGCGACGCGGGTGGTCGCGACCCGATCGGCGACGGTGAACTCCACGCGGCCGTCGGGATGCTTCACGACACTGCCGGTCTGAACCAGTCCGCCAAGCTGGATCGCGCGCCCCGGCGGCGGCTTGGCGGCCAGGGCCTGGGACGGGGTGTAGAAGAACGAGATCGAGTCCGAGAGCCCCCACAGCGTCAGGCCCACGGCCAGGGCCAGGACGGGGGCGATGGCGGCCAGCAGCATCAGGCGGCGGCGCGCTTTCGGGGACTTGGGCAGCCAACCGCTCATGGTTGGGGCCTCCGCATGGGCGCTGTCTTGGCGGCGATGTCCAGCGCCTTGAGGATTTCGGGCCGATCGGCGTAGCGGGCGCGGGCCTTGGCGAGCGCGGCGTCGCGCTGAGAGTCCTGGCCCAGCACGGCCTGGGAGCGCACCAGCCGCACCCAGCCCTCGGGATCCTCCGGCGAGGCCTCCAGCCGGGCGGCTAGGCCCTCCACCATGCCGCGGATCGCGGCCATTTGATCGGTGGCGGCCGCCGGCGCGCCTTGTGCCTGGGCGATGGCGGTCTCCACGGCGGCGCGGCGGGGATCACCCCGGGGCAATTCGGACGCCAGGGCCTTCCAGTCGGCCAGGCCGCCGGCGCGGTCTCCAGCCTCGATGCGGGCCGCGGCCAGGTGGAACCGCGAGATGGCGGACCTGGGATCGCGCTTCAGCGCCTCGGCGAAGGCACGCTGAGCCTGGGGGGTGACCTGGCCGCCGGCCTCGATCATCAGGACCTCGCCCAGCCCCTCCCACAGGTCGACCCGCCGGGGCGCCAGTTCAATGCCGCGGCGCAGGGCGCGGATCGCGCCGCTGGGATTACCAGCGGCGATCTCGGCCTTGGCCAGGAAGCCGTAGGCCTCCGCGTCGGGGCCGCGCTCGGCGATCAACGCCTTGAGGACCACGGCCATCTGGGGCGCCGTCAGCATGGAGGGATCCAGCGCGCGCCAAGTAGCGATGCGGGCGCCGAAAGGCTGGTCGGCCAGGCCCGGCGCGCCGACAGCAAGGTAAAGGCCAAGGGCGGCAAGTGGCGCGACGAGGGCCGCGACGAGCACCGGGCGGCGGTGGCCGATCTCGGCGGTCCAGGGTTCCACTGCGGCGTCAGCGACCGACAATAGGCGCCGCGCCGCCTCGGCGTGGGCGCTCTTGCGTTCGCCCTCCGCGATCAGGCCACGCTCGGCCAGGTCGTCGAACTCCCGGAGCTGGCGGCGATAGACCTCGCTCGTCGGGTCGGAGGACCCGGCGCGGAGGGCCGCGCGAGCGGCGGTCTGCAGGATGAGGCCGGCCGCGGCGGCGGAAAGCACGCCCGCGACCACCCAGAAGACGATCATGCTGCGCGTTTATCTGAAACGATCGACGGGTTCTAGAGCGCCTTGCGGCGAAGTGGGCGCCGGTTCGACGCCAGAAGGAGCGACCCTTCAGATGTTTAGAGCGCGCTCCGATTTCATCGGCGCGAGTGCGCTCTAGACCGGCTTGGCCGGGTCGTCGGCATAGGTCGGCGGCGGAGGTTTCCTGGCGCCGAAGGCCGTGGCGGCGCGACGGCGCACGATGTCGCCGGCCCGGGGTTCGTGGATCGGCGCGGCGAACTCGGCGGCGATCTGCAGGAAGCGCGCGGCGATCTCGCGGTCGGGAACCTCGTCGTCGCGGACCAGCGACAAGACTTCCTCGACATAGTTGTCCAGCGTCTCGCCCGCCTGCTCCATGACCTTGGCGCGGGTGGAGGCGAAGCCGCCATAGTTGGCGCTGGGCCGGATGGCTTCGGCGAAAGCCAGCAGGGTGCGGCAACGGTCGACCAGCTTCAGGTCGGGTGCGAGGGTCAGGCGCGGTTCCGTGCGCATCGTTCGCGCCACGCGTACCTTGTGATTGGGAAGGGCCTGGCCCAGCACCTTGTCCAATTCGCGTAGCCGACCCTCGACCACCGCGGCCAGGGTCTGCTTCTGCTTCTGGACCCGCAGGCCCCAGCCGCTCTCCCGCGACAGCTCGATCGAGCTTTCGATCTCGGTGATCTGATGGGTCAGGGTCTCGACCGTCGCGGCGGCGGCGAGCCCGCCCGGCACGCCGCTGTTCAGGTCGAAGTCGGCGACGCGCTTCAGGTTGGCGTCGATGTTCTCCATCAGGCGAACAGCGAACACCGCCAGTTCCGAACCCGCCAGGTAGCTTTCGGTCGGGCGGTCCATGACCGCCGAGACCACGCGCAGGATCATCCACGGCTCGGCGAGTTGGGCGGCCAGCATTTCGAAGAAGCGCGGACCTGCGTCGTCGGCTTCGAGGATGGCGTCCTTGTAGGCCACCCGGGCCGCAGCCGCGTGCTCCTCAGTGAACCGGCCGATCCATTCCGGCAACCGTAGGGTCGCCTGGCGCACCACCGGACCCAAGGCCAGGCAGGCCAGCATCTGCTGAGTTCCGCCCGGGCGCGCCTGTTCGATGGCGGCGATGGCGGCGATGAAGTCGCGCTGCTCGGCCGCCCGCAGGCCGTCGGCGGCCATCAGCGCCAGGAGGTCGAACGGTTCGGTGGAGCTGTCGCCGGGACGATATTCGTCGAGCGCTCGCGCGGCCCGCGCGGTCTCGACCGCCGCCTGGGCCTTCAGGCCGCGCCAGAGCAGGGCCAGCGCCGCCTTTGGAAAGACGATGCGGGACTTGTCGGCCGGGTCGCCCGCGAACAGGGGCGCTATGGGCTCCAGGACCCGGTTGCGCAGGTTGCGGTCAGCCACCTCGGCCTCGACCACCCGGCGCACGCCGGCCAGGGCGGTGTCGCCCTCGGCTGCGGCCAGGGCGTTGTGCAGACCGGTGACCACCTTGTCGGGGGCGTGCTCGACGAGGTTGCGGATGATGTTGATCTTGGCGTCGGGCAAGCCGGCCATCGGGGAAGCTCCAGGCGCTGCCGACAGGCGCGCGCGGAGCATCATGCTTGTCGCCGGTTAAGGCTTTCCGAAAACCAAGCGAATTCAAGCTTCAGCGCGCGGCAGATCCAACTCGACCAAGAGCCCGCCCAAGCGCGCCTGGCCCAACTTGAGCGAGCCGCCGTAGGCCCGCGCCAGCTCGTCGATAATGGAGAGGCCAAGGCCCGATCCCGGCGCGCTCTCGTCCAGCCGCGCGCCGCGCCGGATCACTTCCTCACGCTCTTCAGGGGTCAGACCCGGTCCGTCGTCCTCGATGGAAAGCCTGAAGCGCTCAGGAGAAACCGGCGCGGTGCGGATCCGGACCCTGGTTCTGCACCACTTGCCGGCGTTCTCCATGGCGTTGCCCGCCAGCTCCAGCAGGTCCTGGCGTTCGCCCAGGAAGAAGAGGTCGTCGGGCGCGTCCCAGTCGATCTCCACCCCCTTGTCTAGGAAGATGCGCTCCAGGGTGCGCGACAATTCGTCCAGCACATCGGCGACCGACGTGCGTTCCCCCGAACCCTGGGTTCGGGCTGCGGCGCGGGCGCGACGCAGGTGGTGGTCGACCTGCTGATGCATGGCCTCAGCCTGCTCTTCGACGACATCGGCCAGCGGTCCCTTGGACTGGCGGGCCTCGGTCAGCATCACCGAGAGCGGGGTCTTGAGCGCATGGGCCAGGTTGCCGACGTGGGTTCGCTGGCGCTCCACGACCTCCTGGTTGTGGGCCATCAGGGCGTTGAGTTCGTCAGCCAGCGGCGACAGCTCCGTGGGATAGACCCGCACCACTCGCTCGGCCTTGCCCCGGCGCACCGAAGCGACCTCGCGGCGCAGGGCAAACAGGGGATTGAGGCCCACCCGGACCTGGATCACGACGGCGGCCACCATGCCGACGCCCAACAAGACGAAGACCACAGCCGTGGCGGTGATGAAGTTGCGCACGTCGCGGTCGACCGGGCCGCGGTCCTCGGCGGCCATGAAGATCACCGGGGCAGCGCGGTTGGGCAGCTTGACCTGGGTGGCCATGGCCCGCAGCGGCTGGTCCAGCGGATCGCGGGTGTCATAGGAGACCGGCTGCCCGGGGTGGGCGCTGAGCTGGCCTCCGATGCCCGGCGGCGCCTTCAACTCGGAGTCCCAGAGGGACCGCGAGCGGACCAGCACGCGCAGGCCGCCTTGCGGCGTCGGCTCGGCGATCTGCCAGTACTTTCCGGAGAACGCCCGCAGGGCCCGCAGGTCGGTCAGGGCCGGAGCGATCACCTGCCCGCCGTCGTCGATCGAGGTGCCGGCGGTGAGGTTATCGATGAGTTCGGCAAGACCCTGGTCGAACCGGCGGATCGCCGCCTGCTGGAACAGCAGGGCCAGCACGATGGCCGAGACGAGCAGGACCGCGAGCGTCCATCCGGCCGCCAGGATCACCAGCCGCCGGACGAGGGAGGGACGTCTCAACGCCTCCAGGGTCACGTGGCGGCGCCGCCCAATTCCTCGGCGGGCGCGGTCAGACGGTAGCCCAGGCCGCGCACGGTCTCGATGCGGTCCGCGCCGATCTTCTTGCGGACCCGGCCGATGAACACCTCGATGGTGTTGGAGTCGCGATCGAAGTCCTGATCGTACAGGTGTTCGACCAGCTCGGTGCGGCTGATCACCCGGCCCTGATGCATCATCAGATAGTGCAGAAGGCGGTATTCCAGCGAGGTGAGCCGCAGCGGTTCGCCGTTCACCGTGGCCCGCGCGGCGCGGGGATCCAGCCGCAGTCCGCCGATCGACAGGCTGGGCGCCGCGTGGCCGGCCGAGCGGCGCAGCAGGGCGCGCAACCGCGCCAGCAACTCCTCGGTGTGGAACGGCTTGGTCAGATAGTCGTCAGCGCCGGCGTCGAAGCCCGCGACCTTCTCGCTCCAGGCGCCACGGGCGGTGAGGATCAGCACCGGCGCGGCCATGCTGCCGCGCCGCCAGCGCTCCAGCACCGAGACCCCGTCCACCTTGGGCAGACCGAGGTCCAGGATCACCGCGTCATAAGGCTCGGTCTCGCCCAGGAACTGGGCCTCCTCCCCGTCCGGCGCGTGGTCCACCGCGTAGCCGGCGTCGCCGAGCGCGGCCTTCAGTTGCCGCGACAGGTCAGGATCGTCCTCGACCAGCAGGATGCGCATGGGAAGCCCCTTAGCCGCCTTGGCGGGAGATTATCGCGCCGCTCTGGGCGTCGACGATGAAGATGATGACCCGGCCGTCATTGGTCTGCCATTGGACGAAATAGACGGGCCGGCCGCCGATTTCGCCCTGGGTGGTGTTCAGCTGGCGGCCCGGCGTGCGCGAGGCGATCATGGCGATGACCTGGGCCAGCGGCGCCTGACGGCCTCCACGGACGGCGGCTCGCGCGGCGTCCTGGTCCCCACGGCCGCCGCCATAGGACGGACGGCCATAGTCCGGCGCAGGCTGAGCAGCCGCTCCGAGAGGGGTCGCGGCCAGCAGGGCGGCGATGACGAACAGACGCTTCATGGCGCTCGATCTACCGCCCGATCACTGAACCGGGCCTGAATGGCAGGTTTATGAAGAGGTTGCGGCGGTCTGTCACGCCGCGGAAGGCCTATCCCTTTCGTCGCGGCGTGTACGGCCGCTCCTTGCGCCAGCGTTCGGCGAAGGCCTCGAGCTCGGGGTCGGTCTTGTCCGGCATCATCAGGACGATCCGGCCCAGCAGGTCGCCACGCTTACCGCGCGCGTCTGACAGGCCCCGGCCCTTCAGCCGCAGGGATTGGCCGCTGTTGGCGCCTTTGGGAATGGTGAGCGAGACCGGGCCGTCGGGGGTCGGCGCCTCGACCTTCCCGCCCAGCACGGCGTCAGGGATGCTGACCGCCAGGTCCATCACCAGGGCCGCGCCCTCGCGGCGGAACACCGGGTGGGGTTTCACGGTGAGCTCGATGAAGGCGTCGCCCGGCCCGGCGCGGCCCGGCGAGCCCTGCCCCTTCAGGCGCAGGGTCTGGCCTTCCTCCGCGCCCTTGGGAATGGTGACGTCGATCGTGCGGCCGTCCGAGAAGGCGATGCGCTTCTTGGAACCGTGGATGGTCTCTTCCAGATCGATATCGAGCTTGGCGCGCACGTCGGCGCCGCGTTGAGAGAAGCCGCCGAAGCCGGCGCCACCCTGGCCGCGACGCCCCAGGATCTCGCTGAACAGGTCGCCCAGGTCACCGCCTTCCATCCCGTCAGGTCCGCGACCGCCGCCGCCCGGCTGGCCCCACGGGCCGCCGCCGCCGCCGCCGAACCCGCGCATGGTCTCGCGCCCGTCGGCGTCGATCTCGCCGGCGTCGAACTTCTTGCGCTTCTCGACATCGCCCAGGATGTCGAACGCCGCGCTGACCTGCTTGAACCGGTCCTCGGCGGCCTTGTTGCCTGGATTGGTGTCCGGGTGGTGCTGCTTGGCGAGCTTGCGGAACGCCTTGCGGACCTCATCGGCGCTCGCGCCACGAGATACGCCCAGTTCCTGATACGGGTCGCGCGCCAAGGGAAAGAAACCTCATGGAAAGTGGGGGGAAGGTATAGCGCCTCAATTAGGCGGTTTGCAGCGGGGCGCAAGCTCTGTTGTGGCAAAAATGACACATCAAATGGACGCTGGCCGAGTCCAGGCCTGCGGTTTCGTGAGGACGTGATGGTTGCTGTGCTGTTTTCCCTGGCGGGACGGATCGGGCGCCTGACCTTCTGGATCGGCGCCATCGGCCTGTTCCTGGGGCTCCTCGCCTATCAGTACCTGACCGGCGGCCTGGTCCTGATCCTGATCGGCTACGCCATCTGGGCCTATCCGCAAGCCGCCTTGCTTGTGAAGCGGCTGCACGATGTCAATCGCTCCGGCTGGTGGGCCCTGGCGCCGGCCGCGGCCCTGGTCCTGGGCGGTGTGATCTTCGGCTTGGGCGACACCGCCGGAACGGCCTCTCCCCTGCGCATGATCAGCTTCTCCGTGCCGATGGCCTGCGGGATCGGGTTCGCCCTGGGCTTCCTCGCCTGGGTGGGCTCGAAGGCAGGCTCCGTGCGCGAGAACCGGTTCGGCCCGCCACCCGAACCCTTCGACGGCGACTAGTCCCGGCCACGCTCCTCCATGAGGTCCCAGGCGGCGTGATCAATCGCGTCCTCGGGATCGGCCAGGGTCTCCTCGCTGATGGTCTCACCGCGGATGGAGACGCCCGCGGTGTGCACGGTTTCAGGATCGCCCGAGACCAGCGGATGCCAGTCGGCCAAACCTCGACCCTCATTGATCCTCCGGTAGGCGCAGCTGAGCGGCATCCAGGCCAGCGCATCGATATTGTGCGGCGTCAGCTTGATGCAGTCGGGCACATGGCGCTTGCGGTTTGCGTAGTCGGTGCAGGCGCACTTATCGGAATCGAACAGCTTGCAGTGGACGCGGGTGGGGATCACCTCGCCCGATTCCTCGTCCTCGAAGCGCACCAGGCAGCACAGGCCGCAGCCGTCGCACAGGCTCTCCCACTCGCGCACGGTCATATGCGTGAGGGCTTTCGTTTCCCAGAAAGGTCTCGAAGCCATGCTATGGGCGTCCTGCATCCAAAGATCCCGACCGGCCCAGAATATCCGTGACCGACGCGAACGACCAACCAGACGGCCTGCGGCCGGGGCCAAGGCGTGAGCCTGGGCCGGACCCGGACGAACCGTTCCGAGCCGACCTGCCGCGCCCCGCGCGGAAAGGCAAGGGCGGCAAGCCGGCGCGCCGGCGCGGCGGATGGCTGGTCAAGCTGCTGGTCGCGCTGCTCGCGGCCCTGGGGCTGGCGGCCGCGGGCGGCGCCTACTACCTGCAGAAAGTGTTCCTGACCGACCTGCCGCGGCTGCCCGGGCGGGAGCGTCTGTACGCGGTCAACCGGGCGCCGGCGATCAAGTTCTTCGACCGCACTGGAGCCCTGATCGCCTCGCGAGGCCCGAAGTACGGCGATCGGGTCCGCGTCGCCGACCTGCCCAAGCACGTGCCCTACGCCTTCCTCGCGGCCGAGGACCGGCGCTTCTACCAGCATGGCGCCGTCGACATCTGGGCCATCGGCCGCGCCGCCTACGCCAACTGGAAGGCCGGCGCCGTCGTCGAGGGCGGCTCGACCCTGGCCCAGCAGATCACCAAGAACATGTTCCTGACCCCGGATCAGACGCTGAGGCGCAAGATTCAGGAGGCAGCCCTCGCCTATCGCCTCGAAGCGATGCTCAGCAAGGACGAGGTGCTGGAGCTCTACCTCAACCGCATCTATTTCGGGGCCAACACCTTCGGCCTCGACGGCGCCGCGCGCACCTATTTCGACAAGCCGGCCAGCCAGCTCACCCTGGGGGAAGCCGCGCTGCTGGCGGCCCTGCCCAAGGCGCCTTCGCGGATGGCCCTGCATCGCAACATGGACAAGGCCGTGGCGCGCCAGCGCCTGGTCCTGGCGCGGATGGCCGAGGAGGGCTGGATCTCCGACGCCCAGCTCCAGGCCGCGCTCGCCGAACGCCCGAAGATCGGCTCCAAGGCGATGTCGGACGGTGGCGACTTCGGCTACGTCCTCGACTATGCGACTAACGAGGTCCTGGCCCTGGTCGGGACCAACTCGCCGGACCTGATGGTGCGCCTGACCATCGATCCAAAGCTGCAGGCGGCCGGCGCCCACGCCCTGCGGCAGGTCGTGGCGAACCAGGGCCGAGGCGGGCCCAGCCAGGGCGCCCTGCTGGCCATCGACGACCACGGCGCGATACGCACGATGGTGGGCGGCGTCGACTACAGCCAGAGCGTCTTCAACCGCGCGGTGCAGGCCAAGCGCCAGCCGGGCTCGTCCTTCAAGCCGTTCGTCTACGCTGCGGCCCTGGAGCACGGCGTGCTGCCGTCCGACACCCGCATCGACAGCCCGGTGAGGTACGGCGACTGGAGCCCCGGCAACTATGGCGGCGGCTATCGTGGTCCGGTGACCGTCAGCACGGCCCTGGCGCTCTCCATCAACACCGTGGCTGTGAAGCTGGGATACGAGGCCGGCACAGCGGCGATCGGCGACCTGGCCAATCGGTTCGGCCTGACCACCATTCCCGCCAACCCCAACCTCTCGGTCGCGCTGGGCGCCTACGAGGTCCCCCTGATCCAGATGGTTGCGGGCTACCAAGTATTCCAGCAGGCCGGGAACCGCATCACCCCCTATGTGATCGACGAGATTCAGACGGTGAGCGGACAGCCGGTGTTCAGCCACCAGACCGCCTCGCCCCTCCCGGTCTACGACCTGCCTCGCGCCAGCATGATGGTGCGCATGATGATGAAGGTGATCGCCGCGGGCACGGGCACGGGGGCGGCGATCGGTCGTCCGGCGGCGGGCAAGACCGGCACCAGCCAGAACTGGCGCGACGCCTGGTTCATCGGCTTTACCCCCGACATGACCGCTGGCGTCTGGGTGGGCAACGACGACGACCGGCCCATGAACCGGGTGACGGGAGGCGAGGTCGCCGCCGAGATCTGGCGGCGCTACATGCTGGTCGCTCACGAGACCCTGCCCGCCCGCGACTTCGACTGGCTGCTGCCCGACCCCGAGGGCGGCGATGGCGAACTCCAGCCCGGCGGGCCGGTGGAATATCAGGACGACCCGCGCAACGACTTCTACGGAAGCCTGGCCGACGAGTTCTCGCAGGCCGCCGCCCCTGAACCCGAATCGCCCGCCGCCGCCGTGCCGGACGCCCCCGAACCCTATCCCCGCGACCCCGAACCTTATCGCGACGAGCGCGAGCCAAACTGACGGGCTTGGTAAGCGGGCCGCGCGCGGCTATGTCCCTCCCCGCATGAAGCCCCCCATCCTCGCGCTCAAGGACGTCCGCCTCGCCGACGGCCCCAAGATGCTGTTCGACGGCGTCGACCTGGCCGTCGAGCCGAGGGCGCGCGCCTGCCTGGTCGGTCGCAACGGCGCGGGCAAGTCGACCCTGCTGCGGGTGCTCGCCGGCCAGACCCAGGCCGACGACGGCGAGCGCGCCATCCAGCCGGGGACCCGCGTGGCCTATGTGCCCCAGGAACCGGAGATCGTCGGCGCGACCCTGCTGGACCATGCGGTCGCGGGCGGCGCGGCGACCCACGAGGCCGAGGCGGCGCTCGCCCTGTTCGGTGTCGATCCGGGCAAGTCCACCTCGGGCCTGTCGGGCGGTGAGATCCGCCGCGCGGCCCTGGCGCGGGCCTTCGCCGAACACCCAGACATCCTGCTGCTGGACGAACCGACCAACCACCTGGACATCCTGGCGATCGAAACCCTGGAGACCGAGCTCTCCAAATCCAAGGCCGCACTGGTCATCGTCAGCCACGACCGCGCCTTCCTTGAGCGCACCACCAACCGATCGTTCTGGCTTGAGCACCGCCGGGTGCGCCGCCTGGACAAGGGCTTCAAACACTTCGACGACTGGGTCGAACGCATCCTGGCCGCCGAGGTCGAGGAGGATCGCCGCCTCGACAAGCAGCTCGAGCGCGAGGAGTACTGGCTGCGGCGCGGCGTCACCGGCCGCCGGGCCCGCAACGAGGGCCGCCGCCGCGCCCTGATGGACCTGCGCCAGACCAAGGCCGAGCGGCTGAAGGAGGCGCGCGGCTCCCTCTCCATGAACATCGCCTCGTCCGGGACTTCGGGCCAGCGCGTGGCCGAGGTGAAGGGGATCGAGAAGACCTATGGCGACCGCACCCTGCTGAAGGGCTTCTCCACCCGCATCCTGCGCGGCGACCGGGTGGCCATCGTCGGACCGAACGGCGCGGGCAAGACAACCCTGGTCAAGCTGCTGCTGGGCGAGATCCCGCCCGACGCCGGCAGCGTCAATCTCGGGGTCAATCTGGACGTGGCCTATATCGACCAGGCCCGGGCCGACCTGAAGCCCGACATGATGCTGCGCGACGTCCTGACCCCGCTGGGCGGCGACCAGGTGATGGTCCGTGGCCAGCCCAAGCACGTGGCCTCCTACGCCCGCGAATTCCTGTTCAGCGACAACCAGCTGCGCCAGCCGGTGCGCAGCCTGTCGGGCGGGGAGCGCAACCGCCTGCTGCTGGCCCGGGCGCTCGCTACGCCAGCCAACCTGATCGTCCTCGACGAACCGACCAACGACCTCGACATGGACACCCTGGACCTGCTGGAGGACCTGCTGGCCGACTATGAGGGCACCCTGATCCTGGTCAGCCACGATCGCGACTTCATCGACCGGCTGGCCACCTCGACCATCGCCCTCGACGGTCACGGCCGGGTGGTGGAAACCCCCGGCGGCTGGCAGGACTTCCTCTCGCAGAACCCGGGCTTCTTCCAGGCCATCGAGGCCAAGGCCGCGCCGGCGCCGGACAAGGCCCCGCCCAGGGCCGAGCCGGCCAAGCCGACCAAGCTTTCCTACAAGGACCAGCGGCGCCTGCAGGAGCTGGAGGCCGCCGTCGCCGCCCTGCCCGGCAAGATCGCCAAGCTGGAGGCCGACCTGCACGATCCGGCCCTCTACACCCGCGATCCGGCCAGGTTCCAATCGATCAACAAGGCGCTGGAAACCGCGCGCGCCGACCTCGCCGCTTCGGAAGAGGAATGGCTGGAGCTGGAAGTGCGGCGGGAAGCGCTCGAAGCGAGCCGCTAGAGCCTGACCGCTGCTGATTGAATCGGGATTCCGGTTGTCTGCGGATCATGATTCAAGATGTGGGCTGGGCAGGAGGCCAGCTTGC
This sequence comes from Phenylobacterium sp., assembly GCF_030698145.1. Lineage (GTDB taxonomy): Bacteria > Pseudomonadota > Alphaproteobacteria > Caulobacterales > Caulobacteraceae > Phenylobacterium. Next base: position 51 of record NZ_JAUYNW010000048.1, on the reverse strand, counting down.
ATGGCGCGTCCTTACTCTTCTGACCTTCGGGATCGAGTGGCGGGGTTCGTG
>NZ_JAUYNW010000042.1 GCF_030698145.1 Phenylobacterium sp. | reverse complement strand
GACGAACTGGGCCGCACGGCGCGAACCGTGACGGGCGCCGCCGGTGCCCTTCTGCTTGTACATCTTCTTGCCCGTACGAGAGACCTCGTTGCGGACCTGGATCTTGTGGGTGCCGGCGCGACGCTTGGCGAGCTGCCAGGTGACGACGCGCTGCAGGATGTCCCCACGGATATCTTCGATGCCGAAGACGGCGTCGGACAGTTCGATCGAACCGCCCTTGGAGCCGTCGAGCTTGATGACGTCGAGTTTCATTATTGGTCTTCGCCCCCAGCTTCGGCCGGAGCCTCTTCAACAGCCGGAGTCTCGGCGGCCGGAGCCGCCGCGGCTTGACCGGCCTTGCGGAACGCACCCGGGAACGGGACGTCCGCCGGACGGGCCGACTTCACGGCGTCGCGGATCTTGACATAGGAGCCTTCCGTGCCGGGCACGGCGCCCTTGATCAGGATCAGGCCGCGGTCGATGTCGACCTTCCAGACCGTGACGTTCAGGGTGGTGACGGTTTCCTGGCCGAGGTGGCCGGCCATCTTCTTGCCCTTGAAGGTCTTGCCCGGATCCTGACGCTGACCCGTCGAGCCGTGGGCCCGGTGGGAGACGGACACCCCGTGGGTGGCCCGCATGCCGCCGAAGTTCCAGCGCTTCATGGCGCCCTGGAAGCCCTTGCCGACCGTGGTTCCCGTGACGTCGACCTTCTGGCCGGCGAGGAAGTGGTCGGCGGTGAGCTCGGCGCCCACGTCGATCAGGTTGTCCTCGGTCACGCGGAACTCGGCGAGTTCGTGCTTCGGCTCGACTTCAGCCTTGGCGAAGTGGCCGCGCATGGCCTTGGAGGTGTTCTTCGGCTTCTTGGCGCCGGCCCCGAGCTGGAGCGCGACATAGCCGTCCTTGTCCTGGGTCCGCTGAGCGGTGACCTGGCAGCCCTCGAGGCTAAGCACGGTCACCGGCACATGGGTTCCCGCTTCATCGAAGAAGCGCGCCATGCCCAGTTTCTTGGCGATCACACCGGTACGCATCGGCAGGACCCCTTACAGCTTGATCTCGACGTCCACGCCGGCGGACAGGTCGAGCTTCATGAGCGCGTCCACGGTCTGCGGGGTGGGGTCGACGATATCGAGCACGCGCTTGTGCGTGCGGATTTCGAACTGCTCGCGCGACTTCTTGTCGATGTGCGGCGAGCGGTTGACGGTGAATTTGTTGATGTGCGTCGGCAGCGGGATAGGCCCGCGGACGGTCGCGCCGGTGCGCTTGGCCGTATTGACGATCTCGCGTGTGGAATGGTCCAGCACGCGGTGATCGAAGGCCTTGAGCCGGATGCGGATGTTCTGACGATCCATATCGCTCTTCAGTTTCCCCTACAGACGGCGGCCCGTCCGCGTGACTTTGACCATTTCAAAGACCAACCCGAACGCCTC
>NZ_JAUYNW010000037.1 GCF_030698145.1 Phenylobacterium sp. | reverse complement strand
TACGAAGTGGCGGAAACAAAGGTGGCCCAGGTCGTTGATACCGCGCGGCGGCATCAACATCCGCTTCAGTGCACCATGGAAAAGGATTGAGGCCCAGATTGCCGTCATTCTCGCGCCATCTCGAAGAATCCCTCCACCGCGCCGTGGCGTTCGCCAACCAGCGAAAGCACGAGTACGCGACCCTCGAGCACTTGCTGCTCTCCCTCATCGACGATGAGGACGCCGCCGGCGTGATGCGCGCCTGCGACGTGGATCTCGGCGCGCTGAAGACAACCCTCACCAACTACGTGGACAATGAGCTCCGCTCCCTGGTGGTCGACGACGGGGAGGACGCCAAGCCGACCTCGTCCTTCCAGCGGGTGATCCAGCGGGCGGTGATCCACGTCCAGTCCTCGGGCCGCGAAGAGGTGACCGGCGCCAATGTGCTGGTGGCCATCTTCTCCGAGCGCGAGAGCCACGCCGCGTACTTCCTGCAAGAGCAGGACATGACCCGCTACGACGCGGTGAACTACATCGCCCACGGCATCGCCAAGAAGGCCGGCACGGAAGCCGCCAAGCCGGTCAAGGGGGCCGAGGACGAGGACAAGCCCGCGGTCAAGACCGGCGGCGAGGCGCTCGAAGCCTACTGCGTCAATCTCAACGAGAAAGCCAAGCAGGGTAAGGTCGATCCGCTGATCGGCCGGGCCAACGAGGTCGAGCGCTGCATCCAGATTCTGTGCCGGCGCACCAAGAACAATCCCTTGCTGGTGGGCGACCCCGGCGTCGGCAAGACCGCCATCGCCGAGGGCCTGGCGCGCAAGATCATCAACAACCAGGTCCCCGAGGTCCTGGCCGGCGCGACCATCTTCTCGCTCGACATGGGCTCGCTGCTGGCGGGCACCCGCTATCGCGGCGACTTCGAAGAGCGCGTGAAGCAGGTGGTCAAGGAGCTTGAGAACCACCCCGACGCCATCCTGTTCATCGACGAGATCCACACCGTGATCGGCGCCGGCGCCACCTCGGGCGGGGCCATGGACGCCTCGAACCTGCTGAAGCCGGCTCTGGCCTCGGGCACCCTGCGGTGCATGGGGTCGACGACCTACAAGGAGTTCCGTCAGCACTTCGAGAAGGACCGCGCCCTGGTCCGCCGGTTCCAGAAGATCGACGTCAACGAGCCGACGATCGAGGACACCATCAAGATCCTGAAGGGCCTGAAGACCTACTACGAGGAGTTCCACAAGCTCCGCTACACCAACGACGCCATCAAGGCGGCGGTGGAGCTGTCGGCCAAGTACATCACCGACCGGAAGCTTCCCGATAAGGCCATCGACATCATCGACGAGGCCGGCGCCGGTCAGATGCTGCTGCCCGAGGGCAAGCGGAAGAAGATCATCGGCCTGAAGGAAGTCGAGTCGGTGGTCGCCAAGATCGCCCGCATCCCGCCGAAGTCGGTGTCCAAGACCGACACCGAGGCGCTGAAGCAGCTCAACGACGACCTGAAGCGCGCGGTCTACGGCCAGGATGAGGCCATCGCCCAGCTGTCGGCGGCCATGAAGATGGCCCGCGCCGGCCTGCGCGACGCCAACAAGCCAATCGGCTGTTACCTCTTCTCGGGTCCCACCGGCACCGGCAAGACCGAAACCGCCCGCCAGCTGGCCTTGACCATGGGCATCGAGCTCCTGCGCTTCGACATGAGCGAGTACATGGAGCGCCACACGGTCAGCCGCCTGATCGGCGCGCCTCCCGGCTATGTCGGCTTCGACCAGGGCGGTCTGCTCACCGACGCCGTCGACCAGCACCCCCACTCGGTAGTGCTGCTGGACGAGATCGAGAAGGCGCACCCCGACGTCTTCAACATCCTGCTGCAGGTCATGGACCACGGCGTGCTCACCGACGCCAACGGCAAGAAGGTCGACTTCCGCAACGTGGTCCTGATCATGACCACCAACGCCGGCGCCTCCGACGCCCAGCGCAACTCCATCGGCTTCGGCCGCGGCAAGCAGGACGACGAGGTCGACGAGGCCCTGAAGCGCCTGTTCACCCCGGAGTTCCGCAACCGTCTGGACGCCGTGGTGCCCTTCAAGGCGCTCACCCAGGAGATCATCCGCCAGGTGGTGCAGAAGTTCGTCATGCAGCTGGAGGCCCAACTGGCCGACCGCCACGTCACGATCGAGACCACCGAGGATGCGGCCGACTGGCTGGCCAAGAACGGCTTCGACGAGCTCTACGGCGCCCGGCCCCTGGCCCGGGTCATCCAGGAGCACATCAAGAAGCCGCTGGCCGACGAGATCCTGTTCGGCAAGCTGGTCAAGGGCGGCCACGTCAAGGTGGTGCTCAAGGACGGCAAGCTGGCCTTCGAGATCGAGGGCGACGACCGCGAGCCGGGCGCCCCGATCATCGAGGGTCCCGCCGAGGAGACCGCCGAAGCGCTCGCCGACTAGGCGGCTTCTGAACTTTCGACGAGAGCCCCAGGCGTCGCCTGGGGCTTTTCGTTTTGGGCCTATGCGATCTTCGCCGCGATCTGCTCGGCCAGGGCCTTCAGTTCGGCGGGGTCGGCCATGCCGCCCTCGCCGTGACGGCCGAGCGCCACGCCTTCCCAGCGCGGGATGATGTGGAAATGCAGGTGGAAGATGGTCTGGCCGGCCGGGGCGCCGTTGAACTGGCTGACCATGATCCCGTCGGGATTGAGCGCGGCGCGGACCGCCCGCGTCACCCGCTGCACGCCCAGGATCAGGGGCTGCAGCACCTGGGGGTCCTCGTCCATCAGGTTGCGCGCCGTGGAGTGCTTGGGAATCACCAGGGTGTGGCCCCGGCTCTGCGGGAAAACGTCCATGAAGGCGAAGACCTCGCCGTCCTCGAACACCTTGGCGCAGGGCGCCTCGCCGCGCAGGATCTTCGCGAAGATGTTGCCGTCGTCGTAGGTCCCGTCCAGGCTCATGCTCGGCGCTCCATGGTGCTCTCGGAACGTCGTAGCAAATCGCGTAGGGAGGCGGAACGATGACCCTGACCGAACGCCAGCAGAAGTGGTTCGCCTCGGTGCAGGCCAGCCTTGAGCGCGACACCGGCAAAACCCTGGAGGAGTGGGTGGCCATCGCTCGGACCTGCCCGGAGACCCGGCCCAAGGCCCGCGCCAACTGGCTGCGGGAACAGTACGGACTAGGGGTCAACCGGGCCGCCCACGTGCTTGGCGTCGCCTTCCCGTCGGGCGAGGGCTGGGATCAGCCTGAAAAGCTGCGGAACCGGCTTTGGACAGATCCCGCCTCGCTGAAAATCCTCGAGGCGATCGAAGCGGCGGCGGGCGCCCTGCCCGACGTGGTGACCGGCCAGCGCAAGGGCTTCACGGCCTTTTCGCGCAAGGTGCAGTTCGCCGCCGCCCGGCCGCTGAAGGGCGGGCTGGCCGTGCTGGGCCTGGCCCTGACGCGCGACGCCGATCCGCGCCTCGACCCGCCGAAGAACGAGGGTTGGTCCGAGCGGCTGAAGGCCAAGATCGTGCTGGATTTGCCGGAGCAGGTGGACGGGCGGCTGCGGGAGTTGCTCAGGCAGGCCTGGGAGCGGTCGTAGCGATCGGCTCAGCGGTGGTTGGGTTGAGTCACTCCGCCTTGAACGGCGAAAACTCCTCCGCCAGCCACTCCATCTCGCCGCCCACCGCCTCGCGTTCGCGGCGGACAAAGTCCTCGACGGGCCCCCGCAGCATGGGGTCGGCGATATAGTGGGCGGAGTAGACGGGGCTCGGCAGGTAGCCGCGGGCGATCTTGTGCTGGCCTTGCGCGCCGGCCTCGACGCGGGCGAGGCCGTGGTCGATGGCCCACTCGATGGCCTGGTAGTAGCAGAGCTCGAAATGCAGGAACGGCACGTCCTCGACGCAACCCCAGTTGCGGCCGTAGAGGCAATCGCCCCCGATCAGGTTCAGCGCGCCGGCTATCCAGCGCCCATGGCGCTTGGCCATGACCAGCAGGACCCGGTCGGCCATCCGCTCGCCCAGCAGCGAGAAGAACAGCCGGTTGAGATAGGGCCGCCCCCACTTGCGCGAGCCGGTGTCCATGTAGAAGGCGAAGAAGGCGTCCCAGTGATCCTCGGTGATGTCCGCGCCGGTCAGGGCGAAGATCTCCACCTCCGCCTGGGCGTCGCGCCGTTCGCGCCGGATGGTCTTGCGCCGCCCTGACGACAGGGCGCCCAGGAAGGCGTCGAAGTCGGCGTAGCCGCGGTTCTCCCAATGGTACTGCTGGCCCTGGCGCAGGGAGAGCCCCTGCCCCGCCATCCAGTCGCCCTCGGCCTTGGTGGGAAAGTTCACGTGCAGCGACGAGGCGTCGTAACGCTCGCAGAGCGCCAGGGCGCCGCCCAGCAGGATCGGCCAGGCCTCCAGCGGATCGACGTCGGGACGCACCAGCAGCCTGGGCCCCGTCGCCGGGGTGAAGGGGGCGGCGGAGACCAGCTTGGGATAGTAGCGTCCACCCGCCCGCTCATAGGCGTCGGCCCAGGAATGGTCGAAGACGTACTCACCCTGGCTGTGGGACTTCAGATAGAGCGGCATCACCGCGGCCACGGCCCCGGCCTTGTCCTCCACCGACAGGTGGTGCGGGCCCCAGCCGGCGCGTTCCAGGGCGCAGCCGGACTCCTCGGCGATGTCCAGGAAGTCGAAGGCCATGAAGGGGTTGGCGTTGTAGGTCGGATTTCCGGCGCAGGCCTCCCAGGACGCGCGACCAATCTCGGCGACCCGGCGGCTGACCTTCACCGCCGCCTTAAGGCTCACGCGGCGAAGCCCTCGAAGATCAGGTTGTCGCAGTGGGGCTTGAGGCTCTCCCACTGGGCCGGATCGCGCACAGTCCAGGCGACCACCGGCATGCCCTTGTCGCGGAAGACCTTGGCGCGCGGGTCGTCCACCATGTCGACGCTGAGCGCTAAGAAATGCGGCCGGGCGATGGCCACGTGCTCCAGGCGGGCGAAGGCCTGGCGCTGCTCCTCCGCCAGGTGCGGCGCGCGCTTGTAGTTGTAGCTGTCGAGACCGCGCAGGACGCCGGGAAACCGGTCGGCGAACCAGGCGTGGGAATAGGGATTGAAGCCGATCACGCAGACCGGCCCCGCGTGGTCGATCAGGATGTCGTGCACCCGCTGCTCCAGCGGACCGACATCGCCGAACGGGGTCTTCAGTTCCACATGCACCATGGCCCGCTGGCCGACGATGGCCAGGGTATCCATCAGGGTGGGAATCGATTCGTCTGTGCCCAAGAGGCGCAGTTCGGCCAGGTCGGCCGCCGAGCGGTCGCGCAGCTTGCCCTTGGCGCCGGTCATCCGCTCCAGGTCGTCGTCGTGGAACACCATGGCCTCGCCGTCGGCCGAGAGCTGGACGTCCAGTTCGATGCCGTAGCCGGCGCGGCAGGCGGCCTGGAAGGCGGCCAGAGAGTTCTCGGGCGCGCCGTCCTTGGCCCAGAGGCCGCGATGCGCCACCGGCGGGTGGAACAGGAAGTCCCAGGCCTCGCCGAACTGGGTGTTCACGCGACCTCCACCACCGCGTCGACCTCGACGGCGAAGTTCATCGGCAGGCGATAGACCCCGACGGCCGAGCGCGCGTGCTTGCCCGCGTCGCCGAAGGCCAGGACCATCACGTCGGAACAACCGTTCACGACCTGGGGGATCTCGAAGAAGCCCGGGCCCGCCTGGACGAAGCCGCCCAGCTTGACCACCCGCACCACCCGATCGAGATCGCCGTCGCAGGCGGCCTTCATCTGAGTGAGCAGATTGATCCCGCACATCCGAGCCGCGGCCTTGGCGGTCTCGATATCGACGTCCTCGCCGACGATCCCACGCACGCCGCCCGAGGCGTCGATCGAGACCTGGCCGGAAATATGGACGATCGAACCCGCCCGCACGAACGGGACATAGTTGGCGACCGGGGGGTTGGGCTGCGGCAGGACGATACCGGCGGCGGCCAAGCGTTCTTCGACTTGAGACATGGGTGAAGGTCTAACGCCCGGCCATGGCCCCGAAAAGAGAAAAGGCCCGCGCCGTCGCCGGCGCGGGCCTCTTCAGGGTAGCCTCGCTAGTACGCAGCGCGGCTGGGGGAGACTTTAGGTCTTAGCGGGCGGCTTGCAGGCGCTCGACGGCGGCGGTGACGCGTTCGTTCAGCGGCTTCATGCTGTCCTTCATCGACGCCGAGACGATCTCGGACATCTTGCCGACTTCGGCCATGTAGGCTTCCAGGGCGGTCTTGGCGAAGGTGGTCTGCAGTTCGACCACTTCCTGGATCGACTTGGCGCCCGACAGCGACTTGGTGGCGGTCACTTGGTCTTCCACGGCCTTCTTGGAATAGGCCATGACCTGAGCGCCCAGGGCTTCGGCGCCCTTGGTCGAGGCGGTCACCGAGGCGATGACGGCTTCCAGGTTCTTCTTGGAATGAGCGTTGACTTCATTGAGCGAAGCCAGGGACTTCTCAACGGCGTCCTTGAAGGCGACGTTGCCGGCGGCGGTGAACTGCTCGACGGTGTTCTTCACGGTTTCGGCGGCGGCCATGGGATGGTCTCCTGAGGTCGGTTGTGGGGGGCGGCGGACGCCGCGATGCAAACTTGGGCGGGGGCGTTACTCTGAACTCGCAGCCTGTTTCTCATGTTGCAGTGCAGCAGTCAAGTGGATTTTGTGCAGTGCAGCATCGCTTGTTACGCGAGTGATCACGGCAGTGTTGATCGGAAAACCCGCGACAAAACGGCTCGTTCAACCCTTGTTTACCCTCGCGCAAGGATGGGGCTGTCATGCTAGTGTTCTCGTAAGGCGGCCGGGGGGTCGCCCAACCCTTTGTTTCGACGGACGAACCGCCCATGTTCGAGCGCGCCCGCCGCCTGTTTGTCGCTTTTGGTCTCGCGGTCGCGACTTCGGTCGCCCCCGTGGCCTCGACAGCTCAGGCTCAAATCCCCTACCTGCAGCTCACCAACAACCAGCCGAAGTACGCGGCCGTGGTGGTGGACGCCAAGACCGGGGAGGTGCTGTACGCCAAGCGCGCCGACAGTCCGCGGTATCCCGCCTCGATCACCAAGGTGATGACGCTCTACCTGGCCTTCGAGGCCCTGGCCTCGGGCCGGCTGAAGCTGGACGACCCGGTGATGATCTCGCCGCGCGCCGCCGCCCAGGCCCCGACCAAGCTCGGCCTTCGCCCCGGCGAGACCCTGACCGTCGAACAGGCCATGGCCGCCATGGCCACCAAGTCGGCCAACGACATCGCCGTGGCCCTGGCTGAAAAGCTGGGCGGCTCGGAAGCCCGATTCGCCGCCATGATGACCCTGCGCGCCCAGGAATTGGGGATGCAGAACACCCGCTTCGTCAACGCCTCGGGCCTGCCCGACAGCCGCCAAATCTCCACCGCGCGCGACATCGCGATCCTGTCCCGCGCGATCATGCGCGACTATCCGCAGTACTATGGCCTGTTTGGCACCAAGTCGTTCACCTTCCGCGGCGTGGCCATGCGCAACCACAACGGCCTGCTCAACACCATGCCGGGCGTGGACGGGCTGAAGACCGGCTACACCAACGCCTCGGGCTACAATGTCGCCGTCTCGGCGGTCCGCGACAACCGCCGGCTGATCACCGTGGTGCTGGGTGCGCCCTCCACCGCCTGGCGCAACAACAACGCCACCCAACTCCTGACCACCGGCTTCGACGTCATGGCGCGTCGCGATCGCGGCGAGAAGATCACCGTGGCGCAGAACTTCTTCGAGCCGCCGCCGCAGAGCCAGGCCATGCAGCGCAGCATCGAACAGGGCGACAACGACTCCGAAGGCGCGAAGATCACCCTGGCCTCGGCCGCGGCGACCGGCCAGGCCTCCAAGGTCAAGATCGTCGAGCCGTCCAAGAGCGCCCTGCGCGGCGACAAGGACGACGACGACGGCAAGAAGGGCTCCAAAAAGTCGGCCGGCAAGTGGGCTGTCCAGGTCGGCGCCTTCAAGTCCAAGTCCGACGCCAAGGAACAGCTGACCTTCGTCACCAAGCGCTTCAGCAAGGTGTTCGACGACGCCAAGGGCAGCGTCGGCAAGGGCGGCGGCAAGTACCAGGCCCGGTTCACCGGCTTCAACGAATCGTCGGCCAAGGGCGCCTGCCAGGCCCTGAAGGCCAAGCGCCTGGCCTGCATGGTCGTGCGCCCGGCTTGACGGCCTGAACCCTCGTAGATGCTCCCCCTCTGGGGCAGGGCTATCGCATATGGCCGTCGATCCAAGTGGCACGGTGGCCAGATGCTCCCCCTCTGGGGGAGCTCCCGGCCGCATGGCCGGGTGAGGGGGACTAAAATGCCCTTCAACGGAGGTTCGACCGGTCTGAGCAGGAGTCAAAGTCCCCCTCAGTCAGCTTCGCTGACAGCTCCCCCAGGGGGGGAGCATCTGGGACTAGGTGTCCTTACCGCCGGTCACGCCGGAACGCCGCGGCCTCCTTGGCCAGGGACGACTTCATCGGATCGGGCTCGTCGTCTACGGGCGCGAAGGGCAGTTCGCCGGCCACCCCGCGCAGGGCCAGCCACAGCTGCTGGCTGAAATGGCCCAGCATCCGCAGCGGCCGGCGGTTCTCGCCCGTCACGTCCCAGCCCTCGGCCTCGAAGGCCATGACCTGGTCGCGCTCGGGCTTGCGGTCGATATTGTCCCAGCCGTCCGGGCGCACCACCTCGTCGGCCTCCTCGGCGGTGAGGCCGAAGATCGTCCGCGAGCACGCGTTGATCTCGGGGAACTCATAGGCCGCGTCGACATCGGCGTAGCGGGGCTTCATCAGCGCCATGCGCTCCAGCTCGGCGATCCCGGGCAGGTCGCGCAGGCGGCGAAGGGCGGTTTGCTTTTCCATGGCCCCAGGCTAACGGCGCCGCCCCGCCCGCGCCAGGGAGGGGTGTATCGGCGGGCCCAGAACAGGTATTTCGCCACAATTCGCCTGTTGCGCGACTGCGGCGCGTGCGCGCTGTGGATAAAATCGACGTCGCAAGGCTTGCGGCGGCGGCCCGCTTGCCCTCTAAGGCGCAACCGCGCGTTTTCTCTTCGTTGCGGCTGACGAAACGGACTGAAATGGCCTTCCCCGAAATCCATCCCGCCCTGGCGCGCGCGCTCGCGAGCCAAGGCTACGCCGAACCCACCCCTGTCCAGGCCGCCGTCCTGGCGCCTGACGCCGCCGGGAGAGACCTGCTGGTCTCGGCCCAGACCGGCTCGGGCAAGACCGTCGCCTTCGGCTTGGCGGCCGGGCCGACCCTGCTGGGCGACGCCGAAAAGTTCGGCCAGCCCGGCTCGCCCCTGGCCCTGGTCATCGCGCCGACCCGCGAACTCGCCCTGCAGGTGGCCAAGGAACTGACCTGGCTCTACGCCCCGGCCGGCGCGCGGGTCGAGACCTGCGTCGGCGGCATGGACCCGCGCCGCGAGCAGCGGGCGCTGAACGTCGGCGCCCATATCGTCGTCGGCACCCCCGGGCGCCTGAAGGACCACCTGGAGCGCGGCAATCTCGACCTGTCGGCCCTGCAGGTCGTCGTCCTCGACGAGGCCGACGAGATGCTGGACATGGGCTTCCGGGAGGACCTGGAGGAGATCCTGGACTCCGCCCCGGTGGGCCGCCGCACCCTGCTGTTCTCGGCCACCCTGGCCCGCGAGATCGTGGCGCTGGCCAAGCGCTACCAGCGTGACGCGCTGCGCATCGACACTAGCCGCCGCGACGAGCCGCACGGCGACATCGAGTATCGCGCCATCCGCGTGGCCCCTAACGAGACCGAGCTGGCCGTGGTCAATGTGCTGCGGTTCTTCGAGTCCCCCGCCGCCCTGGTGTTCTGCAACACCCGCGACGGCGTGCGCCACATGCACGCGGCCCTGCGCGAGCGCGGCTTCGCCGTGGTCGGCCTGTCGGGCGAGCTGGAGCAGAAGGCGCGCACCGACGCCCTGCAGGCCCTGCGCGACGGCCATGCCCGGGTCTGCGTCGCCACCGACGTCGCCGCCCGCGGCCTGGACCTGCCGGAACTCGGCCTGGTGATCCACGCCGACATCCCGGTGAACAAGGCCGGCCTGCTGCACCGCTCGGGCCGCACCGGCCGGGCTGGGCGCAAGGGCGTCTCGGTCCTGCTGGTCTCCCACACGCGCCGCCGCAAGGCCGAGCAGCTCCTGGCCTCGGCCGGGGTCGAGGCGGTCTGGCAGGGCCCGCCCAGCGCCGACGAGATCCGCGCCAAGGACCAGGTCCGGCTGCTGGAAGACCCGATGCTGACCGAGCCCATGGCCGAGGAGGACCTGGCCCTGGCCAGGCTGGTGCTGGAGAACCGCACGGCCGAGGAAGTGGCCGCCGCCCTGATCCGCATCCACCGCGCCCGGCTGCCCTCGCCGGAAGAGCTCTATGACGACGCGCGCATGCGCGACAGCCAGGTCCGCGAGCAGGGCCGCCCGAAGCGCACCTACGATCCTTCCGACCGTGGCGACCGTCCCGAACGCCCTGAGCGCGCCGACGGTCCGTTCGGCCGGCCCGAGCGCCTGGACCCCAACGACGTGACCTGGTTCCGCGTCACCGTCGGCCGGGCCAAGAACGCCGATCCCAAGTGGCTGATCCCCCTGATCTGCCGCCTGGGCCATGTGACCAAGCCCGATATCGGCGCCATCAAGATCTTCGACCGCGAGACCAAGTTCGAGATCTCCAACGCCGCGGCGGCCAAGTTCGCCCAGGCCGTGAAGGCCACGGCCAGCGAAGAGATCAAGATCGAGCCGTCCTCGCCTCCGGGCGGCCCGACCTCGCCGCCGCGCCCGAAGTTCAAGGGCGCTGCGGGCGACGGTAAGCCGCCGCACCGCAAGGGCCCGCCGCCCCGCAGCGGCCCTCCGGGCGCCCCCGGCCCCAAGGCCGGCAAGCCGCCCTGGAAGAAGAAGTCCAACGACCAGCGGGCCCGCTAACGCCGCCGCCGGTCCTCGCGGGCGGAACCATGTCGCGCGCGGCGCCTTGATCGCGTCACGATGCAGGACATAGTCGACGCCACCGCCCCCACGGGAACGACTCGTTCATGGCCGTGACTGAACCTCGCGACCCATGGCGCGTCTGGCTGGGCTGGGCCGGCCGCGCGGCGCCGACCCTGCTGCTGGCCGCCGCGGCCGGCGCCCTCTACGCCAGCGGGCTGGGGGCCGACCTTTCGCTGCATGACCTGCGGGCCAATGAGACGGATCTGCGCGCCCAGGTGGCCGCCGCTCCGATCCTGGCGCTGGTGGTGTTCACGCTGCTCTACGCGGTCGCCACGGCCGCATTCGTGCCGGTGGGCCTGGTGCTCATGCTGGCCGGGGGGTTCCTGTTCGGGCCGCTGACGGGCACGGTGGCGACCATCGTCGGCTCCACGCTCGGCGCGGTGATGGCCTATCTGGCGGCGCGGTTCGCGGCCGGCGAGACGATCCGCGACCGGCTGGCCGCCGGTCGGCTGGGCCGGCTGATGGCCGGGTTCGAGAAGAGTCCCTTCGCCTATCTGCTGACCCTGCGCCTGCTGCCGCTCAGCCCCTTCGGCCTGGTCAATGTAGCCGCCGGCGTCGCCCGCGCCCCGGTCCGCAAGTATGTCGCCGCAACGGCCATGGGCGCGGTGCCCTATTCGCTGATCTACAGCTATCTGGGCGCAGGCTTGGGCAAGGCGGTGCTGGCCGGCCGCGCCGCCGAGCTGACCCTGTTGGCGCGCCCCGAGGTGGCCCTGCCGCTGGCCGCCCTGGCCGCCATCTCCCTGATCACCGGCCGGATGGGCGCCCGCGCACGGCGCGCGGCGGCCTAGAAGCTGCGCATCTGCGCCGACTTGGCGTCGGGGCGAACCACCTTTAGGCACTCGGCATAGGTGCTGAGCAGCCACGCGCGGTCCGGACCGCCGCTTTCTCGAAGGGTCGCCGAGGCGCCCTCGATGGCCATGACGTCGCGCATGAGCTGGTAGGCCACCGCTTCCGGTGTCTGGGGCGTGTCGGCCATGGGATGGTTCCTCGTTCGGAAGCACTCTGCGCGCTCGAGGTGAAGGAATTGGCCCCAGATCCTCCCCCAGCGCGCAGCGCGACTTGGGGGAGGTGGCGCGTCGCCCTCTTTGGCGCCGTGACGGAGGGGGTTGAAGCCCCCAAGAGGGGAGCATCTGGGTGCTAGTCGACGTCTCGCCCCTACGCCCCGACCCCCAGCGCCGCCAGGGCCCGGTCCCGGGAGGCCTTGTAGTCGACCTTGCCGTTGGGGGCGCGGCCGATCGAGTCGACCACCACCAGCTCGCGCGGCGCCTTGTAGGCCGCCAGCCGGGTCTTCACGTGGGCCGACATGGCCTCCAGGGTGACCTCGCCCGGCGCGTCGGGATCGGGCTCGACCACCGCGCAGATGCGCTCGCCGAAGCGGGCGTCGGGCACGCCGACCACCACCGCGTCGCGGACGGACGGGTGGGTCTTCAGCGCCTCCTCAACCTCCTCGGGGAAGACCTTCTCGCCGCCGGTGTTGATGCACTGGCTGCCGCGGCCCAGCAGTTTCAGGGCGCCGTCGGCGTTGACCTCGGCCCAGTCGCCCGGGATGCTCCAGCGCAGGCCTTCCATGGTCTTGAAGGTCTTGGCGCTCTTCTCGGGGTCCTTGTAGTAGCCGACCGGCAGGAAGCCGGTCACCGCCACCAGGCCGCGCTCGCCCGACCCCGCCACGACACGGCGGCCGTCCTCGGCGAACACCGCGCAGTTGGGGCCCAGCATGAAGGCCGCCGTCGCCGCCTCCGCCCCCGGCGCGGAGGCCGAGGCCCCCAGGCCGACCGCCTCGGACGAGCCGAAGCTGTCCATGATCATGGCGTTCTTGGCGAAGGACAGCAGGCCGCGCTTGTTCTCCTGGCTCCACATGGAGCCGGACGAGCTCATGGTCTTGACGTGGTCGAGGTTCCAGCGGTCCGGGTTGGCCTCCAGCGCCTCCAGCATCGGGGTGGAGAAGGCCAAGCCGACGATGACGATGCCGTCCGCCTTCAGCCGCACCGCCTCGTCCCACAGCTCCATGGCGTTGAACTGGCGCGAGGGTAGGGTGGCGACCGTGCCGCCGACGTTGAGCGTGATGAAGGCCGAGAACTGGCCGGTGCCGTGCATCAGCGGACAGCAGACCAGGGTCCGCCGCTGCTCGTCGGTGAGCCGCTCGGCGGCCTCCTGCGGGCTGGTCAGGGGCGGGATCCCCTGCAGCACATTGCCGCCGGCCCCGATGACGTTGAACAGGTCGTCCTGGCGCCACATGACGCCCTTGGGCATGCCGGTGGTGCCGCCGGTATAGAGCAGCAGCAGGTCGTCGGGCGAGCGGCCCCAGGGCGCCATGAACGGCCGTTGCGCCGGCGCCTTGGCCACCGCGGCCTCATAGTCGTCGGCCCAGGCCGGGACCGGATGGCCGGGCTCGGCCACGGCGATCCAGGCCTTCACGGTGGGCAGGTGGTCGGCGATCGCCTCGATCATGCCGGCGAAGCTGGAGTGGAAGACCACCGCCTGCGCGTCGGCGTTGTCGAACAGGTAGGTCAGCTCGTCGCCGCCGTAGCGGTAGTTGGTGTTGATCGGCGCCAGCCCCGCTTTGAACGCGCCGTAATAGGTCTCCATGTATTCGGGGCCGTTGTAGAGATAGGCCGCGACCTTGGCGTCGGGCGTCAGGCCGCGCGCGACCAGGTGGGCGGCCAACGCGTCGGCGCGGGCGTCGAACTGGCCCCAGGTGACCACGCGCTCGCCCTGGATCAGGGCCGGGCGCTCCGGCTGTCTGGCGGCGATCGCCTCCCAGACGTCGGCGATGATCCAAGCGCTCAGCGGACTTCCCTCCCACGGGTCTTGTTCTGTGGGAGCCAGTTGGCGACCAGGGCGTCGGCCTGGTCAACCCTGACGCCAGGGCAGTTGACGCGCGCGGAAGGCGTTGGTCAGGGACACTACCTAGGATGGAAGCAGCGCCTGGGGACCCATAAGAAGATGTCGAGAAAATTTCCTGGGAAGCGGTCGTCCTCAAGTTTTCGCGATCCGAGTCTCTTAATTGGAGAAACCGGTTGCTGGGCGCGAAAACTGGGCTTTAACTTTTCACAACCACGGAGCGCCTTCAGCGACCTCTTGATGTGGTCGCGGCCAAGCATGGCGCCGGGTCTCCGTGAGCTTGGAGGCTGGGCATGAATATCAACAAGACACTTTTGTGCGGCGCGGCCGTGATGGCCGCCGCGAGCCTGGGTTCGACCGCGGCCATTGCGGCGGTCATCGTCAACGGAAGCTTCGAAACGGGCGTGCCGATCCCGGCCGGCGGCTTCGTCTCGCTCGCCGCCCTGGACAGCACCTCGATCAGCGGCTGGACCGTCGGTGGCGGCGGCGTCGACTATGTCGGCACCTATTGGGAGGCCGCCGACGGCGAACGCAGCGTCGATCTCTCGATGCTGAGCGAGGGCAGCGTGGCGCAGACCATCACCACGGTCGCCGGCGTGACCTACAAGGTGTCGTTCGCCCTGGCCGGCAATCCTGACGGCCCGGATGAGGGCAAGATCGCGGTGACCTCGATCAGCGGCTCCCTGCCGCAGATCGACATCTTCACCGTGACCCCGGCCCACACCCGCGCCAGCATGGGCTGGACCTATTACGACTACACGTTCACGGCCTTCGACACCTCGTCCACCCTGGTCTTCGCGTCCGCCACGGACTCGCCCTATGGGCCGGCCCTGGACAACATCTCGATCTCGGTGGTCCCCGAGCCGGCCACCTGGGCGATGATGATCTTGGGCTTCGGCGGAATCGGGCTGGTGGTCCGTGACGCCCGCCGCAGGCGTCTCGTCCCGGCCTGACCGAACGGCGCTGGCGGCGGCCTAGACCTCCCTAGGCCGCCGCCGCGGCCCGGCCGCGAATCTCGCGGAACGAGACCAGCCGCTGGGCGGCCTCGTCCCAGAGCGCCAGGCGGGCGTTCTTGAAGCTTTCCTTGAGGCCGATGCGGCTCATGCCCTTGAGCTCGGGATGGTCCTTCAGCACCTGGGGCAGGCGGTAGAACGGAATCCGGCTGGACAGGTGATGGACGTGGTGGATGCCGATATTGGCGGTCAGCCAGCGCAGGGGCTGGGGCAGGTCGTAGTGGGATGAGCCCATCAGCGCCGCCTCGTCGCGCTTCCAGTCCTTTTGGCGTGACCAGGCCACGCCCTCGTACTGGTGCTGCACGAAGAACAGCCAGACCCCGATGGTGGCGGCGATCACCATGGTGGTGAAGTTGACCAGCATGACCGGGGCCAGGCCCAGCAGCCAGATCATCGCCGCCACGCCCGCGGCGATGAGGGCGGTGTTGCCCAGGGTCGAGACCCAGGGCTTCCAGCCGGCCTTCATCATCCCGAAGGGCAGGCGCTGCTGGATGAAGAACACGAAGGTGGGGCCCAGGCCGAACATCACCGCCGGGTTGCGATAGAGTCGGTAGCCCAGCCGCTTGGCGGGCGACAGCGCCAGGTATTCGTCCACCGTCAGCATCTCGATCACCCCCAGGCCGCGCCGGTCCAGGTTGCCCGACGTGGCGTGGTGCTGGGCGTGGGTGCTGCGCCAGTAGTCGTAAGGCGTGAGCGTCAGCAGGCCGATGGAGCGGCCGACCCAGTCATTGGCCGCCTTGGCCTCGAAGAACGAGCCGTGGCCGCAGTCGTGTTGGATCATGAACAGCCGCACCAGGAAGGCCGCGGCGGGCACGGTCAGCAGCAGGGCCAGCCACCAGAGGCCGAAATGCATGGCCACCCAGCCCAAGGTCCAGAGCGCGCCGAGCGCCGTGGCGGTCAGCACCAGTTCGAACAGGCTGCGGCGCCAGTTGGGGCGCCTATAGGGGGCGAGCCTGCGATTCCAGTCGGCGGGTTGGGTCTCGGTCACGTCGGAGCAGCTTCCAGAATGGGGGTCGGCGCCAGGCTAGGCGCAGAATGGGGTGCTTCTGCGACAGGCTCGTTAAGGCGCTCGCCCTGCATTACGCCGAATTAATCCGTGGCGCCACGCCGTCGTCTTGCCGCGCTTGCATACCGCCCCATAGGGTCCCGTCACACTTGTAACGCCAAGGCCTGATCATGACCCGTCTGGACCGTCGCGCATTCCTCGCGACCACCGCCGCCGGCGCCCTTATCGCCACGACCCCTGTCCTGGCCCAGGGAACCCAGGACGCTAGGCTGCGGACCCTGCTGGACGCCATCTTCGAGGAGATGGTCGACGACAGCCCCGAGCGGGCTACCTCGCTCGGCCTCGACAAGGGTGCGCGCGCGCCGCTGAAGAGCCGGCTGGACGACTATTCCGCTGCGGGCCGGGCCAGGCGCCTGGAACAGACCCGCGCCCGGGTCGGGGCCCTGAAGGCCATCGACCGCAACGCCCTGTCGCCGGCCGCCAAGGTCGACCTCGACACCGTGCTCTACGGCCAGGAGAACGCGCTCGCCGCCGGCGACCGGTTCAAGTTCGGCTCGGCCGGCGGGCGCTTCAGCCCCTATGTGGTCAGCCAGCAGAACGGGGTCTATCGCGGCATCCCCGACTTCCTGGACAACCAGCACCGGGTGGCCACGGCGGCCGACGCCGACGCCTATCTGGCCCGCCTCAAGGCCTTCGCGGTCGCCATGGACCAGGACCTGGATCGGATGAAGGCCGACGTCGCCGGAGGCGTCGTGCCCCCCGACTTCATCTGCGACCTGGCGCTGGGCCAGATGAAGGCCCTGCGCGACCAGCCGGCCGCCGCGACCATCATGGTCACCTCCATCGCCGGCAAGGCCAAGGCCGCCAACCTGACCGGCGACTATGCGGGGCCCGCCACCCAGATCGTGACCGGCGAGATCTTCCCGGCCCTGGACCGCCAGATCGCCGCCATGACCGCGGCGCGCGCCGTGGCGACCTCCGACGCCGGGGTCTGGAAGCTGAAGGACGGGGCGGCCTATTACGCGGGCGGCCTGAAGACCTCGACCACCACCGACCTCTCAGCCGAGGAGATCCACAAGATGGGCCTCGACCAGGTGGCCGACATCACCGCGCGCCTCGACGTGATCCTCAAGGGCCAGGGCATGACCACCGGCACGGTGGCCGAGCGGCTGACCGCGCTCAACGCCGATCCCAAGCAGCTCTACGCCAACACCGACGAGGGCCGCGCGGCCCTGATCGCCGACCTCAACGTCCAGGTGGCCGCCATCGCCGCGCGCCTGCCCCAGGCCTTTGCGACGCTTCCCAAGGCGCAGGTGACGGTCAAGCGGGTGCCGGCCTTCATCCAGGACGGCGCGTCCAACGGCTACTACCAGAGCGCAGCGCTGGACGGCTCGCGCCCGGCGGCCTTCTTCATCAACCTGAAGAACACCCACGAGTGGCCGAAGTACAACCTGCCGACCCTGGTCTATCACGAGGCCACCCCCGGTCATCACCTGCAGATCGCGCTCGCCCAAGAGAGCGAGGCGATCCCGATCATCCGCCGGGCCGGCGGCGGCTTCTCGGCCTTCAGCGAGGGCTGGGCGCTCTATGCCGAGCAGCTCGCCGACGAGATGGGCGTCTATTCCGGCGATCCCCTGGGCCAGGCGGGCTATCTGCAGTCGCTGTTGTTCAGGGCCTCGCGCCTGGTGGTCGACACCGGCCTGCATCACAAGCGCTGGAGCCGCGATAAGGCTGTCGACTACATGGTCAGCGTCACCGGCTATCCCCGCTCGCGCGCCCTGCGCGAGGTGGAGCGCTACTGCTGCTCGCCGGGCCAGGCCACCAGCTACAAGGTCGGCCACACCGTCTGGGCGCGCCTGCGCCAGGAGGCCAAGACCAGGCTGGGACCGAAGTTCGACCTGAAGGCCTGGCACGACGCGGCCCTGCTGTCGGGCTCGATGCCCATGACCGTGCTGGAGCGGAACCTCGGGGAGTGGGTGGCGAAGGCCTGACGGTCTTAGGCGAGGCGGCGGTAGAGGCGTTCGGCCCTGCCACCCACCTCGTACGCCCCGATATCGGCGAAGCCCAGCTTGGCGAGCACCCGCTGAGAGCCCAGGTTTTCAGGATGAACCCATGCCGCAAGGCGGGTGAGGCGCAGCGTCTCGAAAGCGTGGGCGACGATTTCCGTGGCTGCTTCAGTGGCTAGACCCACCCCCCACGCGTCGCGTCGCAAACGATAGCCAAGCTGGATGTATTCGGTTTGCGGCAGGGGCGACAACAAAACCCAGCCGAGCAGCTCACTAGGCGCGGCCTTCGCGAACAGACTCCAGTAGCCAAGGCCCGGACCGAGATCGGCGTCGATCTGGCGGCTGAGATGCTCGCGCTGGCGCTCCGGCGGCCAGACGTCGCCCAGGTAACGCATGACCTCTGGGTCACTGTTGATGGCGACGCAGGCATCCAGGTCGGCGCGGATGCGCGGGCGCAGGACAAGCCGCGCTGTCTCGAAGCCCGGCTGGTGCAAACCTAACCCCAGCCCTCCACCGAGCCCATCCGGCGCGCGGCGGGCTTGACGTGGGCCAGGGTGTCGACAGCGGCGCCGGCCGGCTGCTCGGGGGTCTCGGCGGGGGCGCCGTAGAACCAGCCCTGGGCGAAGTCGACGCCGGCGCGGCGCACGGCCTCCTCGGCGTTGGCGTTCTCCACCATCTCGGCCAGGGTCTTGACCCCGAGCTCCGAGCACATGGTCACCAGGTGGCGGATGAAGTTGGCGTCGCGCCCGCCGTGCTGCAGCTCGCGGATGTAGCGGCCGTCGATCTTGACGATGTCCAGGGTGAGCTGCTGCAGATAGGCCAGCGAGGCCGCCCCGGCGCCGAAATCGTCCAGGCAGATCAGGCAGCCCTCGGAGCGCAGGGCCTTCAGGTGGCGGTCGGCGACGGCGAGGTCGTCGATGGCCGCGCTCTCGGTGATCTCGAACAGCAGCCGGCCGCAGGCCTCGGGGGTCCTGGCGAGCATCGACTTGACCGCCTCGACAAAGGCCGGGCTGCCGATGGTGCGCCCGGAGATGTTGGCCGCCAGCTTCAGCTTCGGATCGGCGACGAGCCTGGCGATCGTCTGTTCGACCACGGCGATGTCCAGGGGCTCGATCAGGTCCAGCTCCTCGGCCATGCGGATCATCGGGAAGGGGCTGGCGTTGTCGCCGAACCGGACCAGGACCTCATGATGGTGCAGGGCGGCGTTGGCCTTGAGGTTCACCACCGGCTGGAAGACCAGCTTGAAGCGCTTCTCGTTGACCGCCTCGCCCAGGGCGCCGACATCCACCAGGGTGCGCTGCACCGAGCGGCTGACCGCCTCGTCGAGGGTCAGGGACGGCTCGGCGTCCATGCCCTCCTTGATGAAGCTGTCGAGCGAGAAGCGCAGCGCGCGCAGGACCTGGCCGGGCGCGGCGTCGCCCATCAGGCTCATGGCGCGGGCCTGCGGCGCCACGCCGTGCTTGGGGTCTATGGCCACCAGCTTGATCAATCGCTGGACCAGGGCGTCGACGCCGTCGCCCTTCTGGCGGACCACGGCGAAGCGGTCATGGCCCAGGTCGGCCGCGCCGCCGCCGCCGTGCGACTGGGCGCGCAGCGCGCCGTTCAGCCGCTGGTCGAGCGCCGCGGCCGCCTCGGGGCTGAGCAGCTTCTTCAGCGCGCCCAGGCCGCCCAGTTCGATCAGCGCCAGCTCCAGCTCCTGGCCGGTGGCCCGCGCCGTGGCGATCAGGGCCGCGGTGGCGGCCTCGAAGGAGTTCTTGTCGTGCAGGCCGTGCATGACCTTGGCCACCGCGCGACTGAAGGCGCAGGAGATCGCGCCGTCATTGCCCGGCATCCGGAAGGCGGTGAACGAGGCGGCGCGCTCGCTGGCGCCGGCCGAACCGGCCAGGGTCACCACCACCGGTCCGCCGCGCCCGCCGTCCTTGAGGCCCGAAAGCAGGGCCTCGACCATGGGACGGTCGCGGGGGTCGATGAAGTCGCGCCAGGCGCGGCCGACCAGGGCGGTCTCGGCGGAGCCCGACAGGGCCTCGCTGGCGCCGATCGCGAACCCGATCTTGCCCTCCGGGGCGATCTCCAGCAGGAGGTCGGCGCTCGCGAAGGCGAAACCGAGCAGTCGTTGCGGGCTGAGCTGCAAGGCGGCTCTCCATGCGATACAGCCAACACCTTGTTCCGACTGGCCTTAATTTGGCGTTGAGAATGTTCGCGCTCGACCCTGGCGACAGGCTCGTCCCGTTGCGGCTATAGCTCGTCCATGCGCGACCGCCTGACCGCCCGTGTGCTGCTGTTCGACGCGGCGGGATCCATCCTGCTCATGCGCGGCCGCATGCCGGGCGGGCGGCCCTCCAGTTCGGCCTGGCATACGCCGGGCGGCGGCGTCGACCCGGGCGAGACCCTGATCGATGCCGTCCATCGCGAGGTCGTCGAGGAGACCGGGTTCACGCAGATCGAGCTCGGTCCGGTGGTCTGGACGCGCAGCGGGGAGGGGAATCTCGTCACCGGCGAGCGGGTCATGTTCCGGGAAAGCTATTTCGTCGCCCGCTGCCCCGGCGGCGAGCCCTGTCGCGACGGCTGGGCCGACTACGAGACCGAGCTGATCGACGACGTACGCTGGTGGACGATGGCGCAGCTCGCGGGCCTGACCGAGAAGATCTATCCCGAACGGTTCCTCGAGCTGATCCCCGCCATCGCCGCCGGCCGCTATCCCGACCCGCCGCTCGATGTCACCATGACGCGGGTCAAGACCTAGGCGAGACTGTCGCTCAGGCGCCGCGCAGAGGCGTTAGGGAAATCCCCATGCTCGCATCGCTGTTCGCCGCCGCCCTCGCCGTCGCCGCCCAGTGCGACCTGGAGGCCCCGTCCGGCGCGCCGAACTGCGAACGCCGCCAGGTCGACACCCTGCGCATCGACCAGATCCAGGCGATCGGCACCCACAACTCCTACAAGCAGGCGATCTCACCCAAGCAGATGGCGATGCTGCGGGCGGTGAACGCCAAGGAGGCGGCCAATATCGACTACGCCCACCCGCCGCTCAGCGACCAGCTCGCCGCCGGCGCCCGCCAGCTCGAGATCGACGTGCTCAACGATCCGCAGGGCGGCCGCTATGCCGACCCGCTGGGCATGAAGATGGCCCCCGACGTCCCCTACGACCTCGCCCCGCTCAAGGGTCCGGGCCTCAAGGTCATGCACGCCCAGGACATCGACTACCGCTCGAGCTGCCCGCTGTTCACCGGTTGCCTGGCCGAGATCCGCGCCTGGTCGAAGGCCCACCCCGACCACGTGCCGCTGCTGATCCTGCTGAACCTCAAGGAGGGCGGGCTGAACGTCCCCGGCGCCGTCCAGGCGGTGACGTTCGACGCCCAGGCGATGGACGCCGTCGACGCCGAGATCCGGTCGGTCTTCGCCCCCGGCGACCTGATCACGCCCGACCAGATCCAGGGTCGCTACGCCACCTTGCGCGACGCCGCGCTCGCCCACGCCTGGCCGACCCTGAAGGCCGCGCGCGGCAAGGTGATGTTCGCCCTCGACGCGCCGCGAAACCAGGTCGACCTCTATCGCGGCGACCGCAAGTCGCTGGAGGGTCGGGTGATGTTCGTCAATATCGACGAGGCCTCGCCCGCCGCCGCCTACATCACCCTGAACGAGCCCAAGGAACAGGCCGCGCGCATCGCCGCGGCGGTCAGGGCGGGCCTCATCGTGCGCACCCGCGCCGACGCCGACACCAACGAGGCCCGCACCGGCGACCGCAGCCGCCAGGAGGCGGCGTTCGCCGCCGGCGCGCAGTACGTCTCCACCGACTACATGAAGCCCGACCCACGCCTTGGCTCCTACGAGGCTCACCTGCCGGGCGGCGGCGTGGCCCGGGTCAGTCCGGCGTCCCGATAGGCAGGTCCGCGGGCGCCTCGACCGGCGGCACGTCCAGCGGCGCCGAGGCGATGTGGCCCGGCGGGGGCGGAGGCGCCTCGGCGACCTCCATGGGGGGCTCGGCCTTCTTGCGCTTGAAGATCTTGCCGACAAAGCCGCCGACCCCATTGCCGACCTTCTTGCCGGCCATGCCAGCGGCGGCGCCGCCCAGCGGTCCGCCGGCCGCGGTCCCGGCGCTGGAGGCGACGATGCCGCCGACCGCCCCGCCCACGGTCTCCAGGAACCCGGGTTTCGCCTTCTCCGGCTTGGGTTCGTCCTGCGCCAAGCCCGTGGCGGGGGCGAGGACCAGGGCGGCCGCGACCCCCAGGCTCATCAGCATTCGCATTGCGTTCCTCCGTACCCGTCGGGGTCCGGAACGCGCTCGGCGCAGGGCGGGTTCTGGCTAAGCTTCGGCGGGCCGTTCGCCCGGATGGCTGGGCAGGTCGTCGGTGATCGGCCACCAGCTCGCCTTGGACGCCACGTAGGCGTGGGAGCCCAGCTCCGCGGCCACCGGCTCGTCCAGGGTTCCGGCGCGCAGTCTCACCACCTCGGGCTTGCTCTTCAGCCGGCTGAACACCGGGCCGCCGCAGCGGCGGCAGAACACCCGCTCCTTGCCCGGCGAGGACTCGTAGGCGGTGAGCTCGGCCTCGCCGCTCAGCAGCGTGAAGTTGGCCGTGGCCACCGGGATATTGGTCCCGAAAGCGCCGCCCTGGGCCTTGCGGCAATCGCCGCAATGACAGGCCTGGATCGGGGCGAGCTCGCCCGCCACCTCGAAACGGACGGCCCGGCAGAGACAGGAGCCAGTGTGCATGGAGGAGGCCTTTCGCGGGTCTGGGCCGGTCATAGCCCTGAGTCTCGCCCGGGCGCTATCGTCCGACGCCGGATCGTCACAGAATGGCGGCAGGATGGGCTCTCGCCATGCGGCGCGGGGAGCTGACCATGGCCCAGGCGGGCGCTTTCCTTTGGGCCTACGCCTTCCGCCAGGGCCTTGCGTCCGCGCTCACCGACCAGGCCCTGGCCGGCCAGGACTGGGTCTGGACCCATTTCCCGCTCAGCGACCAGCGCGCCCGGCTTCATGTGGAACAGCTCACCGAGCTGCCCGCGGCGGCCCGCGACCTGATCCTGCGCGCCGAGCAGAGGGTGCAGATCCAGTTGGCCGGCGACTGGGCCTTCGGCGTCCTGCCCGATTTCGAGCGCGACCTGGACGGGGCGGCGGTAGGCGTGGGGCGGCTGATGTTCGCCATGAGCGCCAAGCGGCTGGTCACCGCGCGCCGCCAGGCCCTGTGCGTGGTCGACGAGGTGCGGCGCGAGGCCGAGCGCGGCGCGGCGCTGGCCTCGCCGGCCGAGGCCGTCATCCGCCTGGTGGAGCGTTATGTGGACCTCGCCGAGGTCCGCCTGCACACCGTCGCGGCGGCGCTGGACCGCATCGAGGACCGCATGCTGGCCGATTCCGGCGAACTGGACGGGGTCAAGCTCGGCCCGTTGCGCCGGGGCCTGTCGCGTGACCATCGGGAGTATCTGGGCCTGCGCAGCGCCCTGCACCGGGCCATGACCCCGCGCGAGGCTCACGTCGTGGCGATCCTGCCCCCGCAGCTCTCGCGCCTGGCGCAGGAGGCCGAGGACCTCGACCGCGAGGCCGCCAGCCTGCAGGAACGCGCCCGCCTGCTGCATGAGGAGCTCGACACCCGCATCACCAGCGCGACCAACCGCAGCATGCGCGCGCTCACCGTCATGTCGAGCCTGCTGATCCCGCCCACCCTGATCGTCGGCGCCTTCGGCATGAACCTGTCGGGCATCCCGTTCGCGCAGGACAGCGCGGGGTTCGCGGCGGCCTCGGCCCTCTGCCTGGCGGTGGTGGGCGGCGCCTGGCTGGTGCTGCGCCGGATGCGGATCATGCCCTAGGTCCGCGGGGCCGTGCCAAGCCCCAATGCAACGCTTGGCGGCCTTGCGCCGTTAATCCAGGTCCCTCCAAGGAGGGAGACCGGATGTTCACAATCGCGCTGGTCGCCCGCAAGGGCGGCTCAGGCAAGACGACGATCGGCGTGCACCTGGCGCTCGCGGCCTTCCTGCGCGGGCTCTACACCCTGGTGGCCGACGCCGATCCGCAGCGCTCGGCCATCGAGGCCCTGCGCGCGCGCCAGTCCCTCGGCCCCGAGCGCACCGGCGTCGCCAGCGCCCGGCTCTATGATCTGCAGATGAGCGCCGTGCGCCAGGGCACGGACGTCATGGTCATCGACACCCCCGCGGGCGTCGCCGAGGAATGCGCCAACGCCATCGTCCTGGCCGACCTCTGCCTGCTGGTGGTCCGCCCCACCTATCTGGACCTGGCCGCGGCCATCGAGTCCGTGGCCATGATCCGGC
Source organism: Phenylobacterium sp. (assembly GCF_030698145.1). Classification (GTDB taxonomy): domain Bacteria; phylum Pseudomonadota; class Alphaproteobacteria; order Caulobacterales; family Caulobacteraceae; genus Phenylobacterium. Next base: position 8,785 of record NZ_JAUYNW010000037.1, on the reverse strand, counting down.
GCCTGAAGAAGCCCGTGCTGATCGTCGTCAACCAGGCCCCGCCGACGCGGGGCGGCGTGGAGCCGCCCACTGTGCGCCGCGCCCTGCGCGCGCTCGCCGTCCTCAAACAGCCCGTCGCGCCCACCATCATCCGCTCGCGGCTGGTCTACCAGCGCGCCCTGGAGACCGGCTGCTCGGCCGAGGAGACCGGCGACCTGGCCGCCACCCAGGAGATCGCCGAGCTCTGGGCCTATATCCACCACATCGCCTTCCCGCGCCGGGTGGCGGGCTAGACCATTTTCCGCCGACGTAGGCGCCCCGACGTCACGGGTGACATGGCCGCCGCGATGACGTTGACTTGGCGCCGACGCCCGGCCCCGCAGAAGACCGGCGCCGCAGCGTCCAGTCGTTCGGCGGAACGGTGGTGATGATGGAGCGGTTCGATCCCGAACAGGCCCTGGCCCTCATCGAACGCCACCGCGTCACCCACAGCCAGTGGGTGCCGACCATGTTCGTGCGCATGCTGAAGCTGCCGCCGCAGGTCCGCGCCCGCCACGACCTCTCCAGCCACCAGGTGGCGATCCACGCCGCGGCCCCCTGTCCGGTGGAGGTCAAGCGCCAGATGATCGCGTGGTGGGGGCCGATCCTCTACGAGTACTACGCCGGCGCCGAGGCCTCGGGCTCGACCTTCATCACCAGCCAGGACTGGCTGGAGCATCCGGGCTCGGTCGGTCGCGCGGCGCTGGGCGTCCTGCACATCTGCGACGAGAACGGCGCGGAGCTGCCGGTCGGCGAGACCGGCCTGGTCTATTTCGAGCGCGAGGCGCCGACCTTCCAGTATCACAACGACCCGGAGAAGACGGCCGCCGCCCGCCACCCCGACCACGCCAACTGGAACGCGCTCGGCGACGTCGGCCACCTGGACGCCGAGGGCTATCTCTACCTGACCGACCGCAAGAGCTTCATGATCATCGCCGGCGGGGTGAACATCTATCCCCAGGCCATCGAGGACGCCCTGGTCACCCATCCCAAGGTCGCCGACGTGGCGGTGTTCGGCGTCCCCGACCCGGAGATGGGCGAGGCGGTCAAGGCGGTGATCGAACCCGCCCCGGGCCAGGCCCCGACCCCGGCGCTGGCTGAAGAACTGCTGGCCTACGCCCGTGCGAAGCTCGCCCGCTACATGGTCCCGCGCTCCATCGACTTCATCGAGGAGATGCCCCGCCTGCCCACCGGCAAGCTCTACAAGCGCCTGCTCCGCGACAAGTACTGGGAAGGCCGCCAGATCTGAGCGTCGGCTGCTGACACCATGCCGTCAGCAGCCCTTGGCATAGTGGCGCCTTGGACAAGGACGAGGCGCGCATGATCCGGGGAAGCTGCTGCTGCGGGGCCGTGAGGTTCGAACTCACCGCGCCGCCCACCATGATGGGGACCTGCCACTGCTCGCGGTGCCGCAAGCTGGGCGCCTCGACATTCGTCTTCGTCCGCCGCGAGGACTTCCGGTGGCTGGAAGGGCGCGACAGCGTCGTCCGCTACGCGCCGGAGCCGCCCTTCACCTATGCCCGCTGCTTCTGCCGGGCCTGCGGCACGGCGCTCGGCGAGATCGAGTCCGAGCACGACAGCTTCCCGGTCGCCGCCAACTGCCTCGACGACGATCCGGTGGTCCGCAACCGCTTCCACGAGTTCGTCGCCGACAAGCCCGCCTGGTACGAGATTTGCGACGCCGCCAAGCAGTTCCCCGGCCATCCGGTCAGGGCCTCCGAGAGCTGAGCGAGCGCACGTTTCTCCATGAGGCGCTCGCGCTCGGGCGCAAGGCCGGCGACGTCATCGTCCAGGAAGGCTAGGACTCGGCCATGACCACGCCCCACCAGCGCGCGGAAGCCGAGCTCACCGCCTACGGCCTGACCCTGCCGGAAACCGAGGTGGGCCTGGCCTGGGCCTTCAACCGCGTCGTTCGCGTCCGCGGCAAGATGTTCGTCATCTTCAGCGACAAGGCCCAGGCCAAGGACGAGCTGACGGTCATCGTCAAGCTGCCCATCTCCTTCGAGATGGTCCAGGACCTCTGGTTCGTCCGCGAGAGCCGCGGCTGGTACAAGCAGCACGACTGGGTCATCGCCCACTTCGGTCCCGGCGACGACGTCCTGTCCGAGATCCCCACCCTGCAGGGCTGGATGAAGCAGAGCTACGTGGCCATGGCGCCCAAGCGGCTGGGGCGGCTGGTGGAGGGATCGAGCCAAACAGGTGTTTGAAATCTCGACATCGACCTCTAGGGTCACGGCGAGATTCCCCCCAAACCCCCGAGGCCCCATGGATCTGCAGCTCAACGACAAGGTGGTCTTCGTGGCCGGCGGCAGCCGCGGCATCGGGCTGGGCATCGTCGAGGCCTGCCTGGCCGAGGGCGCGCGCGTCGCCTTCGCCGCGCGGGGGGAGGGGCCGCTGATGGCCGAGCGCGACCGCCTGGCCGCCCAGTACGGCGAGGACCGGGTCTGGGTCCGCGCCGGCGACCTGCGCGACAGCGCCGTGCTGAACGAGATGATCGCCGCCATCGAGACCGAGGTCGGGCCCATCTGGGGCGCGGTGGCCAATGTCGGCCTCTATCCCTGCCCGCCGGGCTTCGAGGTGGACGACGAGACCTGGGACGCGGGCTTCGTCCAGAACCTGGATTCCGCCTACCGCCTGGCCCGCGCCGTGCTGAAGCCGATGACCGAGCGCCGCGAAGGCTCCGTGCTGTTCATCAGCTCCATCGCCGGCGGTGCGGCGCTGGGCACCCCGCTCACCTACGGCACGTCGAAGGCCGCCATGAACCACATGGGCAAGGAGCTGGCCGCCCTGGTCGGCCGCCATGGGGTGCGGGTCAACACCATCGCGCCCGGCAACATCATCTTCCCCGGCGGCGACTGGGAGACCCGTTCGGAGGGCCCGGGCGGCGAGAAGATCCTGCGCTGGATCAACCGCGAAGTGCCCCTGAAGCGCTTCGGCGCCCCCCACGAGATCGGCGTCGCCGCGGCTTTCCTGCTGAGCCCCGTGGCCAGCTTCGTCACCGGCGTGGTCCTGCCCGTCGACGGCGGCCAGACCAAGTAAGCTACGGCCGTCCGCCGGCCACCGGCGGCAGCCTGGCGACGGGATTGCCCTCGTAGATGAAGCGCACGACCTTGCCGGACGCGTCGCGCACGAAGCGGAATTCGTCGGCCTCGCTGCCGTCGTCGCGCACCCGCCGGAAGACGTCGCCGCCCTTGGGCTTGAGGAGCTGAAGCTCCGCGGCCGGGGCGCTCGAGGGCAGGACCACATAGGCCAGCCCCCCGGCCCAGGGGACCATCACCGACTCCGCCGCATAGGGCTGTTCGGAATAGCGCCCCGCATAGGCCTCCAGGTCGACGGCGGGCAGGGCGCCCTCGAATTCAAAGCCCTTGCGCTTGTCCAGCAGCGCGAAGATCCCCTCCGCCCAGGGCTCCGGCGACTCCGAGGCGTTGTTCATCACGATCACCGCGCGGCCGCTCGCGGGCTCCAGGCTCAGCACCGACTGGTGCCCCGGACAGTTGCCTTCGTGCCCGACGAAGGTCTGCCCGCCCCGGGTCGAGATGGCGAAGCCCAGCCCCCGGGTCCGCTTGGAGGCGGGATCGACGAACTGCACCCGCTGCATCTCGCGCAGGGTCGACGCCTTGAGCACCTCGGCCGACCCCGTGCGCAGCAGCCGAAGCTGCCAGGCCGCGAACCGCGCCAGGTCCTCGACGGTGGAGGTGTAGCCCGCCGCCGGCGTGATCGCCCGCGCATCGAAGGCCGCCAGCCGGTCGCGTGAGCCGTCCCGCTTGCGCGCCCCATAGCCCACCGCCAGCCGCACGCCCTGCAGCGCCGTGGGCATGGAGGTCCGCGTGTCCGCCAGCCCCAGGGGGCCAAGCACCTGGCCCTGCATGTAGTCGCCATAGGCCTGGCCGGAGACCGCCTCGACCGTCTCGCCCACCAGGGTCAGGCCGAGGTTGCTGTAGCGGTAGTAGCGCGACGCCGGACCGGCCGAGGCCTGAGCGCCGACCGCCCCTCGCAGCTGCGCCTGGGTGGGAAAGGTGAAGTCCGGCGCGGTCCAATAGGGGAGGTCGGCGTCGCGCGGCAGGCCGCCGGAATGGCTGAGCACGGCGCGCAGGGTGATCGGCCCGCTGTCGGCCTCCGCGGACGTCAGCTTCGCCCAGGGCAGGTAGGTCGTCACCGGCTCGTCGAGCCGCACCTTGCCGGCCTCGTAGAGCTGCATCACCGCCACCGAGGTGAACAGCTTGGAGATCGAGCAGATCGAATAGATGGTCCGCGGCGTGGCGGCCACCTTGTGGGCGGCGTCCAGCGTCCCGTAGCCCCGCGCCCAGACCAACCGCTCGTCGGCCACCACCCCCGCTGAGATCGCCGGGATGTTCTGATAGGCCGCGATGCTCTCCAGCCAGGCGTCGGCCAGGCGCAGGGCCTCGGCCTGTTCGACCGCGCGCGGCGCGGATTGCGGGAACGCCGGCCCCACGGCCGCCAGCCAGGCCAGGGCCACCCCGATCGAGCGTCCGAACGCGGTCTTGATCTTCATGTGCCCGGCCCCCGACGCCACCCTAGGCGTCGCAATCGGCGCGGTCACCGCCTTTGGCGCCAGGGCTGTCGCATATGCCCGATGGCTCTAATTCGGGGACACTATACTAATTTCTCGGCGCTCGGCTTCCGCCCTCGTTTCTGAGGCGCCAGGGCTCGGCCCAGCCGACGCTCCAGGTCGGCGGTGAAGTCAGCCGATCCCAGCGGCCTCCCGGTGCGCTCGCCGCGCTGCAGCGCCCGGTGTTCGGCCTCGCTCAAGCCGGCGTCCAGGAACTCCGTCCAGTCCGGCGCCATGCCCAACAGCGGCGCCGTCGCCACCAGCCCGTCGTCGCGCCCGGCCAGGTGCGCCCGGGCGCTGGACCAGGGCCAGTCGGCCGCCGCGTCCACCAGCCTCGCCCGCACGGGATTGAGCTCCACATACCGGGGGCTCCTAATTCGGGGACACTATACTAATTTCTCGCCCCTCGGCTTCCGTCCTCGTTTCTGAGGCGCCAAGGGTCGACCCAACTGGCGCTCCAGGTCGGCCGTGAAGTCCGCCGACCCAAGCGGCCGTCCTGTACGCTCGCCGCCCCGGATCGCTCGATGCTCGACCTCGTCCAGCCCGGCCCCGAGGAATTCTGGCCAGTCCGGCGCCATGCCCAGCAGCGGCGCGGTCGCCACCAGCCCGTCGTCGCGGCCGGCCAGGTGCGCCCTGGCGCTGGACCAGGGCCAGTCGGCCGCCGCCGCCGCCAGCCCGGCGCGCACGGGATTGAGCTCCACATACCGCGCGCAGGCCAGCAGGTGCGCCCCGTCCATGGGGACCGAGGCGAACCGCCCCTGCCACAGATAGCCCGTCCAGCCCTCGCGCTCATTGATCCGGCGGGAGTAGCGCCGGTGCGTCTCCGCCAGCGCCGCGCGCAGGCCGTCCTCGCTGGAGGGGACCAGGATCAGATGGACGTGGTTGGGCATCAGGCAATAGCCCCAGACTTCCACCCCCGCCGCGCGGCAGCCCTCCGCCAGCAGGTCGCGATAGACCGCGTAGTCCGCATCGGAGAAGAAGGTCGTCTGGCGGCGGTTGCCCCGCTGGGTGACGTGATGCGCCACGCCGGGCGCTACGACTCGAGCCAGCCTTGCCATGGGGCGAACTTGGCGCGCGGGAGGTGGGGAGTCAAATTAGTATAGTGTCCCCGAAATTCCCGAGGCCTCCACAGAATCCCCCTCGCGCGCCATAAGTACCCTATGGATCCAAGAGCCATTGAGCAGGCGCATGAGCAGTTGGAACGCGCCCGGCACGCTTCCAAGCTCTTGCGAAGCTTGAGCGAGAAGGCGTGGAAGAATGATCTGAATGCGCAGCGAAATGCTTGGGCGGACATCCTCGAACACGGTCGTCGAGCGTTGGTCCTGCTCGAGATGGGCGCAAGGGGCAGCGCTGGGAACGGTTGGTTCGGAGGCGTCAAACATGTCGTCAAGAACGACGATCTGCTTCGGTATCTTGGCCAAGCGCGTGACGCCCAAAGTCATGGATTGCGCAGGGTTGTCGACGCGGAGCCCGGACATATTGAGATCACCGCCCACTCAATTGGCGACTTCGCCATGCAATTCCACGTGGATGGGGACGGCCAGATCAGCGTCACCCCAACGGCGGGGGTAGTGACTGGTTACTCGCGCACGCGAATTGAATTGAAGCCAGTTCGAACTCGGAGCGGCGAGTATCCAGTGCCAGAAACGCACTTGGGCAATCCAATCTCCGACCGGAGTGTCGCGGGCTTGGCCGAGGCCTACGTCGATTTCTTAGACGAGGTCATAGCAAAGGCGACTACCTTCAAGCCTAGCAATTCGGACCTAACTTGACTTGGCACCACGCTGGCTACCCGTCATCGCCGTCTGCCGAAAATGCGCCCTGGCGCGGCGGTTGCCCCGGTGGGTGACGTGAATTCGCGTGAATTCGGGGACACTATACTTAATTCGTATCTGCGCTTCGGCTTGAACCTGAGTCAGCGCTGCACGTACGCTGAGCATGCTCGAATTAAGTATAGTGTCCCCGAAATCCCCCCGGACACATCCATGCGCGGCTCAAGCGCACGGGACACTTCTGGCAGGGGCGCTTCGGTTGCGTGTCGATGGACGAGGCGCATCTGGGGGCCGCCCTGCGCTATGTGGCGCTCAACCCGGTTCGGGCGCGGCTGACCGAGCGGGCGGTCGACTGGCCCTGGCCCAGCGTGCAGGTCCAGCTGGGCCAGGTCGCCGACGACGGCTTGACCGCGCGCGAGCCGGTGCTGTCGCGCTATCCGAACTTCGCCGAGCTGATCGCGGCGGAGGAGGGCGAGGCCCTGTCCCAGCGGCTGCGCCGCGCCGAGACCATCGGTCGGCCCCTGGGGGGCGAGGCGTTCATCGCGGGCCTGGAGCGCGAGAGCGGCCGGTCGTTCAGGCCAGGCAAGCGAGGACCCGCGGCGAAGGCGGCGGGCGCTGAATAGAATGCACTGTCACCGTAACCGCGATTCAGCACTGCACCTGCGCCGAGCGCGCTCGAATTACGTATAGTGTCCCCAAAATTCCCGAATTATCCCTGCCATCAAATCAGTACGCGTCGGACCGCAGGTTTTTGGACGCCGCCAGCTTGGATCAACGGCGTCAGACTTGAAGTGACCAGCATCGCTGTCAGCTGGAAGCGGTTGCGGTTGTCGGCGAGGTTTTCGGCCAAATTTTCAATGTAGCTTCTGGGCGAAATGCTCCTGTCCGCTGACTCTTCGCCCTGAGGAAAAAGGTGGCGCTCTACAAGCTCAAGCTCCAGGCATTCCGGCCCTACAAGAGGGTGTTTGAAATCGGCGACTTCGAGGTTGTGCGCGAACAAGTTGCGCACTCTCCCGAGCCGCTGGCAGTCGCGAAGCGCTCGGTCAGAAATGATGCCGAAGGCGTACGCCATCTTGGTTTGGGTGTCGTAGCCCGCGAGAGCCCCATTTTCTCGGAACAGCCCCTTCTTGGTATTGCCGTCGTTGGGAAACTTCGCCGCAACCATCGTCGCTATTCGAGAGTGAACTAACGCCACGCCCACGATGGCCGCCGCGCGCGGAGGTAGCGCGGTAAGTTCTTGGATGGCGACGGTCTCTGCGTCGCTCTTGGATATCCAAACCATGGACGAACCCTTGCAGGATTCTGACGACCAGGCACGCGATCAGCTACTTCTCCGCACGCTGAAGACGTCGCCACTTTCACGGGGGTCCAATTCGGGGACACTATACTAATTTCTTTGCCGCCAGCTTCCACCTGCGCTTCTGGGGCGTCAATTAGTACAGTGCCCCGAGGTTCCGTGGCGGTCGTCATTCGGCCCTCTGATACTCGCCCATGAAGTGGACGTTCATTCCGTAGGTGCCGATCCAATTTTCCTCGGTGACGAACAACCGGTCCCCGTCGAATGTGAGCGTGACCGTGTGGGGTTCATCGTCGCGTCGCGCGTCATGAGAGTAGCTAATCTCGCCATCGACCAACGTACCGATGAAGCTCATCTCGCCCATGTTTGGCCCATACTCGCGGCCTCTGCCCCACAGCGCAAAGCCCGTGACCGCGTACCGTGGCGAGCCCTCAAGGCCGTCTTCGATTGGCGTGATTTTGATGTCCGCGCTGTCGCTGGCAGTCCCAATGCGGATGAACTGACCGGCATAGGGGTCCTCCTTCGGAACGGTGACGTTCCCGAAGTGGACCTCAAGCGAAAAAGCTTTCCCGATGGCGTCGTGAAGTTCGGATCGGAACTGCTTCACCTCGCCGATGGTTAGGCCCTTCCGCTGGCTTGTACGGCTGTCGTACTCGTCGTGGTGTTCTAGGCAAAGGAAGGCGAGATTGTCTTCAGCGCTGTTTGAGCTGTCGTTATCAACGTGCGCGATCTGACCAGCCTTGAGCGTGGCATCTCGGTTCAAGCCATAGCAAATGCAACACCGGCGTCTCGACTGAACGAGAACGTTGGTCTGCACGCTTGGCGGTATGGGCTTTCGGGCCATCCAGTCTCTTCTTAGCAACAGTCTGCCGCCTGTAAATCGAACTAGGCGCGTAGTGCCCCTCGCGATGCTCGAAGCCAAACCTATCTAGCGGCCGCCGCCTTCATCATTGCATGCGTCAAAACCGGACGCACCCCTTCTGTCGTGCCAAAAAGAACATCTTGTGAACCCAGAACAAACCACGTACGTCTTGTTGCGACGACGGGTTGCGAATTGTTGGGCCGGTCGGGTTGGGTTGACGGAATCATGAAACAAGGAGCGTCCAAGGTGACTGGGCAATCGGCGTT
>NZ_JAUYNW010000024.1 GCF_030698145.1 Phenylobacterium sp. | reverse complement strand
CGCTCGTCCCGTGCTGCGCATGATGATCGCCCAGCCCTTCCAGGTCACCGATCGCGAAGGCCAGTTCGACGTCATCGTCTCGGTGCAAGGCTCTGGCCTGTCCGGCCAGGCCGGCGCGATCCGCCACGGCCTGTCCAAGGCCCTGACCTATTACGAGCCGGGCCTGCGCCCGGTGCTGAAGCCGCATGGCTTCCTGACCCGCGACAGCCGCGTGGTCGAGCGGAAGAAGTACGGTAAGGCCAAGGCCCGACGCAGCTTCCAGTTCTCGAAGCGCTAAACCCGCGCGCGAGCACTCGCGTTTGGAGGGGCGCTTCGGGAAACCGAAGCGCCCCTTCTGCTATCTGGCATCCGAATTCAGGATACTTCTCATGACCCAGACGGTTTTCATCGACGGCGAAGTTGGCACCACCGGCCTGCAGATCCGCGAGCGCCTCGTGGGCCGCCGCGACCTGGAGCTGATCTCGATCGATCCGGCCAAGCGCAAGGACCCTGACGCCCGCGCCGAACTGCTGAACGGGGTCGACGCGGTGATCCTGTGCCTGCCCGACGCAGCGTCCAAGGAGGCGGTCGGGATGATCACCTCCAATTCCGTGCGGGTCATTGACGCCTCGACGGCCTACCGGACCGCCTCGGGCTGGACCTACGGCTTCCCCGAGATGGCGCCGGACCAGCGTGCGGCCATCGCGAGCTCCCAGCGGGTGAGCAATCCAGGCTGCTTTCCCACCGGCTTTATCGCGCTAACCCGGCCCCTGGTGGAGGAGGGGTTGATCCCCGCCGACTGGCCGATCACGGTCAACGCGGTCTCCGGCTATTCCGGCGGCGGGAAGGGGCTGATCGAGGAGTTCGAAGGCCCAACGCCGGACGGGACCAGCGACGCCTACCGCACCTATGGCCTGACCCTGCAGCACAAGCACGTGCCGGAGATGCAGCTCCATGGCGGCTTCGACCATCCGCCGCTGTTCGCGCCCTCGGTGGGCCGCTACGCCCAGGGGATGATTGTCGAGGTGCCGCTGCAACTCTGGGCCCTGCCGTCCAAGCCCAAGCCCGAGGACCTGCGCGACGCCCTGGCCAGCGCCTATCGGCGCGAAGCCTTTGTCGAGGTGGCATCCGACGAGGAGACCAAAACCCTGCAGAAGGCCCGCGCCGGCGCCGCCGGCTTCAACGCCCAGCTCGATCCCGAGGCCCTGAATGGCACCAACAAGATGAAGCTCTATGTCTTCGGCAATCCCGAGACCGGCCAGGCCAGGCTGGTCGCCCTGCTGGACAATCTGGGTAAGGGCGCCTCGGGAGCGGCGGTGCAAAGCCTGAACCTGATGCTGGGCCTGCCGGAGGCCTCGGGCCTGTGAGCCTGCGCCCGGCGAGCCTCGCCGACGCAGGCGCCATCGCCCGGCTGCATCGCCTGACCATGCAGGTTTCGCAGCCCTACCTGCCCGAGCTGCACACGCCGCAGGAGGACCTGCGGTTCTTCAGCGAGCGGCTGTTGCCCGAGTGCGACACCCGGGTGGCCGAGGCGGGCGGGATGATCGCCGGCTACGTGGCCTTCAAGCCCGGTTGGGTCATGCATCTCTACGTCCACCCCGACCACCAGGGCGTGGGGATCGGTCCCATGCTACTGGCCAAGGCGCTGGAGGACGGGACCCCGCGCCAGCTCTGGACCTTCCAGCAGAACACCCGCGCCCGGCGGTTCTACGAGACCCGCGACTTCAAGCTGGTGCGGCTGACCGACGGCGCCGACAACGAGGAAAAGACGCCGGACGCCCTCTATGCGTGGGAAGGCTAGCGGCGCCTTGCATCCGCCATCGGCGCGCGGCCGTATACCCGCCATGACCCTTGATAGACGTGCCTTCCTCCTCGGATCGTCGGTCGCCCTGACCGCCGCGCCCGCCTTCGCCACCGCAGCCGACCCCTATGCCGGCTCGCCTTGGCGCAAGATCTCCAATGCGGAATGGAAGAAGCGTCTCGACATCGGCGCCTACAATGTCCTGCGCCACGAGGCGACGGAGATGGCCGGCACCAGTCCGTTCAACAAGGAGAAGCGCCGCGGGACCTATGTCTGCGCTGGCTGCGCCCTGCCGCTGTTCAAGTCGGAATGGAAGTTCGAGAGCGGCACCGGCTGGCCAAGCTTCTACACAGCCATCAAGGGCGCGGTTGGGAAGAAGACCGACTACAAGATCGGCCTGCCGCGCACCGAATACCACTGCGCCCGCTGCCTGGGCCACCAGGGCCATGTCTTCCCCGACGGCCCCAGGCCCACCGGCCTGCGCTACTGCAACAACGGCGACGCCTTGGGCTTCATCGCCACCTAGGCCGCGTCGCGGATGGCGACGCCCGACCTGTCGGCTGCCGTCACGTCCCACCAGCCGCCCAGGGCGTCGATCAACGGAACCAGCGTCAGTCCCGAGGCGGTGAGGTCGTAGTCGACCCGCAGCGGATAGCCGCCATGGGCCGTGCGCCGCACGATCCCGGCGTCCTCCAGTTTGCGCAGCTCCAACGACAGCATCCGCGCCGAGACGGTGGGATTGTCGCGCTTCAGGTCGCTGAACCGCTTGGTCCCGTCCTTCAGATAGTAGAGCAGCAGGGTCGGCCAGCGGCCGCTGAGCACCCGCATGACTTCCTCGATGGGGCAGCGGGAGACGACGTCTTTCATGCGGCGGACCTCGGTTACAAATTTGTGCGTAATTTACATTGGGCGTCGGGCGCCTAGGTTCCAGTCTCGCTGCGCAGCGTGATCCTCAAAACATCACGGAGCGAACAATGGAACCGATCCTGGTCTACGGCTTCCCGCTGGGAAGCGCGACCGGCCTGGTGGCCGCTTTCGAGTGGTTGGGCCAGCCTTACCGGCTGAGCCGCGTCGACATGTTGAAGGACATGACCACCGACGACTACAGGCGCCTGAACGGCCGGGGCGAGACGCCGGTCCTGATCACCGACGACGGCCGGGTGCTGACCGAGACCATGGCCATCGCCCAGTGGCTGGAGGCCCGTGACACCGAGCGGCGCATCAGCTTCGCGCCCGGCACGCCGGAGGCCGACCGGATGCACCAGCTCATCGGGTTCGTGAACACCGGCTTCACCGGCGCCTTCAGTCCGTTATGGGCTGCGCTGGAGATGAGCCCGCCGGACCCGGCGATGCAGGAACCGCTGCGGGCCGTGGGCCGCAAGATGGTGGCCGACCGGCATGGGCAGCTGGAGGCCATGATCGGCGACACGCCGTTCCTGGTCGGCGATCGCCCGACCCTGGCCGACGGGGTGCTGGCGGGCGTCGCGCGGTGGGCGGAGTTCCATGACGCGCCAGATATCTCGGCCTATCCCAAGCTGTCGGCCCTGCGCCGCCGCATCGAGAGCGATCCGGCCTTCGTCTTCGGTGTCGCGCTGGAGGACGGCGAGACCCCGACGGGCTCCGGCGCGATGAAGGGCCAGGTTCCGTTGGCCGACGTCATCTCTCGCTTCGCGGGGTAGTCCCAAGGCTGTCATCCCTGTCTTCGGCGAGGGGCCGAAGCCGGGATGACAGCCTTGGGGGCAACCGGGCTATCGCGCCGAGAGAGCAGCAAACCGCACTTCGTAACCGTCGGGATCCGTGACGGTGAAGTCGCGCAAGCCGTAGCCGCGGTCTTCAAGTGCGTACTTGGGGGTCCATCCCATTTCGACCGCGCTGGCGAACGCCTGGTCCGCGTCGTCGACCACGATACGGAGGTTTGGAGGCGTTGGACCGGCGGCGACGTCAGGAGTTGCACTCAGCAGCAAGTATCGGCCTGTGATGTGCATGGCGGCGAAGGTCGGTGTGCGCCGCTCAAGGACGAGTCCGGCCTTTCCATAGAAGTCGATGGAGGCGGCGAGGTTCGATACGCGAAGCTCAATCGCGAGCTGGGCTGTCAACTCCGCAAGAGAGCCGATCCGATCGTCAACCACGCGCGCCATCGACTTTCTCCGTTCCGGGATTCACCCGCCCGCCAGATCGAACTCCACCCGGAAATGCCGCCCGGGCCGCCGCAGTTCGTAGGCGAAGACTTGCCCCGGCTCGACCTCCATCGCCCAGACATTGGTCACCGACACCGCGCGGTTCTCGCGGACGAACAGGTCCTTGGAGACCTGGTCCACCGGAAATTCCTGGCGCGAGGCCGTGCCCGGCGCGGTCGTGTCGCCGCCGTACTGGCTGACGGCGTCCTGCGTCCCGTCCTCATGGCGGTGATCGTGCTTCAGGCGCAGGCCCGTGGTGGTGCGGGTGACCACCCAGGTGCGCGATTGGTCCTCGCCCACATGGAAGGGGATGCGCACTTCGTCGGGGGTGCAGGTCTTCACGTGCATGACCAGGGGCTTGCCGGCGAACGCCGCGTCGGCCGGATCGTTGGTGACGACCTTGCCGGCGAAACTCTTGCCGCAGAGGGCGCTCAGGCGATCGAAGAACGCCGCCTGGGGCGTCTGCGCCTGGGCGGGCGTCGCGATCAGGACCAACAGGGCGGGGAGGGCGAGGGCTTTCATTGCGGCTCCGGGGCAGTCTTCAGTGACGCCAGGACATGATCGACGGCGCGGATCACCGCGTCGGAATGGGTGAGGCCCAGCAGGGTGGCGTGCTCGGCGGCCGGCACGTTCTCGTACCACCCGGCGCGGGAGGCCCGCTCGGGCGCGCGGCGGGCCACGTTCCAATCGGCCATCCGCGCGGCGTCGCCGGCGGTGACGATGGCCACCGGCCAGGCCGGGTCGAGGTTGACGGTCCCGGCCTGGACCGAACCCTGCGGCCAGACCTGCACCTCGTCGGAGGCCGTGCGCGCGTGGCGGGCGGAGACGAAGGCGCGCCGCTTCTCGGCCGAGCCCTGCGCCGGCAGTCCGATGCGGTCGCCGAAGCCGTAGGCGATCCGCGTCAGCCCCAGGCTGCCGGCCACGGCCGAGACTCGGGCCACCGTCCGGACCCGCGACAGGAACCGCTCGGCGCGGGGATCGCTGGTCATTTCCGGCGTGGTGGCTTCCAGCAGCACCAGGCCCGCGACCTTGTCGGGGTTCTTGCCGGCGAACAGGCGCGCGTGCTGGCCGCCCATGGAATGGGCCATCAGCACGAACGGGCCCCGCTCGCCGGAGGCGGCGACCAGCTTTTCCAGGTCGGCGACGATGGCGGCGCTGTCGCGAGGCTCGGGTCCGGGGTCGGAGAACCCCATGCCGGCCCGGTCATAGGCGCAGGACCGCAGGCCCTTGGCGGTGAGCTTCTGCTGGATCGCGGCGAAGTCGGCGGCCAGGCCCCAGGCCCCGGCCTCCATCCAGACCACGGGGAGGGCGGATTTCGGGCCCTCGCAAACCAGCCGCAGCTTGCGTCCGCCGATATCGACCATGGCGCCGGCGGGCTTGAACGGCCCCGCCGCGGCGACCACGGCGAAGCCGGCGCCGATCCACAGAGCCAGGAGTACGCCCAGGCCCACCAACAGCAACTTGATCACGCTTACGACTTCACCTTCACATAGGACCCGGGCGCGTCCTCGATGGGCTTGAACTTGCCCGCGGCCGGATCGCGCGCGGCGACCAGGCCGCCGGACTTGGCCCGCAGCCACTCAGCCCAGTGAGGCCACCAGGAGCCGGGATGCTCCTTGGCGCCGTCGATCCAGGCCTCGGGCGTGGCCGGCAGGTCGCTGTTGGTCCAGTGCTGGTACTTGTTGGCGACCGGCGCATTGATCACGCCGGCGATGTGGCCCGAGCCCGCCAGGGTGAAGGTGACCGGTCCGCCGAACAGCTTGGCGCCGCGGTAGACCGACCGCATGGGGGCGATGTGGTCCTCCTTCGACGACTGCACATAGACCGGGGTCTTCACGGTCGAGAGGTCGAGCTTGACGTTGTCCATGATCAGCTCGCCCTTCGCGAGCGCGTTCTCGCCGTAGAACTTGCGCAGGTAGAACAGGTGCAGGGCCTTGGGCATCCGCGTCTGGTCGGAGTTCCAGAACAGCAGGTCGAAGGGCTTGGGCTCCTTGCCCATCAGGTAGTTGCTGACGAAGAACGACCAGATCAGGTCGTTGGATCGCAGCATGTTGAAGGTGTCGGCCATGGTCTTGCCCGACAGCACGCCGCCGGCCGCGTCCATCTGCTTCTCGAGGTCGCCCAGCCAGTCCTCGTTGGTGAACAGCAACAGGTCGCCAGCCTCGGCGAAGTCCTGCTGGGCGGCGAAGAAGGTGGCCGAGGCGATGCGCTTGTCGCCCTTCGCCGCCATATGGGCCAGGGTCGAGGAGAGCAGGGTGCCGCCGATGCAGTAGCCGACGGTGTTGACCCGATCCACGCCGGCCTGGGTCATGGCCGCCTCGGTGGCCTCGTAGATGCCCTGGCGCATGTAGTCTTCGAAGGTCTTGTCGGCGAGCTTCTGGTCCGGATTGACCCAGGAGGCGACGAACACCGTGAAACCCTGGTCCGCCAGCCAGCGGATCATCGAGTTCTCGGGCCGCAGGTCCAGGATGTAGAACTTGTTGATCCAGGGCGGGAAGATCAGCAGCGGGATCTCATGGACCTGTTGCGTCGTGGGTTGGAACTGGATGAGTTGCAGCAACTCGTTCTGGAAGACCACCTTGCCCGGGGCCGTGGCCACGTTGCGGCCGATCTCGAACAACTCGTAGTCGGTCTGGCTGATCGAGAGCTGGCCGCCGCCGCGCTGCAGGTCGGAGGCGAAGTTCTCCATGCCGCGCAGCAGGGATTCGCCTTGCGTCGACATGGCCTCGCGCAGGGCCGCCGGATTGGAGGCCAGGAAGTTCGACGGCGAGAAGGCGTCGGTGAGCATTTTCATGAAGAACTCGACCCGCCGCTTGGAGATCGGATCCACGTCCTGGACCTCGGAGACCAGGGTGTTCAGCCAGTTCGAAGTCAGCAGGTAGGACTGCTTGATCACGTCGAAGACCGGGTTCTCGGCCCAGTCAGGATCGTTGAAGCGCTTGTCGCCCTTGCCGGGACTGACCACCGGCTCCACGGTTTCGCCTGAGGCCTTGCGGGCCGCCGACTGCCAGAGCTCCAGATAGCGCTGGAAGAGGTCGGCCTGGGCGCGGACCATCTTGTCCGGCTGCGACGCCAGCTTTCCCATCACGTCGGAGAGGGCGGGGGCCACGTGAAAGGGGTCGGGGGATAGGGCGGCGGGCCGCTCGGCCTGGCGCAGCGCCGCGTCGGCGATGGCGCCCTGCGCCGTCAGTGCGGCGCGGGCGAGGTTGGCCGACATCTTCTCGACGATCTCGCGCTGCTCGCCGGTGAGCCGCGAGGTGTCGAACGCCGGGTTCGGCGGCGGGCCGCCATTGGCCTTGGCTTGCGCGGGCTGCGGTTCGGCCTGCGGCGGCGGGGCGGCGGCCTTGGCCTTGGCGGCCTTGCCTTCGGTCTTGGGCTTCTTCTTGGCCTTGGATTTAGCCGGCGCCGACGGTTGTTCGCTCATGGACTTGTTCCTCCCGACCCCGATTGGTTTGGGCTTCGGCGCGCTCACGCTCTTTCGCCGGATGCGATCATGGCATAAGACCGGCAGGGATATGAACGCGTTGCTTCGCCTTTTTGTGAACCGGCCCGCGCCGCGGGGTTTCGCCTGCGTCTGCGCGGCGGCGCTGCTGAGCGGTTGCGTGGGCAATCCGTTCCTCACCTCCGCGGTGGATCCGGCCTCGCCCGTGGCCGCCGACGTCGCCACCATGGCCCGCGCCGGGACCGACTATCCGACCTTCGCTGAAATTCCGCCCTTGCCGGCCAATGCGCGCCCGCTGCGCGAATATGGCCGCGCCGCCGACCAGCTCGAGCTCGCCTCGGCCAAGCTGCAGCGCGAGACCGCGCCTGGGACCTGGACGCTCACCGGCACCCAGGCCTTCGTCAATCGCGCCCAGACGATCGTCGGGCCCGCGGGCGACGACGACGCGTCCGCCACCGAGGCCTCTGAAGCCTTCGCGCGGCAAATTCGGGAGCGAGCTACCCCGCCTCCGCTGCCCAGATAAGAGGCTGGCGGGGGCACAAATCACCTTGAACCTGCTTGGCGGCTCCCCGGACGGGGGCTATCCATGCGCGACTTCAGCTCCCATCCGCCGCACGTCCCGCGGCACGAGCTCTTCATGACACCCGAATTCCATCGCATCAAACGCCTGCCGCCCTACGTCCTCGAGGAGGTGAACCGCATCAAGGCGCGGCTTCGCGCCCAGGGGACGGACATCATCGACTTCGGCATGGGCAATCCCGACATGCCGACGCCCAAGCACATCGTCGACAAACTGATCGAGACGGCCCGCGACCCCAAGGCCGGGCGTTACTCGGCCTCCAAGGGCATTGTCGGCCTGCGCCGCGCCATGGCCGGCTACTACAAGCGGCGTTTTGGCGTGACGATCAATCCCGACACCGAGGTGATCGCCACCCTGGGGTCGAAGGAGGGCTTCGCCAACCTCGCCCAGGCCCTGACGGCCCCGGGCGACGTGATCCTGTGCCCGAACCCGGCCTATCCGATCCACGCCTATGGCTTCATCATGGCCGGCGGGGTGATCCGCCACGTCCCGGCGCCGTCGCCGGAGGAGTACCTGTCGGGCGTCAGCGCCGCGATGCGCCACTCCAGTCCCGCGCCCAGCGTCCTGATCCTGTCCTACCCGTCCAACCCGACAGCCCAGTGTGTCGACCTTGATTTCTACAAGGACGCCGTGGCGCTGGCCAAGAAGCACAATCTGCTGGTGATTTCCGACATCGCCTACTCGGAGATCTATTTCGACGACAACCCGCCGCCCTCGATCCTGCAGGTCGACGGGGCCAAGGACATCGCCGTCGAGGTCAACTCGCTGTCCAAGACCTACGCCATGGCCGGTTGGCGGGTGGGCATGGTGGTGGGCAATGAGCGCATCTGCGCAGCCCTCGCCCGAGTGAAGTCCTATCTGGACTACGGCGCCTACACCCCGATCCAGGTCGCCGCGGCCGCGGCCCTGAACGGACCGCAGGACTGCGTCGAGGAGATTCGAGCCATCTACAAGAGCCGTCGCGACACCTTGGTGACGTCGATGAAGCGGGCCGGCTGGGATATTCCGGCGCCGCCGGCGTCGATGTTCGCCTGGGCGCCGCTGCCGGAACAGTTCAAGGAGGCGGGCTCGTTGCTGTTCGCCAAGCTGCTGATCGAGGAGGCGGGCGTCGCGGTCGCACCCGGCGTCGGTTTCGGCGAATATGGCGAAGGCTATGTGCGTGTTGGACTCGTCGAGAACGAACACCGCATCCGGCAGGCGGCGCGCAATGTGAAGAAGTTCCTGGCCAACGCCGACGAGATCCTCGGCCGGGCCCACAACACCCTGGCGGCCCAATGAGCAAGACGGACTGGCGCGTCGGCGTCGCGGGCCTCGGCACCGTGGGCGCGGGCCTGCTGAACTTCCTTTCCGACCGGCCGGGCTTCGCGCCGGCGGGCGCCACAGCGTCGGTGACCGGGGTCTCGGCGCGCTCGCGCTCGCGGCCCAGGCCCTTCGACATCTCCAACCTGCCGTGGTTCGACGATCCGGTGGCGCTGGCCGCCTCGCCCGACAACGACATCTTCGTCGAGCTGATCGGCGGTTCGGACGGCCCGGCCAAGGCCGCCGTCGAGGCCGCGCTCAACGCCGGCAAGCCGGTGGTCACGGCCAACAAGGCCCTGATCGCCGAGCATGGGGCCGAACTCGCCGCCCTGGCCGAGGCCAAGGGCGTGCCGCTGCTGTTCGAGGCCGCCGTCATGGGCGGGACCCCGGCGGTGAAGATGCTGCGCGAGGCCATGGTCGGCGACGACGTCAGGTCGGTCGCCGGCATCCTCAACGGCACCTGCAACTACATCCTGACCGAGATGGAGTCGGGCGGCCGGCCCTTCGCCGAGGTGCTGGCCGAGGCCCAGCGCCTGGGCTACGCCGAGGCCGACCCCACCATGGACGTCGGCGGGTTCGACGCCGCCCACAAGATCTCGATCCTGGCGGCGCTCGCCTTCGGCTGCGCGCCCAACTACGCCGCCGCCGAGATCGAGGGCATCGACCAGGTGGCCCTGCTGGACATCCAGCTCGCCAAGGACCTGGGCTACCGCATCAAGCTGATCGCTTCAGCCAGCCGCTCGGACGAGGGCGTGCTGGTGCGGGTCCATCCCACCCTGGTGGCGCTGAACCATCCGCTGGCCCAGGCGGGCGGGGCGCTCAACGCCCTGTTCATCGAAGGCGTCCGGATCGGCCGCATCTTCATCCAGGGCCCCGGCGCGGGCGCGGGCCCGACGGCCGCCGCCGTCGCCGCCGACATCGCCGACGTCATGACCGGGGCCAAGAGGCCGGTGTTCCAGGCGAAGGCCTCGACGCTCAAGCCGTTCACCCCCGTGGACCCCTCCAAGAGCATGAGCCGCGCCTATCTCCGCTTCCTGGTCAAGGACGAGCCGGGCGTCATCGCCGCGGTCTCCGAGACCCTCGCCGAGGCCGGCGTCTCCATCGAGAGCTTCCTCCAGAAGCCCGTGGAGAATGCAGATGGCGTGCCCATCGTGCTCACCACCCACGCGGTCGCCGAGTCCGTGCTCACGGCGGCGATCGACCGTATCGCGAATCTGTCGTCCGTACTGGATAGACCCCGGCTCTTGCGCATCGCGCGCATCTAAGACTGTAAAGACAATCGAACGCTCCAGCAGGGGGCGTGGGAGAGACGCAATGAGTTCTGAAGTTCTGGATCGCGGGCTGGTTCTGGACGCGGTCCGGGTCACCGAGATCGCCGCCATCGCCGCCTGGAAACTGGTGGGCCGGGGCGACGAGAAGGCCGCCGACCAGGCCGCCGTGGACGCCATGCGCACCGCGCTCAACGACCTCGATATCGACGGCGAGATCGTCATCGGTGAGGGCGAGCGCGACGAGGCGCCCATGCTCTACATCGGTGAGAAGGTCGGTAGCGGCAAAGGCCCCAAGGTCGACATCGCGCTGGACCCGCTGGAAGGCACCACGCTCACCGCCAAGGCCATGGCCAATGCGTTGGCCGTCATGGCCTGGGCGCCTAAGGGCACCCTGCTGAACGCTCCCGACACCTATATGGACAAGATCGCCTGCGGGCCGGGCTATCCGGCCGGGATCATCGATCTGGACAAGACGCCGGCCCAGAACGTGCAGTCCATGGCCGAGGCCAAGGGTGTCGAGGCTTCCGAGATCACCGTCTGCATCCTGGACCGTCCGCGCCACGCCGACATCATCGCCAGCGTCCGCTCGGTGGGCGCGCGGGTCTATCTGATCACCGACGGCGACGTGGCCGGGGTGATGAACACCGCCGACCCCTCGACCGGCGTCGACCTCTATGTCGGGCAGGGCGGGGCGCCCGAGGGTGTGCTGGCCTGCGCGGCGCTGAAGTGCGTGGGCGGGCAGTTCCAGGGCCGCCTGGTGTTCCGCAACGCCGACGAGAAGGCCCGCGCCAAGCGGATCGGCATCACCGATTTCGACCGCAAGTACGACCTGCACGAGATGGTCCGGTCCGACGCGATTTTCGCGGCGACCGGAGTCACCAACGGCGCCCTCCTGGACGGCGTGCAGTATGAGGACGGCTTCGTCCACACCCACACTATCGTCATGAACTCCGCCACCCAGACGGTGCGTGAAGTGCGGATGAAGCGCCCCGTCTAAACCGGACGTAGGGGCCGCGCGCGAGCCTTCGTGGCGGCCCCGACTCCGGCTAGACTCGTTCGATGGCCGACGGAACCACGCCCATGGGCTATCTCGGCGTCACGCGCTCGCTCACCGGGCGGCTGTGGCGCGAGCGTCCCGCCGATCCTGAGACCGTGCGCCGTCATCAGCTGGGCCTTGGTCTCTCCGAGCCCCTGGCCCGAGCCCTGGCCTCTCGTGGGATCGGCCCCGACGCCGGCGCGGACTATCTAAATCCCACCCTCAAGGCGCTGTTTCCCGATCCGTCCACCTTCCTGGACATGGACCGGGCCGCAGAGATCCTGGTCGACGCCCTGGTGTCCGACCGGCCGATGACCATCTTCGCCGACTATGACGTGGACGGCGCCTCCAGCGCCGCCCAGCTGGTCCGCTGGTTCCGGACCCTGGGCAAGGAACTGCCCATCTATGTCCCCGACCGCATGACGGAGGGCTATGGCCCATCGCCCGCGGCCTTCAAGCGCATCCGCGACAGCGGCGCCGAGCTGGTGGTCACGGTCGACTGCGGAGCGGCGGCTTATGAGGCCCTGGCCCATGCCGAGGAGATCGGCCTCGACGTCGTGGTCATCGACCATCACCTGATGCGTGACGAGATCCCCAAGGTTGCGGCCCTGGTCAACCCCAACCGGCCCGGCTGTACGTCGGGGCAGGGGGTGCTGGCCGCCGCCGGGGTCGCCTTCGTCCTGCTGGCGGCGCTCAACCGCGAGGCGCGCAAGCGTGGGCTCTTCGAGACCACGCCCGAACCCGACCTGCGCCAGTGGCTGGATCTGGCCGCCCTGGGCGCCATCTGCGACGTGACCCAGCTCACGGGCTTCAACCGCGCCCTGACGACCCAAGGCCTCAAGGTGATGTCGTCCTGGAAGAACCCGGGCCTGAAGGCGCTGCTCGAGGTGGCCAA
Organism: Phenylobacterium sp.; assembly: GCF_030698145.1. Classification (GTDB taxonomy): domain Bacteria; phylum Pseudomonadota; class Alphaproteobacteria; order Caulobacterales; family Caulobacteraceae; genus Phenylobacterium. The sequence continues at coordinate 48,789 of NZ_JAUYNW010000024.1, read as the reverse complement.
GGGCTCAGGCCCGGCCGGCGTCTTCCACGCGGGCTTCATCCTGGGGCCCCGGATCAACGCCGGCGGCCGGATCGGGCGATCAGACCTCGGCGCGCGCCTGCTTTCCACCGACGATCCCGTCGAGGCCGCGGAGCTCGCCGCCGAGCTCGACGCGCTCAACGCCTCGCGCAAGGAGGTGGAGCGCGAGATCTTCGAGCAGGCTATCCAAATCGTCGACCGCGAGAGCAACCAGGACGACGCCGCCCTGACCTTCGTGGCCGCCGACGGCTGGCACCCCGGCGTCATCGGCATCGTCGCCAGCCGCCTGCGCGAACGTTATCGCAAGCCAGCCCTGGTGATCGGCGTCGACCGCGCCGCCAATATCGGCAAGGGCTCCGGCCGCTCCCAGACCGGGGTCAATCTCGGCCGCGCGGTGCAGGCGGCCTTCGACGAGGGCCTGCTGCTGGCCGGCGGCGGCCACGCCATGGCCGCGGGCCTGTCGGTGCGTCCCGACACCATCCCCGAGCTGCGCGCCTTCCTCAACGAACGTCTGGCCGCGGAGACGGAAGCGGCGACCGCTGAGGATGGCCTGGACATCGACGCCCTGGTCACCACCGGCGGCGCCGACCGCGGCCTCTGGCAGGCCTTCCAGGCCATGGCGCCATTCGGCCCGGGCAATCCCGAGCCGATGTTCGCCGCCGCCGACGTGCGGATCGAGCGGCCCATGGCCCTGCGCGGCGGCCATGTCCGCGTGACCCTGACCGACGGCTCCGGGGGACGGCTCAAGGCCGTGGCCTGGCGCGCGGAGGACACCGAGATCGGCAAACGCCTGATGAGCGAGGGCGGTGCGGTGCATGTCGCCGGCCGTCTGAAGCCGGACGATTGGCAGGGTCGGCAGAGCGTCGAACTTGAGATCGAGGACGTCGCCGATCCCCGGCGCATCGTTGGCTGATCGGGCGACTTGCATAGGCCCTGAATCGCCGATATAGACGCCGCTCTCGCGCACGCGGTCCCTTCGTCTATCGGTTAGGACGCCAGGTTTTCAACCTGGAGAGAGGGGTTCGACTCCCCTAGGGACTGCCACGCCGAGCCTCTTCGCCGCCACTGGAGCGCGCGAAATACGACCGATGCGTGCGTCGGGCGAAAAACTCCCATTGACGGCTCAATAGTTACCAGAACAGTGTTATAGTTGGCCTTAGTCCGAAGGGATCGGGGGAGACCGGGCCAGAGGGGCAAATGTCTGGTTACGAATTCGAGGGATTAGATTCGCACGAAGAATCCGTGCGGATCAGCGGGCGCGTTAAGTGGTTCGACGCCGGCAAGGGCTATGGCTTCATTGTTCCTGACGACCCTAGTCAGACGGGGCTGAAGGACGTTCTTCTACACGTCACCAGTCTTCGCAATTCCGGCCGCGAAAGCGCGCTGGAGGGCGCCGTCATCGTCTGCGACGTGATCCGCCGGCCCAAGGGCTGGCAGGTGGCCGAGGTGGTGGAGGTCGATGAGAGCTCCGCGCCCGCGCCGTCCGACCGCAGGCGACAGGACGACCACGGCGGGGGCTTCCGCCGCGACGCCTTTGACCGTGGCGGCGGCTATGACCGCGGTGGCGAGGCCCAAGGCGCCTACCAGGCCCGCGCGCCACGCCGTCCGGCGCCCAGCGCGGCCCGAGGCCCGCTGGAACGGGCCAAGGTCAAGTGGTTCAACCGCGCCAAGGGCTATGGCTTCGTGGTCCGTGACGGCGAGAGCGGCGACATCTTCGTGCACATCGAGACCCTGCGGCGCTCGGGCATCGAGGACCTGCAGCCGGGCGACGACGTCATGGTCCGCTTCGCCGAGGGCCCGAAAGGGCTTGTCGTGGCCGAGATCGAGTCTGTAGGTCTGAGCTAGACCTCACGGAGTCCCACAGTGTCCCGCATGACCTACGGCCCGCGCGCCGCGCTGGCGGGCGCGCTTGCCCTGTTCGCGGTCGCCTGCGCCGCCGAGCCCGCCCCCGCAGCCAAGCAGGCCGCCCAGGCGCCCATGGCGGCCCCGACGCCGGTCGCGCATGGCGCGGCGCCCGACGCCCCGGTCCCCGCGGGCTTCGAGGCCTTGGAGGTGATCACCTCCAGCGGCCGCGTCCGCTTCTTCGTGGAGATCGCCGACGACGAGCCCGAGCGCCAGCTTGGCCTCATGTATCGCAAGGTGATGGCGCCTGACCGCGGCATGCTGTTCGACTTCCACACCCCGCGCGAGGTGGCGTTCTGGATGAAGAACACCCTGATCCCGCTGGACATCATCTACATCCAGGCCAACGGCACGGTCCTCTCCATCGCCCGCAACACCACGCCGCTGTCGGAAGCGGCCATTCCCTCGGGCGGCCCGATCCTGGGGGTGCTGGAGCTGGCCGGCGGCCGCGCGGCCGAGATCGGCCTGCTGCCCGGCGACAAGGTCGTCCACCGGATCTTCAAGGGTGGCTGAGCCCGAGGTCATTCCCGAGCCGCCGGCGGGGTTCATCCGCTCCACCGGACGCGGCGCCTTCTCCAGCCACAACGGCCCCCATTTTCACCGCGAGGTGATGGGCGAGATGACCGAGCAGGCCTTCTTCGCCCTGCCCAGGCACGCCAACGGCCTGGGTCTGGTGCACGGGGGCATGCTCACGGCCTTCATCGACGGCCTGCTGGGCGCGGCGACCTATCGCGCCACCCGCCAGACCGGGGTGACCATCCAGCTCAACGTCAACTTCCTGCATATGGCCCGCGTGGGGGAGTGGGTGATGGGGGAGGCCAAGGTCACCCGCGCCACCAAGGACGTCGCCTTCGTCGAGGGCCGCGCCTATGTCGGCGGCCACGACGTGATCCGGGCGACCGGCGTCTTCAAGCTGATGCACCGCCGCGACTGAGGGCCCGCGCGGCTTTGTTCAATTGCGGGAAAGGCCAAAGCCTTATATCGCACCCAACACCGGCGCTCTTCGGGGTGTAGCGCAGCCTGGTAGCGCATCTGCTTTGGGAGCAGAGGGTCGGAGGTTCGAATCCTCTCGCCCCGACCACGCCGGTGGAAACTTGAGAGAGACGACCCGCATGCTTGCGCGCATCTACCGTCCGGCCAAGAACGCCATGCAGTCCGGCAAGGGCAACACCAAGGACTGGCTGCTGGAATTCGAGCCCGCCTCGGCCAGACGCGCCGACCCCCTGATGGGCTGGACGGTGACCGGCGACATGGACGGCCAGATCAAGCTGGCCTTCGACGGCAAGGACGAGGCGGTGGCCTACGCCAACGCCCACGGCATCGCCTTCCAGGTCTCCGACCCCAAGCCCCCCAAGAAGATCATCAAGGCCTACGCCGATAACTTCGCCTTCGGCCGCAAACAGCCCTGGACCCACTGAAGGGGCCCCCCGGGCGCCCATAGCTCAACCGGATAGAGCATCCGCCTTCTAAGCGGACGGTTGCAGGTTCGAGTCCTGCTGGGCGCGCCAGGCTCGCAAGAGCCGGCGTTGAGCGCGGCCCGCGCCGTCGATGACGTCCGGAGCGTTCCCGGTCCGACGGCGCTGGCGAAACTCACCGCCTCCGCTAACATCGACAATCGCGTCGCGTGGTTGGGAGTGGGCATGCCGGTCATGAGTTCCGAGACCGCCGCAACCGCGCCGCTGTCGGTGCGCATGGTGCGTCCCGCGCCCGAGCTGTCTCAGCTGCTCGACGCCTACTACATCCTCGACGCTTGCCAGGTGGTCTCCGACCATCTGCTGTCGGGACCGGGAAACGTAAGGTTCCAACTGTCCGGAGAGTGGATCCTGACGGCGGACGGCGTCCACATTCCGACGCCGCAGCAGTCGGCGCTGTTCGGGCCGACCGATCGGGCGGCGATCTTCGAGTCCACCGGCCGGGCGATCATGCTGGGCGCGGGGCTAACGCCGGTCGGCTGGGCCAAGCTGTTCGACGTGGACGCCTTCGACCTCGCCAACCGGGTGCGCGAACTCGCCGATTTCGTGGGCGAGGATGACGCGGCGCGGCTGCACGCGGACCTGATGGCGGCGCCCGACGACGCCGGGATCGTGCGGGTGCTCGACGCTTGGTTCATCGCCCGCGACGCCGCGCGGCCGTCCGCCGATCCGCGCATCGCCATCGTCCACCGCGAACTCCTCGCCCCGCACGCCGATGTGACGACCCTGGCCGCCGCCGTCGGCGTCTCGGAGCGGACCCTGCACCGGCTGTGCGACCGCGCCTTCGGCTTCTCGCCCAAGGCGCTCCTGCGTCAGAAGCGATTTTTACGCACGTTGGAACGTGTAAGGGGCGTGCTCGACCAGCCGTTGTCCGGCCTGATCGACGACGGCTATTTCGATCAGGCCCACTTCAACCGGGACTTCCGTCACTTTATGGGTATGACGCCGGGGCAGTACTTCAATTCGCCGCGCGAGATCATGCGGCGAGCGGCCATCGCGAGACGCGAGGTGAGCGGCAAGGGCATGCAGGGGCTGCATCCGCCCTCCAGATAGCGGCTTCGAGCAGCCGACGACGGACTGGGCAAGGCCTCGCTAAAGGCTTTGCCCAGCTCGGCTACGCCGCAGCCCGGATCGCCTTCTGACGGCGCAGGGCGACGCCCGTTCCGGCGAAACCCAGGATCATCATCGCCCAGGTGGCGGGTTCCGGAACGCCGCCGGCCGACACGGTCAGAGCGAAGCCGGTGGAGTCGTTGTTGTAGGCGCCGTTGGGCCCGACCAGGAAGGTCACGCGCTGGGCCGCCGCGAGGTTGGCGTCGAAGTTGATCGCGTAGCTGCTGCCGAACCCCCCGCTGAGGGTGGACGAATGGGTGTTGGTCCCGCCCACATAGGTCAGCAGGCTCACGCTGTTCGGGTAGAGGTCGTTGATCGAGAAGGTCCCGGAGAAGCTGTAGAGACCTGCGATGGGCGCGATGAATTGCACCGCGGTCAGCTCGCCCTGCGATCCGGGATGGAGGTTCAGTTCGCCGGGCTGGAAGACGACGGTTCCCGTCGCATGAGAGCCGGCCGCCTTGTAGACGCCCGGGGTGGTGTCGCCACTGAAAGTGGCCGCGCACTGGAAGTTGACGTTCCCGGCGCAGTTGGTGTCGAACCGCGTGAATGCGGTCAACGCGCCACCGAACGTATCGCCTCCGGGAAGGTAGCCGAAGGCGAAGTCCGTGGCGGTGATCGCGCCACCCGCCACATTGAATTGGTCGTAGGCGCTATAGGTCGCCGCTCCGGCGCCGGACACGCAGAACGCGCCGCCAAGCGCGCCTGCGCAAAGGCTTAGAAGCCACTTTCTTGGACTGGTCATGATAAATTCCTTACTCACTGACTGCGATGCGCCGACAGGTGGTTCGCCGTCGCCCATCCATTGGGTGTGGCTTCCCCAGGTGTCGCGACCCTGAACGGCGCCACGTTGCGCCGTCTCAGCAGCGGCTGATTGGAATTTCCCGCCACGCCCGCCAGTCCTGCGCGACGAGACGGTCGCTGCGGTCGACGGCGGCCTCGGCATAGTCGGGATCGGCCACGTCGCCCGGCAGCAGGATGGCGCGACGGCCTTCCTTTTCCACCGCCTCCTTGGTGACCTCGGCGCCCTGGTGTTCGTCGAGATAGGCGATGGCGATGTCGCACCCCTCCCGGGCGAACAGCACGGCCACGGCGCGGCCGATTCCGGAGTCGGCGCCGGTGATCAGGGCGACCTTGTCCTTCAGCTTCTCCGAGCCCTTGTAGAAAGGCGCGTCATACATGGGGGCGAGCCGCAGGTCGGCCTCAAGGCCGGGCTTGGCCAGGTGCTGCTTGGGGAAGGGCGGGGCGGGGTATTCCCGGGCGCCGGCCTGCATGGCGACCTGCTGCCGGGCCTGATCGGCTTCGGCGCGGCGGGAGAGGGTTCGCATGCGCCCGGCGAGACCATGGACCTGAAGAGCCTGGACCGGCAGACCAAGCGCGCGGCCCTGTTCATGAGCCGGATGGCGAAACCCTAAAGCGCCGCGTCGAACGCGGCGAACCCGCGTTTCAGGTCGGCCACGAGGTCGTCAGGATGCTCCAGCCCGATGTGCAGGCGCATGAGCGGTCCGGCGAACTTCGGCGCGGACTTGCGCTTGCCGAGCTGAGGATCGCAGGAGATCGCCAGGCTCTCGAACCCGCCCCAGGAGAAACCCAGGCCAAACAGCTCCAGGGCGTCCAGGAAGGCGTTCACCGCCCTCGGCGGCGCGGGCTGCAGCACGAAGCCGAACAGGCCGCAGGCGCCCTTGTAGTCGCGCTTCCACAGGTCATGGTCTCGGGCGCCGGGCAGGGCGGGATGGATGACCTCGACCACCTGGGGCTGCTGGGCCAGCCAAGCGGCGATGCGCAGGGCCGCGCCGCCCTGCTGCTCCAGGCGCACCGGCAGAGTCCGAAGGCCGCGCAGCATCTGGTAGGCGTCCTCGGGCGAGACGGCCCAGCCGAGGTTGTGCACCCCGTCGGTGAGCTGGCGCGCGAGCCTGGTGTCGGTCACGGCGGCCGAGCCCATGAAGACGTCCGAATGGCCGCCGACATATTTGGTCAGGGCCTGGACGCTGATGTCCACGCCATGGGCCAGGGGCTTGTACAGGAACCCGGCGCCCCAGGTGTTGTCGGCCAGGGTCAGGATGCCCCGCGCCTTGGCCAGGGCGGCGATGGCGGCCAGGTCCTGCATCTCGAAGGTCAGCGAACCCGGCGACTCCAGGGCGATCAGCCGGGTGGCGTCGGTCGCCAGGGCCAGCAGGTCTTCCGGCGAGGTGCGCGGGTCGAAATAGCGGACGCCGACGCCGTACCTGGCCAGCACCTGGTCGCAGAACCGCCGGCTGGGCTTGTAGATGTTGTCGGTGACCAGCACCTCGTCGCCGGCCTTCAGCACGGCCAGCATGGCGCCTGTGAAGGCGGCCAGGCCCGAGGGGTAGAGCTCGACGCCGCACGCGCCTTCCATCTCGGCCAGGGCCGATTTCAGGCTCTCGTGCGCGGCCAGGCCCGCGCGGCCATAAGTGACGAAGGCCTCGTCGTCATAGAGGGCCTGGGCGTTGGGCAACAGGACGGTGGAACCCTTTTGGATGGGCGGCCCCACGGTCTTGGCGAGCTTTCCGGGCGTCGCGCCGGCGCGGATCAGTCGGGTTTCTTCAGCCATGCGGGTTGACGCGTCGGAACGAACAGGAGCCAAAATCAGCCTCGCACTTAGAGCCCCCAAGGGCTTTGCAATCAAGGAGCGCGGCATGCGGAAGCGCCTCGCGGCGGCGGTCGGATCGATGTTTCTCCTCGCCGGATGCGGCGAGGTCGGACAGAAGGCGCCCACCCCCGTCGCGCCGGCGGCCAAGCCGCCCGCTCCCACGCCCGCCTACAAGAGCAAGCCAAGCCCCACCTTGGCGGCCGTCAAGGCGCGCGGCTACATGAAGTGCGGCGTGCATTCGGGGCTGTCGGGCTTTGCGTTCCGCGACGACCGGGGGACCTGGCGCGGCTTCGACGTGGACATCTGCCGCGCCGTGGCCGCCGCGACCCTGGGCGACGCCAGGGCCGTGCGCTATTCGCCGATCACCGCCCAGGACCGGTTCTCGGTCCTGCAGTCGGGCGAGATCGACATCCTGTCGCGCAACACCTCCTGGACCTTCGCGCGCGACGCCAGCCTGGGCCTCGACGTGGCCGCGATCACCTATTTCGACGGACAGGGCTTCATGGTCCCCAAGGTGCTGGCGCTCTCCAGCGCCGACGAACTGACTGGCGCGAAGATCTGCGTCCAGGCGGGCACGGCCAGCGAGGCCAACCTCGACGACTATTTCCGGGCGCGGGGCCTGAAGTACACGCCGGTTGTGGTGACCTCGGAGGCCGATGCCCGTAACGCCTATCAGGCGGAGAAGTGCGACGCCTTCACCGCCGACGTGGCGGCGCTGGCCTCGGCCCGCTCGGTGATGAACAGCCCAAGCGCCCACGTGATCCTGCCGACGGTGATCTCCAAAGAGCCCCTAGGCCCTGTGGTGCGCCAGGACGACCCCGCCTGGACCGATATCGTGCGCTGGACGGTCTACGCCCTGATGCTGGCCGAGGAGTACGGGATCGATTCCAAGTCCGCGCCGGAAGCGCTGAAGACCTCCACGGATGTACGGGTGCGGCGGCTGCTGGGCGCCCAGGACGCCTTCGGACCGATGCTGGGGCTTTCCGAGGACTGGGCCTACCAGGCCATCGTCCAGGTGGGCGCCTATGACGAGGTGTTCGAGCGCAATGTGGGGCCGGGCTCGGCCCTGCGGCTGGAGCGCGGCCATAACGCCCTGTGGAACGCCGCGCAGCCAGGCCTGCTGTACGCGCCGCCTATTCGCTAAGAAGGGCCGCTAAGGACCGGTGACGGCGGGGGCGTCGGCCAAGGCGCCCCACTCGCTCCAGGACCCGTCATAGACCGCCGTGCGGTCACGTCCGAGCCGCGCCAGCGCCAGCGCCAGGACCGAGGCCGTGACGCCCGAGCCGCAGGTGGTGACGATGGGATGATCAAGGTCGACCCCGGCGGCCTCGAAGATGGCGCCCAGCTCCTCGACCGGGCGCAGGGTCCCGTCCGGGGCGACAACCTGGTCGAAGGGCACATTGGCCGCGCCGGGCATGTGTCCCGACCTGAGGCCGGGCCGAGGCTCCGGCGCTTCCCCGCGGAAACGCGCCGCGCCGCGGGCGTCCACCAGTCGGGCCTCGCCCGAGGCCAGGAGGCCGCGCACGTCGTCGGCGCTGCGCACCAGCTCGGCCTCGATGGCCGGGGCGACCTGGGCGGCGCGAGGGTGGACATCGCCCGTCTCCACGTTCCGCGCCTCGGCCAGCCACTTCTTCAGTCCGCCGTCGAGGACGAAGACGCGGGTGAAGCCCATGGCCCGCAGGCTCCACCAGACCCGCGCGGCGGCGCGGATGCCCAGGCTGTCATAGACGACGATATCGACATTCCGCGACAGGCCGAGCGCGCCCACGGCCTGCGCGAAGGCCTCGGGCGTCGGCAGCATGTGGGGCAGGTCGGTCGTCCGGTCGGCGATGGCGTCGATGTCGAAGAACACCGCGCCCGGAATATGGGCCCGCAGATACTCCTCGGCGCCGGAGCGGCCCTCGGCCGGCATGAACCAGCTTCCGTCGACCACGCGCAGGTCGGCGGAACCCAGGCGCTGCGCCAACTTCTCGGTTGAAATGACCGGATCCACTAGAGCCACCTGGGGGTCGGCAGGCCGCGTTCCTTCAGGAACTCGGGATTGAAGATCTTGCTCTGATAGCGCGCGCCCTGGTCGCAGAGGACCGTCACGATGGTGTGTCCCGGCCCCATGTCACGGGCCATCCGGATCGCGCCCGCCACGTTGATGCCGGTGGAGCCGCCCATGACCAGACCCTCGTGCTCCACCAGGTCGAAGATGACCTTGAGCATTTCGTGGTCGTCGATGCGGTAGGGGCGGTCGATGGCGAGGCCTTCCAGATTGGCCGTGATCCGGCCTTGGCCGATACCTTCGCTGATCGAGGTCCCTTCCGATTTCAGCTCGCCGTCGGCGTACCAACTATAGAGCGCCGCCCCATACGGGTCGGCCAGGCCGATCTGGACGCGGGGGTCGCGCGCGCGCAGGGCGTCGGCGACGCCGGCCAGGGTGCCACCCGATCCCACGGCGCAAATGAATCCATCGACCTTGCCGCCGGTCTGCTCCCAGATCTCGGGGCCCGTGGTCTCCACATGGGCCTGGCGGTTGGCGACATTGTCGAACTGGTTGGCCCAGATCGCGCCGTTTGGCTCCTTGGCGTTGAGTTCCTCGGCCAACCTGCCGGAATAGCGGACATAGTTGTCGGGGTTGGCGTAGGGGACGGCGTCCACCTCGACCAATTCGGCCCCGAGCAGACGGATGGCGTCCTTCTTCTCCTGGCTCTGGGTGCGCGGGATGACGATGGTGGTCTGGTAGCCGAGCGCCGACCCGACCATCGCCAGGCCGATGCCGGTATTGCCGGCCGTGCCCTCGACGATACGTCCGCCGGGACGCAGCAGGCCACGGCGTTCGGCGTCGCGCACGATATAGAGCGCGGCGCGATCCTTCACCGACGCGCCGGGGTTCATGAACTCGGCCTTGCCGAGGATCTCGCAGCCCGTGGCCTCGCTCGCATGGTGCAGGCGGATCAGGGGCGTGTTTCCGATGGCGTCCACGACGCTTGGGGCGACAGTCATGGTCGCCTACTTAGGCGGCCAGTGCGCCTGCGAACAGGGGGGGCTCAGGCTTTGACGAGGCCAAGCTGCACCACATTGGTGCGGTCGGTGCGAAATCCGGCCTCGCAGTAGGCGAGATAGAACCGCCAGAGCTTGCGGAAGCGTTCGTCGAATCCGAGACGAGAGATGTCGACCCAGGCGCTGTCGAAGCGTTCGCACCAGGCCGCGAGCGTGTCGGCATAGTCCTGGCCGAAACGGTCGAGGCCGGTCCAACTCAGCCCCGCGCGGTCGGTTTGTCGCCTCAGCTGTTCCTCCGAGGGCAGCATGCCGCCCGGGAAGATGTACTTCTGGATGAAATCCGCACGGCGGCGATAGCCCTCGAAGAACTCGTCCTTGATGGTGATGATCTGCAGGCCGGCGCGGCCGCCGGGCGTCAGGACGTCACGGATCTTGCCGAAATAGGCCGGCCAGTAGCGCTCGCCCACGGCCTCGAACATCTCGATGGAGGCCACCCGGTCGAAGACACCCTCGACGTCGCGATAGTCGACCATGCGAATCTCGGCCCGATCAGTCAGGCCCTGCTCGAACATGCGTCGCCTGGCGAACTCGTATTGCTCGGTGGAGATGGTGATTCCGGTGACCTTGGCGCCGACCTCCTTGGCCGCGAACTCGGCGAACCCGCCCCAACCGCAACCGATCTCCAGCACGTGGTGGCCGGCCTGCAGGTCCATCGACCGCGCGAGTTCGCGGTACTTGTTGGCCTGGGCCTGCTCCAGCGCCTGGCCAGGCTTCTGATAGCGGGCGGAGGAATAGGTCATGGTGGGGTCCAGCCACCGGGAATAGAAGGCATTGCCCAGGTCGTAGTGGGCGTGGATGTTCTTCCGCGAACCCTTGCGGGTGTTGGAATTGAGCGCATGGCCGACAAAATGGGCCGCGCGGAGCAGCCGATTGCCCTGGAACACCCTCGCCACGCGGTCGAAGTTGAGGCTCACAGCCGACAGCACGGCGGCGAGGTCGGGGGTCTCCCACTCGCCGGCCATGTAGCCCTCGGCGAAGCCGATGTCGCCGGCGGCCAGGACGCGGCGCATGAAGCGGAAATCGCGGACGATGATGCGGGCGTCGATCCCGGGCTCGGCGCCTTCCAGGCGCAGTTCGCCGCCCGAGGGCACCACGAAGGTCAGGCTTCCGGTCAGCCAGTTGCGGGCCATCAGGCGGGCGGCGAAGCGGAAGGCGGCGGGCGCGCCGGCGAGTTCCGGCAGGCGGCCGAAGGCGCGCGGGGAGGCGGCGAGCGCCGCCAAACTCGGTTGATGCGCCAAGCTCATGGTCGCAACCCTCGATTTCGAAGCCAGCATAACACCGCTTTTTCACACCAAGCGAGTCTGGCCCCGCCATGGGGAGCTACGGCGCGTGCCGGCCATAGGATTCAGATGGGCACGTTTTCGCGCTTGTGAAGCGGCGGGGGTCGCGCCACTTAACGGGTTACGCCAGCAGTCGGACCCACGCCCGTGACCCAACCCAACGCCGTCATCGAGATCGCTACGCCCACAGGCGCCACTGTGCGTATCGGTAATCGCGAGCGGCTTTCGATCATCGCCGGGCCCTGCCAGCTCGAAAGCCGGCAGCACGCGCTGGAGACCGCAACAGCCTTGAAGGAGATGGCTCAACGCCTTGGCGTTGGGCTGATCTATAAGACCTCGTTCGACAAGGCGAACCGGACGTCGGTGGCGACGGAGCGCGGCCTTGGCCTTGGTCAGGCCCTGCCGATCTTCGCTGAAATCCGCGAGGTCACTGGCCTGCCGGTGCTGACCGATGTTCATGAAATCGATCAGTGCGTCCAGGCGGGCGAAGTCGTGGATATCCTGCAGATTCCCGCCTTTCTGTCACGCCAGACCGACCTGTTGCTGGCGGCTGGCCGCACCGGCAAGGTCGTCAACGTCAAGAAGGGCCAGTTCCTAGCGCCGTGGGACATGAAAAATGTGATCGCCAAGGTGCTGAGCACCGGCAATCCGAACGTCATGGCCTGCGAGCGAGGCGCCAGTTTCGGCTACAACACGCTGGTCAGCGACATGCGTGCTTTGCCGATCCTCGCCGATATTGGTTGTCCGGTGGTTTTCGACGCCACCCATTCGGTTCAGCAACCTGGCGGCCAGGGCGCAACCTCGGGCGGCCAGCGCGAGTTCGTGCCGGTCTTAGCCCGCGCCGCGGTGGCGGTCGGGGTGGCCGCGGTATTCATGGAAACCCACGAAGACCCCGACAACGCGCCCTCCGACGGGCCGAACATGGTGCCATTGGATCAGTTCGAGGCGCTGGTGGCGGAACTTCTCGAATATGACGCGCTCGCCAAGCGCCGCGCCCAGGCAGCCTGAGGTCCCATGGACCTCTCGGCGCTCCAGCAAATTCTCGCCGCCCTCCGGGGCGCGCGCATCGCCTGTGTCGGCGACCTGATGGTCGACCGTTTCGTCTATGGCGAGGTGACCCGCGTCTCACCGGAGGCGCCGATCCCGGTCCTGGCGCGCCAGCGCGAGCTGGTGATGCTGGGCGCCGCCGGCAACGTGGCCCGCAACGCCGCGGCCCTGGGCGGCGACGTGCGGCTGATCGGCCTGATCGGCGGCGACGCCGAGGGCCATGAAGCCCTGCGGCTGATCCAGGCCGAGGAAGGCGTCGAGGGCTTTGTCGTCACCGACGCGGGACGACCGACCACCCTCAAGACCCGCTTCGTCTCCGGCGGCCAGCAACTCTTGCGGGTCGACATGGAGACCAGCGGCCCGGCCAGCGGCGACGTCGAGCAGCGCCTGATCCGCACCCTGCGCGACGTGGCCAAGGACGTCGGCGTGGTTCTGTTGTCGGACTACGGCAAGGGCGTGGTCACCGATGGCGTCATCGCCGCGGCCCGGGCGACGGGCGCGATCATGGTCGTCGATTCGAAAGCCCGCAGCTTCGCGCGCTACGGCGCGGTCGACATCGTCAAGCCGAACGCCGCCGAACTGGCCCACGCCACCGACATGCCGACCTCGACCAATGACGAGATCGCCGCGGCGCTCACTCACGCGCTGTCGCTGTGCGAGGCGAAAGCCATCCTGGTGACCCGCTCGGCCAAGGGTATCTCGTTGGCGGTGCGCGGCGAGCCGGTGCGCCACTTCCCCGGCGTGCCGCGCGAGGTGTTCGACGCCTCCGGCGCAGGCGATACGACGCTGGCGGCGCTCGGCCTGGCCATCGCCGCCAAGGTGCCGATCGAGGACGCCATCCAGTTCGCCATGCTGGCCTCCGGCGTGGCGGTGGGGAAGGCCGGCACCGCCGTGGTCACGCCCGAGGAGCTGATGGAGGCTTCGCTTGCCGCGCACATGGCGCCGGCCGAGGCCAAGATCGTCACGCCCCAGCGGATGGCCGAGGAGATCGCCCGCTGGCGGGCCAAGGGCCTGAAGGTGGGTTTCACAAACGGCTGCTTCGACATCCTCCACCGCGGCCACGTGGCCTATCTGAGCCAAGCGCGGGCCTGGTGCGACCGGCTGATCGTCGGGGTGAATTCCGACCGCTCGGTCAAGGCGCTGAAGGGCGAGGGCCGTCCGGTGAACGAGCTTGAAAGCCGCGCCATGGTCCTGGCCGGCCTGGGCGGCGTCGACCTGGTCGCGCCCTTCGATGAGGACACGCCCATGGCCCTGATCGAGGCCGCTCGACCCGACGTGCTGATCAAGGGCGCGGACTACTCTGAAGACGAGGTGGTGGGCGGCGCCTTCGTGAAGTCCTATGGCGGCGAGGTGAGGCTGGCCGAGATCGTCGACGGCTATTCGACCACGGCGGCCATCAGCCGAATGAAGGAGAAGGCATGACCCGGCGGATGATCTTCGTGACCGGCGGCGCCGGATTCATCGGCTCCAATATCGCCGCCAAGCTGGCCGAGGACCCGAGCCTCGACGTGGTGATCTGCGACCACCTGCACGAGGCCGACCTGGGCAAGTGGCGCAATATCGCCAAGCATCCCATTGGGGATTTCGTGGCGCCGGAAGACATGTTCGACTGGCTGGAGAAGCGCTGGCGCGACGTCGAGTTGGTGGTCCACATGGGCGCGATCTCGTCCACCACGGAACCGGACGCCGACAAGATCATCCATACGAACTTCGGTCTCAGCCGCGACCTGTTCCGCTGGTGCGCCGACCGCCAGCGGCGGTTCGTCTACGCGTCGTCGGCCGCGACCTACGGCGATGTCGCGGAGTTCGACGACGCCGATGACGTGGAGAGTCTCGCCGCGCTGCGGCCGCTGAACGCCTATGGCTGGTCCAAGGCCCTGTTCGACCTCTTCGCGGCCCGTCAGGCGGCGCGCGACTATGCGCCGCCGCAATGGGTCGGGCTGAAGTTCTTCAACGTCTACGGCCCTAACGAGGAGCATAAGCACTCGATGAAGTCGGTGGCCTCGCAGGTCTGGCCCAAGGTCCGCGACGGGCACGCCGTGCAGCTCTTCAAATCTTATCGCGAAGGGATCGCCGACGGCGGCCAGGCCCGCGACTTCGTCTATGTCCGCGACGTGGCCGACGTGGTGGCCTGGCTGGCCGCCAGCGAGCAGGTCAACGGGGTCTACAACCTGGGTTCGGGCCAGGCGCGGACCTTCGAGGACATGGCCAAGGCTGTGTTCGACGCCGCCGGCCGCGCGCCTCAGATCGAGTACACCCCAATGCCGCCGGCGATCCGCGACAAGTACCAGTACTTCACCCAGGCGAAGATGGAGCGGCTGCGGGCCGCCGGCTACAACCAGCCGATGACCAGTCTGGAGGACGGGGTTGGGGAGTACGTGACCCGCTACCTCTCCCAGCCTGATCCCTACCGGTAGGCGAGGGCGGGCATGGCGGCTCGTCCCAAAGGCTTCAAGAGGCTGGTGTTCGCGAGCGTGCTGGTCTTCACCGCCTTGATCGCGGCGGCGGCCTTCGTCTGGCGCGACGACATTCTGCGCACCAGCCTGGACCCCAAGGAGCCATTTCAGACCTACGATCCACCGGCGGCCCCGGACTACCGCCTGCGCGCCGCCTGGGCGCTGATGCCCGAGAACCCCGCGGTCCCGCCCGCCTCGGCCCCCAAGGCCGATGTGTTCTTCGTGGGGCCGACCCTCTTCGACGGCGGCCGCCACTGGAACGCGCCGATCGACGATCCCAAGGCCGATCGGCTGTTTCGCCAGGTCATGGCGCCGAACTATGCGGGTCCCTTCGTGCGGGTGGGGCGGATCTTCGCGCCGCGCTACCGCCAGGCCAGCCTCTACACGCTGATGACCCTGCGCGACGACGCCAAGGAAGCCCGGCGGTTCGCCTATGGCGACGTGGCCGCGGCCTTCCGCCACTACCTGGCCAACGACAACCGGGGCCGTCCGTTCGTG
The DNA here is from genome assembly GCF_030698145.1 of Phenylobacterium sp. Lineage (GTDB taxonomy): Bacteria > Pseudomonadota > Alphaproteobacteria > Caulobacterales > Caulobacteraceae > Phenylobacterium. Next base: position 33,350 of record NZ_JAUYNW010000024.1, on the reverse strand, counting down.
ATCGTGGGGGTGGAGCAGGGCGGCACCCTGGCCTCACGGCTGCTGGCGGAGGAGGTGGCCACCGATCCGGCGGTCATGGCCAGGCTCGCCGGCGCCTATCTGATCGACACCGTGGTCCCCGCCGACGCTCCGCCGATCGCGCCATGCCTGGCTCCGCGCCAGCCCGGATGCATGGCGGCCTGGGCGCAGGCCTTCGAGAACGAGCCGGAGCGGGCGCAGATGATCCTCGACCGCTCGCTGGTCTGGTCCTCCGGTCAGCTGGTGAACCTGCACGGCCGGGTTCCGATTTGCTTCAATCCGCTGCTGGGCGCGGTCAGCACGGCCGAGGCGCCGGCGAAACTGAACCAGGGGGCGGCCAACGCCACCGGCCTGGAATGGGGCGCCAGGCCCGCCTTCCTGACCCGCCAGGTCTCGGCGCGCTGCGTGGGCGGGGTCGTGCGCGTCTCGCGGCCGAAGTCGGCCTCGCTGAAGCCGTCGGGGTCGTGGACTGACCGTCGCAAGGCGCCGGCCTACAACCTGTTCTACGCCGATCTCGAGACCGACGCGCTCGGCCGGGTCGAGGCCCTGCTGGCCCATCACGCCTTGCCGAAACCCAGGATCGATTGACCGGGATCGCTCGAGAGGCCCATCGTCGCGCCACGCGCCCGAAGAGCGCGATGGGAGATGCGCCATGGCCAACCGACAGATCGTTCTCGACCAGCTTCCGCAGGGCAAGCTGACGCCCGAACACTTCCGGCTGACGGAGGGCGAGCGCCCCAGCCCCGCCGACGGCGAGGTGCTGCTGCGCACGCGCTACATCTCCCTGGACGCCGCCAACCGCGCCTGGATGCAGGGCGCCACTTATCGGGCGGCGCTGGCGGCCGGCGACGTCATGGCCGGCGGCTCGGTGGCCGAGGTGGTCGAGAGCAAGTCCCCAAACCTCGCGCCGGGCGACATGGTGTTCGCCGACACCGGCTGGCAGGACTATGCGGTCCTGCCCGGCAAGCGGCTCCACAAGCTGCCGGACTTCAAGCCGGTGACCCACCTGATCAGCGTCTACGGCGTGGCCGGGCTGACCGCCTATTTCGGCCTGCTGGAATGCGGCAAGCCCCAACCTGGCGAGACCGTGGTGGTCTCCGCCGCGGCGGGCTCCGTCGGCTCCCTCGTCGGCCAGATCGCCAAGCTCAAGGGTTGCAAGGTCGTGGGGATCGCCGGCGGGGCGGACAAGTGCGCCTGGCTCATTGATGAGCTCGGCTTCGACGCGGCCGTCGACTACAAGGCCGGCGACGTCCGCCGCGCCATCCGGGCCGCCTGTCCCGACGGGATCGACGTCTATTTCGACAATGTGGGCGGGGACATCTTCGAAGCCTGCCTGTTCAACATGAAGAATTTCGGCCGCATCGCCTGCTGCGGAGCGGTCTCCCAGTACGACGGGACCGCGCCGCCGCACGGACCGCGCGGCGTGCCCGGCCTGATCGTCACCAAGCGGCTCAACCTGCGCGGCTTCATCGTCTCGGACTTCGACGACAAGCGCGACGAGGCGCTGGCGGAGCTCAAGTCCTGGGTGGAAACCGGCAAGCTCAAGGTGCTGGAGGACGTCATCGAGGGCCTGGAGAACGCACCGGCCGCCTTGGTCGGCCTGCTCGCCGGCGAGAACCGTGGCAAGCGGATGGTCAAGGTGAGCTAGCCGGCGTCCTTCAAGGGCGAGCCGGCCCGCCAGTCGAACAGCTCCTGCAGGATGCGAAGGGCCTTGCCGCGCTCCGAGGTGAGGTCCGGGTCCCGCGCCACGATCATCCGCGCGTCGTCCCCGGCCGCGGCGATCAGGTCGCGGTGGGCGAAGGGGTCGGCGAACACATAGGCCGGGAATCCCGACTGCCGCAGACCCAGGGCGTCGCCGCCGCCGCGCAGCTCCAGGTCGGTCTCGGCGATGACGAAGCCGTCGTCGGTCTTGCGAAGGATGTCGAGCCGTCTCTGGGCCGTTTCCGAGAGCGGCGGATCGTAGAGCAGCACGCAGGCGCTCTCGCGGCGGCCACGGCCGACCCGGCCGCGGAGCTGGTGCAACTGCGCCAGGCCGAAGCGCTCGGCCTGTTCGATGACCATGATGGTGGCGTTGGGCACGTTGACCCCGACCTCGACCACCGTGGTGGCCACCAGCAGACTGATCTTGCCGTCGGCGAAGTCGGCCATGACGGCGTCCTTCTCCGGCCCGGTCATCTTGCCGTGGACGAGGCCCACGCCGGGGCCGATCTTCTGGCGCAGCTCGGCGGACCGCTGCTCGGCGGCCTTCAGGTCGACCAGTTCGGACTCAGAGACCATCGGGCAGATCCAGAACGCCTGGGCCCCCCCGGCGATGGCGTCGCGCAGGCGAGCCTCGACCTCTTCGACCCGGCCCATGGGCACGGCGCGGGTGGCGACCGGCGTGCGGCCGGGGGGCTTCTCGTCGATGCGCGAGACGTCGAGATCGCCGTAGACCGTCAGTTCCAGCGTGCGCGGGATGGGCGTGGCGGACATGGCCAGCAGGTGGACAGCCTCGCCCTTGGCCTGCAGCCTTTGGCGTTCGGCCACGCCGAAGCGGTGCTGTTCGTCGACCACGGCCAACTGCAGGCGTTGGAAAGCCACTTCGTCCTGGAAGAGGGCGTGGGTGCCGACCGCTACCTGGACCGCGCCGCTGGCGAGCGCCCGCAGCTTGTCGGCCCGCGCCAGGCCCTTGTCGCGGCCGGTCAGCAGGACCGCGGTGATTCCGTGTTCCGACAAGGGACCCGACACGGTCTCGAAGTGCTGGCGGGCCAGGATCTCGGTCGGCGCCATCAGGGCGCTCTGGCCGCCCGCCGCGGCCACGTCGGCCATGGCCAGCATGGCCACCACGGTCTTGCCCGAACCGACATCGCCCTGGATCAGCCGGCTCATCCGCTCGCCGGCGGCGAGGTCGGCGCGGATCTCGGCCAGCGACCGCTCCTGGGCGCCGGTGAGGCTGAACGGCAGGTCGGCGCGGACCTTCTGCGCCAGGAGCGAGGCCTGGATGGGGGAGGCGGGCTCGGCGCGGCGCTCGGCCTTGCGCTGGGCCATGGCCAACTGGTGCGCCAGCAGTTCGTCATAGGCCAGGCGCCGGGCGTGAGGCGTCTGCGGCGCCATGTCTGTCTCGCTGGTCGGCGCATGGGCCAGGGCGAGCGCTTCGCGCCAGGGCGGGAACTTCTCCCGGGCCAGCCAGGCGGCGTCCTGCCACTCGGGCAGGTTCGGGGCGCGTTCCAGGGCCTCCAGGGCGAACTTGCGGACCGTGCGCGCGGGCAGGCCGGCGGTGGCGGGGTAGACCGCCTCGAACAAGGGGATCTCTCCGGCCTTCTCCAGCGGCAGGATGTAGTCGGGATGGGCGATCTGGAGGTTGAGGCCAAAGCGCTCGACCTTGCCGCTGACCACACGCCGGGACCCCAGCGGATGCTTGGCGGGAAGCTGGCCGCCGAAGCTGCCGAAGAACACCAGGGTCAGGACGCCCGTGCCGTCATAGGTCTCGATGCGCCAGGGCTGCTGCGGCGCCCGGGGCGGCTTGTACGCGTCGATCTGCACCTCGAAGATCTGCACCGCGCCCTCGACGGCGGTGTTGGCGGTGGCGCGGGTTCTGGCTACCACGGAATGAGGCCGCAGGTAGAGCACGTCGCGCACCACCGGCCCGGCGAGCTTCTCCAGCAGGGGCGCGACGCGCGCGCCCACCCCCTTCAGCGAGGTGACGGGCGCATAGAGCGGGAACAGAATCTCGGGCCGCATGGCGCAGCATAGCGCGACCATGGACAGCTCTGCGCGCCCATGATGATCTCCATGCATAAATTGGGGGGAATCAGATGCGCTCGATCGTGCTCGCCACGCTTGCGGCCGTTTGCCTATCCGGTTGCAGCGGTCCTTCTGCAAAGACCGAGGAAGAGGCCGCGGGGCCCGTCGCCCCGCCCGCCGTCCCCGCCGACCCGACGTTCACCGGGTTCAAGCACGATCAGAAGCAGGACCTGTTCGGGTACTACTACCCGACTGGCGAGGTGAAAGTCGGGGGCAAGTACAAGCTCGACCACCTGCATATCGCCGGTCCCATCGGCTTCGGCGACTGGGTGGCCGGGAAGCGGACCAAGACCTACGGCCCGGTGATGATGGAGTTCCAGGACATCACCAGCCCGGCGCGGACCAACGCGCTCGGCAACACCAGCTATTCGGTGAAGCTGCGGGTGCTGCCCACCGCCTATGCGTTGAACGACGAGATGGTCCGCTTCGTCGGCAAGGACGACAAGCTGGGCGAGGTGCGCCTCGACGCCAAGATCGACGCAGCGGCCCTCAAGACCGCGCAGCTCAAGGGCAAGGACGCCCCGCCGGTGATCACCGGCGCGCTGCAGGTGGGCGACACCCCGTTCAAGACCGTCACCTTCACCTGGCGTGGCGGCGACTGAACGAACCCGCTGGCGCCTGAGCGCGGGTAGGCCTATATCCGCCGCTCTCCATGACGAGCGAAGAAACCCGGCTGAAAAAGCTGAAGTACCGGGCCTGGCACCGTGGCTTCAGGGAAGCGGACCTCATTCTGGGGCCGTTCGCGGAAAACCATGTCTCCAGCCTGAGCCCCGCCGAGCTCGACGTGTTCGAGGTTCTCCTCGATCAGCCGGACCACGATCTGTACCAGTGGATCGTCGGGCAGATCCCCACGCCGCCTGAATTCGACGGGCCGGTCCTGAACCGGATCAAGGCGTTCCGGTTCGAAGCTCATGAAGCCCGAGGCGACGATCATGGCGGCTGACGGCGCGCGTGCGCCGACGGCGGCCGACCACCGACGCATCGCCCAGGACCCCGGACGCCTCGACCTTGTCGGCGCGCCGGAGGGCTTCGACGCCTTGGTGATGGCCGACATCGTCAAGGCCCGCGGCGGGTTGTCGGTCTTCGTGGCCCGTGACGGATCGCGCCTCTCGGCCTTCGTTGACGCCTTCAATTTCTTCGCCCCCCAGGTCGAGGTGATGCAGTTCCCGTCCTGGGATTGCCTGCCCTATGACCGGATCGGCCCGTCGGCGGGCGCGGCGGCGCGGCGGATGACCACCCTCGGGCGCCTGGCGCACGGGCTCGACGCCAAGAAGCCGACGCTGCTGGTCACCACGGTCCCGGCCCTGCTGCAGCGGGTTCCGCCCAAGGCGGTCGTGGAGGGCGCGGCCTATTCGGCGCGCACCGGCAACGTGGTCGAGATCGGCGACCTGGAGCGCTATTTCGCCATCAACGGCTATCAGCGGGCCTCGACGGTCTCGGAACGCGGTGAGTTCGCCATCCGCGGCGGGGTGATCGACGTCTTCCCGCCCAGCGCCGAGGAGCCGGTGCGGCTGGACCTGTTCGGCGACACCCTGGAGTCCATCCGCGCCTTCGATCCGGAAACCCAGCGCTCAACCCGTCAGCTTAAGGAGGTCTCCCTGCTGCCGGTAAGCGAGGTGCTGCTGGACAAGGACAGCATCACTCGGTTCCGGCGCGGCTATGTGGAGGCTTTCGGGGCCCCGGGCGGCGATCCGCTCTATGAGACGGTCAGCGGCGGCGGCCGCCGAGCGGGCATGGAGCACTGGCTGCCGCTGTTCTACCCGGACATGGCGACCCTGCTGGACTACCTGCCGGCCGAGGCCCTGATCGCCACCGACCATCTGGCCGGCGAATCCCGCGACGAACGCCTGGCGATGATCGCCGACGCCTACGACGCCCGCGCCCAGGCCGACCGCAGGGTCCACTACCACCCGCTGGCGCCCGACCAGCTCTACATGACCGGCGAGGAGTGGCGCGAACGCTTGTCCCGCCGCGCGACGCGCCGGTTTTCCGCGTTCCAGGAGGCCGAGGGCGACACCGTCGTCGACATGGGCGCCCGACAGGGCCGCAGCTTCATCGCCGAGCGCCAGCGTGACAGCGTCAACCTGTTCGAGGCCACCGCCGACCACGCCAAGGCTTTGGCGAGCAAGGGCAAGCGGGTGCTGTTCGCCTCGTGGTCCGATGGCTCGTCCGACCGCCTGGGCGCCATGCTGGCCGACCACGGCCTGAAGAACATCTCGCTGGCGCCCTATTGGGACGCGGCCAAGGCCGCCGATCCCAAGATCCCGCAGCGGGTGGTGCTGCCGCTGGAGACCGGCTTCGAGACCGAGACCCTGGCGGTCATCTCCGAGACCGACATCTTGGGCGACCGGCTGGCCCGTCCGCGCCGCCGCCGGCGGGCCGCCAACTTCCTGGCCGAGGCCAGCGCGCTCACCCAGGGCGACTTGGTGGTCCATATCGATCATGGCATCGGCCGCTATGAGGGCCTGAAAACCCTCGACGTCCAGGGCGCGCCGCACGACTGCCTTGAGCTTCACTACGGCGGCGAGTCCAAGCTGTACCTGCCGGTGGAGAACATCGACCTCCTGACCCGCTACGGCTCGGACGGGGAGGGCGTGCAACTCGACCGCCTGGGCGGGGCGGCGTGGCAGGCGCGCAAGGCCAAGGCCAAGGAACGCCTGCGCGACATGGCCATGGGCCTGATCGGCATCGCCGCCGAACGCGCCACCAAGACCACCGATCCCGTCGTCCCGCCGCACGGGGTGTTCGACGAGTTCTGCGCCCGCTTCCCCTATGAGGAGACGGACGACCAGCTCAGCGCCATCGGCGACGTGCTGGAGGACCTCTCGGCCGGCAAGCCGATGGACCGGCTGATCTGCGGCGACGTGGGGTTCGGCAAGACCGAGGTCGCGCTGCGCGCGGCCTTCGTGGTCGCCATGTGCGGCCAGCAGGTCGCGATCGTCGCGCCAACGACACTGTTGGCGCGCCAGCACTACAAGACCTTCTCCGAGCGGTTCCAAGGCTGGCCGGTCAAGGTCACCCGCCTGTCGCGCCTGGTTCCCGCCAAGGAGGCCAACGAGACCCGCGAGGCGCTGAAGAACGGCGAGGTCGAGATCGTGGTCGGCACCCACGCGGTGCTGTCCAAGCAGGTCGGGTTCAAGAACCTGGGCCTGGTGATCGTCGACGAGGAGCAGCACTTCGGGGTGAAGCACAAGGAGAAGCTCAAGGAGCTTCGCACCGACGTGCACATGCTGACGCTCACCGCCACGCCGATCCCGCGCACCCTGCAGATGTCGCTGTCGGGCATCCGCGAGATGTCGATCATCGCCACCCCGCCGGTCGACCGCCTGGCCGTGCGCACCTACATCACGCCCTTCGATCCCGTGGTCATCCGCGAGGCCCTGCTGCGCGAGAAGTACCGCGGCGGCCAGGCCTACTATGTCGCCCCGCGGATCAGCGACCTGCCGGAGCTGGAGCGGTTCCTGCGCGAGCAAACCCCGGAGGTCCGCTACGTAGTCGGCCACGGCCAGATGGCCCCGACCCAGCTCGAAGACGTGATGAGCGCCTTCTATGAGGGCCAGTATGACGTGCTGCTCTCGACCACCATCGTGGAAAGCGGACTGGATATCCCCACCGCCAACACCATGATCATCCACCGGGCCGACATGTTCGGCCTGGCCCAGATGTACCAGCTCCGCGGGCGGGTCGGCCGGGCCAAGGCGCGGGCCTACGCCTATCTGACCACGCCGCCGGAGAAGCAGATCACGTTGTCGGCCGAGCGGCGTCTAAAGGTGCTGCAGTCCCTCGACAGCCTGGGCGCGGGCTTCCAGCTCGCCAGCCACGACCTGGACCAGCGCGGCGGCGGCAACCTGCTGGGCGAGGAGCAATCGGGGCACATCCGCGAGATCGGGGTCGAGCTCTACCAGCAGATGCTGGAGGACGCCGTCAACGAGCTGAAGGCCCTGGCCGGCAAGGGCGACGGCGCCACCGATCGCGGCTGGTCGCCGCAGATCAACACCGGCGCGGCCGTGCTGATCCCCGAGGAATATGTGCCGGACCTCAATGTCCGCCTGTCGCTCTACCGCCGCCTGTCCGACGCCGAGAAGTCGGGCGACCGCGAAGCCCTGGCCGCCGAGATGATCGACCGCTTCGGTCCGCTGCCGCCGGAAGCCGGACAACTGCTCAAGGTTGTGGCCATCAAGGGCCTGTGCCGCGAAGCCAATGTGGCCAAGATCGACGTGGGGCCGAAGGGCGCGGTCGTCACCTTCCGCGGCGACGAGTTCAAGAACCCCATGGGTCTCGTGGGCTTCATTCAGAAGAACCAGGTGGCCTGGCGGATCCGTCCCGACCACAAGGTGGTTGTGAAGGGCGAATGGGAGACCCCCGAGCAGCGCCTGGGCGCCGCCGAGCGGGTCCTGTCGGAGCTGGCGAAACTGACGGCCGCTTAAGCGCCTACTGGTAAATCCCGCGCCGCGCGTTCAGGCGGCGATAGGCCAGGATGCGGCGCGGATAGGTTGCGCGATAGGTTTCCAGGGCGGCGACCATGGCGCCCTGGCGCTGGAGAATATCGTCTCCCAGCGTCACCATCCGCAGGTTAGGCCAGGGCTTGTTGACGACCCGCAGGAAGGTCTCGAAAGCTTCTGCTTCCATCCCCTTGCCCCGCCGTATGCAGAGCGCGATGAACGCGGCGGCCGTGCTGCGGCTGGCGCCCATGTGGCAATGGCACAGCAAGCGAGCGCCCGGAGCGCCCTCCGTCCAGTCCTGGAGGAAGTCGACCATCTCGTGGATGACGCGGCGGACAGGTCCGTCAGCCGTTGCGTCCTCGAGATCGTAGAAGTCTCTCTGGAAGACCTTCAGGTGCGGCGCGAAGGCCGGAACCCGGTCGGGGCGCAGGGTCGGGGCGCAGAGTCGGGTCGAGCAGCGACACCACGTGGGTCGGCGCAAAGGATGCGAGATCGCGCCCCAGCCTGCCATCTTGCAGAGCGCTGACGCAGAGGGACGCCGGCTCCGTCATGCAGGCCGCGTCCGCGTCGCCCCGGCCACGGCTCAACCCGCCTGCTGATGCGCGCGGGCGGCGGCCTCTTCGAGCGCCCTGCCGGCGCCCTCCGCGCCACCGACCTCGGCCACGCCAATATCGAACTCAATGACGAAGGGCGGCTTGCCGTCGCCGGCCTCGAAGGCCGTGCAGCCGATCACCGCGGCGATCCGCTCTCCCGCGGCGCGGGCGGCGGCCTGCGGGGTGGCGGGCAGGGCCAGGGCGAAGACCTCGGGGCTGAGCCGCGCGGCGGTGTCCTCGACGCGGACCAGCCGGCCGATCATCGAACCGATCTGTGGGATTGCGCGGTCCAGCCAGCCCCCAGCGCGCGCCGCGCTGATGTCCTGCTTCTCGGCCACCTTCAGCACGCAGACCGACAGCGGCCGGTTGCGCAGGCGCGAAGCCTGGGCGAGGCGGCTCAAGTGGTGGGCGAACAGGTCGCGGGTGAAGAGGCCGGTCGAGGCGTCCATCAGCCCCGAGGAGCGCGCCTTTTCCAACGCCTTGCGGACGGCCGTCTGGCGGCGATAGCTGCGGGCCAGCTCGATCACCCGCTTGGCGGTCTCCACCTCGGGCGTCTCGGGCGAGGCCACGTCGGATACGCCGCGATGATAGGCCTCCGACATGGTCACATAGCTCTCCTGGCGCATGTAGAGCAGGGCGGGCGTGTGATAGAGGCGGGTGTTGCGGCGCATGCCGGCGGCGATGGAAAGCGCCTCTTGGCTATTGTCTCCGGCCCAGAGCACCACGGCGTCGAAGGGCCGTTCGTGCAGGTAGTCGAAGGCCGTATAGGCGGTGAAGGCTCCCACGATCTCGGCGCCGGAACCGGCCAACGCATTGGAGAGCGCCAGGAACTGCGGCGCGGGCTCGCCGATGGCCAGGACCTGGAAGGGACTGGTGTCGGGCTCGGGCAGGTCCAGCCAGCCGCCGCGCTCGCTGAAGCTCTCGCGCCGCAGCTCGAACTCCTCCTCGGCCACCGCGGTACGGACCAGGGTCTCCAGACGCAGCACGGCCTGGGCCGGGTGGATGGGCGCGGCCAGGGTCAGGTCGAAATCGTAGCTCTCGAGTTCGGGCTCCGGATCGCCGATGGCGACGACCGGCAGGCGGCGCGGCGCGCAGGCGGCCTTCAGGCGCCTCGCCATGGTCAGGGCCTCGTGGCCGCCGCTGGCCAGGTCGATGATGGCGGCCTCGATATTGAGGTCGCCCAACGCCGCGAGCGCCGCATAGGGGCCGCGCGCCGTGACCGTGCGCCAGCCCAGCCGATCGAGGCCCTCGGCGAGCGGTCCCGCCAGGGCGTCATCGCGCGCGACAATCAGGACCCGCGCCTGGACGCTTGCCGCCATTCCTAGAACCCTTGACGCAACCCCCTTCGATGTTCACGCCCAGGATGGACGGGAATCGAAGCGCCCGCAGACTATACAGGCGGCGCGCGCGGACGACAGCGCGGCCGCGTCACAGGGTGAAGGAGACAGGGGATGGAACAGGTGTTGGCAGGACGGGTCGCCGTGATCACTGGCGCGTCGGGTGGGCTGGGGGCGCATTTCGCCCGGTTGCTGGCGCAAAACGGCGCCGCGGTCGCGCTCACCGCCCGGCGCCTGGACATGGTCGAGGCGCTGGCTGGAGAGATCACGGCGCAAGGCGGACGGGCCATGGCGATGAGCCTGGACGTGGCCGACGCCCACTCCATCGGTCCAGCCTTCGATGCGATCGAGACGGCCCTGGGGCCGATCTCGATCCTGGTCAACAACGCCGGGGTCGGCGGCGAGGGGCTGGCCCTGGACCTGACGATCGAGGAATGGGACCGCACGTTCGACGTCAATGTGCGCGGGGTGTTCTTCGCCGCCCAACAGGCGGCCAAGCGCATGTTCGCCTCGGGCGTGGCGGACGCCGGGACCGCCCGGATCGTCAACATCGCCTCGATCGCCAGCCACACGGTGTTGCCGGGGCTTTCCGCCTACAACGCCTCGAAGGCCGCGGTGGCCATGCTGACCAAGAGTCTGGCGCGGGAGTGGTCGCGGCGTGGGATCGCGGTGAACGCCATCGCTCCGGGCTATATCGAGACCGACATCAACGCCGACTGGTGGGCGACCGAGGGTGGACAGAAGCAGCTCAAGGGCTTCCCCCGCCGCCGCCTGATGGAGGCGACCGATCTGGACGCCACCCTGATGATGCTGTGCGGCCCGGGGGCCCGCGCCATCGCCGGAACCCTGATCACCATCGATGACGGACAGTCGCTGCCCGGCGGCGGCTGACGGTTGGCTGACGGGGCGTCAGCGGGGCAGGATGGTCGGAATCTAGGGAGAGTTTCCATGCGCCAGGGACCGCTGACCGGCTTGAAGGTCGTCGAATTCGCCGGGATCGGGCCCGGTCCGTTCTGCGGCATGCTGCTGTCGGACCTCGGCGCCGACGTCGTGCGGATCGACCGCAAGGGGTCTGGGCGTTCGTCGCCCGCCGACATCACGGCCCGCGGGCGTCGCTCGGTGGCTCTGGACCTTAAGAACCCTGCGGCCATCGAGACCTGCCTGAAGCTGATGGCGGGCGCCGACGCAGTGTTCGAAGGCTTCCGTCCCGGGGTCATGGAACGGCTGGGCCTGGGCCCCGACGTGGCCATGGCGCGCAATCCGAAGCTGGTCTACGGGCGCATGACCGGTTGGGGGCAGTTCGGGCCCTACGCCAAGGCCGCCGGCCACGACATGAACTACATCGCCATCACCGGCGCGCTACACGCCATAGGAACCAAGGACAAGCCGATCCCGCCCCTAAACCTGGTCGGGGATTTCGGCGGCGGGGCGCTCTATCTGGCGTTCGGCCTGATGGCCGGCGTGATCCACGCGCGCGCCACCGGCCAGGGCCAGGTGATCGACGCGGCGATGAGCGACGGCGCGGCCTCGCTGATGGCCATGTTCTACGGCTTCAAGGCCGGCGGCGCCTGGAAGGAAGAGCGGCGCGCCAACCTGCTCGATGGGGGCGCGCACTTCTACGACACCTACCAGTGCGCGGACGGCAAATGGATATCGATCGGCTCGATCGAGCCGCAGTTCTACGCCCTGCTGCTGGAGAAGACCGGGATCGACGACCCCGAGTTCGCCAAGCAAATGGACCGGGGGAGCTGGGACTCGCTGCGCGGCAAGCTTGGCCAGGTCATCGCCAAGAAGACCCAGGCCCAGTGGTGCGAGGTCATGGACGCCAGCGACGTCTGCTTCGCTCCGGTGCTGGACCTCGACGAGGCGCCCAAGCACCCCCACAACGTGGCGCGCCAGACCTTCGTCCAGGTCGAGGGGGTCACCCAGCCCGCGCCCGCGCCGCGGTTCTCCGCCACGCCAGGCGCAATCCAGGGTCCGCCGCCCGCCATCGGCGCCCACGACACCGAGGCCTTGAGCGATTGGGGCTTCTCGGGCGCCGACATCGACGCCCTGAAGGCTTCTGGGGCGCTGGCGGGCTGAACCGCTATTTCGCAGGCGCCGCCATTGGCGTGAGTTCCGTCGCCGCGGCCTTCTGCGCCGCGTGCTCCTCCGCGCCCAGGGGGATCAAACCGCGCTGCTGCAGGTAGCCGCCCTTGCCGGTGGCGGTGTCGGAGACGAAGGCGTTCACGTATTCGCGCAGGCCCGGGATCACCCCGATATTGGCCTTCTTCACGTAGATGAACAGCGAGCGCGAGATCGGATAGGTCCCGTTGGAGATGGTCTCGAAGCTCGGGGCGACGCCGTCGACCGTGGCCGCCTTGACCGTGTCCATGTTGTTCTCGAGGAACGAGTAGCCGAAGGCGCCGAGGGCGTTGGGCGTCTTGGTCAGGGTCTGGACGATGGCGTTGTCGTTCTCGCCCGCGTCGACCCAGGCGCCGTCGTTGCGGATCGTGTGCGCCTTGGCCTTGAAGGCGTCCTCGTCGGCCCCGCGCAGGGTTTCCAGCGTCGGAATCTTCCGGGCGCCCTTCTCCAGGGCCAGTTCGGCGAAGGCGTCGCGGGTGCCCGAGGTCGGCGGCGGGCCGTAGACCAGGATGGCCTGGGCGGGGAGGGCGGCGTCGACGTCCTTCCAGCTCTTGGCCGTGTTCTTGGCGTAGCCCGCCCCGGCCGGGAGCTCGGCGGCCAGGCCGCGATAGAGTTGGTCGAGCTTGAAATTGTAGGTCGGTCCGCCCTTGGCGTTGGCCACTACGATGCCGTCAAAGCCGATCTTGATCTCGACGATGTCGACGACGCCGTTGGCGGCGCACTGCTCGAACTCGGACTTCTTCATCTGGCGAGAGGCGTTGGCGACGTCGGGGAAGGCCGCGCCGGTCCCGCCGCAGAACAGCTTGAAGCCGCCGCCGGTGCCCAGCGATTCGACCTTGGCGGCCTTCCCACCGCCAGTCCGGGCCACGTTTTCGGCCACGCGGGTGGCGAACGGGAAGACGGTGGAGGAGCCCGCCGCCCAGACCTGGTCACGGCCGCTGGCGCTGGGACCGGCCTTGGCGGCCTCACCCTCGGTCTTCTGGCCGCAGGCGGACAGGGCGATGGCGGCGACGGCGAGATAGGCGAAGGGTTTCATCGGACGGCTCCGGTCGAGGTTCAGAATTCGCGGCTCTCGTCGGTTATAGCCGCTTGCGTGAAAGTTCGATGACGATCTGGGCGGTGAACAGGGGGGCGTGATCACCGTTCAGGTGGGGTTCAGCCGTTTGGCGCGATTCTGCAGTCAGGTTGAACGCCGCTATCTCCCGTCCCTCGACGCGGCTGACAGCCCGATGGAACGACACGCCCATCGGCGGCGCGTCGGCTCCCGCAAGGGACCGGCGCGCCGCTTCGACGTGCGCGACGCCAAGACCGCTTGCGCCGGGACGCGACCTTCAGCACTTTCCGCGCCATGTCGATCCGTCGGGAATTCCAGCGCCTGCGCCAGATGGACTGGGACCCGACCCACTGGTTGCGCCTGGCCCTGCTCATCAGTGGCAAGGCCCTCACCAGGCTCTGGGGTCGGGACGTGATGCTCTATGTGGGCGGCGTCTCCTTCTTCGTTATGCTGGCGGTGTTCCCAGCCCTGGCGATCACCATCGGCGTCTATGGCCTGCTGGCCGATCCGACCGCGGCCGCGCATCAGGCCGAACTCATGGCGACCATGATGCCGGCCGGCGCCCAGACCCTGTTCACCAGCGAACTGACCCGCTTGGCCCAGGCGCCGTTCCAGGTGGTCTCGACCCAGAGCGGCGTGGCCCTGGTCATCGGCGGCTACGCCGCGCACCGCGGGTTCAAGGCGCTGCTGGCGGGCCTGTCCTTCATCCATGACGAGGACGCGCCGCGCGGCTTCGTCGGGTTCAACGTCATGGCCCTGATCGTCCTGGTCGCGGCCTTCGCGATGCTGGCCTTCTTCTCCGCGGTATTCTTCTACTTCCGCTTCGTCGCCGCGGCCTTCGACCTGAAGCCGTTGGCCGGGGTGACCTGGCTCTACAGCGAGTGGACCTGGGCCAGCGTCGGCCTGACGGTGGCCATGAGCCTGATCTACCGCTTCGCCATGTCCAGCGCGCCGGTCGCCTGGCGCGCCTCGATCATCGGAGGAATCGCCGCGGCGTTCCTGTGCCTGTTCGCGTCCTGGGCCAGCGCCATCTATGTCGAACAGATCGCCGAGCTGGGCGCGACCTACGGCTCGGTCGCCGCCGTGGTGGTGTTCCTGATCTGGCTGTCCTGGAACGTCAACGCCGTGTTCCTGGGCGGAGCGCTGGCGACGGAGATCGAGATCCTGCTGTACGAGCGCCGGCCTATGAAACTGCTACTCGATCAGCGCCATAGCTAGAGCGTGACAGCCTGAAGCGAACGCCGGTTCAGGCATCCGTCTCGCTCTAAGCATTTGAATATAAACTCATTGCATCCGAGCGGAAGTTTCCATCCGACGCGGAATGGGTCTAGGCCGGCTTAGCGACCACGAAGTCGAGGACACCGGCTTCCTCGGTGACCTCCAGGACGATGAACCCGCCGTTGGCGGCGAAGTGTGGCACGTCGATGCGAGCCATCGGATCGTCGGCCCGGAGGCGCACCCGCGTTCCGGCCGGGGCGTTCTCCAGGGCGCGGCGCAGGCGCAGGGTCGGCACCGGACAGCGGTGGCCGCGAGCATCGAGCAGGATTTCGGGAGCGGACATGATCGGGCCATAACCCGTCTCCGCGTCGAACCCAAGTCTCAGTCAGGCCAGGCCGCCTCATGGGCGCCCAGCGGCATGGTCGGCCGGCGCCAGCGGGCTGGGGTCGCCGACAAAGCAACCGGCGCGCGAAGGTGGCGCACCCGCCCGAACCCGGAGTCGCTGTCGACTCGCCAGCCGTCGATCTCTTCCGGCGCGGGAGGTTGGACGGTCTGCAGATGTTCGGGCGCCGCCAGGCCCAGGCTACGCAACCACATGGCGGTCTGAGCCAGCGAGACCCGCACCATGTAGCTGCCGCCGAACCGCGCGCGCCGATCCAGGGCGACCATTGTCCCGAACGCCGCCAGGAAACCGGTCGTGTAGTCGGTGACGGCGCCGGGCTGGAGCTGGGGGCCCTTCGCCCCGTCGAAGGCGTAGCCGCCGTGAACATGGGCCAGGCCGGTCACGGTCTGGGCGAGCTGCTCCCAACCCGGCCTACTGGCCCACGGGCCTTCGTGGCCATAGGCGTTGATGGAGGTGTAGATGATCCCCGGTCGCAGGCGCGCCAGGTCCAGGGGCCCCAGGCCCATGCGCTCGAGCGATCCAAGGCGGTAGCCCTGGCTGAACACGTCGCAGGTCGCGAGCAGCTCGAGGAGCTTCGTCTTGTCGGCGGCCTCGGTGAGGTCGAGCCAGGTCGAGAGCTTGCCGTGGTTGACGTCGCTGATGAAAAACTCGGTGGCCGGCAGCCGCGGCGAGGCGACGTACAGCACGTCGGCCCCGTACTGGGCCAGGGTCCGGCCACAGGTCGGGCCGGCTAGCACCCGGGTCAGGTCGAGCACGCGGACGCCCGAGAGCGCCGCTTCGCCCCCGGAGGGCAGGGGCATGGGCGGGCCGTCGGCGATCTTCACCACCTCCACCACCGGTCGGGCGGCGAGGATCCGACCCTGCTCAGAGTCGTCCCACTCCTGTGGCGTTCGCACCATCGCCCCGCAAACGCCGGCCGCCGCAATGGCGTTCTCCAGGTCCAGCGCGTTCCAGGTCAACGCCGTGGCGGCGACGGCCGCGGTGTCGGCCGGAGAGCCCATCAGCTCGTGCAGCTTGGCCGCGCTGGACGGGAAGCTGGGATGCAGGAACACCCAGCGGCCGTCCTTGGTGGGGAAGAACCCCATGGCGGGCGTGCCGCGCCCGCCGCCACCGGCGTCGTCCGGGCGCATGGGAGGCGCGCGCGACGGGTCCTCGAATGTCTGCAAGGCGAAGCTTATCATGGCCGCCCCGGCTTCGCGGGTGGAGACGCGCACGGTCTGGCCTTGTCCCGACCGCTGATTCCAGAGGTCGGCCGCCAGAGTTCCCGTGGCCGCCAGGGCGGCGGCGGCGGCGGCCTCGGCGTGGAAGCGGGTCTTCATGCCGGAGGGGCCTTCGTCAAAGGAGACGAAGTCGGGGTGGTCGCGACCGGCCAAGGCCATGAGCTGCTCGAAGGCCTCGCCGGCGACCGTCATCTTGTTCCCCCAGGGCTCGAGCTTTGCGGCATTATGGAGCCGGGGAACGGGAGGACAACATGGGCGATCCTAGAAACGACGGCGAGACCGCATCTCGGCGCGCGATGCTGACGCTTGGCGTCGGTCTGGCGGGTCTCGCGGCCAGCGCCGCCTCGGCGGCCGACCTGAAGTCCGCCCCGACAGCCGTGGGGCGCAAGGCGGCGGTCGGACGGTTCGCCGGCAAGGTCGTGCTGATCACCGGAGCCACCTCCGGGATCGGCAAGGCGACTGCGCACGCCTTCGCCATGGAGGGCGCCAAGGTGGTGTTCTGCGGGCGGCGCGAAGCGCTGGGCGCGGAGGTCCAGGCTGCGATCCGCGCCGCCGGCGGCGACGCCACCTTCCGCAAGGCCGACGTCCGCATCGACGAGGAGGTCGCCGCCCTGGTGGACGCCTGCGTCAAGACGCACGGCGGCCTGGACATCGCCTTCAACAACGCCGGGATCGGCCAAGGCGGCGCGGTGATGGGCTCCATGGACTGGCAGGCGCACAACAACCTGATGGAGACCAACCTCAACGGCGTGCTGCGCGCCATGGACCGGGAAGTCCCGGCATTGCGGGCGCGGGGCGGCGGGGCGATCATCAACACCGCCTCGGTGTTGGGCTACGCGGGCAACGCGCAGACCCTGTCCTACAGCCTTTCCAAGGCCGGGGTGCTCAGCGTGACCCGCAGCACGGCCCTTCAACTCGCCCGCGACAACATCCGGGTCAACGCGGTCTCGCCGGGTCCGATCGACACCCCGATGATGGGGGGCGGCGCGGCCGACGCCTCGGGCAAGCGAACGCCGTCCGGCCGAGCTGGCCAGCCGGAGGAGATCGCACGCGCGGTCATGTACCTCGCCTCCGACGACGCCAGCTATGTCACCGGTGAGGATCTGCGGGTGGACGGAGGATTACGCGCGGCCTGATGGTCGCGCGTCCGGACGACGCAAGCACTTGGAAAAACGCGTAAACCTCGGCGAAACGAGTCTGGGCTACTGCTTGCTGATCGATGGGGGTCGAGGCGGCGATGCAATCACTTTCCCACAGGTTCCAGGTCAGTCTCGGGGTGCTGTCCCTGATCCTCACGGCCCTGGGCACCGTGGGAGCCTTCTTCGTGTTCCAGCGCGAGCTGTCGAACCGACAGATCACCTACCTCGCCGACTATGTCGAGGAGCGCAGCACCAATGTGGATAAGCGCTTCTCCAACCTCGAGAACCTGCACAAGGCCGCCGCCACCGAGTTGGAGCGGCGGGTCAAGCGCCTCTCGCCCGCCGACATCGACCGTCTCGCCGACACCTACTATCCCCTTCGCGCCGACGGCACCCGACGCAGCCGTGCGGAGTATTTCGACGGCCACACCAGCACCTCAGGCGAGGTGACCTACGGGATGGGCGCCTTCATCTCGCGGGGCGCGGAGATTCCGGCGCTCGAGAAGGCGGCCCTGGTCTCGGCCTTCGAGATCGTCTCCGACTTCGGCCAGGCGGCCTATCGCGAGTACGACAACTTCTATTTCTTCACGCCGTCCACGCGACTGGTGATGTTCGGGCCGGACCGTCAGGACCGGCTGATGTTCTACCGGCAGGACGCCCCCGCCGACCTGGACATCAGCAAGGAGGAGATGTCGCACATCGTCCTTCCGCAGAACAATCCAGAGCGGGTCACCCGATGCACCAACCTGCAGCGCCTGATCCAGGAGAGGGAAAGCCCGGCGGAGCGGATGGCCACGGGGTGCATGACCCCGGTCTATGTGGGCGGCAAGTTCGTCGGCGCCTTCGGCTCCTCGATCGAGCTCACAGGCTTCTTCCTGAACGCCATCCGCCACACCCTGCCGGGCGCTTCGAACCTTGTGGTCACCGGCAAGGGCGAGTTGATCGCCTATCCGGGGTTCGAGACCCCCGGCCGCGCATCCGAGACAACCATCGCTGAATACGAGCGCAAGCTGGGGATCAAGGCCGTGGTCCGGGCGATCCAGGCAGACGGCCAGCTCCACGGCGTCATCACCAGCCCGAGCGGCCGCGAGATCATCGCCTATGGCAAGCTGACCGGGCCGGACTGGTACCTGCTGCTCGCCTATCCCAAGTCCGCCGTCACCTGGTCAGCGGCGAAGTCAGCGTCCTGGGTGCTCCTGCTCGGCCTGGTGGCCGCGGTCGCCCAGATGCTGATGGTCGTAGCCCTGGCCCGGCGAACCATTGTCCAGCCCCTGCGCCGCCTGGCGGCGTCCTGCGAGCCCGAGGCGTTCGGAGAGCGCGAGCGGCCCGATGTCTCCCTGGTCGAGGCTCGCAACGACGAGATCGGCGTGCTGGCAAAGGCCCTGCGCGGCGAACGCGAGAAGGTCGATATTGTCCTGTCGTCGCTCGAGGACCGTGTGCAGGAGCGCACCGCCCAGCTTGAACGGGCCAACGCCGAGAAGTCGCGGTTCCTGGCCAATATGAGTCACGAGCTGCGCACGCCCCTCAACGGCGTTATCGCCATTTCCGAAACCCTTGCAGCCGAGCAGACGACCGCCAAGAGCCGCGAACTGGCCGAGTTGATCGTGTCGTCAGGCCGCCTGTTGGAGCAGGTGCTGACCGATATCCTCGACTTCTCGAAGATCGAAGCGGGTGAGATCAAGCTCTCCAACGAACCCTTCGCCATGAGCAGCATCGTCGGCCGGATCGCCGAGTTGCACCGGGCGTCGGCCGAGGCCAAGGGTCTGGAGCTCACCTGGAACGTCGATCCCGTCACCGAGGGCCGGTTCATGGGCGACCAGGTCCGCCTGACTCAGGTGCTGTCCAACCTGCTGTCCAACGCGGTCAAGTTCACTGAGGCCGGCTCGGTCCGTCTCGAGGTCCGGCCCTATGGCGCGGCCATCCACTTCACGGTGTCCGACACCGGCATCGGCTTCGACGACGAGGTGAAAGCACGCCTGTTCCGCCGCTTCGAGCAGGCCGACGCCTCGATCCGGCGCAGGTTCGGCGGCACCGGGCTGGGCCTGGCCATCAGCCGCTCGCTGGTCGAGCTGATGGGCGGTCGAATCGACGTGGAATCCCGACCGGGCGCGGGATCGGCCTTCGGCTTCGTTCTGCCTCTGGAACGCGCCGCGGCCGAGGCGCCCGTCGCCGCCGAACGCCATACCGAAGCCTTTGACCTGGCGGGGCGCCGGATCCTGCTGGCTGAGGACCACCCGACCAACCAGAAGGTCGTGCAACTCATCCTGCAGTCCGTCGGCGTCGACCCGGTGATCGTCGAGAACGGCGCCCTGGCGCTGGACCTGCTCAAGGCCAAGCGTTTCGACGTGGTGTTGATGGACATGCAGATGCCGGAACTGGACGGCCTTTCGGCCACCGGGCTGCTGCGTGAGTTCGAGAGCGTCCAGAACCTGCCGCGCACGCCGGTGATCATGCTGACCGCCAACGCCCTGGACGAACACATCCGCGCCAGCCAGGACGCCGGCGCCGACCAGCACCTGTCCAAGCCCATCCGGGCCGCGGCGCTGATCGAGGCCATCGTGGACGCCATCGCGGCGCGCGAGGATCACCCGCTCCAGGCCGACGTCGCCTGACGGGCTGACTCCTCCCGGCTGTCCGGATAGAAACCCACCGTCGGTTACGGGGAGCGTCATGACGGTCATCACCACCATTGAAGCGCTTGAGGCGATCTACGGCGCCACCAACGAGAGCTCGACGGTCAAGGAGGCGGACTGGATCACCCCTCATTACCGGGCCCTCGTCGAGGCCTCGCCCTTCGTCGCGCTCGCCACCGCCGGCCCGGAAGGCCTGGATTGCTCGCCGCGCGGCGATGACGGCCAGGTGGTGCGGATCGAGGGCGATCGGACGGTCCTGATGCCCGACCGGCGCGGCAACAACCGCTGCGACTCGCTGCGGAACATCGTGCGCGATCCCCGCGTGGCCCTGTTGTTCCTGATCCCGGGCTCGGGGAACTGCCTGCGGATCAATGGCCAGGCCCAGGTCTCGGTCGCGCCGGACCTTCTGGCGTCCTTCGCGGTGAAGGGTCATGCGCCGCGTTCGGTCGTCGTGATCACTGTCGAGACCGTCTATTTTCAGTGCGCGCGGGCCATCGTCCGCTCCGAGCTGTGGAATCCGGAGCGGCACGTCGATCCGGCCACCCTGCCGACCGCGGGTCAGATCCTGGAGGAACGCAGCGGGGCGCGGGTTGACGGGGCGGCCTACGACGCCGAATGGCCCGGGCGCGCCGCCAAGACCCTGTGGTGAGGCCTAGGCTCCGAACACTGTCTCTGCTGTGGCGGCGGTGAGCACGCGATAGTCCCCGGCGGCCAGGTCGTCCGGCAGGACGAGACCGCCGATCCGGTCGCGGTGCAGGGCGGTGACGTGGTTGCCAATCGCCGCGAACATCCGGCGGACCTGATGATAGCGGCCCTCCTCGATGTTCAGCCGCGCCTGGCGCTCGCCCAGCGGTTCGAGGATCGCGGGCATCAGGGGCTTGTCCTCACCCTCCAGCATCAGGGTCCCGGCGGCGAACACCTCGGCTTCCACGCCGGTCAGGGGGCGGTCGAGGGTGGCGACATAGCTCTTGGCCACGTGCCGCTTGGGCGAGATCACCCGGTGCAGGAAGCCACCGTCGTCGGTGATCAGCAGCAGGCCCGAGGTCTCCTTGTCCAGCCGCCCGACGCTGGAGAGCGCCGGATCGCGCACCCGCCAGCGCGGCGGCAGCAGGTCGTAGATTCTGCGCCCGGCCTCCTTGTGGGAACAGACAACGCCCAGCGGCTTGTGCAGCATGACGATCACCGGCGGCGGCGGATCGATGGGCGCGCCCAGGATGGTCATTCGGCCCGGAAGGTCGGGGCCGATAGCGATGCGAGCGCCGGCGTCCGACAGCGCCACGCCGTCCAGGACCACTTCGCCGTCGGCGACCAGGCCGTGCATCTCCTTGCGGCTGCCATAGCCCAGATTGGCCAGCAGGCGGTCCAGCCGCATGGTCGGGGTCTTGGTCATCTGCGCGCTTCGTACACCTTGTAGCCTCCGGAGTCGGCCACGGGCCGCACGGACTTGAACGCGGCCTTGAGCGCCGCCTCGTAGGGCAGATGGCGATTGGCCGTGATCCACAACGTTCCGCCGCTCCGGAGCGACCCGGCCGCGGCGCGGATGAAGGCCTGGCCCAGGGTGCGATCCTCGACACCGCCATCATGGAACGGCGGGTTCATCACCACGAAGTCGAGGCCGGTCAGGCTCGACGCGGCCTGGCGCACGTCGGTCCACTGGAGGGCGGCGCGCGAGTCGTCGATATTGCGCCGCGCCGCCTCCACCGCCCGGCGGTCCAGGTCGATCAGGACGAGGTCGGTGACCTCCGGCGAGGTCAGTACGGCCCGCGCCAGCCACCCGACGCCGCAGCCGAAATCGGCGCCAGAACCGCTGAGGGCCGGGAGATGGGCCAGCAGCAGGGCGCTGCCGGGGTCGAGCCGGTCCCAGCTGAATATGCCCGGCTGCGACCAGAGCCCGTCGGCAAGTTGGCGCGGCTCGCCTTCGGCGAGAGCGGCCTGCAGGCCGGCAAGATCCTCGGGCCGCGTCACGGTGCAGATGCGGTGATGGCGGCGCGCCGTCTCGGCGACCTCGCAGCCCAGGGCGGCGAGCACCTTCTTCAGGCGCAGGCCGCCTTTGTCCTTCGGCGCGGCGGCGGTGAGCAGGCCGCCGGGGCGCAGAGCGCGCAGGGCCTGAGCCAGGACGTGACGGGCCTCGACGGCGCCGGGCGGGACCAGGACGGCGATCTCGTCCAGGCTCGCTTGCGCGATCGCAGCGAGGTCCTGCGACCCGGGAACCAGGGGCGAGACCTGGATCGCTCCGGCGGGCGGTTCGATGACGTCGCGCGGCGGCGATCCATAGATGGCGGTGGGCAAGTGGCGGGCGTCCGCTGGAGGGAATCGAGACCTATGTGTAGGCGATCAGCCGGCCCAGCGCCGCCACTGTCAGCCACAGCAACAGCGAGGTCAGGGCCAGCGCCCGCGCCACAGGCGGGGCCGAGGCGTCCCAATCGGCGACTTTGCGCCGCCAGGCAAGCCGATAGGCCAGCGCGTTGGTCAGGGCCAGGGCGATGATGATCAGCTTGCGGCCGAAGGTCTCCGACCCGGCCAGGCTCACGGCGTCGGCGGCGAACATCACCAGGCCGCTGGGCGCCATGAGCCCCAGCCCGGCGATCCCCACGGGCGTGAGGTATCGCCAGAGCGGCTCGACCGGCACGGCGCGGAACAGGCCTGCCAACCTCAGGTCCAGCAGGCCGATGCCGCCCACGAGCATCACCAGGCCCAGGAGATGGACCAGGTTGGCCACCGGATAGGCCATCGAGGAACCGCTCGCCCAGACGCCGAAGGGCGATACCTCCAGCGTCCCAGCGAAGGCCGCGAGCGACTCCAAGGCCTAGCGCAGCTCGATGGTCTTGCCGTCGACGGTCAGGCGCTCGATCCGCATTTCGGTCACCCCGTCCTTGCGCGGATAGCCTTCGAGGGTCACCGGCCGGCCGGACCCCGCCATGGCCTGGGTCAGGCCGCGAGCCTCCATGCGCGCCGTCGGGGCCAGGACCACGTCCCAGGTCTTGCCCTGGTAGCGGACCTTGGCCGTGCCGTGCGGATTGCCCCAACTCACGCCGGACAGAGGCGCGGTGAGCTTGATGGGCTTGGCGGCGTCGTAGGAGCTCCAGCCATGGTGCGCGTAGGCCGCGGCCGGGAAGGTGAGGGCCGCGGCGATGGCGGCGACGGCGACGGCGACGGGTCTGAACATGGGTCTGCTCTCGTCTGTTCCCCCCGGGCCTAGATCGCCACGACCGGCGACCAAGCTCAAGTGCCGACGCAAACGGTCATCAAAGTTGAATTCGGACATCGCGGTCGCCCGCCTAGGGTCAGGTCATGGCTCACATACATCCGACCGCCGTGATCGCCCCAGACGCCGAGATCGGCGAGGCCTGCGAGATCGGGCCCTACGCGGTGATCGGGGCAGGCGTCCGGCTGGGCCCGGGCAATGTGGTCGGACCCCATGCGGTCATCGAGGGCCTGACCACCATCGGCGCCGGAAACCGGTTCCTGCAGTTCTGCTCCATCGGCGCGGGTCCACAGGTCAGCGGATGGTCCGGCGCGCCCGGGCGGCTGACGATCGGCGAGCACAATGTCTTCCGGGAGTCCGTGACGGTGCACGCCGCGGCCGACACTGTGACGGCCGTCGGTTCGCGCTGCCTCATCATGGCCGCAGCCCACATCGGGCACGATTGCTTGCTGGGCGACGACATCAAGCTGGCCAACGGCGCGGTGCTGGGCGGCCATGTGGTGGTGGGCGACTTCGCCTGGGTCAGCGGGTTGAGCGCCGTGCATCAGCACGTCAGGATCGGGCGGCACGCCTTCGTCGCCGGCGGCTCCATCGTCACCCAGGACGTGCCGCCGTTCTGCCTGGTCCAGGGCGACCGGGCGCGGCTGGTCTCGCTCAATCTGGAGGGCTTGCGGCGCGCGGGCTTCCCCGCGGGCGATATCTCGGCCCTGCGCCGCGCCTACCGGATCCTGTTCCAGGGGACCGCCCCGATGGCCGAGCGCATCGCGCGCGCCCGGGCCACCGCCGCGGGGCCCGCCGTGGAGCTGCCGGACTTCCTGGAGGTCTCCAAGCGCGGCGCCATCTCGACCTCGCGGCGCCGCGCCGCTTAGGGCGCGTAGCTGGACCGGGCCTTGACGCCCCAATGGCCGTTCTCGCAGGTCACCACATAGATGGAGTCGAAGCCGCCGATGACGCCGCCGTCGGCGCGATAGCGCGTGAAGCGGGTGTCGATGTGCACCTTGTCGGCGCCGGCATGGATCACCTCGCGCCGCTCCCAGGCCGAGTGGTCCCATTCGGCCAGCGGGCCGCGTTCGAACATTTGGGGCTGGTGATAGCCCGCCTCGATGATGGTGAGCGTGTTCGACGCCAGGCGCACGCTGGGCAAGTTGAAAGTGGCCTCGAACGCCTTGACGTCGCGGGCGTTGAAGGCCGCCATGAAGTCGTCCAGGCAAGCCATGGCCGCGGCGATTTCGGCGGCGTGATCGGCCATGGGAAGCTCCTTGCTCAGCCGGAGGTGACGGCCTGGATGACGGCGCCGAGGACGAACTGCGACAGCCGCCAGAAGCTGTAGACCGCGCCGATCAGGATCGCCCAGGCCGCGGCGGCCAGGATGACCGTCTCCAGCAGGCTGGACCCCACCTTGCGGACCGCGATGGGGGAGGGCGAGTCGGCGATGAACCGCTCGAAGCCCGTGGTGTCGGAGGCTTCGATCACGGTCTGGTTGCTGTCGTTGGCGATGAACGAGGGCGCGCCGTCGACGACGCGGCCGTCGCCCCACAGGGTGACCTCGGCGGCCTTGCGCGGATGCTTGAACGTGACCGCGCCCTTGGTGCGCTCCACGCCAACATCCGGCCGGTAGCCCGCGCGGACCAGGGCGTGCAGCCGCGCGATGACGACCTCACCTCTGACGTCCGATTCTCGATCCAAGACCGCCCCTTCCCACGCGAGCGAACTCGACAGGATGTACTCAACTCAGACGCCGCCGAAGCTGCGCCCTGAACGCCCAGAGAGACAGTCGCCGCCGCAGGCCCGAAATACAAGCCTGACGGGCGATTCGCCGCGCACCGCGTCGTGCACGATCCCCTGAACGCCAAGGACTAGCTTGTTCAGGGTCATCCGTCCCGCGGCCAATCGTTTGCTAGACAGCTACCTCGACCGCCAGCGTCTCGCGAAGCTGCCGCTTGAGGAACTTCCCGCTGGCGTTGCGGGGAATGGGATCGTCGAGGAACCACAGGTAGCGCGGGATCTTGTGCTTGGCGCTGATCGCCGCGCAGTGGGCGCGGAGGTCCGCCGCGCTGAGCACCTCGCCCGGCCGTAACACCACGGCCGCCCCGACCTCCTCGCCGAGACGGGCGTCAGGAACGCCGAACACGCAGGTCTCGGCCACTGCGGGATGGCGGAAGATCGTGGCCTCCACCTCGGCGCAATAGACGTTCTCCCCGCCACGCAGGACCATGTCCTTCTTGCGGTCGACGATGAAGATGAAGTCGTCATCGTCGATCCGGGCCACGTCGCCGGTTTTCAGCCAGCCCTGGCTGATCGATTCGGCGGTCGCGTCGGGGCGGTTGATGTAGCCCTTGATCACCGGCGTGCCCTTGACCCAAAGCTCGCCGACCTGGCCGGAGGGCAAGGCGTTTCCATCGTCGTCGACCACCTTTACCTCGAAGGTCGGCATGGCCGGGCCGCAGCTCGAGGGCTTGTCGACGTAGAAGTCGGCGGCCACCGCGGTGATGATCCCGCAGGTCTCGGTCATGCCGTAGCCTGTATTGGGCCGGGCGGTCTTCACCTGGCCGTCGATCTTGCCCACCAGGTCCGGCGGGAGCTGCGCGCCGCCGCCGCCCAGGGTCATCAGGCTGGAGGTGTCGGTCGTGGCGAAATCCGCGTGGGAGATCAGCTCGCGCGCCATGGTCGGCACGCCGCTCATGGCGGTGACGCCCTCGCGTTCGATCAGCTTCAGGGCCTCGCCGGCGTCCCACCGGTACATCAGCACCATCTTCCCGCCGCCGGCGCTGATCGCGTAGGCGGCGCAGTTGTTGGCCGTGACGTGGAACAACGGCGTGGTGATCAAGCCTACCGGAGTAGGCGGGGCAGCGTCTGGGTCGGGCATGACACCGGTGGCTCGCGCGGTCGCCAGCGCCTGGACCTGGCCTGAGAACATCAAGTTCATCAGATTGGCCACGCAGCCGCGATGGGTGAGCTGCGCGCCTTTGGGGAATCCGGTCGTGCCCGAGGTGTAGAAAATGCAGGCGTCGGCGTCGGGATCGACGCTCACGGCGGGCATGTCGCCGCCGTTGGCCAGGACATCGGCCCAGGGGATGACCCCGGCCGGAACCGGATCGGTGCGCACGGCCACCAGCAGGGTGTCCTGCGCGATCTCAGGCCGTTCCAGGATGCGGGGGAGGCGCTCGGAGTCGGTGAAGATCACCTTCGGCGCGGAATCCTTGACGGCGTAGGCAATCTCCTCGGTCACCCACCAGGCGTTCATGCCCACGGCGGCGACGCCCAGCGACACGCAGGCCCAGTAGATCAGCATCCATTCCGGATAGTTGCGCATGGCGATGGCCACCCGGTCGCCCGGGACGACGCCCTGTGCGGTCAGCCAGGCGGCGATGGCGTTCACCTTGGCGTGGGCCTGGCCGTAGGTCAGGCGTTCGTCCTGGTAGATCAGGTAGTCGCGGTCGGCGAACTGCAGGGTCGAGAGCCAGATTTCGCGCACGGAGGGCGGGGCGTGGCGGAAGGCCCGGAGCATCTGCCCGCGCACCTCGACCGGAGCGATCTCGAACGGCGCGCCAGGCGCGGTGAGCTCGGCCCAGGCCTGTTTCAGCTCCTTGTAGTGCATCTCTTCCTCCGTATCGTTCCCGCGGCCGCGTCGAGGCGTCCGTCGGCCGTTCCGTCGCCGCGTTCGCGCAGGCGTCCCAGCGACGGTAGAGGAACCGTGCGATCCGCGCCACGTGGACCCGACGGAAGTCCCGGAAAATGCTGGCGTCTGCGCGTGGCGTGCACGCCCCTTGCATTCCCCACGGGCAATCTGACTTTAGATGATCCGGTATGTCGAGGGAGGGGTTCATGGCGGATTCGGGTGCGATCGAAGATAAGGCGCGGACAACGCCGGACGATCTGGGGTTCGATCCCGAGGCGTTGCGCGCCAAGTACCGCGCCGAGCGCGACAAGCGCCTGCGCGCCGACGGCAACGCCCAGTACCAGGAGATCGCCGGGGCCTTCGCCCACTACCTGGAAGATCCCTATGTCGAGCCGGGCTTCACCCGCGATCCGCTGACCGACGAGGTCGAGGTGGTGGTGATCGGAGGCGGCTTCGGCGGCCTGCTCGCCGGCGCGCGGTTGCGCGAGGCCGGGGTGAAGGACCTCCGCGTCATCGAGAAGGGCGGGGACTTCGGCGGCACCTGGTACTGGAACCGCTATCCCGGCGCGGCCTGCGATATCGAGTCCTACGTCTACCTACCGCTGCTGGAAGAGATCGGCTACGTGCCGAAGGAGAAGTACACCCGCGCGCCTGAGATCCTGGCCCACAGCCGGGCCATCGGGGAGAAGTACGGGCTCTACGACAACGCCTGCTTCCAGACTGAAGTCACTGGCATGGCTTGGGACGACGACGCCTCGCGCTGGGTCATCGAGACCAACCGCGGCGACCGGATGAAGGCCCGCTTCGTGTGCATGGCCAATGGGCCGCTGCACCGGCCCAAGCTGCCCGGCATCCCCGGCGTGGAGACCTTCAAGGGCCACTCGTTCCACACCAGCCGCTGGGACTACGCCTATACGGGCGGGGATTCGAACGGCGGCCTGACGGGCCTGGCCGGAAAGCGGATCGGGATCATCGGCACCGGGGCCACGGCCGTGCAGTGCGTGCCGCACGTCGGCGCCACGGCGGCCCAGCTGTACGTCTTCCAGCGCACGCCCTCGTCCATCGACGTGCGGGCCAACAAGCCCACCGATCCGGAATGGGCCAAGAGCCTGCCGCCGGGCTGGCAGCAGCACCGGATGGACAACTTCAACATCCTGGTCTCCGGCGGTTTCGCCGAGGAGGACCTGGTCAATGACGGCTGGACCGACATCATCCGCAATCTGGGCCTGATCGCGCGCAAGCGCATGGCCGAAGGCGGCGGGGCAGGGGCCGCGCCGGCCGATCCGGGCGCGCTCGTCCAGCTCGCCGACTTCCAGAAGATGGAATCGATCCGCGCCCGGGTGGATTCCGTCGTCCAGGACGCGGCGACCGCCGAGGCGCTGAAGCCCTACTACAACCAGTTCTGCAAGCGGCCCTGCTTCCACGACGAGTATCTCGACACCTTCAACCGTCCGACCGTGAAGCTGGTGGACACGCAGGGGCAGGGGGTCGAGCGCATCACGGAAAAGGGCGTCGTCGTCGACGGCGTCGAGTACGAGATCGACTGCCTGATCTACGCCACCGGGTTCGAGGTGGGCACGGAATATTCCCGTCGCGCCGGCTACGAACTCATTGGTCGCGACGGCCTGAGCCTGACCCGGAAGTGGGCGGACGGGGCGTCCTCCCTGCACGGCATGCACGTGCGCGAGTTCCCCAACTGCCTGATCTTCAGCAACATCCAGTCGGGGTTCACCGCCAACTATCCCCACCTGCTGAACGAGCAGAGCAAGCACGCGGCCTACATCATCAGCCGCTGCCTGGAAGACGGCGTGACCCGGATCGAGGCGGAAGCCGAGGCCGAGGCGGCCTGGGTCCAGACCATCCTCGACGCCGCGGTCATGCGGCAGAAGTTCGCCGAGGAATGCACCCCCGGCTACTACAACAACGAGGGCAAGCCCTCGGAGCTGGCCATCCGCAACGGCGCCTACGGCAAGGGCTCCATCGCCTTCGTCAAACTCTTGGAGGAATGGCGCGTCGACGGCGGAATGCCGGGGCTGGAGCTGAGCCGCGACGCCCAGCGGACGTGAAGCGACGTCACAGGTTGGGCGTTATGGGGCGCCGGGACCGTCCTTGGCATGGCCATATCAACCACTGGGCGATCTCTTAGCAGCGGTTTTGAGACGGATCGGTCGTTACTCGCACGCACCCGCCCTTGCGGGGTTTAGGTGGTGACGCCGCAAGAACGGGGGTGGCTTCGCGGACCTCCTGGGGAAGCCGCGGGGCGGTCGGGTTGGCGGGCGCAATGGCCACGCGGCGCAAACGTTCTGAATTGCTCATCCGTTCTCCCAACTGACCGAGGAGTTGTCGCATGGCCTTTTCCGTCGCAACCCCAATGGCATTCGCGGTGTTGCCGCAGAAAGCGCCCGCATCCTGTTGAGCATTTCCAAACCCCTGAGCAGTCGTTCCCAGAACACGGCTTGTAGGGCTGTCCACAAGAAGGCCCGCTGACAACTCGACCACCGAGTCGGCCGTAGAGCTCCAGAATCCAGAAATCACCTG
Source organism: Phenylobacterium sp. (assembly GCF_030698145.1). GTDB lineage: Bacteria > Pseudomonadota > Alphaproteobacteria > Caulobacterales > Caulobacteraceae > Phenylobacterium. The sequence continues at coordinate 4,024 of NZ_JAUYNW010000024.1, read as the reverse complement.
GACGCGCGCGGTAACTGTTTCCGCAGAAACGGTCACTTGCCCCGCCAAGCCCTGGGCGGCCAGCTGGGTAGCAGGAATTGGCCGCTCGACGACTTGGACCTCGTCGACCAGTTGACGCATGGTCGATACCGTCGACGCTTCGAAAGACTGGCGGAGATCCAAAGGAAAGCTGTGTGCGGCGCAGTTCAATCCAGTTGGTCGAACCGTCGTGTTGAAGGCTTCTGAATCGACGAACAATGCAAACCGCCCGGGCACCTTTTCGCCGTACGACGAATAGACGTTCAAGTTTGGCGAAACGCCCACCGGAGCGTTGTAAGCGCAGCCACCAAGACTCACGCTGATAGCCGCAATAGCAGCAAGATTCAGTAGCCTCATCACTTACCCCTCATGCACAGCTTCCTCATCTAGAGGTCTGGGCCGGCAAAACTTATCGTCTTGGTTGAGGGATGTACATTTAGGTACGTCGCAGCAGATAGCGCCGCGCGTGAAGGGGCGGCGCCAATCTGGAACTACGCGTACGGAGAACAAGGCTTCTCAGGCCTGGGCCTGCACCTTGTCGAACTGGTCGTGGGGCTTCAGGGCCTCCAGCGACACCCAGCCACGCAGGGCGTCTTCGATCTCGGAGATGCGCTTCATCTCGCCGATCCAGTTCTCGGTGACGAAGAACTCCGTCTCGGTGATGGCGCGGACGTCCTGCTCGATGACGAAGCCATAGGCCTCGACCCCGGCCTCGCCCTTGCTCACCACCACCTTCCAGAACCGGTTCGGGATCTGGACGCGCAGCGGGCCGCTGTCGTCCTTGCCGCGAAACCAGCGATCGGTCGGGGTGAAGATCGGGCCGGCGTAGATCACCACCTTCTCCTGGTCGGTCTTGGCTGCCTTCTGGACGTGGGATTCCAGGTCGCCCCAGTTGTCGACGCCGTCGTCGCCCTGGTTGAAGACGCTGGTCTGCGGCGAGCAGTTGGTGACGTGATAGGTGTCGCCGTTGCCCTTCTGAATATCGAGAAAGGTGTTCCCCCAGGCCACGTCGTCTCGCCGCACGATGTGGCCCTTGTCGAACGCCTGGTTGTCCTCGGTGTAGAAGATGTCCGGAAGCTGGTGGCCGGCGGCGATGCGCGCATCGGTGACCCACTGCTCGGCGAACACGCCCGTGGGCGGGAAACCGGCCAGGGTCTTGCGGTTGGTCTTCTGGCCGTCGACCACCGCCTTGCGGGCCCGCCAGTCGACATTGGCGGCGGTCAGGAGCGCCAGCCGGCGCTCCTTGTGCATCCAGATCGAGAACTTGTGGTACTTCACCTCCATCCCCGAGCCGTCGAGCAGGGGCGCGACGAGCGCCTCGCCCACGGCCGTCAGGGCCGGGGCGGGCGCGCTCTTGCCGCCCGCGAGGTCCAGGAACTTGCGGTTGAAGCCCTTGCGTTGGCTGAGCCCGTCATGGACGACCGGAATACGCATCTTGATCGCCTCGACCTCAAGGTCGTTGACGAGACCCTGCGGCGCGCTGACCGTCGTCGCCGGGGCCGCTACGGCGCCGCCGATCTCCAGCGAAATCCTGAGCTGAAGCGGGATGACGAGGTCACTCCCGCGCGAGACGCTTGGCGCGCCGCGCCCATCAGACTGCCCCATGCCTTCGTCTCCCCGTTTGGCCTCGCCTTCAGCGGCGTGTGATTTGATCCGGTCGATCGCCGCGGCCAGGACGTCTCCGCCCTGCATGGCCTTCTCCAGCGTCGCGCAATGGGCGGGCGACCGCGCCTTGGCTTGGCGCAGCAGCTCGGCGCAGATACTGCTGATCCGGATGCCGACATTGGCCTCCCAGACCACGTCGCCCTCGCCCAGGCCCCCCAGGTCGGCGACCCATTCGCCGTTGGTGCGGAGGAACTCACCGGCCTCGTTGCGCTTGATCCGGCCCGAACTGTGCAGGGCCGCGATCTGGAAGCTGTCATTGAACACCGGCGCGCCGGAGGAGCCGTGCGCGGTGTCGGCGCGGTACCAGATGACCGGCGGATCCTGCAGCAGGTTGAGCACCTCGTTCTCGCGCAGGGCGATGCGCAGGGGCTCGCCGTCGGGGTGCTGGATGATGGTGACGAAGTCGCCCTTGGCGGCCTTGCCGGACTCCGGGTTGAGCCGCAGATAGCCGCGCCGGTCGAGCCGCGTCCCGGTCGTCGAGCTCGGGGCCACCGCGACCACCGCGAAGTCCAGGTCCTTGTCGGCGGCGAAGAACACGCCGGGCTGGATGTCGTATTCCTCGGTCGGCGGGATCTGGCCGGCGATGTCGTATTGGTATCCGAACTCTAGGCTGGCGCCCTGGGCGGCGCTCTCGTCGCCGAACACATGATGATTGGTCATCATCAGGCCGGGCGCGATCAGGAAGCCGGTGGCATAGCCCCGGCCCTTGGCCGTGTGGAACCGCACGCGCCCGATGCAGCCGATCACGGTGGCGCAGCGGGCGAGGAAGCTCGCCTCCACCAGGTCGTTGGTTCCGAGCAGAGCCTCCTGCTCGAGCGGCGTCGCCCTCTGACCGTCGGCGGTCAGGAACTTGAAGCGCCTCGCCATCGGCGGTCCGCCGACAGCCGCGAACGAAGCCGCTGCGGGCGCGGCCTCCATCCAGCGTTCGATACCCGTCGACTGAAGGTCCATGTGCGTGCCCTTGCCCCGGTCTTTCGAGCCGAGACTAGATTAGCACGTTGAAGTTGTTGCGACAGAGACGGATCGCGTGGGTTGGCCGGCGCGATCGTGGCGGATGGGGTGGGATTCGAACCCACGGTGGACTTTCACCCACGGCGGTTTTCAAGACCGCTGCCTTAAACCACTCGGCCACCCATCCGGACCCGGGCCTATAGCAGGGCCGGGCGGCGACCTCCAATGGGGGGCGACAGCCTTAACGGATTAACCGCGTTCCTTAACCCTGGCTCAAACCCTTGCGCCCATCTTCGCCCCTGAGCACGGCGCTGGGGAGCGTTCGACACAGGGAAGGGCGGTCATGATCCGCATCCACGATCACATCCAAGCGCGAAACCTGGCCCTGGTGCTGATGGGGAGCGCGGCGCTCGCCGCCTGCGCCACGCCGCATCCGCGCTACGCCGCGCGGCCGAGCGGCCCCGGCGCGCCGTCGATCGCGACGCCGAACACATCGAACACGCCCAACGGAGCGGGCGGCCGCTACAAGATCGGCGCGCCCTATCAGGTGGCCGGCATCTGGTACGCGCCAAAGGAAGAGCCGTCCTACGACCAGCAGGGGATCGCCTCCTGGTACGGCGACGCCTTCCACATGAAGCCGACCGCCAATGGCGAGATTTTCGACATGACCGTGGCCTCGGCCGCGCACACGACCTTGCCGCTGCCGTCCATCGTCGAGGTGACCAACCTGGACAACGGCAAGGCGATCAAGGTGCGGGTCAATGACCGCGGGCCGTTCGTCGGCGGGCGAGTGATCGACCTGTCGCGGGAGGCCGCGCGCCAGTTGGGTTATGACCGCCAGGGCACGGCCAATGTCCGCGTGCGGTATGTGGGCCCCGCCGAACTTGGCCCGCCCGACGCAGGCCTGCGCTATGCGTCCTACACGGGAACGCCTGCGCCCAGCGCGACCCTGCCGGCCGCGCCGATCCCCTATAGCGGCCTGGCGGCCCCGATCGCGGTGAGCTCCACGCCGCTGGCGCCTATCGCCGCCGTCCAACCGGCCAAGGCCGCCGCCTCGGGCCTCTATCGCGTCCAGGCCGGAGCCTTTTCCGACCATGACAACGCCCGGCGGGTCGCCGACCAGTTGGCCGGCGCCGGAGACGCCACCATCGAGCCGGTCCAGCGCGCCGACGGGGTGACGCTCTATCGGGTCATGCTGGCGGGCGGCGCCGACGAGGGCGAGGCCTGGAGCGTGCGCGACCGCGTGGCCTCCTACGGCTTCGCCGAGGCCCGCGTCGTTCGGCCCTTCTAGGGCGCTGGACAAAGCCGGCGAACCGGCCAATTTGGCCGCGTGGCACGCGGTCGGTTCATCACCTTCGAAGGCGGCGAGGGCGCCGGGAAATCGACCCAG
>NZ_JAUYNW010000018.1 GCF_030698145.1 Phenylobacterium sp. | reverse complement strand
TGATCGTCGAGGCGGAAATCGTAGAACAACTGCGGCGGAGCGTCTTGCGTCCCCATCATCGCCATGGCCTCCAAAGCCAACAACGACAAGGGAATCACGCTTCCAGGCACCGATCAACCGCCGACTAAATCAACAGTATCGACCCATTGCGGTCGTTCAGCGTGAGCCTTAACCTCTGTTTATGAAAGGGCCATCGGAGCAGCGCCTCAGCCGCACATTGGGATGCGTTTTCGCGCTCTCGATCGGGGCCTTCATTCTAGCCATCGTCAATGGCGGCCTTTGGCTGCTTACTGGAAGAGTTCCCAACCCTCAGGAAGACTGGGGGCTATGGCTCTTTGGGGCGGTCTTTATCGCCGCTCCATTTGGCTTCCTTGTGCTGAACCGCGTGAACGCGAAGACCCCTTGGATTACCGCCGTAATCCTTACAGTCGTGTTCTGGGGGTTCCTCTACGCAGTGACGTTCGAGCGCCCCTACGAGGCCAACAACATGGGACTATTGTTGCTGGTCCTCCTCTCTCCTCTCATCATAATCGCTGGGGCTTTTGCGGCCCATCGCGTGGCCAGAGGCCGTCTTTAGGAACGTCTTGTGTGGATGGCTCCCGCGTTGCAAGGCTCGATTTGATGTTTGGCGGCTGGGTCGGGTGCAGTCTTGTGTCCGGCCTGTTGATGCAGTCGTTTCGAGACTGCTGGCCCTGATGGTATCCGCGAGCTGGGTCCCACTCTGCTTTGCAGGCTTTGACGCCTTGGACATTCGGCGGGGTGTCTCAGCTCCCGGTCTGACCGGTTCGCCATCACTTCACATCGCGCTCGCAACCTCCGGAAGCTGGTCGTTGACGATCAGCTAAACCTCTATGCGGCGACGCCCTGAGGCGCGCGGTAGACGCCGCCGCGGGCCATGATCGACCAGGCGACACGGGCGGTGCGATTGGCTGCGGCGACCGTCACCACTCGAGCAGGCTTACGCGCCAGCATCGTCGCGATGCGCGGGTCGACCGCGTCGGGCCTTGTTCGTGCGCGGCGGATGAGTGAGGTCATGCCGACGACAAGCAAGCGCCGCAGATATCGATCCCCCATCCGTGAGATCCTCCCCATCCGCTCCTTGCCGCCGCTGGAGTTCTGCAGCGGCGTCAGGCCAAGCGAGGCCGCAAACTGGCGCCCGGAGCGGAAGCGGCCGGCGTCAGTGACCGACGCGGCGAGCGCAGTGGCGGAGATGAGGCCGACGCCAGGGATGGTGCTGAGGCGCTGCGACAGCTCGTTGGCGCGATGCCAGGCCAGCAGCTCCTTCTCCAGCGCCGTGAGACGGACCTGCAGATCGCCGATCTGGCCCGCCAGGCCGGTGATCACCCGCGCCGCCAGCTCGGGCACGTCCGGCGCAGTCCCCTGAGCAACCCGTGCAGCGAGGTCGAGCGCATGATGCAGGCCGCGCGCCATCTCGATCCCGAACTCAGCCAGAAGCCCCCGGATCATGTTGACCAGTTGCGTGCGTTGCTTGACCAGCAGATCGCGGGTCCGGTGCAATGCCAGGGCCGCCTGCTGCTGCTCGGACTTGATCGCCACGAACCGCATCGTCGGACGCGTCACCGCCTCGCAGATCGCCTCGGCGTCGTTGGCATCGGTCTTGCCGCGCTTCACGTAGGGCTTCACGTAGGCTGGCGGCATCAGCCGAACCTCGTGACCGAGCTTCCTCAGCTCACGCGCCCAATGGTGCGACGTCCCGCAGGCCTCGATCCCCACCAGGCAAGGCGGCGTGATCCTGAAGAACGGCAGAACCTGGGCTCGCCGCAGAGCCTTCCGCACGACCACGTTCCCGCTGGCGTCAACCGCGTGAACTTGGAAAACGCTCTTGGCCAGATCCAGGCCGATCGTAATAATCTCCATCTGGGTGGCTCCCTTCGCTCGTGGTTGTTTCGACAACTTCCACAAGTCTGGCACTCAGATGCCGTGAGCGGGAGCCATCCACCCCATCTGCTTTCCACCCAAAGCTGTCATACCGGTTTCGCCAAACCGGGATGACAGGCGGCGGAATGGGCCGCTAGACCCCAAGCACCTCCGCCAGCGCCGCGGCCACGTGGTCGACGTCTTCGTCGGCCATGCCCGGATAGAGCGGCAGGGACAGGCAGCGTTCGTACCAGGCGCTGGCGCCGGGCAGGTCGAGCTCGCCGTAGCGGGCGCGGTAATAGGGCTGGGTGTGGACCGGGATGTAGTGGACCTGGGTGCCGACGCCGCGGGCCTTGAGCGCGTCGACCACTTGGCGTCGCGTCTTTCCAGCGGCCTCGAAGTCGATCAGGGCGACCATCAGGTGCAGGACCGGATCGCTCCAGTCCGGACGGGTCGCAAGCTGCACCCGCGGGGCCAGGGGCGCCAGCGCCTCGCTGTAGCGCGCGGCCAGCATCCGGCGGCGGGCGGCGAAGCGGGGGAGCTTGGCGAGCTGGGAGATCCCGAGCGCGCAGAGGATGTCGGGCAGGCGGTAGTTGAAGCCCGGCTCCGGCATCTCGTACCACCAGGGATCGCCGCCCTCGGGGCGGATCATGCCGTGGCTGCGCAGGCGCCTCAGGCGCTCGGCCAGGCGCGCATCGTTGGTGGTGACCATGCCGCCCTCGCCGGTGGCGATGGTCTTCACCGGATGGAACGAGAAGGTGGCCATGGCCGAGTGGCGGCAGTCGCCGACCTTCTCGACGCTGTTGCCGAACGTCAGCGTGGAGCCGAGCGCATGGGGCGCGTCCTCCACCAGCACCGCCCCGGCGTCGCGCGCCAGGGCCTCGAGGCCCGGCAGGTTGGCCGTGTCGCCGCGCAGGTGGACGGGCAGGACCGCGCGGAGCCTGCGGTCCCCCACCCGAGTCAGGGCTTGCGCCAAGGTGTCGGCGGTCATCAGCCCCGTCTGCGGATCGACGTCGGCGAACACCACTTCTGCGCCGACATATCGCGCGCAGTTGGCGGTGGCGAGGAAGGTGATGGACGGCGCGATCACCACCTCGCCCGGCTGGACGTCGAGCGCCAGCATGGCCAGGTGCAGGGCCGCGGTGCCGTTGGCGCAGGCGATGGCATGCTTGGCGCCGACGACGTCGCAGAAGGCCGCCTCGAAGGCGTCCACCGTCGGTCCCGTGGTCAGGAAGTCGCCGCGCAGGGCCTCGGCGACCGCGGCGATGTCGTCGTCCTCGATGGTCTGGCGGCCGTAGGGGAGCAGGGACATGACGGCCTCCTAGGCCTTGGCGCGGGAGGAGTTCCAGGGCAGGGCCGCGATGGCCTCCGTTCCGAAATCGGGGTCGCCCGGATAGAGCGTCTCATAGACGTGGCGCACGAATTCAAGGTCCTCGGGCAGGTCGACCGTCCAGCGCAGGTGGCCAAGCGACGGCGTCCGCGTGATGTCGGCCAGCCGGAACCGGCCGGGCGTGGCGTAGAGATAGGGGGTCACGTGCTCGCGGTCATAGGAGCTGGTCGCCTCAAGGCCGGCGCGGCGCAGGGCCTGCGCCTTCATCACCTCGACGTCCAGACCGTGGGGATAGGTCTTGACCGCCATGTTCTCGGTGTAGTCGGCGCCGGTCGACAGATGCTTGTCGATGGTTTCGTCCAGCACCCGCCAGTCGGTCAGCGGGCAGTCGGCGGTGAGCCGCACCAGGGTTTCAGCCTCGGGAAAGGCGTCCAGGGCCTTGAGGAACCGGGCCAGGACGTCGTCCAACGGCCCGCGCACCACGTCGAGGTCGAGGCCGGCTGCGCAGGTCGCGAGCGGATCGTCGGAGGGCTCTTCGCTGGTGGCCACCACCAGGTGGTCCACGCGCCGGGAACGTCGCAGGCGCTCCACCTGACGGGCGATCATCGGCTGGCCGAGGACGGGCGCCATGACCTTGCCCGGCAGCCGCGACGACGACATCCGCGCCTGAAGGACGGCCAGGATCATCGGGCGTCCTAGTCGGTGGCCCGGCGGCGGCGGTCGCCCGGGCCGCGATCGTCGAGCAGGGCCAGCAGGCCCTCGCCCGAAAGCCACTCGTCATTGGTGTCGCTGGCGTAGCAGAAGCCCTCGTCGACCAGCGGATGGCTCTTGGCGTAGGCCTCGCGGGGATATTCCACGAAGGCCGGCTCGATGGCGTAGCGGTCGTCCAAGTCCACCGTCGTGCGCGCGTCATCCACCGAGATCATCATCTCGTGCAGCTTCTCGCCCGGCCGGATGCCGATGACCTTGATCGCCAGTCCCGGCGCCATGGCGGCGGCCAGGTCGGTCATCTTCATCGAGGGGATCTTGGGCACGAAGATCTCGCCGCCGCGCATCATGTCCAGCGAGGACAGCACGAAGTCGACGCCCTGGTTGAGGGTGATCCAGAACCGGGTCATCCGCGCGTCGGTGATCGGCAGCTCGGTGACGCCCTTGGCGATCAGCCGCTGGAACAGCGGAGCCACCGACCCTCGCGAACCCACCACATTGCCGTAGCGGACCACCGAGAACCGCGTGCCGATGTCGCCCGACAGGTTGTTGGCCGCCACGAAGGTCTTGTCGGAGGCGAGCTTGGTCGCGCCGTAGAGGTTCACCGGGTTGCAGGCCTTGTCGGTGGAGAGCGCCACCACCTGCTTCACCCGGTTGTACAGGCAGGCCCAGACCACGTTCTCGGCGCCCATGATGTTGGTGTGGATGCACTCCGAGGGATTGTATTCCGCCGCCGGGACCTGTTTCAGGGCCGCGGCGTGGATCACGATGTCGACGCCGCGCATGGCCAGCTGCAGCCGTTCGCGGTCGCGAACGTCGCCCAGGAAGAATCGCATGGCCTTGAGCGCCTCGGCGTCGAACTTCTCCGCCAGGTCGATCTGCATCTCGTGCTGCTTCAGCTCGTCGCGGGAATAGACGATCAGTTTCCGAGGCTTGGCGTCTTTGAGCACGGTCTCGATGAAGCGCCGGCCGAACGATCCCGTGCCGCCGGTGACCAGGATCACCTTGCCGTCGAGGTCCAGGGAAGTGGGTGCGAACCGGCCCAAAAGCGGCGCTCCTGAAGGGAAATGCGAATCTTCGCCGCACTCTCGGCCCCCGGACGTAAAG
>NZ_JAUYNW010000147.1 GCF_030698145.1 Phenylobacterium sp. | reverse complement strand
TCAGGTGGGCGTCCCTGTATCGCTCCCATGCGCCGCGGAGCGTAATCGCCCCGGGTCTGGGTTTGGCCGCTTCGCCGGGCCGCTCGCCCCGCGCGATCGACGCGAGCGCCTCCTTGGCCTTGGTGCGAGCCTCGCGAGTGGTGATGTCCCCGAACTCGCCTAGCTTGATCTGAGCGCGGATTTCGCGGACGCCATGGCGCCAGAACTCGCCCTCGACCATGTAGGTCTTGGAGCGCTTGCCAACCTGGACGAAGAACCCTCCAAGTTCGGTGTCACGCGCCTTGTACTGGCCTGACGTCGCGAAGGGCAGCCGGATGATCGCCTTGTCGGTCAGCAGAAGCTGTTGAGATGCCATGAGGCCCTCAGAATTTTAGTCGGGGATTAGTCGGGGGAAGCCGATTCCGAGGGTGTACTCAGTTCGATCGCGCCAACATTCGCCAGACTACGAAAAATGCCTTACGGAACAATGGCATAAATATCCAGAAAATGAAAGCAGTAGTACTGTAGAGTGGCCCCGAAAACGGCTGGATATATTCTACGAATCTGAGGGTCGGACGTTCGAATCGTTCCGGGCGCGCCAAATTCTCCTGTGAATCAACCGACTAGAGCAGCGCGCGCTCGGCCGCCTAGTTTCGTTGGCGTTTTACTCCGGGGTATTGGGTCGGGCGTGGTGCTTGTTGTCGACGTTGGCCGCAGAGAACTCAGTCGTAACCCAGGTAGCTGATGCGCATCCGCTAAGGCGTCGACCGCCAAACTGCCGCGAGATAGCCGTCTTCCCGGGCTAGCGGCCGGCGACTCGACGAGGCGGCCTTCTCGAACGGTCGGGGTTGCGAATTTCAGCGCTGACGCACTCCATGACGCTGGGTGGCTTGTCAGCTATGGCTCGGCGATCTATATATAGCTCCTATAGGATCTGGAGAACCGGCATGGCGACGCTGTCCGCGCACACCGATGAGGCCACGGCTTCGCGCGTCAGTGAAATGGCGAAGCTCGAAGACCGCACGTCTTCACAGATCACCGCCGCTGCGGTGCGCTGGTACGTGCGCCTGCCGGCGTCGGCGCGCGACGCCCTGCGCCGGATCGAAGCCCAAGGCGATCAGGCGATCGACGAAGCTGCGTGGGCTGTTGGCCGAACGCTGCTTGACCGCCAATACGAGGACGCCCTCAAGGCGGGTCTTGGCCGTGCGCCCTCGACCTTGCCGGCGGATGCCTCCGAGGAGGATATCCTTTCGGAGGCCGTGCGGATCACGCGCCGCCGTTGACTGGCCATTCCGTGGTTAGGATTTGCCTGGATCTCAACGTCTGGTGCGCCGCCTATCTCGCCGATCGCGCCGGCCGGCAGGGGACCGCATCGCAAACTCTAGTAGAAGCGGCGCGATCGGGCCAAGCCGGGCGTGAGCCGCTGCAACTCGTCGTCTCCTGGGGCATGCTCGAACGCCTAAAGCTCGTTCTTGTGGGCCAGCTCCAATTCGATCTCTCGGAAGCGAGCGCGCTGGTGGACGCGATCGCGGGCTATGCCCACATCGGCCCCTCTCTCACGCTTGGCCGCGTCGGCGTTATCCCTATCCACGACATCGAGGATCGGCATGTGCTCGAAACAGCCTGGGCCGGCCGGGCCGACGTCCTCGTGACCGCGAACCTGCAGGATTTCGTTCAAGACGACGATGAAATTGTCCTGGAGGGCCGCACCTACCGACTGACCCGCGGCGGGGGAACCATGATCTTGGCGCATCCTTTCGAAGCCGCCGGCTGGCTGCGCGACGGAACCTGGCGGATCACCGGCGACGCAACGGGAGCCTAGCGCCGGACCTCTCTCGGATGCGCCCCGGCTACATTCCGCAGGCCGTGTTTCACCTTCGCGGTCGATGAGAAGGACGAGTCCCGGTTGAAGGCGACTGCCGAGCTGAGTCGGCGTGGCTGCCCCTAGACATCCGACACCTTCGCCTGGCCACTCGACTCCAGCTTCGGCCAGCGCGCGTATCCGGATCTCCGGCGCAGCAGTTTCGCGCAAAGCCTATTCGAGATTCAAACAATTGTTTGGATTCCATCTGTGAGCGTCTATGTAGATCCTGCTGCGCCGGCTCTAAGCGCCGGTGGACGCAGATGCAGACGCAGACCGCGCGCTGCTGCAGTGGAAGGAGACGCGCATGAGCTTCGCGACCCCCCTCAGCCTCGCCGGCCCCCTGCGCCGACCCAGGCAGATGCTGTCCGACCAGGAATATGGCGGGCACTCGTCGATCCACGACGACGCCATGGCCGAGAAGCTGGGGTTCCGCGCGGGGCCGATCGAGGGGCCTACGCACTTCAGCCAGTTCCAGCCGCTGCTCGCCCGGATCTGGGGACAGGCCTGGTTCGAGCGCGGCTGCCTTTCGTCCCATTTCCTGAACATGGTCGTGGAGGGCGAGGAGGTCCGCGCCTTCGCCGAGATCCCGCCTGCAGGGGCCACGTCCACGCGGGTGTGGGCCGAGAAGGCGGACGGCACGCCGGTCCTGGAAGCGAGCGCGAGCCTGGGTTCCGACGCCGGACCGACCTTGCTGGAAACTCGCATGGCGGCCCTGCGCGCGCCCGGCCGGCTGCTGATCCTGGAGGACCTGAATGTCGGCATGACCGGCGCGAAGGACGAGCGGGTGCGGATGGACCCCGACAAGAACATGGGAGCGCTCTATCCCTTCAGCCTGAACCAGAAGCTAGCGGCGATCACCGAGACCTCGCCCTGGTATTCTGACGCCGCGGCATCGCCCTGGGGACGGGCGATCATCCCGTTCGAGATGCTGAGCGTGTTGTTCGAACACTCCAGCCGCGAGGCCGCCTTCCCGGTGAAGGGACCGGCGGTTGGCCTTTTCGCCGACCAGGAGATCCGGCTGATCGACGGGCCGCTGTTCGTGGGCGAGGACTACATCCTGCGGCGCGAGATCGTCGCACTGGCCGAGAGCAAGCGCACCGAGTCTTACTGGGTGCGCACGCGGGCCTTCGACGCGCGCGGCGAGAAGCCGGTGGCCGAGATGCTCCTGAACCACGCCACCCTGAAACACTCGTTCGCCGGCTACGCCGAAGCGAACTGACCTCCGATCGAGAAGGACGCTACCGATGCATGTGAAGGACAAGGTCGTCGTTGTGACCGGCGGCGCCGACGGGATCGGGGCGGCGCTCTGCCGCCGCTTCGCCCACGAGGGCGCGCGGGTCGTGGTCGTGGCGGACCGCAACGGCGAGGGGGCTGCCGCGGTGGCCCGCGAGATCGGCGGCGAGGCCGCCACCCTGGACGTCAGCGACGGCGAGGCCATGGCGGCCATGGTGGCCGATGTCGAGGCGCGCCACGGCGGCATCGACCTCTTCTGCTCGAACGCCGGCGTGGGCGACGGCGATCCCGACCGGCAGAACGCGGCCTCGTCGCCCGACGCGATCTGGCAGCGGGCCTGGAACGTCAACGTCATGGCCCATGTGCACGCCGCCCGCGCGGTCATTCCGGGCATGCAGGCGCGGGGCGGCGGCTATCTCCTGAACACCATCTCGGCCGCGGGTCTGCTCTCGCAGATCGGCGGGGCGGTCTATTCGACGACCAAGCACGCCGCGGTGGGCTTCGCGGAGTCGCTGGCGATCACCCACGGCGACCAGGGCCTCAAGATCTCGATCCTGTGCCCACAGGGCGTCGACACCGCCATGCTGCGCCAGGGCGACGCGGCGTCCCAGCCGCAGAACCTGGACGGCGTGCTGACCCCCGACGCGGTGGCCGAAAGCGTGATCGAGGGCTTGGCGGCGGAGACGTTCCTGATCCTGCCGCACCCGATCGTGCTCAGCTACATGCAGCGCAAGGCTGGCGACTACGACCGCTGGCTGGGCGGCATGCGCCGGCTACGGGGAAAGATGACGGGCGCCTCATTGGCGTGAGATCGGTTCTCGGGACGGGGGCGGCTCCTGGCCGGACAACCCGGTCTATGCGCTGATCGGCGAACATACCCGCCCAGGGCCCATTCCTGCGGCGCCGGCCGTCCACGCGCTTGAACCCTGCCGGACGCTATAGGTCCCGTTGTCGGCGCTGGTCGCTTCGACGAGTTCGTCTCGGCCATAGCGGCTCCCGAGCCGGCCACCGAGCGCTCAATGGAGGCCCGGTTCCGCCACGGCGGGGCCGGGCCTTTCTGCGTCCGGGTTCGCCATCGCAGCCGTGTGGGCCCAAGCGAGTCAACCTCGAGGGGAATCCTGACCCCAGGGCTGTTAAGCATGGTTAACGTCGCCACACCCAGAGCAAGAATTTCGCTATCGAGGGTCGACGTTTCTCAACAAATGGGGGTACCGCTGCATATCAGAACGATGCTCGCCGCCACGGCCATGGCGGTGGTTTTCGCGACGGCTGCCCATGCCGCCCCGACCATTGTCTACGACACCGAACTGGGCGCCATCGCGCCGGGGACGACCACGACGGATTCCGCGGGAACCCGGTCGACGAACGCCGGCGCCACCCTAGGGAGCGAAGCTCCGGCGGCCGACGAGTGGCAGCAGCGCAATGTCCGCCAGAACGGCGTGGTGGGCATCACCACCGACTATGCCGACGCCAACGGCGGCAACGGCTCCATCTATTTCAGCACCGACGGGTCGAACCCCTCCAAGGCCGACATGGAGTACTATTTCTCCACGCCGCAACTGCTGTCGGACTTCACCGGCGGCGGCTACGACTGGCTTCGCGACAGCGCCTCGACCATCGGCTCGGCGCCCGCGCCGGCCTATCGACTGATCATGAACAACGCAGCCGGCGGCTTCGGCTACTTCGTCTACGAGCCCTACAACCAGCCCCCGGGCACGGTGGCGACAGACGCCTGGCAGACGACCTTGATCGACACCTCCACCTCGCTGTTCTGGGCCACGGGGCTCAACTTCACCATTCCGGCCCCCGGCGGCGTCGGTCCGTCCTGCCAGTCGTGCCTGCACACCCTGGCCGAATGGTCGGCCGCCAACACCGGCGCCAAGGTGATCGGCTTCTCGACCGGGGTCGGCTCGGGCTGGAACGGCGGCACCTTCGTCGGCGCGGTGGACAATGTCAGCTTCGCCTTCGGACGCGACACGGCGAGCTTCGACTTCGAGGTCTCGGCGGTGCCGGAGCCCGCGACCTGGGCGCTGATGATCTCGGGCTTCGGTCTGGCGGGTGTCGCCCTCCGCCGTCGCAGGTTGGCGGCCCTCAACGCCTGACCCGACGAAGCGAGGCTGCGGCCGGCGGCCGGACGGGGCGACCCGTCCGGCCGTCTTGCGTCGCGGACTAGAACCCCCGTGCGTCCAGCCAGCCGGTGACCGCCGCGGTCGCCTGGGGCAGCAGGTCTGGGCGCTCCATGTAGTAGTGGTCGGCGTCCTGGATATCGACATAGGTCTTGTCGCTCGACGCCAGGGCCGCGAACAGCCGCCGCGCGTGGCTGGGGGTGCAGGCGAGGTCGGCGGTGTTGTTGATGGTCAGCGTCGGGCAGGTGACGCCCGCGGCGTTCAGCACTCCGTTGGCCCGGCTCTCGTCATAGCTCCACTGCGACAGCCACGAGCGCAGGGTGGTGAAGCGGCCGAGCCCCACAGGCCCGTCATTGGCGATGCGCGGCTCGCCCAGATAGCAGGTGTAGGGCCGCCGGTCGGAGGGGTCCTGGGTCGGGTCGGTCCAGCGCACGTCGCACATGGTGCCGTAGACCACGAAGGGCCGCTCCATGTCGGGATCGCCGCCGGCCTTGAGGTCCGCCAGAGTCTGCTTGGCCCGCGCCGTGATGCGGCGGTTACGAGCGATCTGGGCCTCGCGGAACCGGGCCACGAAGGCGTCGGAATAGGGCGGCTGGTTCGGGCAATCGGGGCTGTAGATATTGAGCTCGGGGTCGCGGTCGAAGGGCCGGTCCTCGTCCAGGATCGAGGGATCGATCCACTCGGTCATGGTCACCGAGCGGCTGATATGGGCGGCCAGCAGCAGGACGGCGTCGGCGGGCTGCAGGCCGGCGCCTACCAGATCGACCGGGTCTCCGGCCGGGGTGGCGGTGATGGTCGGGCGGGTCGCTTGGTCCTGGTAGAACAGCGACAGCGAGCCGCCGCCCGACCAGCCGCCCAGCACGACCTTCTCATAGCCGAAGCGCGTCTTCAGGTCGGCGACGCAGGCGCCCAGGTCCAACACGCACTTCTCGAGGATCAGCGCCGTGTCGTTCCCCCGGTAGCGGGTGTTGCAATAGATGACGTGCCGCCCGGCGCGGGCCAGGGCGCTCACCAGCGGCAGGAACGAGCCGCCGCCGATGGGGTGGCTGAACAGGATGACGGTCTTGGATGTGCCGCTGTCGGGACGGATGCGCATGCACTCGACGAAGACCTGGCCCTCGGGACCGCCATAGGTCTCCTTCAGCCGGCTCTTCTCGGCGTAGGAATAGCCGTAGGGCTCACGGACGATGGCCATCGCTTCCTCCCGGGCGTCGTCCGCGGTGCTTGCGGCGAACCTCATTTTCTGATTTTAAAGTCAGAAATACTTGCAATCAGGAATACTGGCAATGGAGTCAAGGCCGATGTCCGTGGCGGTCGCCGAACGTCCCGCCAAGAAGGGGGCCCAGACCGCGGCGCGGATACGCGAGGCGGCGCTGGAGCTGTTCTCGCGGCTGGGTTTCGAGCGGACGACCATGGCCGAGATCGCCGCCGAGGCCGGGGTCTCCCAGGCGACCGTCCACTACCACTTCGCCGATAAGGACCAGCTCTGGCGCGCCGCCATGCTGCAGATCCGGGCGGTCATCGCCGAGGAGGAGCGGTTGCTGGAGGCCGCCGCCGACGCCACCCCCGAGGTCCAGCTGCGCATGGCCATGCGGCTCTTCCTGCGGATCTCCTGGAACCACCCGGCGCTCGGCCGCATCGTGGCCCTGGAGGGCATGGCGGGGGGCGAGCGGCTGGACTGGCTGGACGCCCACCTCATCGGGCCGCGCAACCGCCGCCTGGCCGAACTCGCCCAGGCCGCCATCGACTCCGGGGCGCTGAAGCCCTTTCCGGCCGCCACCATGATCATCACCCTTCAAGCGGCGGGCGCAGGGGTGATCAACCTAGCGCCCATGATGCGCAAGAGCTTCGGGCTCGACCCTTCGGAGCCGGCGGCCCGGGAGGCGCACGAACGCCTGATCATCGACGCGCTGCTGGGCGGCCTGCTCATCACGCGCACGACATAAGCCGACAGGGAGGAAACCATGGCGCAGCAACCGACCGGCATCCACCACCTGGCCTTCATGGCCGGGGATATCAAGAAGCACATCGCCTTCTTCTCGGAGGTCATGGGCTGCCCGCTGGTGGCCCTGTTCGACATGCACGGCGTGCCGGGCGGGCTGCACGCCTTCCTGCGGATGAACGACCATTCCTACTTCTCGATCGTGCAGCTTCCCGACGTCGACAAGATCCCCATCGAGCTGGGCAAGACCCACGCCGGCAACGGCGCCCTGCCGAGTGCGCCCGGGACGCTGCAGCACCTGGCCTTCGGGGTGGACACCGATGCTGACCTGATCGCCATGCGCGACCGCATCCGCAGCCACGGGATCAATGTCATCGGCCCCATCGACCACGGCATGTGCCGCTCGATCTATTTCGCCGGCCCCGACCAGATGACCCTGGAGGTCGCCACCTCGCAGGAGGCCATCGACCCGGTCCGCTGGATCGATCCGGCGGTCCTGGCCAAGGCCGGGATCGACGCCGAGGAGGCGGAACGCTTCAAGGCGCCGGCCGCCTATGCCGGCGCCAGCCCCGTGGCCCAACCGCCCTATGCCGAGGACAAGCCGCACATGGCCTATCCGAAGGAGGCCTATCTGCGGATGATCTCGGTCCCCGACGAGGTGATCACGGCCTCAGCCTCATATTCCGAGCCGCCGGTGAAGGAGCCAGCCTAGGCGACTTCCTCCAGGGCCCGCAGGCGCCAGCTTCCGTCCTGCAGGGCGGGCTTGGGGAAGTAGGCGCGGAAGAACAGACCGAACGGCCCTTCCGGCGCCGGCAGCCAGTTGCTGTCGCGCGCGGGCCGGCGTGAGCCGATCCAGATGTCCAGCGAGCCGTCCTCGTTGATCTCCAGGCCCTCCGTGCGGTCGCCGATGGCGTAGCGGCCCAGCGGATTCTCGGCGAAGAAGAACTGACCGTCCGGCGTCGCCTCGTAGATGCTGAGCGACCAGAAGGCCTCCACGGGCGGGAGCTCGCCCGCGGGGAAGTGCAGCCGCCAGTCGCGCAGGCCGTCGAAGACGCCGCGGCCCTTGCCGATGGCGCGGATGTACATGGCCTCGACCGGCGGCAGGGCGGCCAGCCCGGCGACCGCAACCAGCCCGCGATAGGCGTAGTTCTGCCCGAAGTCGCCCAGCTCCGCGCGCGGGTACGACCAGCCGTCGATCACCGAGCCGAAGGCGCCGCGGGTGAAGCCGACCCTGGCGTCGGCGACCCCGGCCTCGATCTCGGCGACCTCGGCGTCGCTGAACCGATCGGGAGTGAAGCCCGCGCCGACGCCTAAGGGCGCCATGCGGCTCAGGATCGCCCGGTCCGTGGCCGGCGGCGGGTTGAGCGTCATCAGGGCGTCGAGTGACGCGAAATAGTCCCGCCAGGGCGCGGCGCGCCGCGCGAAGGACTGGCCGATGGCGGGGCCGGGCGGCCCCTGTAGCGATATTCCCGACTGGACCGCGCGGGCGGCCTCGAGGTCGTCGGGGCCGTCCACCAGGATGCGGGCCAGCGCCCAGACCCAGGGGGTCGGGCTGCGGATCGCGTCGCCCGGCTCGGCGGCGTCCCAGGGGCCGATCAGCCGGAAGGTCCCGCCGTCGGGCCCGGTGGTGCGCGTGCCCAGTATGGCGAAGTTGTTGGTGTAGGCGTCCATCAGGGCCAGCGACAGGTAGCGCTCGCCCGACCGGGGCAGGGTGATGGTCACCGGGCCCTGGGTCAGGTCGATCTGGGCGCTGGTGTAGAGGGTGTCGTTGTTGGGCGTGGTGACGGCCCGCATCCTGTGGTCGGCCAGGTCGCGCATGTGGCCGAAGACGTTCTGCGCCCCGCCGAATCCCGCCCGGTTCTGGCGGGTCATGGCCATCTCGATAAGCGGCAGGCCGTAGATCCAGGCTTCCATGGCCGCTGCGCGCAGCCCGCCCTCCGCCATGCCGTCGCCCATCTGGTTCCCCAATCCTGATTTTCGGCCCTTGTGCCAAATCTCGCCGGGTCGTGCAGGCACAATCTGCCCCGAACGCGGGTCTCGAGCGTCTGTCTTTGGCATTTTCTCCGCCGGAGGCCATGCTACGCCAAGGCGACCGACAGGAGCCGCCGATCCATGCCCCGCGCCAGCGCGAAGCCCGCCGCCGCCGACCGCACCGTCGAGCACCTGAACCGGCTGGACGAACGCCTGCGCTGGCTGTCGACCTGGACCATCCACAACGCCAACCATCTGAGGAACAGCCGTGACGGGCTGAAGGTAGGCGGGCACCAGGCCTCCTGCGCCTCGATGACCACCATCCTGGCGACGCTCTATTTCCACGCCCTGCGGCCCCAGGACCGGGTGGCGGTCAAGCCGCACGCCAGCCCGGTGTTCCACGCCATCCAGCACCTGCTGGGCCGCCAGTCGCGCGACCAGCTCGAGCGCTTCCGGTCTTACGGCGGCGCCCAGTCCTATCCCTCGCGGACCAAGGACCACGACGACGTCGACTTCTCCACCGGCTCGGTGGGGCTGGGGGTGGCGGTCACCGCCTTCGCCTCGTTGACCCAGGACTATCTGAAGGCCCACGGTTGGCTGGACCCCGCCCGCGAGGGCCGGATGGTGGCGACCCTGGGCGACGCCGAGCTGGACGAGGGCAACATCTACGAGTGCCTGATCGAGGCCTATAAGCACGACATCCGCAACACCTGGTGGATCGTCGACTACAACCGCCAGAGCCTGGACGCGACCACCGCCGACCGGATGTTCGACCGGTTCGACGACATCTTCGCCACCTTCGGCTGGCGGGTGCTGAACCTGAAGCACGGCAAGGCCCAGCTCGCGGCCTTCGCCCGACCCGGTGGCGAACACCTGCGGACCTGGATCGACGCCTGCCCCAACGCCGATTATGCGGCGCTCACCTATCAGGGCGACTGGCGCGAGCGGCTGATGCGCGACCTGGGCGACCGGCCCGGCGTGAAGGCCCTGCTGGACAGCTATGACGAGCCGGGGCTGGCGGCTCTGATGACCGGCCTCGGCGGCCACTGCGTGGAGACCCTGCTGGAGGCCTATGCCGAGGCGGCTCAGGATGACACGCCGACCCTGTTCATCGCCTACACGATCAAGGGCTTCGGCCTGCCGTTGGCCGGCCACAAGGACAATCACGCAGGCCTGATGACCCCCAACCAGGTGGAGGCCCTGCGCCAGGTCCTTGGCGTGCCGGAGGGACAGGAATGGGAGCCCTATGCCGGCGTGCCGGCGCAGGAGGCCCGCGACCTGCGCGCCTTCGTGGAGGCCTCGCCCTTCGCGCAAGCCTCCGACCGGAGGCCCGTCGCCCCGGTGATCCCGATCCCCGGCCGCGCCGAGTTCCCCGTGCCGGACGGCCGGGAGCAGTCGACCCAGGCCGCCTTCGGCCGGATCCTGCTGGACCTGTCGAAGATGGACCACCCCATCGCCGCGCGCCTGGTCACCACCTCGCCCGACGTGACAGTGTCGACCAATCTGGGCGGGTTCGTGAACCATCGCGGCCTGTTCCGCCGCCGCGAGACCCCCGACGTGTTCCGCGACGCGCGAATCCCCTCGACCCAGAAGTGGGGCGGCGGCGCGGCCGGCCAGCATGTCGAGTTGGGCATCGCCGAGAACAACCTGTTCCTCAACCTCGCGGCGCTCGGCCTGGCCGGCGCGGTCTGGGGCGAGCGGCTGCTGCCGATCGGCACGGTCTACGACCCCTTCATCGCCCGCGGCCTCGATGCGCTGAACTACGCCTGCTACCAGGACGCCCGCTTCATGCTGGTGGCCACGCCGTCCGGCTTGACGCTCGGCCCCGAGGGCGGGGCGCACCAGTCGATCCACTCGCCGGTGATCGGCATCGGCCAGCCCAAGCTCACCTATTTCGAGCCGGCCTTCGTCGACGAGCTGGCCGAGGTGATGCGCTGGTCTTTCGAACACATGCAGGCCGACGACGGCGGTTCGGTCTATCTGCGGCTGACCACCCGGTCGTTCCCCCAGGTGGAGCGCGCCGACGACGCCTGGCGCGACGAGGCGCTGAAGGGCGCCTATTGGCTGCGCGAGCCGGGCCCGGACGCCGAGGCGGCCATCGCGTTCTGCGGCGCCGTTGCGCCTGAGGTGCTGGAGGCCGCCGACCAGCTCGCCGAGGACTTCGGCGGGATCGGGGTGCTGAACGTGGTCTCCCCGGGCCTGCTCCACCGCGACTGGATGGCCAGCCAGCGGGCGCGCTGGACGGACGGCGTCCCGCGCCGGAGCCACGCGGCGGCCTTGCTCTCGAAGCTCGCGCCCGGGGCGGGCCTGGTCACCGTCATCGACGGCTCGCCGGGCGCGCTCTCCTGGCTGGGCGGGGTGCTGGGCCAACGGGTCAGTCCGCTGGGCCTGGACGAGTTCGGTCAGGTCGGCGACCTGCCCGACCTCTATCGGCGCTACCGCCTGGACGCCCAGGCCATCGTCGAGGCCTGCGCGGGCCTGTTCCTCCACGACGCATGAGGCCGCGCGCGCTCATCGTGGTCATGGGTGTGGCCGGCAGCGGCAAGTCCACCGTGGGCCGGGCGGTCGCCGAGCGCCTGGGCCTGCCATTCGTCGAAGCCGACGATTTCCACCCGCAGGCCAACCGCGAGAAGATGGCTGCCGGCGCGGCCCTGACCGACGCCGACCGCAAGCCCTGGATCGCGAGCCTGACCGCGGCCCTGGCGCGGTCGCCCGATCCGGTGACGATCCTGGCCTGCTCGGCCCTGACCCCGGCGGTGCGCGACTGGCTGGAAGCTGGGTTCGATGGCCAGGTGCGCTATGTCCTGTTATCGGGGGATTCGGACCTGATCGGCGAACGCCTCGCCGCCCGGCGCGGTCATTTCGCGGGCCAGGCCCTGCTGGAGAGCCAGTTCGCCGCCCTGACCCCGCCGTCGGACGCCGCGGCGGTGGATGTCGCCCAACCGCTCGAGGTCGTGGTCGCCGCGGTGTGCGTCGCGGTCGAGGCGTTCGCGCCACATTAGAAATTTGAAACGTCTCGCAACCTTGGCGTAACCCCTGGGCGCTACTATCTGGAGCTCTGCCCAAGGATTTTTGACGCGGGGAGGCGTCAATTCTGTCTCGGGCTCCGTACCTCTGACGTCGCCGGAGTCCTCCCCGTGTTCCGAAACATCCTCCTCGCCAGCCTACTGGTCCTGACCGCCGCCTGCAGCCAGCCGGCCCGCGACGTTCGCCTGACCCAGGTCGCCGCCGCCGTTCCCACGGCCGCCCAAGTCGCCCAGGACGTGCGCGGCATCGTCGAGCCCTGCGAAACCGCCATGGACCGCGCCAGCGGCGACATCGGCCAACTCGCCGCCGCCGCCTCGCCGCGCGCCGCCGCCCGAGTCGCCGTGGCCGGCGCCAAGGACGCCTGCCTCACCGCCTTCGGCGCCCTGCAGAAGGCCCAGGCTCCGGGCGAGGTCCGCGATGCCTGCCTGAGCGCGGTCTATACGCGTGAGACCCTGGCCGACACAGCCATCGAGATGCTCGACGGCAAGGCCGGCGCCCTGGCGATCACCACCCTTCGCTACAAGGCTGACGACCAGAGCGCGGCCAACCGCGCCTGCGCCACCGCCCTGGCCAATCTGGGCGGCCGCGAGTTCGCCATGGCTGCTAGCCCGTCGCGGCAGTAGCCGGGGCCTGCAGGGTGGTGTCGGCCGGGAGCCGGTCCATGAACCCCAGGTCGTGGCCGGGCACGATCAGGTCGCCGTCCAGCGCCATCTGCTTCAGCCGCCGCAACGAGCTGAGATAGACGGCCTTGTCGTGGGCATAGGGCTGCACGCCCTCTTCGCTCAGGGTGACGCAGAAATAGCAGGCGTCGCCGGCTAGCACGTCCCAGCCCGAACGCCGCCGGATCCGCAGCGACTGGTGGCCGCAGGTGTGGCCGGGCGTGGCGAACACCTCGGCCGAGCCGTCGCCGAACAGGTCGAAGCTGTCTCCGGTCGTGCGCCGTGCGTGGCCCAGGTCCAGGGTCCGGCGCGCGTAGCCCTTGGTCGAGGTCTGCAGCGCCGCGTCCAGCTCGGCCTGGTGGATGACCAGCTCGGCGTTGGGAACCAGGGCCGCGCCGGCGATGTGATCGAAATGGCTGTGGGAGACCACCAGGCGGTCCACGCGCCCGGGATCGACGTCCATGGCCCGCAGGCGCGAGGCGACGTCATGTCCCGGCGGCAGGAACATGTGGAAGGCGCCCGATGCGACGGTCCCGTCCATCTCCGGCACGAGGCCCGCGTCGAACAGCGCCATGCGCCCGTCGGGATGGACCAGCAGAAAGGCCATGACCGGCATGTTCGTCCCGCCGCTCTTGCCCTCCTCCATCAGTTCGAGGGGGGCGGTGAGGCGTCCGCATTCGAGGGGATGGACCTTCATTCCGCCGCCGCCTTGACGCCGGCCGGCATGCGCGAGCGGTGGTAGGGGCGATCGCCCAGCACGGTGGCGCGGTTCATGATCCGGCGGTGGGGCAGGTAGTCGTTGACCGCATAGTGCTGGGTCACCCTGTTGTCCCAGAAGGCCACGGCGTTGTCGCTCCAGCGCCAGCGGATCAGGAACTCCGGCTTCTGGATGTGCTCGAACAGCATGTTCAGGATCGCGTCGCTCTCCTTGCGGCGCAGGCCCTTGATCCGGTCGGTGAAGCCGAAATTGACGAACAACCCGTCCTCGCCGGTCTCCGGATGGGTGCGGACGACGGGGTGCAACACGGGCGGGTGCTCGGCCAGGGCCTTGGCGTGCTTGTCCTCGCCCGCGCCCTTGGCGACGATGCCCCGCTGCGGGAAGCCGCGCGCGAAGTCATGGACGGCGTCGAGGGGCGACAGGAACTCCCGGAACGTTGGCGACAGGCCCTCATAGGCCGCCTTCATGTTCGACCAGATGGTGTCGCCCCCCGACGGCGGCAGATGCTTGGCGTAGAGGATCGAGGCCATGGGTGGGGTCTCGATGAAGGTGACGTCGGTGTGCCAGCTGTCGTTGTCGGTAGGGTTGTCCTTGTGGTTGTCTAAGATGAACAGCTCCGGCGCCTCGGGCACGCCCGGATAGAGCGGATGGGTGTGCAGGGCCCCGAACCGGGCGGCGAAGTCCCGGTGCTGGACCGGGCTCATATGCTGGTCCTCGAAGAAGATCACCTGATGTTTCAGCAGCGCCCCGCGGATCTCGGCGAGCTGGTCGTCGGGGAGGCGCTGGGACAGATCCGCGCCTTCGATCACGGCGCCGATGGCGGGGGTCAGCGGCTTGATGGCGAACTTGGGCATGGCCTGGGCTCCGTGCGGCCCGCCATCTAAGCGCGCCGCATGCGACGGGCCAAGGTCTTGGCGCCTTTCCGAGGCGCGCGAACGCTCTATAGAACGTCGCCATGCCTATTGAAGCTCCGCCGACCGAGGTCGCCGCCGTTATTGTCCAAGCGCCCCGGTTGCCACCCCTGGCGGGCGAGGCCGCCTTTTCCGTCGAGACGTTCGACGCCAAGGCCCTGAGCCGATCGCCGCGCTTGGACGT
This sequence comes from Phenylobacterium sp., assembly GCF_030698145.1. Taxonomy (GTDB): domain Bacteria; phylum Pseudomonadota; class Alphaproteobacteria; order Caulobacterales; family Caulobacteraceae; genus Phenylobacterium. The sequence continues at coordinate 69,831 of NZ_JAUYNW010000147.1, read as the reverse complement.
GGCCCTGAAACGCTCGCCCGGCGTGTCGCTGTTCCGGCGAACCGGCAGCGACGCGGCCAATCCGACCATCCAGGGCCTGTCCCTGCGGGCCGTAGCGCCGTCTGGCGCGGGCCGCGCGCTGGTGACGCTGGATGGCGCGCCGCAGAACGATCCGTTCGGGGGCTGGGTGATCTGGTCGGCCCTGCCGGGCGAGGGCCTGGACGGGGCCGCGGTGATCCGGGGCGCGGGGGCCGGTCCCTATGGCGCGGGCGCGCTGACGGGCGTCGTGGCCCTGCGCGAGGCCGGGGCCCGCGACGGGCTCTCGGCGCTGTCGGTGTCGGCGGGTGGACGGGGAAGCTATCGCGCCGCGGCGGCTCTGGGCACGCAGAACCTGCTGGTGGTGGCCAGCGGCTCCAGCAGCGACGGCTATGTCCCGGTGCGCGGCGCCCGGGCTGGCGCGGCCGACACGCCCACCACGCTCAGCGATGCGGCGATCTCGGCGCGCCTGCAGGGCGGTCTCGGCCAGGCCGATTGGGCCGTGCGCCTGGGCGCCTATGAGGAACGGCGCGGCGCGGGGCTGGTCGGCGCGCGTTCCATCGCCAGCGGCGGCTCGTTGACCCTGACGGCGGCCCGCGCCCCCAGCGACGAGGCCGCCGGCTGGCGGGTCCAGGCCTGGCTGCGCTCCAGCGACCTGAAGAACACCTCGGTGGCCGTCGGGGCGGGCCGCGCCCTCACCACCCCCGCCAACGACCAGTACGCGACGCCGGCCCTGGGCTATGGCGTGAACGCCGCCTGGCAGGCCAGGTCCGGCCCCTGGTCCTGGGAGTTGGGCGCCGACTTCCGCGCCGCTGAGGGCGAGGTGCGCGAGCGCTTCCGTCTGATGAACGGCGCCTTCACCCGCGGACGCATCGCCGGCGGCGAGACCCTGGTGGGCGGCGCCTATGCCGAGGCCGTCTACGACGGTGGCGACCTGCTGGTCACCGGCGGCGCGCGGATCGACGGCTGGCGTTCCAGCGAAGCCGTGCGGCGCGAGCGGGACCTGGCGAGCGGCGCCGTTCTGCTGGACCTGAAGCCCGCCGACAATTCGGGGACCACGCCCACCGCCCGTTTCGGCCTGCGCCATCGGCTGACCGGAGACACCTGGCTGCGCGGGGCGGCCTATGCCGGCTTCCGGCCGCCGAGCCTCAACGAACTGCACCGCCCGTTCCGGGTGGGCAATGATGTCACCGAGGCCAATAGCGGCCTGACACCCGAAACCCTCTACGGCGCCGAGGCCGGTTTCAGCGGCGAAGGCGTGCTGAGCTGGAACCTCTCGGTGTTCTACAACCGCCTCGACGACCCAATCACCAATGTCACGATCGGCTTCGGGCCGGGGACCTTCCCGACCGCGGGCTTCATCCCGGCGGGCGGCGTGCTGCGCCAGCGGCGCAACGCCGGCCAGATCGAGGCCTGGGGGATCGAAGCCGACGTTTCGGCAGAGCTCGGCGCCGCGCTCACCGCCCGTGCGGCGCTGTCGGCGGTCAAGGCCGAGGTGGACGGCGGGGCCTCCGCCGCCCAGCTCACCGGCAAGCGTCCCGCCCAGACCCCGGAGATCACGATCACCGCCGGCGCCGATTGGCGAGCGTCCGAGCGCCTGACCCTGGCGCTCGACCTGCGCTACGAGGGCGAACGCTTCGAGGACGATCTCAACAGCCGCAAGCTCGCCCCCGCCCTCGGCGTCGACCTGCGCGCCGACTGGCGCGTGTCGGCGGCGACGGAGGTCTATCTGGCCGCCGAGAACCTGCTGGACGCCGAGATCGAGGTGGGCGAGACCGCCGACGGCGTCGAGAGTTTCACCGCCCCGCGTCTGGTGCGGATTGGGGTCTCGATTCGGCGCTAGGTTCCCGACGCCGGAAGGAATCATGCGATCTTGGGATCATGCCCAGCCCGCCCGGATTGCCAGACTTCGACCTTCCGATGATCTTCGGGGACAAGATGGCGGGGCTTGGATTCCAGTCCGGCGTCTTCCGGCTGGCCTTCTCGGCCAATGTCGCCGACACCGCCGGCCAGGAACAGATGGTGCAGTCCGGCTACCTGATCATGACGCCCGACTGCATGATCGAGCTGCGCAGCCAGCTCGACCAGATGATCGGCGAGCTGGAGCGGCGCGGCCTGATGAACCTCAAGCCCGACAAGCTGGACGGCTAGGACCCAACATCTCCGCTGGCGCGGAGGCTCACGGCCCTGTCAGATGCGCCCCGCGCAGGGGCAGGGAATCAACATGACCGCGAAGGCTTTTGGGCGTCTGGGCCCGGGCTTCATCGTTGCCATATGCTTCAGCATCGCGGCCCTCGAAGGCTACGACATCCAGGCCTTCGGCGTAGCCGCGCCGCGCATGGCGCCGGAGCTCGGCCTCGGCCCGAGCCAGCTTGGCTGGGCCGGCAGCGCGGCGATGTTCGGCCTGGCGATCGGCGCCCTGACCGGCGGCTGGGCGGCCGACCGCTTCGGGCGACGGCCGGTGCTGACCGTGTCGGTGGCCCTGTTCGGCATCTTCTCAGTCGCGACCGCCCTGTCGCAGAGCTACGAGGCCCTGGTGATCGCCCGGCTGGCCACGGGCCTGGGCTTTGGCGGCGCCATGCCCAACATGATGGCCATCGCCACCGAGATCAGCCCGCCCAACCGGCGCGCGCTCACCACCACCAGCATGTTCTGCGGCCTGCCGGCCGGGGGCGCGGCCGTGGCGCTGCTGGCCCAGTTCGGGGGCGCGGCGGTGGACTGGCGGACCATCTTCCTGATCGGCGGCGCCCTGCCGGTGCTGCTGGCGCCGGTGGTGTTCTTCTTCCTGCCCGAGACCCGGCCCGCCGCCGCCCCGAATGTGGACCGCCGTCTGGCCCAGGGGCTGTTCGGCGACAAGCGGGGCCTGGCCACCTCGCTTATCTGGCTGATCTTCGCCCTCGACCTGCTGGTCACCTATCTGCTGCTCAACTGGCTGCCGACCTTGATGGTGGCCAAGGGCTTCACCCCGCAGGACGGCGCCCAGGCCTCCTTCTGGATGAACATCTCCAGTGTGGTCGGCGCCTTGATCCTGGGCTGGGTCGCGGACCGTACCGGCTATCGCGGGCTGATGACGGCGGTGTTCGCCGCCCTCGCCGTGGCCCTCTACGCCCTGTCGCAGCTCAGCGGTCTGGGCGGTCTCTTCGTCGCCGCTGGGGCCGCGGGCTTCGCCGTGGTCGGCGGGCTTTACATCCTCTACGCGCTGGCCCCGACCTACTATCCGCCGGGCGTGCGCGCGGCGGGCTCGGGCGCGGCCATCGCCTTCGGACGGTTAGGCTCCATTGCTGGTCCGCTGATCGCGGGCGAACTTCGCGCGGCGGGCTTCGGTCCCGATCAGGTGCTGCTGACCCTGGTGCCGGCCGCGATCATCACCGCGCTCGGGGTGTTCGCGCTCACCACCTTCTGCCGGCCCTACGAAGGCGACTGAGGCTTCCGCGACCGGCTGGCCGCGACCATGGCGGCCTTGCGCAGGTCGTTGGGCAGGGTCGAGAACCAGGCCTGGGGCGACAGCCGCTCGGCCACCCGCCGCTTGCCCGCCTGGCGCAGGTGGCTGGCCAGCACCGGATCGGCCCGGAGGCGGACCAGGGCCTGGGCGGCGGCGTCGATGTCGGGCTCGGCCCAGGTCTGGCCCCTATAGATGCCCTGAGGATCGTCGACCGCCACGGGGGACGAGGGCACGACCAGAGCGCAGGTCTCGTCCATGAAGTCGGTGTTTCCCGACCAGCCGGTGGCGATCACCGGAACCGACAGGGCCATGGCCTCGGCGATGGTCAGGCCGAACCCCTCGGCCCGGTGCAGGGAGATCAGCACGTCGGCGGAGGCGATCAGGGCCTTCACCTGGGTATAGGGCCAGACGGCGTCCAGCACCTCGACATTGGCCGGCGCCTCGGCCCGCAGCCTGGCCAGCAACTCCGGGAACAAGCGGCCGTTCTGAGTCTTGATGACCAGCCGCGCGGTCGGGTCGCCGGGGAAGGCGCGGGCGAAGGCGGCGATGACGCCCTCTGGGTTCTTGCGCGCCGCCGAGGAGTTGAAGTCGAAAAGGGTGAGCGCCAGGAAGCCCGGCTCGCGCGCCAGCGGCGCCACGTCGCGGTAGTCCTCCAGAAAGATCGGATGGGGCACGACCCGCACTGGCGCCTTGGCCCCCGCCAGGGCCTGGGCGGTGTACTCGCTGGGCGCCCAGATCTCGTCCATCAGCCCGGCGTCCTTCAGCCACCGCTTGGGCGCCTTGGGCAGCTCCCAGGCCCAGTAGCCGAACCGGGGGCCGCGCACCTGCTTGGGGCCCAGATAGGCCAGGGCGGCCAGCAGTTCCGGGGCGTTGATGTGGAAGATCCAGGGCCCCGGCGCGCGGGCCGCGTCCGAGGCGCCAATCCAGTCGAGCTTGGCGCCGGAGACGTCCACCGCCTCCACCGGCACGCCCAGGGCCTGGAAGGCGCGCACGGCGAACCGTGCCGAGGCCGAGATGCCGTAGGAGCCGCCGAAGTCGCCGACCACCCGGATCGGGCCGTCGTGGATCTGCGCCTCGTGCGGCCGCTGCGCCAGGGCACGCACATAGGCCTTGAGCGCCGGTCCCAGGATCGGCTGGAACGCCAGGCGCACAGGCTCGGGCGTCAGCCGCCGCCACAGACGGCGCGTGGCCGGGAGCAGGTTCATGCCGCGCCGCGCCAGGTCACGCCATTGGCCAGCAGAGCCACGGCGTCGGCGGCGACCAGATCGGGATGGACCCGGTAGATCACCTGCTCGGCCAGGGCCGGCGGCGCGACGGGCGCTCCGCCGGGCGTCCGGAAGCGGCCGGCGCCGGCGTCGAACACCAGGGCCTCGCGGCCAGCGCAGCCCTCGCTCCAGGCCTCGACCACCACGAGCTGGCCGATCCGGCCATTGGCGGCGGGTCGGGCGAGGGACGGGGCTTCGCGGCGCACGGTCAGCCGCGCCAGCTCCCAGACCGGATGGGTGTCTACGCTGGCCGGGAGGGCCGAAAGGTCGATCCCGGCGTCGGCCAGTCCGCCGCCGATCAGCCAGCGCAGGAAGGCGAACCGCTGGCGAAAGGTGAGCAGCGGGAAGAGTCTCTGCAGGTCGCCGCGGCTCTCCCAGATCTCCAGGAACAGCCGCGGGAAGGGCAGGCCGCGGGCGAGCTCCGGCGCCGGCGCGTCGAAGCGACGGCGCAGGTCCGCGGCGAGGGCGGCAGGCCAGCCCGCCCGGTCGGCGAGGCCATAGGCCGCCAGCCGAAGCCGCGCCTGGGTCGTCTCGCCCGCCACGTGGCGCGCAGCGCGCAGGGGCAGGTCGGGGTCGGCCCAGGTCTCGATCGGGACCAGCCGCGCCGAGAACCGGCCGTCGAGGGATTCCGAACCCAGCAGCCAGGCCTTCAGGCCCTCGGGATCGGCGACGAAGCGGTCGCGCAGGTCCCGGCGACCGGCCAGCACCGCGTCGATGGCGGGGCTCGCGGGGCCGGCCGTCAGCCAGGCCGCCAGCTCCCCTGACGGGGCCAGCCAGGGACCTTGCGGCGGCGGGACGGCGTCGCGCTCGCCCCTGCCAGGCTCGACGGACAGCCAGGTCTCGGCTCGGGCGGTCAGGCCGCCGCCGAAGTCCTCGCCCGCTCGCGCCGCGGCCAGCAGGCGGCGGCGTTGGGTGGTGGTGGCGACTTGGCCGGAAGGGAAGGCGCGATGGCCGTAGGCGACCTGCGAGGCCTGCTCGTGGCCGTTGCGCAACAGCACGCCGGCATAGTCGGCCAGCAGGCCGGCCAGCGGCGAACCCGCGGCGACCTTCACCCGGTCCTGGTGCTTGGACAGCAGGCCGGGAAAAGCCGGATCGAAGCCCGAGAAATGGAAGAAGCCCAGCGCCTGGCCGTCGATGGTCCAGACGTCCCCGGTCCTGGCGAGGTCGCGCCCCTCCAGGTTCCAATAGGCGAGGTTGAGCGCCGGTGTGCGCAGCAGGGCCAGGTCGCTGACGAAGCCAGGCGCCAGGTCCATCCACCTCTGGTCGGTGAACAGGCCGGCGGCGAAGTCCACCCGGCAGTCGAACCGGCACTTCTCCGCCCACCAGGCCAACAGGGCGTTGATCTGCGGCTCGGCGCGGGCCGCCATGAAGCCGAGATTGTAGGCGCCCGACGTCAGGATGACATGGTCGTTGGGGTTGGCCTCGCCCGAGAGGGGCCGAGTGGTGTGGGGCGTCAGGGCCAGGGGCGCGCGGGCCAGACCCTCGCGCACCTCGTCGAGCGGGCGGTAGACCCAGATGTCGGGGTCGAGATAGGCGCCCGAGGTCACGCCCGGCTCGGCCAGCAGGGCGCGGAAGGCGTGCGGCTTGACCGCCGTGTTGAGCTCCAGCGCGTCGTAATAGGCGCACATCAGGGCATAGTCAGGCACCAGGGTCGTGGCCTCGATCACTCGGATGTTCGGATCGGCGAAGGCGATCGGGCCGTCGGTGGTCACCACCACGCGGGCCGCCCTCGGCTCGGCGGCCGCCAGGCTCTCCATCAGGCTCGCCGCCTGGGCCGCATAGTTGCGCGACACGATGGTGAAGATGACGTCCACAGGCTTTAATGGGCTCCCCGGCGGCCGACGATCTATCAGGCGGCGGCCAGCAGTTCGTCCAGCTTCTTGACGTCGGTGACGGGGGAGGCGACGCCGCCCTCGATCCGCATGACCTTGTTGCAGTAGAGGCGGATCAGGTCGAGATCATGGGAGGCCAGCACCAGGATGCCGGCCCGTTCCATCAGGCCCAGCAGGCGCTTGTGGGCGATCTTCTGGAAGTCGGCGTCGCCCACGGCGATCCACTCGTCCATCAGGATCACATCGGCCTCGACGGCGGTGGAGACCGCGAAGGCGAGCCGCGCCTGCATCCCGGCCGAATAGGTCTTCAGCGGCATGGCCAGGAAGGGTCCCAGGCCGGTGAACTCGGCGATCTCCTCCAGCTTGTCCTCGATCTCGCGCGCCGTCAGGCCGGCGATGCGGCCGCGCAGGCGGATGTTGTCGAGGCCGGTGGCCGAGGGGTCGATACCGAGGTTGAGGTCCAGCAGGGCCGCGATCTGGCCGTGGACGTCGATGGTGCCCTCGTCGGGCTCATAGGCCCCCGAGAGGGCCCGCAGCAGGGTGGTCTTGCCGGACCCGTTGTGGCCGATGAGGCCCAGCCGGTCGCCGGCCTTGAGCTTCATATTGACCTTGGAGAGCGCGGTGACTTCGGTGGCGCCTGTCATGGTGCGGCCGAGCTTGCCGCCCACCGTGATGCTGGCCAGCCGCTTCTTCAGCGACTTGGCGTCCACGCCGTAGACGGGGAAGCGCAGGGTGAGATCGGTGACGGTGATCGAGACCTGGGGACCCTTCATAGGTAGTGCACGATCCGTCGGCGAATGTTGGAGAAGATCGAGAAGGTGGCCACCCAGCCGACCAGGGCCATGCCGCCCAGGATGATGTAGGTCAGCGGCTCCACCGGCTGCCCCAGCAGCGGGGCGCGGACCGCCTCCAGCATGTGATAGAACGGGTTCAGCAGCAGCACGGCATGGTCCACCAGCCGTCCGCCGGGCAGCCAGAACACCGGCGTCATGAACATGGCGAACTGGGTCACCGAAGCGACGATCTGGGGGATGTCGCGGAACCGGGCCGAGGCCATGGCCGCGGCCAGGCAGACCCAGCCCAGGTTGAACATCACCAGGATGGCGCCGAGCACCGACAGGACCACGTTGGCGTCGCGCCAGTGGTCGTAGACGATCAGGGTGGCGAGGATGATCACGAGGTGGTGGGCCAAGTTGATCACGTTGCGCAGCACCGTGCGCCAGATGAAGGTCATCATCGGCAGCGAGGTCTGGCTCAGCATGCCCGAAGCCCCGACGAAGGCTCCGCAGCCTTCGACGATGACGTTGGAGATCAGGCCCCAGAACACGATGCCGATGGCGACGTAAGGGATGAAGTCGTGGACCGGGATCTTGAACAGGTTGGCGTAGAGGAAGCCGATACCGGCCACCATCAGGCCCATGGAGATCGTGATCCAGAACGGGCCGATGATCGATCCGCGGTATCTGGACACCACATCGTGCCAGGCCAAAGACCAGGCTAGGCCGATCCGTTCGAAGGACGCGCGCAGGTCCGCAAACGCCATGCTGAACTCGTGCATGGGCCCGCGCCTGCCGGTGCGCACCATGTGCTGTACGGATTGCATCGACTCTCCCGACGGATTCCCGGACGCGGGACGCCCCAAGCCGTCTGCGCGGTGGGTAACAGGTCGCATTTTGCGGCGCAAGCATGGCGGGCGCGGCGGAATCCGCGGCGAATCAGCGGGTTCGGGCCCGCCCCGCGTTCGGCCTAGTCGCCAAAAATGTCCGAGCCCAGCACATCATGCAAATCGGCGATGGCCTTCGTGCTCCGAACCGCCGCCTTCCGTTCAATCAGGTCGGCGTCGTCGTACGAAACCTCGCGCCAGTACTCGGGGTGGGCGTCGATGCAGGCGAGCACTCGCTCCTGAACCTCGTGCAACGAATATTTCGGCCCCGGCTCGAGCGCGTATTCTATCCGTCGAAGCCGGGGAAGGAACGGGTTGAGCCAGCGCCAGGAGAAGGGTGCATAGCCGACCTGCGAGATCGCGCTCACCCGCCAGGAGTCTCCTGAGGCATCGACGATATCCATCCCCAGGAGCTTTTCTTCGCGCAGAGTCCTCGGGCCACACACGCCGAGTTCGGACGCGCTGGTGACGGGCGTAACGTCCAAGTTCCTAGTGAAGCAAAGGACCGGAAACCTGGGCGGCGCCAAGGCTGTCACCTAAGCGGCCGTTCGCCGTAGGGCGCAGGCAGTCGAGGCTTTTGGGCCTTCTGAGCGCCAGCCTCGGATTGATGCTTCGCCAGCGCCTCAACCCCCTTGGCGCCGAACCATGCCGGCACGGTCTTCATCCAATCTGGAGTGCCAACTAGGAGCGCCTCGACAGGGCCGTACTTCGGCGCGCCGTCCCACTTGCCTCTGAGGCGCTTGTGCTTGGCGATTTCCAGGACCTTCAATAGCGCGACGTGGTTCCTCCAGTTTGGAATATCCCGGCTCATCCCCCTCAGAGGCACCGAGTGATGAACCTCATGTGCGGACCCCGCCACACCCCTGTCTCTCAATTGTTTGGCCGCGTTTCTGCCGGTCATCTTGCCGGTGTTCCAGGCGGCGCCTCTGCTGACGGCCCCAGCCACGCCAAAGCCTGTCGCCATCAACGCCGCGTCCGCGATGGCCAGCCCACCATTTCCTAGGGCCTGCCAGGGTCGATCGCCCTTGACGTCGTCAACTGCTTCAATTGCCGGTTCAATCGCGGGCGCCGCCCTCAGGGCTTCAGGATTCATCGGCGTCGCTGATCGCGCGTCGTGCGCCTCCGTGCGCGCTGGCGAGCCCGCCCAGCGTTGAGATGGGGTGTTCGCCAGCGCGTATTCCGCCGCCTCACGCGCCCGCTCTTCGGCGCGCTTGCGACGAACCCACTCGTCGAAGGCCTCGCCTGCCGGATCAGGTACGGATTGCGGTTCGCCACGTGGCATCATCGCCAAATCTATCTCCAATCATTGGTTTTGTTGCATTCGAACACCTTTGGCTCGGACGCCCAACCTACCATCTGTGATTGAAAGCGACAAGAACAAAAAGAGAACAAATAGGCCCTGAACGTCGGCGAGGTAGTAAGATCGTGTTAGTGAGGGCGCTTGGAACAGATCGATCTTGCGACCTAGAGTTCGCCCTCGTCCTCGAAGGGCGGCGGGCTGGTCTTCATGTGGGCGTGGTCGGCGCGGTACTGGTTGAAGTGCTTCCGGTCGGCCGGGGCGGGCTGGACCGTGTCGCGGACCAGGCCGCCATAGGCCAGCTCGCGGGCCGTGCGCTTGCGGACCACGAACTCGATGCCGCATTCGGCGATGGGGGTCAGGGTCTGGTCGAAGCGGGGCAGATCGTAGCGGAAGGTCGAGTTGAGCAGGGCGACCTTCTCGACATCGGCGGCGGGGCCGAGGTTCGACAGCAGCTCCAGCACGTTGATCGAGCGTTCGCTCCACGAGCGAGCCTTCAGCATGGTGAAGGTCCACTTGTGGTCGCGGTTGTGGGTCGAGGGCCAGACGCCCTGTTCGTAGAGGTCCTCGTCGGGGACCGTGACGATCAGGAAGCCGCCCGGCTTGATGGCGCCAAACCAGGCCGAGAGGCCCTGGCGGGGGTCGACCAGGTGTTCCAGGCAGTGGCTGGAATGGACGAAATCGAGACTGTCTTTCTGTACGCCTTCGAGGAACTGGGCGTCGCCGTCCTCCCAGTCCCAGACGCGCACGGACTTCAGCTCCGGGAAGAACGGGACATAGAGCGACAGCGGGTCGGGCTTGCCGCCGATGTCCAGGCCCTCGCCCACGAACCAGCGCCGGGCGAAGTTGGGGTCGGCCATGCGCCGGACGATGGATTTGGAGAGCTCTTTCACGTCGCGCGTCCTAGCGGGTTTCGAGGGCTACCGCACGTTCCAGGATTCGGCGCCTGCGGGCGTGAACCGGGCGGACTGGGCGCCGCCCCCGAAGGTGGCCAGCAGCCGCTTCAGTCCTTCGCGGCGGGTGGGGTCGACCAGGAACATCATGAAACCGCCGCCGCCCGCACCGCTCACCTTGCCGCCGAACACCCCGAAGCTCTTGGCCGCCTCATAGACCTTGTCGATATGGGGCGAGGAGATGCTGTGGGCGATCTGCTTCTTGGAGCTCCAGCCCGAGTCCAGCAGGGCGCCGAAGCGGGCGAGGTCGCCGGCGATCAGGGCGTCGCGCATCTCGAAGGCCCCGGCCTTCAGCGCGTGCAGGCTCTCCATCGACTTGGCCTCGTGGCTGCGCATCTTGGCGGTCTGCTCGTCGATGATCGCGGCCGACTCGCGGCTGACCCCGGTGAAGTAGAGGACCAGGGAGGCCTCCAGCTCCTTCATCACCCGATCGGGGACCGCGACAGGCTCGACCTCGACCTGCCGGCCCGCGGCGAACCGCATCAGATTGAGGCCCCCGAAGGCCGCGGCGTACTGGTCCTGCGCGCCGCCGGCCAGGCCCAGCTCCCGACGCTCGATGTCGAAGGCGAGCGCCGCCACGGCCTGGGCGTCCATCTCCAGGTCCATGAACCGGCGCATGGCCTCGACCATGGCCACCACCAGGGCCGAGGACGAGCCCAGGCCCGAGCCCGGTGGGCAGTCGGCCGAGGTGACCAGGGTCAGCGGGATCGCCCGGCCTCCCGCATGATCGGCCATGAAGCGGTTGTAGACGCCCTTCAGCAGGCGCAGCGGCTCGTCGGTGGGCAGGGGCGCGGAGGCCTTGGCCTGCCATTCGACCTGGCCGTCGGCGGCCACCAGCCGGACCTGGTCGTCGGCCCGCGCCTGGACGGTGACATGGGCGAAGAGGTCGATGGCGGCGTTCAGCACCACCCCGCCGTGCTCGTCGCAATAGGGCGCGACGTCGGTCCCGCCGCCGCCGAAGCCTAGTCGAAGGGGGGCGCGGGCGCGCACCAGCTCATGACGCATGGTCGGCGGTCGGTCCTGGGTTGGCGGCGGCAGTCCTGGGCGGGGTAGTCGCGCGCGCCGTCCTTTGCAACCATGAACGGGCCGTGTAAGCCAGCCGCTTGTAGTGGCGCCCCTAAGTCCGATGCAGCCGATTGAACCCTTCCAGCTTTCGGTCGCCGGTCGCTACGCGGCCTCCTCCGATTCGACCCTGCTGGACGCCCGCGTCTGGCTGGTGGTGCCCTGCTACAAGGTCCGCGACCGCATCCTGAGCGTCATCGCCAAGGCGCCGTCCTGGATCGAGGGCATCGTCTGCGTCGACGACGCCTGTCCCGAAGGCACGGCCGACTTCCTGGAGGCCGAGGCGCCGGACCCGCGCGTGGTGGTCGTGCGTCTGGCCGAGAACCAGGGCGTGGGCGGGGCGGTGATCGCCGGTTACGCCGAGGCCGAGCGCCGCGGCGGGCGGATTCTGGTCAAGGTCGACGGCGACGACCAGATGGACCTGACCTACGTCTCGCAGTTGGTCGCCCCGATCATCCTGGGCGAGGCCGACTACGCCAAGGGCAACCGCTTCACCTCGATCAGCCACCTGACCGCCATGCCCCGCGTGCGCATCTTCGGCAATGCGGCGCTCTCTTTCGCGGCGAAGGTCTCCACCGGCTATTGGAACGTCTTCGATCCCACCAACGGCTTCACCGCCATCGAGGCCAGCGTCGCCAAGCGGGTGATCGAGAAGCGCATCTCGCGACGGTTCTTCTTCGAGACCGATCTGCTCTATCACCTGGGCACCCTGCGCGCGGTGGTCCGCGACGTGCCGATCCCGGCCCGGTACGGTGACGAGGTCTCCAACCTGCGGATCGGCGCCATAGTCGGGCCCTTCGCGCTCAAGCACCTGAAGAACTTCTTTCTGCGCATCCTGGGGCAGTACTTCGTGCGCGACTTCAACGTCGCCACCCTGGAGATGCTGATCGGCGCGGCCTTCCTCAGCTTCGGCGCCGGCTACGGACTGCGCTGGCTGGCGGTGCGCGACGTGGGCCAGGCGGCCTCCGCCGGCGTGGTCATGACCGCCGCCCTGCCGGTGATCATCGGGGTGCAGCTCCTGCTGCAGTCGATGAACTTCGACGTCATCAACGTGCCGACCCGGCCGATCCACCCCTATCTGCGCACGCTTGAGCGCATCGCCAGCGAGTGAGCCCCGCCATGGGATGGAAAGACGCCCTGCTGTGCTCCCTGGTCGCCCTGGCCCTGCCTATCGGCCAGGTGATGTTCAAGGGCGCGGCGATCTACAGCGCCCGGCTGGAGGGATCGGTCCTCTGGCGGCTGGTCCAGAACTGGCCGCTGATGGGGGCGTTTGCCTGGTACGGCGCCACTGCGCTGCTGTGGTTTTACGTCCTGACGCGGGTGCCGCTGTCGGCCGCCTACATCTTCTCGCTGATCGGCTCGGCCCTTGTGCCGGTGGCCGCCTGGGTGATCTTCAAGGAGCCGCTGTCGTGGCCCATGGCCATCGGCTACGCCCTGATGCTGACGGGGTTCCTGGTGATCGTCACCCAGGTTCGCGCCTAGGGCATGCCCATCCTCAACCTCAAGCCGGAGGCGGCGGTGCGCGCCATCCTGCTGGCGGGCCTCATCTTCCTGCTGGCCACCGGCCTTCCGGGCCATCTCTCCGCCGACTCGGTGACCCAGCTCTATGAGGGGCGGTTCGGCGTTCGCGAGAGCTTCGGTCCGGCGGTCTACGCGAAGATCCTGGGGCTGTTCGACGAGGTGTTGCCGGGCACGGGCCTCTACGTCACCGCCAGCGCTTTGATCCTGTTCTGGTCGCTGATCTCGCTCATCGCCCTGCGCGGCCGCGCCTCCTGGTGGGCGGTGGGGTTCGCCGCCCTCGCCACCGCCTCACCGACCTTGCTGCTCTTCCAGGCCGACGTCTGGAAGGACGTGCTGTTCGCCAATCTCAGCGTCGCGGGGTTCGTCTGCCTGGCCCATGCCGCGAAGGCCTGGGACGGCGAACGCCGGCCGTGGCTGCAGCTCACCGGCGCGGCCCTGGCGCTCGCCATCGCCATGTCGGTTCGCCAGAACGGGCTGGTCCTGGTGGTCTTCGCGGCCCTGGCGCTCGGCTGGACGGCGCGGGGCGGCGGCTGGCGCGGCGGCCTGGCCTGGGGCGTGGGCGGCCTGATCAGCGTGATCCTGCTGGCCCAGGTCCTGGGGGTCCTGGCCCAGCCGCGCGGATCGGGTCCCGACCAGGCGCTCTCCACCGGCCTGCGCATCCTGCGCCATTACGACATCGTCGGCGCGGTGGCCCACGACCCCAGCCTCAAGCTGGAAGCGATCGCCAAGGCCAATCCGAAGGCGGTGGCGGTCATCCAGGCCGAGGCGCCCAAGGTCTATTCGCCCGAGCGCGTGGACTACCTCGACCGCAGCCCGGCTCTAGGCACAGCCCTGTGGCTGACGCCTGAAAAGGCTATCGCCGACCAGTGGTTCGAGCTGATCCTCAAGCATCCCGCCGCCTATCTCGTCCATCGCTGGGACGCCTTCGTCCAGGTGCTGATCAATCCGGTGCTGGAGCGCTGCAATCCGATCTTCGTGGGGGTGGAGGCGCCGGCCGAGCGGCTGGAGCTGCTGCAGGTCCCGGCGGGCCGCGAGCCCGCCGACCTGGCGATGAGCAACTACGCGACCTGGTGGTACGTGACGCCGTTCTATTCGCACCTGGCCTTCGCCGCCGCGGCCCTGATCGTCGCGGCCTTCCTGGTGTTCCGGCGCGAGGCCGCCGACATGGTGGTGGCCGCCCTGATGCTGGGGGTCCTGGCCTTCACCGCCAGCTTCTTCGTGATCTCCATCGCCTGCGACTACAGATATCTTTACGCCCTCGATCTGGCGGCGGTGGCGGGGCTTCTCTATCTGGCCTTGGACCCGCCCGTCCTGCGGCTGGCGCGACGGCCGTGAGCGTATCCATGAAGGCGATCCTGATTCCGATCCTGTCGGCGGCGGCGCTGATCCTCGCCGCCTGCGACGAGCCGGCGCCGTGGGCCAGGCCCGCCAAGGCGCCGCCGGGCCCGCAGACCCTCGCCAATATCCGCGCCCAGAAGGTGGTCTGGAACGAGGCGGCTGGCGGCTTCGAGGTCGGCGGCAAGCCGCTCAAGGCCGGCCGGCTCTGGACTTTCGACGGCTCGACCGAGGGATTCGTGCTGGCCGGCGGCAGCGTGCTTCCCGCCAGCCCGGTCGGTCTGTCGGTGCGCAATGTGGACTTCGATCCGATCCTGCGCTCGCCCAAGGGCCTGGAGCTGGACGGAAGCCGCTACTCCCTGGTGCTGGTCCGGCTGACCCGCCATCGTCCCGGCGCGGCCTGGGACGGGACGATCTTCTATTCCACCGCCGATCACGCGGAGTCCGGCGACTTCCGGTCCAAGCCCGTCGAGGGCGCCGCGCCGGCGGTCGGCGAGACCGTGGTGCTGGTCTATGACATGGCCCACCCGAAGAAGGGCGGCGAGGACTGGACCGTCTCGTTGATCGACAGCCTGCGGATCGACACCGACGACCAGGCCGGCGGGACCTTCACCATCCACCAGATCGCGGTGACGGAAAATCCCGGAACGGAGGCCCTGGGCGTCGCGCCGCCGCCCGCGGACGAGGCCAAGACCGCCGAGACGCCGAAGACCTAACTGTCCGCCAGTTCTTCCAGCCGCGCGCTGTATCGCAGGCCGATGGCGCGGGCGCTGAAATGGGTGCGGATGTGGCGCCGGGCGCGGGCGCCGAGCGCGCGGGCTTCGGCCGGATCGTCCACCAGTTCGGCCAGAAGCCTCACCGCGTGATCGACGCTGGCGTCAGCCCAGACCTGGTCCTCGCCGAACAGGTAGGCGCCCTTGGCCACCGGGATCAGCTCATAGTCCACCAGGCGGCTGTTCTGCGGCGTCATGTAGTCGAGATTGCCGGAATAGCCGGTGGCAACCGCCGCGCGGCCCATGACCATGGCTTCGGCCGGCCCGCGCCCGAATCCTTCTGAGCGGTGCAACGAGACGAAGGCGTCGGCGCAGCGGACCAGGTTCTTGATCTCGTTGTCGGACAGCTCGCGGGTGATGGCCTGGGCCCGTGACCCCAGGGCCGCCAGCCGCGCCTCCAGCGCCCGGCGGCCAGGGTTGTCGTCCTTGCCGCCCTTGTACTTGACCACCACGTGCAGCGGCGCATTGGGCCGAAGCGCCGCCAACTTCTCGAAGGCCTCCAGCATGGCGAAGGGGTTCTTGCGCTCGGCGTAGGAGGAGAAGTCGAAGAAGAACAGGCAGACGAAGGCGTTCTCGGGGATGCCGAAATGCCGCCGGCCCAGGAAAGCGGAGACGGTGATCTCCACCGCCAGGGGCATGTGGACCACGCGCCTGGCCACCGCGCCGGCGACAGCCTGGCGGATGAACTCCGACGGCGCCCAGACCTCGTCAAACTGCTCCAGGATCCGCGCCCAGGGTTCGGGATATTTCGCCAGCTCCCAGGCCGGGTAGATGATGTTGTGGGCGCGCTCAAAGGCCGGGCCCGAGCCGATGTGGCGCAGCACGCCCATGGCCTGCTCGACCTCGTCGGCGTTGATGCAGAAGAGGTTGGTCCTGGGCGACAGGCTCGTGACCACGTCGCCACCGAACTCGCGCTCGAAGTCCGGGTCCTTGCCGCGGTCCATGCCGTAGACGTCCAGCAGCCCCGCCTTCACTCCGACCGCCCTCAGCGCCCGCTGGGTGGAGCGGACGTGCTCGGCCATGCCGATGGCCGAGAACGGGTGGCCGACGAGGACCAGGTCAGGGACGCCGCCGCTCACGACCTGTCCACCAGTTCGGCGTCATGGGCGTTTTTCACCGCCTCCAGCCAGCCGTGGCCGAAACGCTGGTCCGGCTCCAGGTGAGCGCCCTCGGCCCACTCGTTCCAGGCGTTGATGAAGACGATCCGCTCATCGCCGAAGTTCTGGCGGCGGGTCTCCTCGAACACGGCCTCGAGCCAGGCCTGGAAGGCGCCCGGCGTGGCGTGCTGATAGACCCAGCCGCCGTCCTGGCGCCGCGCGGTGTTGTCCCACGAGGGCATCACGCCCCGGAACCGCTTATGGGCCGGCGGCGGGGTGTCGAGATAGCGGCGCACCATGGCCCGGTAGTCGTTCACCCGGCCGTCGAAGCGCGGATTGTAGAGCGGCCCCGGCGGATGGATCAGCGCGCCCGCGCCCGAAGGCGGGAACTCCACCGAGGCGTCGAAGCCCAGGGTGGCCGGATCGGTTTTGGCCCCGGCGTTCTCGAAGCTCTCGACGAAGGCCAGGTAGATCTCGCCGATCCCGGCCTTGCGGCAATGGTCGCGCCAGGCCTTGGCCCAGGCCTTGGCGTCGGGCAGCAGGCCCGGCCGATAGATCAGCACCAGCGGCTTGCCGCCGATCCTGATGTAGTTGGGGCGGGCGACATAGGGCGCCATCTCGGCGATCAGGGCCTCGGCGTCGCCCTTCTCATAGGTCTGGGCCAGCAGCACGTCGCGGGCTTCGCCGTCCCAGGTGCGGGTCCAGTTCTCGTTGGCCCAGCAGAGGCAGAACGGGAAGTCGTCCGGCTTGCTGTCGAGCAGCGGCTCCAGCGGCTTTTCCAGCACCCGGCGGCCGCCGGAGAACCAGTAGAAATAGTGGCAGAACCCGCCCACGCCGTAGCGCTGGGCGAGCTCAGCCTGGCGCCTGAGGACGTCGGGGTCCGACAGGTCGTAGAAGCCGAGGTCGGCCGGCAGGTGCGGCTGGTAGTGGCCGCGATAGTTCGGCAGGGCCCGGGTGACGTTGGTCCACTCGGTGAAGCCCGCGCCCCACCAGCGGTCGTTCTCCGGGATGGCGTGGAACTGGGGCAGGTGGAAGGCGATGGCGCGCACCGCGTTCAGGGCCTCCAGCCGCTCGCCCCAGCGTTCGACGAAGGCCTGCTGGTTCCGGGTCGCCAGCCGATGCTTGTAGCCGGCGTCGATGGAGTTGGCGGTCACGGAGAGGTGGTGGACGATCTCGGCCCTGGGTTCGTAGATCACCCGCAGGCCGGCCTCCCTCAGGCGGAAGCAGAGGTCGGCGTCCTCGCAATAGGCGGGCGCGAAGGCGAGGTCGAACCCGCCCAGGCCGGCGAACACCTTGCGGCGGACCATCAGGCAGGCGCCCGAGGCGTAGTCCACCTCGCGCCGCACGTTCCAGCGCGCCAGGTCCGGGTCCTCGAACAGGCCGATCATCTCGGCGGTCCCGTCGACCCCGATCCGCGCCCCGGCCTCCTGCAGGCGGCCGTCGGGGAACAGCATCTTGGGCGCGGTGGCCCCGACGTCCTTCTCCTCGGCGAAGGGGGCGAGCAGGGCCTCCAGCCAGCCCGCGCGCACCTGGACGTCGTTGTTCAGGAAGACGAGGAACTCGCCCTTGGCCTTCTCTGCGGCCTTGTTGCAGGTGCGGATGAAGCCGAGGTTCTCGGCGTTGGTGATCAGCTTGAGGCCCACGACCTTGGCCAGCACGGGGCTGGTCGCATCGGCCGACGCGTCGTCGATGACGATCACCTCGGCCCGGTCCAACCCGCCGCCGGCCTTCAGCGCCGCCAGGCACTCCAGGGTGAAGGTCAGGTTGTTGTAGGCCGGGATGACGATGGAGACCTTGGGCCGGCTCACGGTCTCGAAGGAGAGGTCGGCGGCGGCCGCCTCCACGTCGCGTTCGGCCACCGAGATCAGCTTGGGCTTCCTGGCCTTCACCTTGGCGAGAGCGGTCTCCTTCGCGCGCCGCCGATCCAGGGTCATGTCGCGATAGGCCTGGATGTCATAGGCGCCGGCGTCGCGCATCCGCCCCGAACTGCGCAGTTGCTCGAACAGGCCGTCGTCGCCCAGGGCCCGGCGGCCGATCGCTCCCGGCTCGGGCTTCGGCGTGCGCGACAGCGCCCAGTGCAGCAGGCCCGCCACCGGCGTCTCGGCGGCTTCGGGATGTTCGATCAGATAGGTCGCCTCGTTGAAGTCGGCGGCCGGGGAAACGCCCTGGAAGGCGCCTTCCATCAGATAGTGGATCACCGGATGCTGGTCGGACGGCGCGGCCGGGCTCTGCTCGAGGTAGAAGGCGACGTCGAAGTGGGCCGAGGGATTGCGGCGCTGATCGGCCCCGTAGTCGAGGAAGTGGGACAGGGCGTTGGAGCCGAGCGGGGCGGCGTCGCGATAGTGCTCGGCGTACCAGACCGCCTCGAACAGCGGGTGAGGGCTGCGGCCCTCGACGGCGCCGCTGGTCACATAATGAAGCAGGGGCGCCATGGCACGGTCGGCGACATCTGGGTTCTGGGCCAGGTACCAGTCGCCGGCGAACAGCGGGTGCGGGTCATAGCCCCGCCGCCAGCCCTCGCGCAGATAGTGGACCAGCGGGTTCTCGCCGGTGTCCGCCACCTCCTCGGCCTGGCCGACATAGTAGCGCAGGTCGAATAGCGGATGGGGGTCGAAGCCCTCCAGGGCGCCACGATGGACGAAGTGCTGCAGGGCCGACAACCCGGTCGCGGCTATCTTCACCGCGTGGCGGCTGCGGTAGTCCTTCAGGTCGAACAGCGGATGCGGGTCGCGCCCTTCCTGATCGCCGGCCACCAAGTAGTGGGCGAGCGGCGCCCAGCGGGTGCCCACCAGGTCCGGGTTCTTCTCCAGGTACCAGGTCTGGTCGAACAGGGCCTTGGGGAAGGCGGTCGAATCAGGGCCGGCCCGGACGTAGTCGACGAGGCCCTTCACGGCCCCGCCCTCGCGCCCGAGGTTGCGGTCCAGGCGGAAGTCCCAGAGGCCCGAGCGGGCGATCAGCGCCGTGCGGCCCGGCCACTTGGCGCGGGCCAGGACCCGGTCGAACTTCTGCTCGGTCGGGCCCTTCTCGGCCACCCCCACCCGGCGGGCGGCGGCCTTGCTGAACCGGTTCCAGCGATCCTCGGCCACCACCAGGCGCGCCTTATGCAGGGCGCGCCGCTTGGCAAGCAGGGCGTCCGCGGCGGCGGGGTCGGGCTTTGGTTTTGTCGGTCGTTTGGCCAAGGGACGGGCTCTAGCGGCCCGCGATCATGGTGTCGACCATGGCCTCGATCTCCGCGTGCTCACGCCGCAGGTCGGAAAGCTCCTTGCGCAGCCCGGCGACCTCGGCGTCGAGGTCGGCCAGGTCGCGCTGGTCCATCGCCCGGCGGGCCCGTTCCTGGGCCAGGTCCGCCCGGGCCAGGTCCAGCGCCTGGGTCACCGGCGAGACGAACACGCCCATCGCGGCCTTCATGTCGGCGACCTGGGCGGCCGCTTGGTCCAGCACGGCGGGGCCGCGGGTCTCGCCGCGGGCGGCGGCCTCGAACCAGTCGAACACCCGCTGGGCCATCGCGCCCACATGCGGCAGGGCGCCGAGGTCGCCCTGGCCGGCGTTGTGGCGCAGGTCGGAGGTCAGGAAGCCGTCGATCTGGGTCGCCGCCCGCTCGCTCAGCCGGGGCAGGGGGGCGCCGTGCGCAGCCTCGATGCGGACCACCTCGGCGCGCCAGTCCGCCAACAGGCTGTCATAACCGACAAAGGCGCGGGGCATGCCGCGGGAATAGACCTCCGCCGCCAGCATGTAGCTGACCCAGAGCAGCACGGACTTCTCGACCGGGAACCTGTCGCGACGGGTCAGCGATCCGGCCACCGCCAGGGGGTGGCGCACCGGGATCACCGCGCGGGCCGGCATCTTGCGGGCCTTCAGCGTGGCCAGCCACAGCGGCGCCAGAACCGAGACGCGCGGGTCCTTCAGCAGGGGGAACCAGGCCTCGCCGAACTCCGCGTCGTAGAGATCCAGCGCCTTGGCGGCCCAGGCGGCCTCCTGCGCCTTGGGAAGCGGGGCGTAGGGGAAGGCGAAGACGTCGTCCCAGGCGCCGCCGCCGGCGCGTAGGCGCTCGTCGTTGAAGATGGCGATCTTCCAGGGCTCGAAGTAGCCCTTGGCGTTGTGCTCGTCGCCCGGCATCACGTTCTGCGGCAGTTCGGCGCCGGCGAGCGCCAGGAGCTGCGTCGCCGCCGAGGTGCCCGAGCGGTGCATGCCCAGCACCAGATAGGCCGCGCGGTCGGTCTTGGTCTTTCCGGCCTTGGGGGTCGCCATGATGCCTGCGCGCGTCCGCTCTGACGTTGAGCCAGGGCCCCGCTGTATGGCCGCTCGCGCGCCCTCGCAAGAGCGCGGCGCGGTTGATCGCCCCGACCAACTGTTGCACAGGTGGCCCACTTGGCCGGAGACGATCTGCCCATGGCCGCCGAGGCCTTTTCCGATACCAGCTTCCGGTGGCTGTCCTTGGGCCTCGACGCGGACTTCTACCGCGAGGCCCATCCCGACCTGGCCGGCGGGCAGGTCGAACCCGTCTCGCACTACGGTTTCGCCGGCTGGCGCGAGGGCCGTGACCCGGCCGCATGGTTCTCCACGGACGACTATCTGACGCTCAATCCCGACGTGGCGGCCAGCGGCCAGAACCCCTTCGTCCACTACCTGACCCAGGGCCGCCGCGAGGGGCGGACCATCGCCCGGTCGCGCCGCGCCGACGCCTGGCTGCGCGATCGCAAGCTGGCGCGGGAGGGCAGGCTTCCCGAGCAGATGGGTCCAGCGGCGTTCGCCGCGGCCGCCGTGGAGTTCGACGCTGCGTTCTATCTCGGCCAGAACCCCGACGTGGCGGCGGGCGGCGGCGATCCGCTGGAGCATTTCATGTTCGTCGGCTGGCGCGAGGGCCGCGATCCCAACACCACCTTTTCCGTGCGCGACTATCTGGAGCTCAATCCGGACGTGGCCGCCGCGGGGGTGCAGCCGTTCCTGCACTATATCGGCCACGGCCGCGCCGAGGGCCGGGTCGCCAAGCGCGACCTCGGTTTCCGGCACGACATCATCGCCAAGATGCTGCCTCTGCGGCAGCGCCTGGAGGACTTCGAATACTGGGCGCGCCAGATCGAGCCGGGGACGGCCGAGACCCTGGCGGCGGGCCTGGCCGACACGCGGACCGGCCTCGCCGACCTGCACATCACCTTCAGCCACGACAACTACGCCGCCACGGTGGGCGGGCTGCAGCTCTGCATCCAGCGCGAGGCCTCCGAGATCGCCACCCTCGGCCGCGATCACCTGCACCTCTATCCGGCCCACGGCTGGCCCATGGTCCGCACCGGCCAGGGCGAGGTCCCGCTGGGGGTGATGCTGAACGGCGCGCCGCTTGGCTTCTTCCCGCCGCCCATTGTCCTGGCCGGGCTGAAGGCGGCCCTGGGCCCACCCGGCGCCCGCACCTTTGCGATCCACAGCATGCTGGGCCATTCGGCCCGCGACGTGGTCGACGTGGTCCGCACGGCGGGCGTGAACGCTGGCTACTTCTGGATCCACGACTTCACCGCCCTCTGTGCTGGCGTGCATCTGCTGCGCAACGACGTGGAGGACTGCGGCGCGCCGCCGCCGGGCAGCGCGGCCTGCACGGTCTGCGTCTATGGCCCGGGCCGGCCGCTGCACATCACCGAGCACGAGCGGCTGTTCAGCTATCTTGACCTGACCGTGGTCGCGCCCTCGCAGAACGCGCTCGACACCTGGCGGCGCGGCGGCTTGGACGCCCGGGCGGAGATCGTCGTCCCGCACGCCCGGCTGATCCCGACCAGGGCGCGGCCCAAGGCGCGCAAGCCCGGGGCCTTCCGCTTCGCCTTTCCGGGCGGGGCCTCGGCGCACAAGGGATGGCCGATCTTCCGGGATCTGGCCCTGCGGTTCGCCGACGACCCGCGCTACGAGTTCGTCCACCTGGCCCAGAAGACCATCGGCGGCCTGCCGATCTCCCACCATCCGGTGTCGGTGACCGCCGAGAGGCCGCTCGCCATGCGCGACGCGATGCGCCGGCTGGACATCGACGCGGCCATGATCTGGTCGATCTGCCGCGAGACCTTCTCTTTCACCGCCTACGAGGCCGCAGCCGCCGGAGCCGCGGTGGTGACCAGTCCTGACAGCGGCAATGTCCAGGCCTTCGCGCGCGCCGATGATCATGGGCTGGTGCTGACCGACGAGGCCGCCCTTATCGCGGCCTTCGAATCCGGCGACATCCTGCGCCTGTCGCGGGACGTGCGGAAACCCGTCGTCCAGGATCTGGGGTTCAGCGCCCTGACCGCCGATCTCCTGAGGGCCAACGCGTGAAGGTCACCTGCTATTCCAGCTTCACCTTCTCGTACCTGAACCGCGCGCGCGTGCTCTATTCGACCCTGCGCCGCTTCCATCCCGACTGGGAGCTGGTGGCGCTGGTCACGGACCATCCACCGGCCGGATTCCGGTTCGATCCCGCGAACGAGCCTTTCGACCGGCTGGTCTATGCCCAGGACCTGGCCATCCCGGACTTCAAGGCCTGGCTGTTCAAGCACGACGTGGTGGAGGCCTGCACCGCGGTGAAGGGCCCTTTCCTCCACCAGGCGCTCGCCTCCGACGCCGACGCGGTCATCTATCTTGACCCCGACACGGCGCTGTTCTCCAGCCTGGAGCCGTTGATCGGTTTGATGGCGCAGAGCGATATCCTACTGACCCCGCACCTGATCGATCCCAACACGACCCGCGAGTCGATCCTCGACAACGACCTCTCGGCCTCGAAGACCGGCATCTTCAACCTTGGCTTCGTGGCGGTGCGCGCCGGCGGCGAGGGGCTGCGCTTCGGCCAGTGGTGGAACGATCGGCTGCTCGAGTTCTGCTACGACGACATGCCCGCCGGCCTGTTCGTCGATCAGCGCTGGTGCGACCACGTCCCGGCCCTGTTCGACAAGGTCAAGGTGGTCCGCGATCCGGGCTACAATGTCGCCAGCTGGAACCTCAGCCAGCGGACCGTGGCCATCGGCAAGGACGGGGCGATCACCGTCAACGGCCAACCTTTGCGGTTCTGGCACTTCACCAAGCTCGGCCCCACCGGCGACGTGATGACCAAGCGCTACGCGGGCGACAACCACGCCGTCTACGAGATCTGGCGCTGGTACAAGGACCAGGTGACGGCTGCGACCGAACCGGCGATCCCCGAACGCTACTGGGCCTATGAGACCTTCGACGACGGCACGCCGATCGCCCGCGCCCACCGGCTGCTGTGGCGCGAGCGCGACGACCTGCGCGCCCGGTTCGCCGATCCCTTCGCCACCGGGGGCGGCGGCTTCCGCGGCTGGCTGGAGGCCGAGGGCCTGCTCCACCGGACGGCGGCTTGACCATGGCCAAACGCGCATCTGACACTCCATCGGCCGAGACTGGCGGCTTGGCCGGCAAGGTGAGCGACCTCGCCGCGCGCTACGCCGCGTTGCGCGAGGAGGCCGAGCGCGCCGCCGCCGCCGAGGGCCTGACCCGCGCGCGCCTCGGCGCCGCCCTGGCCGAGGCCCTGGCCGCCACCGCCCGCGCCGAACAGGCCGCGCGCGCCAGCGCCCTGGCCGGCTATCGCGTCGCCGCCCGCCGTACGATCCGCCCGCGCCGTCGCAACCGGCCCGCCCGCCTTCTCGACCGCCTTTTGGCGCGGGGCGGCCCGCTGGGCCAGGCCCTGGTCATCGCCCGTTCCGGACTTTGGCGCGCCAGCGGCCTGTCGTTCGGCGCGCGCCTGCGCGACCTCGCCGGCATGGTCGCCTATGCGCGGCGCGGCGCCGATCCGCAGGCCCGGCCGGCGGCCCTGTTCGACCAGGCCTGGTACGTGGCCGCGAGCCCCGACCTCGCCGCCGGGCGCATGAGCCCCCTGGCGCACTACCTGCTGCGCGGCGGGGCCGAGGGCCGCAGTCCCCATCCGCTCATCCATGCCGGGTTCTACGGCGCCAGCCATGGCGCGGCTCTGGCGGCGAGCGGACTGACCCCGCTGGAGCACTTCGTGCGCGAGGGCGCCGCCATGGGTTGCGATCCCCATCCGTTGTTCAGCCTGGAGCACTATGTCGTCCAGGCCCCTGACCTGATCGCGACCGGCCAGAACCCCCTCGTCCACTATCTGGAACAGGGCTGGCTCCGGGGTCTCTCGCCCCATCCCCTGTTCGCGCCGGACATCTATGCCAACGGCGAGGGGCCGCCCCTGGTCGACTACCTGACCCGCGGCTCCGCCGCCGGGCGTAAGCCCCACCCGCTGTTCGACCCCACCGCCTATCGCGCGCTCTATCCGGACGTCGACGCCGGCGGTCATGAGCCGCTGACCCACTACGCCATGGCTGGTGGGGTGGAGGGCCGCAATCCCAGCCCCTGGTTCGACGCGGCCCTCTATATGCGCCAGCGCGGCGCGGCGCGGCCGGAGACCTGCAATCCGCTGGTCGACTACCTGCAGGGCGGCGCCTGGGCCGTGGGCGAGCCGTGGCTGGACCGGGCAAATTTCGAGGTCCCTGGCATGACGCCGTTGGAGCACTGGGCCCGGCAGGGCGGGCGCTAGATCCCCGCCTCGCGCAGCTGGCCCCAGATGTCGCGATAATAGTCCGTCACATAGTGGAAGGGGCTGAGGCCCCAGCGGTGACCGGTGTCGGCCAGGCGCAGGTCGTCGGGGGCCCTGATCCTCGCCGCCTGGGGCGCAAGCTCGGCGAAGGCGGCCTGATAGCGGCCCAGCATGGCGTTCTGGTCGCGCAGGACTGTCATCCGGCCTTCCAGCACATCGACCACCGGCTCGAACTCGCGGATCTCGCCCGTGGCGTCGAGATAGCGGGTCGCCCACTGCGCCTCGTGCAGGACAATCTTGGCCTCGCGCAGCGGCGTGGCGCCCAGGAAGGCGGTCATTTCCGCGGCGCCTTGCAGCCAGAGCCGTTCGCAGGCCGGCGTCGTGCGCGCGATGCGATGACCGTCGGCGAAGGCGGCCTGGTCGAGATAGCCGCTGACGTCCAGTTCCCAGGTGTGGGCGGCCAGGCCGCCCCCGGCAGACAGCAGGTCGAACCGCTCGTCGATGAAGTCAAAGACGATGTGTGTGGGGCGGTGCGCCACCAGGGCCGCCAGGGCGGTCTTGCGCAGGTCGGCGACCAGGGCCGCGTGCGGCTGAGGCCGCATTCCGTTGGGCGGCTCCCCGGCCGTGGTCACCCCAGCCGGCGCCGGCGCGAACAGGCTCGCGAGGCTGGTTCGCGACACATAGAGCAGGTTCCGCGGCGTTTCGCCCAGGATCGGCCACAAGTCTCGCGTTATGCAGCTGCCAATGATGGCGATCCTGGACAAGCGACCTCCCTGGGCGCGGCGATGAGAGCCCGCATACGGCTTCCTAGCACACGCGCCAGGAGAGTGGCGCGGCCGGTTGCGCCATTGACATCGGCCGGAGCCCCAAGCATGTCTCGCGCGTTTTCGGCGCGATCGCCTTGGACTTGAAGCCTCAGAATCGCCGATGGTCGCGGCGTCCAACGACCGCGAGCATCCACGGAACATCCCGGCGCGCATGAATATCTTCAATCCGCTGGGCGACCAGCCCGACAACCCGCTGACGCGGTCGATCAAAGAGGGCTACACGCCCCTCTGGTTTGCGTTCGGGTTCAGCCTGGCGTCGAACCTGCTCTACATGGCGATGCCGCTCTACACCTTCCAGATCTATGGGCGGGTGCTGGCGAGCTACAGCGTGCCGACCCTACTGGTCATCACCTTCGCCGTCCTCGCCGCCTTCGTAGTCTCCGGCCTGATCGACGACTACCGGGCTAGGGTGATGGTCAACTTCGGCGTGGTCATGGACCAACGCGTTAGCGGCAAAGTGTTTTCCGCGCTTTTCGACGGCGTGGTGCGGGGCAATCCGTCCATGCGCTCGCAGGCCCTGCGCGACCTCGACTCCTTCCGCCAGATGCTCACGGGCCCCGCCTTCGGGAGCCTGTTCGACCTGCCCTGGATGCCGGTGTTCATCATCGTGCTGTTCATCATCGATCCTCTGATCGGGGTGGTCACTCTGATGGGCGCCGTCATCCTGATCGGCATCACCATCGCCCAGGACCGGGCCACCCGGCCGGCCCTGCGCGACGCCAATGACGCGGCCCTGCGCAGCTACGCCTTCACCGACGCCGCCCTGCGCAACGGCGAGGTGGTTCGGGCCATGGGCATGGTCGAGCCGCTGGGCCAGAGGTGGGCCGCTTTCCGGTCGATCACCATGGAGCGCAGCGCCGTGGCCAGCGAGCGCGCCAGCGCCCTGTCCAATGTCAGCAAGTTCGCGCGCCAGGCGATTCAGGTGCTGATCATCGGTATCGGCGCCTATCTGGTCGTGAAGGGCCAGATCCACTCCGGGCTGCTGTTCGCCAACATGATCCTGGCGGCCCGCGCCCTGCAGCCGATCGAACGCCTGGTCGGCTCTTGGGACGGCCTCAACCAGGGCTATCGCTCCTATGTGCGGCTGACGGCCCTGTTCAAGGACTGGAAACCCCTGCCCCCGGCGACCTCCCTGCCGACGCCGATCGGCCAGCTGTCGGTGGAAGGCGTCAACTTCGCGCCCCCCGGCGCCAACCGTTTCGTGCTGCAAGGCGTGAGCCTGAAGGTCGAGCCCGGCGAGATGCTCGGGATCATCGGCCCCTCCGGCGCGGGCAAGTCGTCGCTGGCGCGCCTCCTCGTCGGCATCTGGCAGCCCAATAGCGGGGCGGTCCGTCTCGACGGCGCCGACGTCTATTCCTGGGACCGGGTCGAGTTCGGCAAGCACGTCGGCTACCTGCCGCAGGACACCGAGCTGTTCTCC
Organism: Phenylobacterium sp.; assembly: GCF_030698145.1. Taxonomy (GTDB): domain Bacteria; phylum Pseudomonadota; class Alphaproteobacteria; order Caulobacterales; family Caulobacteraceae; genus Phenylobacterium. The sequence continues at coordinate 42,817 of NZ_JAUYNW010000147.1, read as the reverse complement.
GGCAGCATCCGCGACAACATCGCCCGCTTCCGCCCCGACGTCGACGACGAGGCCGTGGTCTGGGCCGCCCAGACGGCGGGCGTCCATCAGCTCATCCTGCGCCTGCCCAACGGCTATGACACCGAGTTGGGCGAAGGCGGCCACGTGCTGTCGGCCGGCCAGCGCCAGCGGGTCGGCCTGGCTCGCGCGGTGCTTGGCGCCCCGCGCCTGCTGGTGCTGGACGAACCCAATGCCGCCCTGGACGCCGAGGGCGAGGACGCCTTGGTCAATGCGCTGGACGCGCTGAAGGCCGGCGGCGCGACCATCGTGATCGTCTCCCACAAGCCCAGCGTATTCCGCAGCGCCGACAAGATGCTGCTGCTGCGCGACGGACGCGTGGAGCTGTTCGGCCCGCGTGACCAGGTCATGGCCCGGGTCGTCCAGCCGGCCGCGGTCCAGAAGATCGAGGCCAGCCGGTGAAGTTCGAACTCGGTCCCGTCAAACCCTATGTGACCCCCGCCTTCAGCGGCACCGACGTCGCGCCGCTCGACCCCAATCTGCAGCGGCGCGTGCAGCGCCCGATGATCATGGGCTCGATCGTGGTCGGGGTGTTCGTGATCGGCATGCTGCTGTGGGCCGCAGTCTCGCCGCTGGACAGCGCCGTGGTCGCGCCCGGCACCGTGCGAGTCGAGGACAATCGCAAGACCGTGCGCCACCTCCAGGGCGGGACGGTGCGCGCGATCCTGGCGCACGAAGGCCAGCACGTGAAGCTGAACCAGGTGCTGCTCCGGTTCGACGACGTCCAGACCCGCGCCAGCGTCGATGTCCTGCAGAACCAGTACGACACCATGCTGGCCCAGACCGCGCGGATGCAGGCCGAGGCCACCAACCAGCGGGTCCTCGTCTTCCCGCCGGAGCTGATGGCCCGGGCGACCGATCCGCGGGTGTCGGGGCTGATCCGCGACCAGCAGTTCCTGTTCATGACCCGGCTGCAGTTCTTCGACACCCAGGGCGATGTGCTGGGCCAGAGGCTCCAGCAGATCGAGACCCAGATCGGCGGCGTCCAGGCCCAGATCGACGCGCTGAACGAGAGCGACAAGCTGACCAAGGAGGAGCTGGCTGGATACCAGACCCTCTACGAGAAGGGCTACGCGCCCAAGACCCTGATCCTGCGCTACCAGCGCACCCTGGCCGAACTGGCCGGGCGGCGAGGGTCGCTGGTCGCCGACACCACGCGGCTGCGCCAGCAGATTGGCGAGACGCGGCTCCAGCTCAACACCCTGCGCGAGGAGCGGGTCAGCCAGGCCGCCGAGGGTCTGCGCCAGATGCAGACCGGCCTTTCCGACATCGGACCGAAGCTGGCGGCCGCCAGCCAGATGCTGAACGCCGCCACCGTGCGCTCGCCGGCCGACGGTTATGTGCTGGATCTGACCCAGTTCACGGTCGGCGGGATCGTGGCGCCGGGCGAGCGGCTGATGAGCGTCGTCCCGTCCAACGCCGCCCTGATCGTGACGGTCCGAATCAAGCCGCAGGACACCGACGTGGTGAGGCCCGGATTGAAGGCCCGCGTACGCCTCAGCGCCTTCAATTCACAGCGCGTGCCGCCGGTCGAGGCCGTGGTCGTCAACATCTCGGCGGACCAGTTGACGGACGAGCGGAATGGCGAGAGCTATTTCCGCGCCGATGTGCGTATTCCGCCACAGGAACTCGCAAAGCTTCCGAGCGACGTGAAAATGACGCCCGGCATGCCTGCGGAGGCCATGATTGTCACCGGAAAGCGTACGGTTCTGTCCTACATCGTCAGCCCGCTGACCGACACTATCGGCGACGCTCTGCGGGAAGATTAACGCGGGGTGAATCTCCCGCGGGCAAAGCCCGTTCCTGTGACGGTTTCGCGCCTTTTTACCTGTTGCGCATTTTCAACGGTTCCGATACGTCTTCCTCGGGCTCGTTTAACCTTCGCCACGACCATGTTATGGCGAACGGACAGGACCGCTGGGACCGCTCCATTTGGGAAAATGGTGGCCAGGCGTTTCGGGGGTCCATGTGACACAGACTGGAGAGAAGCATGGCTAACTATTTCTTCGAGACGATTACGGTTGCGCAGGCTGCGGGTTTCACCGCCGCCGGCGACACCCTCGTCTTCTCCACCGCCGGCGCCACTGGCGCTCAGGTTCAGGTGGTGTACGTGCCGGCGTCGGGCTCCTCGCCCGCGACGGTCAATCTCACCTACAACGGCCGCACGGTCGCGTTCGGCACCGGCATCTACACTGAAGCCGGCACCGTCTTCGTCGACTCCTCGGTTCTCTACATCGGCGACCCCGGCGCGGGTGACACCGCGGCGGGCGCTTCCACCGCGGACGGCCTCTACGGCGGCGCCGGCGCCGACTCGCTCACGGGCGGTGCTGGCAACGACTCGCTGCAGGGCAACCAAGGCGCCGACAACATCGCGGCCGACGCCGGCAACGACACCGTCTACGGCGGCGCTGACAACGACACCGTCGCCACCGGCGACGGCAAGAACTTCGCCCAAGGCAACCTGGGCGACGACTCGGTCACCGGCGGTTCCGACACCGACACCCTCTACGGCGGCCAAGGCGTCGACAATATCGTCGGCGCGGCCGGCGCCGACTTGATCTTCGGCGACCTCGGCGCCGACGTGATCAATTCCGGCACCGGCGCCGACACGGTTGACGGTGGCGATGGCGCAGACGCCATCACCAACGACGACGGTGCGGATTCGATCACCGGCGGCCTTGGAAACGACACCGTCACCAACACCCTCGGCAACTCGACCATCTTCGCCGGCGACGGCGACGACACGGTCACGGTTGTCGCCGGCAACGCCACGGTGAACGGCAACCTCGGCAACGACGGCATCACCGGCGGCACGGGCCTCGACTCGCTCTACGGCGGCCAAGGCAACGACACCATCGCGACGGGCACCGGCGCCAGCAACTGGTCGAACGGCAATATCGGCAACGACCAGATCACCGGCGGCACGGGCACCGACACCCTGCTCGGCGGTCAAGACAACGACACCCTGACGGCCGCGGCCGGCGCTGACTACCTCAGCGGCGACCTTGGCAACGACGAGCTCAACGGCGATGCCGGCAACGACACCCTGATTGGTGGCGACGGCAACGACGATCTCGACGGCGGTGCCGATGTCGACAGCCTCGACGGCGGCGCCGGCAACGACGTCCTCGACGGCGGCGCGGGCGACGACACCATCGTGGCCGGTCTCGGCAACGACGTGGTCAGCGACCTGGTCGGTGCCAACACCGTGGACGGCGGCGACGGCAACGACGCCATCACCACCGATGCGGGCGCCGACAATGTCATCGGCGGTCTCGGCGACGACACCATCAACACCGGTGCGGCCAACGATACGGTCAACTCGGGTGACGGCAACGACACCGTGGTGGCCGGCGACGGCGCCAACAGCGTCGCGGCTGGTCTCGGCACCGACAGCATCACGGCCGGCACGGGCGCTGATACGCTCGGCGGCGGCGACGGCAACGACACGATCGTGGCCGGCGACGGCGCGAACTCGGTCGATGCGGGCGCTGGTGACGACACCGTCTCGGGCGGCGCTGGCGACAGCACCCTCACGGGCGGCGATGGCAGCGACAAGATCACCGACGGCGCGGGCAACTCCGCCCTGACCGGCGGCGCTGGCAACGACACCCTCGACGGCGCGGCCGGCAACGACACCTTCGCCGGTGGCGCGGGTCTCGACTCGATGACGGGCGGCGGCGGCACCGATCGCTTCAGCTTCGCCTCGGGCGACTCGGTTTCGGCTTCGCCGGACACCATCGCCGACTTCGTGGTCGCGGATGACGCCTTCGCTCTGGGTGTTGTCGGCACCGCGACGAACTTCCTCAACGGCACGGTCGCCACCAGCTACGCTCAGGCGTTGGCTGATGCGAGCTCGCTGATTGGCGGCGGTTCGCGCGACATCGTCGTGATCACCGTCACGGGCGCGGACGCGGGCACCTACGTGTTCGCCGACTCCTCGGCCAACAACACGGTCGGTAACGCGATCAAGATCACGACCGTCACGGGCGTGATCACCGAAGGCGACTTCACCGCCTAAGGCGAGATCGACCACTAGACTTTGGGGCCGCCCTTCGGGGCGGCCCTTTTGTTTTGCGCGATCGGCTGGACGGTTCGGCATTTGTGCCGCGGCCGAAAGCGCGCTACCGGCTGACGGGCATGACCAACGCCGCGCTCCTCTTCCATCCCGACGGCTACGACACCACCGGGCAGCGGCTGATGGGCCGCCACGCCGCCGGCGAGAGCTTCCTCCGTGGCTTCATCCGCAACGCCGATATCGACCAGCTGGTGTTGTTCAACGGGACGGCGAAGCCGACAGCGGAGCTCGAGCCGCTGGTCCAGCGGATCGAACCTCCCCGTACGTCACTGAAATGGATTGAACGGCGCGAGATCCCCGCCTTGCGCGATCCCGGGTGCCTCTATGTGCCGAGCCCCAATATCGGCCCCGAAGCCTGGACCCGACAGCCCTTCGACTCGCGCCGCTACAGTCTCTGTGGTGTCACCCACACCACCGCCACCCATCGGGTCATGGACATCCTGCACGACATGATCGTCGGTCCGGTCGAACCCTGGGACGCCCTGATCTGCACCTCGCGCGCCGTGCGGGCCAGCGTCGAGGTCGAGTTCGAGGCGGTGCACGACCATCTGGCGCGGCGTCTCGGCGCTACGCGCAAGCCCCAGCCGCAACTCGCCACCATCCCGCTGGGCGTCAACGCCGACGACTTCAAGACCTCGCCACAACACCGCAAGGCCTGGCGCGAGCGGTTGGAGATCCCCGAAGACGCCATCGTCGCCTTCTATCTGGGCCGCCTGACGCCCGTGGCGAAAATGAACCCCGCCGCCATGGCCATGGCTCTTGAGGCCGCGGCCCATGAGACCGGCAAGACGATCTACTGGGTGGTCGCCGGCTGGGCCGGATCCGACGAGGAGACCGAGCGCTTCCACGCTCAAACCCAGACCTTTTGCCCAAGCGTGCAGTATCGGCCCGTCGACGGCCGGCCCGCCGACACCCGGTTCTCCATCTGGTCGGTCGCCGACTTCTTCATCTCGTTTTCTGACAACATCCAGGAGACCTTCGGCCTGACCCCGGCCGAGGCCATGGCCGCGGGCCTGCCCTGCGTGGTCAGCGATTGGGACGGATATCGCGAGACCGTGCGCAACGGCGTGGACGGCTTCCGCATCGCCACTCACGCGCCGCGACCGGGCATGGGCCAGGATCTCGCCTATCACTACGCCCAGAACTGGGTGACCTACGACCAGTACCTCGCCGCCGCCGCCCAGATGACGGCCGTCGACCTTGCCTCCGCAACGGCCGCTGTGGCGGCCCTTGTCGCCAACCCCGACCTACGCCGCCGCATGGGCGCGGCGGCGCGTGAACGCGCCTATGCGACCTTCGATTGGTCGGTGGTCATCCCGCAGTACCAGGCGCTCTGGGGTGAGCTCGCCGCGCGGCGGGCGGCGGCCATGGCTGATCCCGCGCGCCGGTTCGTGAACGCGACCGATCCCCGCCGCCTGGACCCGTTCACCCTGTTCGCCGGTTATCCCACGGCGCCGATGACGCCCGACTCGATCCTCTCGCTCGTCCCGGGCGTGGACTGGGCCATGGCGATCCAGAGACTCACCAACCCGCTGGCGGGCTTTGGCCGCTGGGCGCTGCCGACAGGGGCGGAGGTGAAGCGGACTTTCGACATGGTCGCGCAGGGCGGTCCGTTGCGCGTGGCCGAGGTGACGGCGGCGTTCCCGCCGGGACGTCGAGGCGTCGTGGAACGCAGCCTGTTGCGGCTGGTGAAGTTCGGGATCCTGGACCTCAGCCCGACGCCGCCGGTGGCCGACATCTCCTGATCGTACGCTGACGCAGACGCTTGCCACGCGCCGTTCCGACCTGGATTTCAACGAGAAACGCGAGAGGCCGGGCGGTGAAGCCGCGAGCTTACCGCCCGGCCAAAGCGACACAGCCCTGGAGAGCAAGGCTGACGTCTCACTGTACCTCAGTCCGCCTCCGGGTAAAAGAGACTCCAGCGCTACAATGGGGTCCTAACGGATTTGTGAGGTGAAGCTCGAAGGCGCTGATTTCCCTGCTGCACTCACGTTTTCTCGCCTAAATGGCGAGCTCGAAATTCTGTTTCAACACCGGTTTGCCGGCCCTGGTCACCACATAGCTCGCGGTGTATCGGCCGCGCCGCCATCCGCCGGCCGGCGTGCGCTTGCCGACATAGAGAAGGTACTGCGCCTTCGCGCGGCCCAGGGGCGCGAGCGTGTTCTGAACGAGCACGCCGCCAGCCGGGTCCGCGACGCTCAGACTCTGTACATCGCCCGCCTGCAGGTTGATCGCCCGGACATAGGCGATCAACGCCGGATCGGCGGTAGAAGGCGCCGCGACGTCGCCGGCCTCGACGGCTTCCATGGTCGGCTGCGCGCCGGCGAAGCCGGCGTTCAGCACCGCGCCGGGCAGGTAGGTCACGGCCTTGGCCGCCGCAGGATCCCAAAGACCGACGCCGGGGCTGGCCGGGTCGCAGGTCCCGGGGACCGCCTCCGGACGATACGGGTCGACGATCACCCCGGCCTTGCGGACGCTCAGGTGCAGATGCGGGTACTCCGTATTGCCGGACAGGCCGACGCGGGCGATCGGCTGGCCCGCCGTAACGGTGTCGCCCTGCTTCACCATCATGCTGCCCCGGGCCAGGTGACAGTATTGGGTCTCCCAGCCGCCGCCGTGGTCGATAACCACCCCGTTGCCGCACTCCTGGCCCGCGATGGAGGCCGGCCCGGCGACCCTCACCGAGACGTCGGAAACTCCGTCCCGCAACCTGGCGACTTGGCCCGGCGCGGCTGCCAGGACATCCACGCCCCGGCGCTGCGCGGCCATGTCGAGCAGGCGGATGTCGACACCCCCGTGCGCTTCATAGGTCTGCGGGCCGCACCGGTAGTCCTTCACGCCCGGTCCCGGATCGGCGTCGACGTGATTCTGCACCTCGCAGCTTTCACCGACGACGCAGGCCAGGGGAAGGGACAGTCGCGGCCCGTTGATCGGCGCGGCGGGAGGGGGCGACGAGGTGGCGGCGTTCGCTGTCCCACCCTGCGGTTCGGCGGCCGAGCAGGCGGTCAGGACGCTGAGAACTACGGAGGGAATGATTGATCTGGCCATGATGGCTGATCCTGGCGGCTGGTCTCGCCGGAAATGTGGCCTCACGGAAAAACGACACCGGTCAGGGCTTCGAGCCGCGCCAGATCGCAGGCGTAGAGCCTGCGGAGGAAGGCCGCGTCCTCGTCTGTCAAATCGCCGCCATAGTCCATCTCGCGGCCGACATGGACGTCGCGGGCGGTCACCTGCGCGGGAGGCGGTGCGCCGAGGAAGGCGTTGACCGAGGCGAGCGCGGTGTTGGGATCACGACGCAGGTCATCGGCCTTCAGGATCAGCAACTGGCCGCGCGGAAACAGGCCCAGCAGCCGCTCGACCTGCTCGCCATAGAAGCCGCGCTCCACATAGGAGAACTCGCGATGCACACCCCACGGGTCGGCGTCGAGCAGCCGCCGCCGACCCTGGCGGACGCACCAGGAGAAGGCCTCGGTTTCCGCTCCTCGCGCATATTCCATCTTCCAGTGCGACCAGGCCCGTTCCACCGGATCGCGCAACATGACGATGAGTCTGGCGGCGGGATTGTAGGCGGCGATGCGCTCCAGGCTGCGCGGCCAGTAAAGGTAGATCGGCGTCGCCTCGCCGCGAATCGCCGGGGCGGTCCAGTCGAACTGGGCATGGTAGGCGCCATAGTCCGGCGCGACCCAGTCGACGCGCTCGTCGTCGAAGAAATGGACCTCCTTGACCTTGGAGAGCCCGATGTTCGGGTCCTCGGCCAGGTAGTCGTAAAGCGCGGTCGTTCCAGCCTTCTGCACGCCGGCGACGATGAAATTGATCCGATGGTCGACCCCGCCCAAACCCGTCTCGGCCCCAAATTCGCAGCTTTGCGGCATGGCGCCGCCCTTGAGTCCTTCGATACGGCTTCATCGCGCGAAGGACACGCGATAATAGGGAGGCCAATTCGTCGGCGGGGGCGGGCGAGCCGCCGACCTGCCGGCACAATTTCCGAAGGCTGAGAGCTTTGATCACCATCATCGACGAAGAGCGCGGCGAAGTCGTCGTCAAGGACGGCGAGGCCGAAACCCGCCATAGCCTGGCGAGCGCCGAGGGCTTCGCCGCGGCGTCCAAGGCCTGGCTGCGGGCCACCTGGGATTCCAAGTACGTCTATTCCTTCGCCTGGATGGGCCGGCCGGTCATCCAGTTGCCGGAGGACATGATCCGCCTCCAGGAGGTGATCTACGAGCTGAAGCCCGACGTCCTGGTCGAGACCGGCGTCGCCCACGGCGGCTCGCTGATCTTCTACGCCTCCCTGTTCGAGGCCATGGGCAAGGGCCGGGTGATCGGGATCGATATCGAGATCCGCAAGCACAACCGCGAGGCCATCGAGGCCCACGAGATGTTCAAGCGCATCGAGCTGATCGAGGGCTCCTCGACCGCGCTGGAGACGCTGGAAAAGGTGAAGGCGCTCATCAAGCCCGGCGAAAAGGTGCTGGTTGTGCTCGACAGCAACCACACCCGCGACCACGTGCTGGACGAGCTGAAACTGTACGGCGAGCTGATCGAGGTCGGCTCATACGTGGTGGCCACTGACGGCATCATGGCCCAGGTGAAGGGCGGCCCGCGCACCGGCGACGACTGGGACTGGAACAACCCCCTGCGCGCCGTCCACGACTTCGTGGCGCAGGACAAGCGCTTCATCGTCGAGGAGCCGGCCTTCCCGTTCAACGAGGGAACCGTGACGGAGCGCGTCACCTACTGGCCCGACGCCTTCGTCAAGCGGATCGCCTAGATGAAGGTCGTCCTGCTCTGCGGGGGCCTGGGCACCCGGATCTCCGAGGAAAGCCACCTTAAGCCCAAGCCGATGATCGAGGTCGGCGGCCGGCCGGTCCTCTGGCACATCATGAAGCTGTTCTCACACTACGGCTTCAACGAGTTCATCGTGTGCCTCGGCTACAAGGGCTATGTGATCAAGGAGTACTTCGCCAACTACGTGCTCCATAACGCCGACCTGACCGTCGACCTCGGCAAGGGGTCGATGGAGTACCACGCCACCAACCACGAACCCTGGCGGGTCACCCTGGTCGACACCGGGGCCGAAACCATGACCGGCGGTCGCCTGAAGCGGGTGGCCGACTATCTGCCGCCCGGCGAGCCGTTCTTCATGACCTATGGCGATGGCGTCGCCGACGTCGACCTCAAGGCGCTGGCCGCATTCCACAAGGCGCACGGCAAGCAGGCCACGGTGACCGCCGTCTCGCCGCCCGGCCGCTACGGCGCGCTGGAGATCGTCGACGGCGGAGTCCAGCGCTTCATCGAGAAGCCGCCGGGCGACGAGGGCCTGATCAACGGCGGCTTCTTCGTGCTGCAGCCCGAGGTCGTCAGCCGAATTTCAGGAGACGACATGCCCTGGGAATCCGAGCCGCTTCAGGGCCTGGCGCGGGACGGGGAGCTGCAGGCCTTCCACCATTCGGGGTTCTGGACCGGCATGGACACCCTGCGCGACAAGAACCACCTTGAGGCCCTGTGGGCCTCGAGCCAGGCGCCCTGGCAAGTCTGGAAATGAGCCGACCCGACCCCGCCTTCTGGTCGGGCAAGCGCGTCCTGCTGACCGGGCACACCGGGTTCAAGGGCTCGTGGGCGGCGGTCTGGCTCTCGCGGATGGGAGCCAAGGTGACAGGTCTGGCGCTGGCGCCAGACCAAGAACCGGCCCTGTTCATTCAGGCAGGCGTCGCCAGCCTGACGGACTCGCTGCTGGTCGACTTGCGCCGCCCCGCCGACGTGGAGCAGGCCCTGGCCGGACGCGAATTCGACCTGGTCCTGCACATGGCCGCCCAGCCCATCGTGCGGGCCTCTATCGAAGACCCCATCGCCACGTTCGCCTCCAATGTGATGGGTACTGCGCATCTGCTGCAGGCCTTGCGCGGGCAGGGGGCGCTGAAGGCCGTCCTGGCGATCACCTCGGACAAGGTCTACGCCAACAACGAAACCGGCCGCGCCTTCGCCGAAGGCGACCCGCTCGGCGGCAAGGACCCCTATTCGGCCTCCAAGGCGGCGACTGAGATCGTCGTCCAGAGCTTCGCGCGCAGCTACTTCGACAAGGCCCATGTGCCCGTCGCCACGGCGCGCGGCGGCAATGTCATCGGCGGCGGCGACTATTCCCGCGACCGGCTGGTGGCCGACATCGTCCGCGCCGGCCAAGCCCAGGGCGTCACGGTCCTGCGCCATCCAGAAGCCACCCGGCCCTGGCAGCACGTGCTGGACTGCGTCGCGGGCTATCTGGTGTTCCTGGAACGGCTGGCGAGCGATCCCGCCGCGCCCCGGGCGTTGAACTTCGGACCCCGTCCCGGTGGGCCGGAGGTCACGGTGGGCGAACTCGCCACCCGCGCGGTCGAGGCCCTGGGCGCCAAACCCTGGCGTCACGAACCCGACCCTGACTCCCTGGAGGCCAAGGCGCTGGGCATCGACGCCAGCCTGGCCCGCCAGGTGCTGGGCTTCGAGAGCGCGCTGGACGCCCCGGCCGCCGTGGAATGGACCATGGACTGGTATCGCGACCAGGCGAACGGCGGCGACGCGCTCGCCCTCGTCGGCGACCAGATCACGCGCTACGAAGGCCTTTGATGACCGTTCCCGCCTGCCGCTTCTGCCGCGCGCCGCTGACCCAGACCTTCGTGGACCTCGGGATGCAGCCGCTGGCCAATTCCTACCTGACCAAGGCCCAGCTCGAGTCCGGGGTCGAGGGCGTCTATCCGCTGCGCACCCGGGTCTGCGGGGCATGTTTCCTGGTCCAGGCCGATGACCCGGTCGCCGCCGACGCCATCTTCGACGACGGCTACGCCTATTTCTCCGCCTATTCGGAAAGCTGGGTGGCCCACGCCAAGCGCTATGCCGAGGCGATGGCGACGCGGTTCGGCCTGGGCGCCGAGTCCCTGGTCATCGAGGTGGCCTCCAACGACGGCTACCTGCTGCAGCACTTCAAGGCCATGGGCGTGCCTGTCCTGGGGATCGAGCCCACTGGGAACACGGCGGAGGTCGCGATCCGGGAACGGGGTATCCCGACCGAGGTCACTTTCTTCAACGACGCCACCGGCCGCGACCTGAAGGCGCGGGGCGTCGCCGCCGACCTGATGGCCGGCAACAACGTCCTGGCCCACGTGCCCGACATCGGCGACTTCGTGGCTGGCTTCCAGCATGTGCTCAAGCCGCAGGGCGTGCTGACCTTCGAGTTCCCGCATCTGCTGAACCTGATCGAGAAGGTCCAGTTCGATACGATCTACCACGAGCACTACTCCTACCTGTCTCTGCTGGCGGTGGAGCGGGTGCTGCGGGCCAAAGGCCTGCGCCCCTTCGATGTCGAACTCCTGCCCACCCACGGCGGCTCGCTGCGACTGTTCTGCGCCCACGAGGCGTCGACCCATGTGGAGACCCAGGCGCTGAAGGACCTGCGGGCCCGTGAGCAGGCCGCGGGCCTGGACGTTCTGTCGGGCTATGACGGCTTCACGGCCAGGGTCGAGGCGGTGCGCGAGGGCTTCCTGGCCTTCCTCGCCGAGGCTAGCGCCGACGGCAAGGTGGTGGCGGCCTATGGCGCGGCGGCCAAGGGCAACACCTTCCTGAACTATGCAGGGGTGACCGCCGTCGACGTCGTCGCCTGCTTCGACGCCAATCCGCACAAGCAGGACCGCTACCTGCCGGGCAGCCACATCCCGACCTATGCCCCGGCCAGGATCGTCGACTTCAAGCCCGACTACCTGATCATCCTGCCCTGGAACCTGAAGGACGAGATCATGGGCCAGCTGGCCTACATCAAGGACTGGGGCGGCCAGTTCGTGACCGCCGCGCCCGACACCAAGGTCGTCGGCTGATGCGGTTCAAGGCGACCGGCATCGATGGTGTCGTGATCGTCGACCTCGACGCCATGAGCGATGAACGCGGCGCCTTCGCACGGCTGCATTGCCCCGAAGAGTTCGCCGCGGCCGGTTATCCGTTCACGCCCCTGCAGACCAGCCTGTCGCGCAACCTGAAGGCCGCGACCCTGCGCGGCCTGCACTATGAGGCCTCGCCGCACGAGGAGGCCAAGCTGGTGCGCGCGACCCGTGGCGCGATCTTCGACGTGGCGGTGGACCTGCGGCTGGGCAGCCCGACCTATCTCCGGTGGACGGGCGCAGAGCTTTCCGCCGAGAACGGCCGGGCCCTGCTGATCGGCAAGGGCCTGGCGCACGGCTTCGTCACCCTGACCGACGACACCGACGTGCTCTATCAGATCGATCGCATCTTCGAGCCGGGCCACGGCCGCGGCGCGCGTTGGGACGACCCGGCCTTCGCCATCGCGTGGCCTGTGAAGCCGCTGGTGATGTCGGATCGGGACGCGGCCTATCCGGACCATGGCTCGGCCAGCTAGACTGCCGCCGATGCTGACCATCGACCCCACCGCGAAGATCTCCCCCCTGGCGGATATCGAGGCCTCCTCGCGGGGCACGCCGATCACCATCGGAGCGCGGACGATGATCGACGCCTTCGTGAAGATCAAACCGGCCGGCGGTTCGGGCGCCGTCGAGATCGGCGCCGACTGCGCGGTCAATTCCGGCACGGTCATGTACACCGGCAACGGCATCAAGATCGGCGACGCCGTGCTGATCGCCGCCAACTGCACGCTCGCTCCGACCAATCATGAGTTCGGCGACAAGGCCAAGCGCATCCGCGACCAGGGCTTCCAGCCCTCGCGTGGCGGCATCATCATCGGCGACGATGTCTGGCTGGGCGCCAACACGGTGGTGCTGGACGGCGCGGTGATTGGCCAGGGCTGCGTGATCGCGGCGGGCTCGGTGGTGCGCGGCGAGCTGGAGCCCTATTCGATCTATGCCGGCGTCCCGGCCAAGCGCGTGGGCGCGCGCGGCGAATGAGCCGCTACACCGTCATCGGCGCCGGCGGCTTCATCGGCGCGCGGCTGGTCGCCTTCCTGCGCGGGCGAGGCGAGAGCGTCCACGCCCCGGCGCGCGGCGATCCGGAGTTGTTCGCAGCCGACCTTGGCCGAGTGTTCTATTGCGCGGGCCTGACCGGCGATTTCATGGTCCGGCCCTTCGACACGGTGGACGCCCATGTGGGCCTGCTCACCCACGTGCTGCGCGACGCGAAGTTCGAGCGGATGATCTATCTCTCCTCCACCCGGCTCTATGACAGCCTGGGCGAGCGTGGGGGCCACGAGGATGACGTCCTGGCCTTCGACGTGGCCGCGCCGCGCAATGTCTACGACCTCTCCAAGGCCCTGGGTGAGAACCTGTGCCTCGCCCGTTCCGGCGGCCGTGCGGTTGTGGCGCGGCTCTCCAACGTCTTCGACTGGACCGACGACGCCGGCGGCTTCCTCTCGGACCTCCTGAAGCGCGCGCGGCGGGAGAGGGCGATCAGCCTGGACTCCTCGCCCCAGGCGGGCCGCGACTACATCCACGCTGACGACGTCATCGCCGGCCTGCTGGCCATGGACGCCAAGGCCGCCGAGGGGATCGTCAATATCGCCCGCGGGGAGGCCATCTCGAACGCCCAGATCGCCCAGGTGTTCGCCGCCCACGGCTGGACCCTGGACCTTGCCGGCGGCGACGCCCCACCCCACGGCCCGACCTGCGACGTTTCGCGGCTGGCGGCCCTCGGTGTGCAGGCGCGCGACGTGCGCGAGGTGCTGGCCGGGGCGCTGGGCGATCCGGCCTTCCCGCTGACCTAGGCCGCGACGGGAATCTTGCCGGCCGCCTTGGCGCGGTCCACGGCGCCCTGGACCATCTCGTAGAAGTCGGCGGCGAATTGCTTGGTCTGGCCCAGCGGACTGGCCTTCAGCATGCCCCGCAGCCCCGTGCGCAGCGCCTGACGACGTTCGGGATCATTAGCCAGCTTCAGCGCGATCGCCACGAACTCGTCTTCGCTCGTCGCGCACAGGTCGGCCAGGCCGGCATTGGTCAGGATCGAATAGCTCAGCCGCTCGAACATGGCCTCGCCCACCATGGTGACCACCGGCACGCCCATCCACAGCGCCTCGCAGGTGGTGGTGCCGCCGGTCTGGGGGAAGGTGTCCAGGGACATGTCCATCTCGTTGTAGAATGGCATGTGCGCGCCGCGGACGTCCTCGAAACGCAGGCGCTCGGCGGCCACGCCCTGGGCCTCGAACAGGGCGGTGATGTTCTTGCGGAACGAGGGCGTGCCGCTCTCCGGGCGCACGAACATAAATCGGGAGTCGGGAATGGCCGCGGCCACCCGCGCCCAGGTCTGAACCATCTCGCGGCTGTACTTGTAGGGATTGTTGGCGGTGCCGATGGTCAGGAAGCCGTTGCGCGATTGCGGAATGGTCTCGGTGATCGGCCGCTCCGGGAAGGCCATCTCGCCCATGGCGATCCAGCTCTTCGGCATCTTCAGAGGCTCCTCGATCACCAGCTCGCGCCTGGGCGGGCACACATAAGGGTCGAGGATCAGGTGGTCGATGGTCTCCAGCCCCGCCGAGTGGGGATAGCCCAGCCAGCTCGCCTGGAGCGGCGCGGGCTTGAAGGCCATGACCGAGATCTTGTTCATGTGGGTCGAGCCGCCCAGTTCGATCAGCAGGTCGAGCTGGTCGTCGGCGATCATCTGGGCCGCGTCTTGCTCGGTGATGTCCTTGGTCCAGCGGAACACGTCGACCAGCTCGGTGATCCGGGTCTGGGTCGAGTCGACGTTCGAACCTTCATAATAGGAGTAGCAATAGACCTCGAAGCGGCTGCGGTCGTAGTGCTCGAACAGGGGCATGGCGAAATAGGCCACCGGGTGGGCCCGGAGGTCCGAGGACATGAAGCCGATGCGGATCTTGCCGTCCGCCGGCCGCGGACCGGGCCAGCGGATCGGCCACTTGGTCACCGCCGTCTCGGCCATCTCGCCCCAGCGGCGGTGCATCGCCACCAGCTCCAGGCGGTCTTCCGGGGTGCGCACGCGGGCCAGGTGGCTCAGCAGGGCGGTGTGGCGGCCGGCGTCGACCCAGCGGTTGCCGACCTCCGAGAAGCTGCCCAGCGCCTCCACGCGATCGTAGTCGGCCAGGCGGACGATGATCTCCAGCGCCACCTTCAGCGGGCTGGCGGCGAGTTCCTCGCCCTCGGGAATGGCGTCCCTGATGACCTCGTAAGCCCGCTCCAGGTGCGCCGACTCGTCGCCGTAGCGCGAACGGCCCAGGCTCTCGGCCAGGGCGATCCGGTACTCCGTCTTGTCCGGCTCCAGCTCGATCGCCTTCTCCAGGTGGTGGTTGGCGCGCGGGCGGTCATAGTCCGCCAGGGTCGCGCCGAGATGGAAGTGAATCCAGCCGAGGTCGCCATGCAGGGCGAGCTGCTCGATGAAATAGGCCTCGGCCTCGCGCAGCTTGCCAGAGCGCCGTAGGGCCATGCCCTTGGCCTCGCGGATCCTGGCGACACCCGGCAACGCGGCCTCGGCGCGATCGAAGGTCGCCAGAGCCTCCGCCGTCCCCTGCATCTCGGTGATGAGGGCGGTGAGGTCGAGCCAGCCGTCGAGGAAGTTGGGCTTCAGCTTGACCGCCAGGTTGAAGCGCATGAGCGCCTTGTCGCGGTCGCCCGTGTTCCACAGGCCGCGTCCCAGGCCTCGCTGGTATTCCGCGACGGTCGGTTGCATCCGCACCAGCTTGGTGAAGGTCTCCACCGCGCCCGGGCCGTTCTTGATGTCGTTGTAGATGTTGCCCTTGTTGCTCAGCACCGCGGCGCTCTTGGGGTTGAGCTTCTCGGCCTGGGTCAGGGCCTTGAGCGCATCCTCGTAGCGGGCGAGGCGGCGCAGGGCCACGCCACGCAGGTTCAGCAGGTCGAAGTCGCGCGGATAGAGGGCGACGCCCGCGGCGGTCCAGCGCTCCATGCGCGCGTACAACTGGCGGCGGAACAGCAGCCCGCCGAAGTTCTTGTAGACCGCCAGCGGGGCCTTGGGATCGGCCTCGAGCTGGGCCTCCGTCAGGAGGATGCCCCGTTCGGCGTCACCCGCCTTGAAGGCGGCTTCAGCCTCGGCGAACCTGTCCATCGACATACAAAGTTCCTGTCACGCGCTGGGGCTCGGGTATCCGAGGCGCCGGCGGCGGCGAGTTGGGGAGGGGCCTCGCCCGATCGGGCGCGCGTTCGCGCCAATCTAGTGGCCTCGGCCCACGGCGCCAACCGGGGTGCGTCGAACCGCTCTCAAGCCGCCTTCCGATCGCGGAACCGCCACTTCAGGGCAAGGATGACCGCCGCCAAGGTCAGGCAGACCGCGTTGGCCCCGATCACCGGCCAGCTGCCGGTCAGGACGCCATAGGCGGTCCAAAGGCTGAACCCCGTCACGGTGACCACGTACATGCGCAGTGACACCGAGCTTGCGTCGCGCTCGCGCCAGATCTTGACGATCTGCGGGGTGAAGCTGGCCATCGAGCAGATGGCTGCGGCGGTTCCGACCCAGTCGGCTGCGGAGAGGCTCATGCCTGCTCAAACGGGCCGGCACGGCCCAGGTTGCGCCAAACGAGAAAGGGCGCGGAGGGGGAGCTCCGCGCCCATGGCCCGAGCCGCGCCGCAGGGTCAGCCCGGCTTGTAAATCTTGTCGAACACACCGCCGTCGGCGAAATGCGTCGCCTGGGCCTTTTTCCAGCCGCCGAAGGTGTCGTCGATGGTGACCAGCGGGATCTTCGGGAACTTCGAGGCGTATTTCGCCGCCGCCTCGGCGCTGCGCGGCCGATAGTGGTTCTTGCCGATCAGGTCCTGGGCGATGGGGCTGTAGAGGAACTTCAGATAGCCCTCGGCGATGGTGCGGGTCTTCTTGCGGTCGACCACCTTGTCGACCAGGGCGACCGGGGGTTCGGCCAGGATCGACAGCGAGGGTATGACGATGTCGACCTTGCCGGGGCCTAGCTCCTCGATGGCCAAGTGGGCCTCGTTCTCCCAGGACAGCAGCACATCGCCGATGCCGCGTTGGACGAAGGTGGTGGTCGAGCCGCGCGCGCCGGTGTCAAGGACCGGGACGTGCTTGAACAACTCCTCGACGAAGGCCTGGGGGTTGCGGCCGTTCTTCTGGGCCCAGCCCCAGGCGGCCAGATAGTTCCAGCGCGCCCCGCCCGAGGTCTTGGGGTTGGGGGTGATGACGTCGATGCCGGGCTTGATCAGGTCGCCCCAGTCTTTGATTTTCCAGGGGTTTCCCTTGCGCACCAGGAAGACGATGGTCGAGGTGTAGGGCGTGGAGTTGTTGGGCAGGCGCGACTGCCAGTTGGCCGGCAATAGCTTGGCCTTCTGGGCGATCTCGTCGATGTCGTAGGCCAGCGCCAGGGTCACCACGTCGGCCTGGAGCCCGTCGATCACCGAGCGCGCCTGGCGACCGGAGCCGCCGTGGCTTTGGTTGATCGCCAGGTCCTGGCCGACCTTGCCCTTCCAGTAACGGGCGTAGGCGGCGTTGATGTCCTTGTAGAGCTCGCGGGTGGGGTCGTAGCTCACATTGAGCAGGGTGACCGGCTTGGCCTTGGCCTGGGCCGAGGCCTGGCCCGCCAGGAGCGCCGGTCCCGCTGTGGCGGCGGCCGCGCCCCCGGCGACGACGCCGCGGCGGGTCGGGAGCTTCAAGTCATGAGTCATCGTATCGAGATCCTTGTTCTGAGGGCTCGGCCGCAGTGGCGGTGATGTGGGGCGGCCGGGAGCGCCGCCCGTCGTCAGAAGGCGTACTGGGTGCGCAGCGAGTAGATGCTGAGATCCTGGCCCACCTGGGCGCCGGCCGACGGGGTGGAGCCGGCGACGAAGGCCGTGCCGCCGGGCGACAGGCGGTCGACCGAGACGTCCTGGTAGGCGGCCTGGAAGCGCAGCGCGTTGTTGACGTACCAGTTGAGACCTAACGTGAAGATCTCCTGTTCGCCGCCGCGGATCGCCGCGGCCGCCAGAGCCGTGCCGGGCGAGCCCGCGAGGTAGTTCAGGTCCAGCTTCGAATAACGCAGACCTAGCTCCCAGGCTCCCCAGCCGCCGGTCTTCAGGTCGAACGGTTTGGCGGGACGCGGCGCGTCGAAGGTGGCGTTGCTGTAGCGGCGCGCCTCGCCGGTGATGGTCCAGCCCGCCTGGGCGTACCAGCCGGAGAAGTCCGGATCGCCCAGCGCGCCCTTCCGGTCCACGTCGATGTCGAAGTACTCCGACTGGATGTTGAGGCTCTTCCATTGGGCGCCGAACTCCGCGCCGATGGCGGTCAGGCCGTTGGCGTCGATATTTCCGGTGTCGACCAGGCGCGTGCCGTCGACGCGGATCTCGGGGCGGTCGCGCAGGCGGATCGCGGTGACCGCGGTTCCCGCCACGTCCGGGCCGCTGGCGGCCGGATTGATCACGATGGAGGTGTTGACCCCCAGGTGGATCAGGCTGTCGTCGCGCCGGAACGGTACGAAGGAGAAGCGGCCCACGAAGGCGGTCTGTTCGTCGAAGGTCTGGGTGGCGATGATGTTGCCTGTGATGGCCGCCGTGGCGGCCCAGTTGTCGCCGTTGGCGAGGAAGGCCACCCCCGTTCGGCCGTCGCCCGCGGCTATGCCGCGCACCAGTTCGGAGGGCGAGGCGCGCTCGGCGAACAGCGAGCCGTTGGTGGAGACCGCCTCCTCAAGACCGCTGGGCGGGGAGAAGGCGCCGATGCGCAGCTTGGCGTTGGCGAAGGGCAGACCGTTGTACTGCACCCAGGCGGCGCTGATCTTGCCGGCTTCTTCGTTCCCGGAACCGCCGAAGTCGTAGAGGAAGTTGTATTCGAAATCGCCGAAGGCCTTGCCCTCCACGCCAAGCCGCGCGCGGCGGAAGTTGGCGCCGTCGCTCAGGTCGCGGGCGCGGTCGTTCTCGGCGGCGTCGCCGAACGAGCCGCGGCGGAAGTCCGAGCCGAGCGGGCCGGGCGCGCGCTGGTCGTAGTGGGCGCTGTCCAGCTGGAACACGCCGCGGAACGAAGCGGTGAACTTGCCGTCGGAGGTGGCGATGGTCGGGCGGCCGTTGGCCAGGGACACCGTGGTGGCGGTGGCGTCCTTGCGCACCGCGGCGATGTTGTTCGCCGTCGACTGCTTCAGGTCGGTGATCTGCCCCTGGAGCAGGGCCAGTTGTTCCTCCAGCGCCTTGATGCGCGCGTCGGTCGCCTCGTCGGCGGCCGCCATGGCCGGCCAGCAGAGCGCCATGACGGCGGCCCCTGCGATCAGTTTGTTCTTAAGCGCCATAGTCCCCTCGGCTTGTTTGAGTTCGTTCAAAACTCGCTCACATGAAGACACTATAAATCCTATCGGACAAATAGAGAATGATTTCAGGCGATCGCAGATTTCCTGACAAGGACGCCGCTGATGTGTCGCGCCCTTGGGTTGGTGTCATCGCGGTGACATAAGCTTCGGGCCAGGTCGATGTTTGCCCATCGGGAGATTCGCTTGGCGCTGTTGTCGCCGTCTTCGACGCCGGGTTGGCCGGCCAGGCTCTCGCCGCTGTGGCCGGTGCTGAGCGCCGGCGCGGCTGGAATCCTTGGCATCGTGGGCCTGGCGATCGCTTCCGGCGCGGATGCGCGGCTTGCCTCATGGATGGTCTTGTTGGCCGCGGGCGTGACCGGCCTGCTCACCTGGCATGTGGCCGAGCAGGTCAACGCCCACGAGAGCGCCTCGGCCGCGACGGCGGCCATGCGGCCGGCGCACGAAGACGCGCCGCCCTATGCGAGCCTTATCAACGCCCTGCCGGACCCGGTGCTGGTGATCGCCGCCCATGAGCCCGATGACCTCACGGGTCGACGTTTCGTCTTGGTTAACGCCGCGGCCCGGGAGACTTTCAGGATACAATATGACGCAGGGCTGCTGGTCACGGCGATCCGCGATCCCGAGGTCCTGGAGGCGGTCGACGAGGCGTTGTTCGGAGGCCTCGATTCCGAGGCTGTATATGAGATGCGCGGCGCACAGGAGAGAGTCCTGCGCGCCATCGCCAAGCCGCTGGGCGTGGCGCCCGATGGCGCGCGCCTGGCCCTGCTGGTGTTGCGCGACGAGACCGACATCCGCCGTTCGGAACGAACCCGAGCCGATTTCCTGGCCAACGCCAGCCACGAACTGCGCACCCCGCTGGCCTCGCTCTCGGGCTTCATCGAGACCCTGCGCGGCCACGCCCGGACCGACGAGGGCGCGCGCGACAAGTTCCTGGCCATCATGCAGGCCCAGGCCGATCGCATGGCGCGCCTGATCGACGACCTGCTGTCGCTGAGCCGCATCGAGTTGAACGAACACATCGCGCCAGAGGGTGAGACCGACCTGGCCGCCGCGGTGATGGATGTCGTCGACGGGGTGGCGCCGTTGCTTCGCGAACGTGACGTGAAGCTGGCCACTGACCTGCCTTGCCGGGGACAGGCCTTGGTGGCAGGCGACCGCGACCAGATCATCCAGGTGATCCAGAACCTGATCGACAACGCGATCAAGTACACGCCCAAGGGCGCGACGGTGCAGGTCGGCCTGCGCGCGGCCCTGACGCACGACGCCGCCGCCGCGCCCCGCGATCCTCACGCCGCTCGGTTGTCGTTGCTGACCCCCGATCACGGACCCGATCTCTACGCGTCCCTGCGGGTGACTGATTCCGGCGTCGGGCTGGCGCGCGAGACCCTGCCGCGGCTCACCGAGCGGTTCTACCGGGTCGAGGGCCAGAAGAGCGGCGAGCGGCACGGGACGGGGCTCGGCCTGGCCATCGTCAAGCACATCATGAACCGCCACCGCGGCGGCCTGACCGTGGAAAGCGTGCTGGGGAAGGGGGCCACCTTCACCGCCTATTTCCCCATGCTGCGCGGAGCGCCGTCGGAGCCGCCGACCTCAGCCGAGGCCGCCGTTACAAAACTGTCGTGAAACCGTCGTACAGGAACAGCAATCCGCAGGCAGGTTCCGGCCGCGGGGACTAGGGATAGCTCCCGCAAGAAGCTGTGGCTGGATCACGAAATTCCAATGCTCACCTGGATCGCCCTTGCGGCGCTGATCTTGTTTTCAACGGCGGCCTATATGGCCGCGCGGCGACGGGCCGTGGCCACGGTCGGCGGCAAGACCGCCGGCCTGCACTCGCTGCCCGGTTACTACGGCGCCTACGCCGCCCTCTGGGCGGGGGTGCCGGCGGTCCTCCTGGTGCTGTTGATCGCCATGTTCGGCGGCCGTCTTGAGGAAGGACTGCTGCGCCTCGACGCCCCCGCCTCCGTCCAGGCCCTGACTGCGCCGCAGCAGGACGTGTTCTATGACGACGCCCGGGCGATGGCCCGCGGCGGCAACCCCAGCGAAACCGCCTATGCCGGCGACCTGAAGACGGCGCTGGACGCCAAGGCCGCCCGGTCCACGCAGCTCAAACAGCTTATCGACTACGGGGCCTTGTCCCTGGCGGCGGTCCTGGCGCTGGCGGGCCTTGTTCTCGCTTATCCCAAGATCGCTCCCGACTTCCGCGCCCGCAACCGGGTGGAGGGCTGGGTCGCGGCCCTGTTCATCGTCTCCTCGGTCACGGCGGTCCTGACCACGGTCGGCATCGTGGCCTCCCTGGTCTGGGAGAGCTGGCGCTTCTTCCAGGCGGTGCCGCCGCTCCAGTTCCTGTTCGGCCTGGAGTGGGATCCGCAGATCGCCATGCGCACGGACCAGTACGCGACCTCCGGGGCGTTCGGGGCGGTGCCGCTGTTCGTCGGCACCTTCCTGATCATGCTGATCGCCATGGTCGTGGCCGCGCCGATCGGCCTCTATTCGGCGATCTATCTCTCGGAATACGCCAGTCCCTGGACCCGCTCGGTGGTCAAGCCGATGCTGGAGATTCTCGCGGGCGTCCCGACCGTGGTCTACGGCTTCTTCGCCGCCCTGACGGTGGGGCCGCTGTTCCGCGGCTTCTTCAACTGGATCGGCGCCATGCTGGTCGACGGCCCGCTGAACGATCTGGGCCTCTATCTCATGCAGGTCCAGAACCAGATGGCGCTCGTCGCCGGGGCGGTGATGGGCATCATGCTGATCCCCTTCGTCTCCTCGCTCTCCGACGACATCATCAACGCGGTGCCGCAGTCCCTGCGCGACGGCAGCCTGGCCATGGGCGCCACGCGCTCGGAGACGGTCAAGAAGGTGGTGCTGCCCGCCGCCCTGCCGGGGATCATGGCCGCCCTGCTGCTTGCGGTCTCGCGGGCCGTGGGCGAGACCATGATCGTGACCATGGCCGCGGGCCTTCAGGCCAACACCACGCTCAATCCCCTGGACACGGTGACGACGGTGACGGTGCAGATCGTGACCCTGCTGACCGGCGACCAGGAGTTCGACAGCCCCAAGACCTTGGCGGCCTTCGGCCTGGGCCTGACGCTGTTCGTGGTGACCCTGATGCTCAACATCGTGGCCCTGCGCATCGTGCAGAAATATCGGGAACAATATGACTGACGCGACCCTCCCGACCGCCGCGGCGACGAACCTGCGCCGGATCGTCGAAGCCCGCCTCGTCAAGCGCCACGCCCAGGAGATGCGGTTTCGCCTCTATGGCCGCATCGCCATTATCGTCGCCCTGTCGTTCCTGGCCGTGCTCCTGGGGCGGATCATCCACCAGGGCTACACGACCTTCATCGACAACCAGATCAGCGTTTCGGTCTATCTGGACCCGGCCAAGATCGATCGGGGCGACCTCGGCGGGGCCAATTACGATCAGATGGTCGCCGAGTCCCTGCTGACCACCCTGGGCGAGACCGACGACGAGTTCGGGGAGAAATCCGGCAAGATCCTCGAGATCATGTCCAACGACCTGGGCTTCCAGCTCCTGACGCAGGTGCGCGGCGACCCCTCGCTGATCGGCAAACGGGTCTCGGTCACCGGTCCCGTGAAGTCGGACGCCAGCCTCTACTACAAGGGCGAGATCAAGCGCTCCACGCCGCAGGACAGCCGCAAGCTGGACGACCAGCAGCTCGACTGGCTGGACAAGCTCAAGGCGGCGGGCGCGATCAAGTCGGGCTTCAACTCCGGCTTCCTCACCCGCTCGGACTCCACCGAGGCGGAGCAGGCCGGGGTGCTGGGCGCGATCGTCGGCTCGCTGATGATGCTGTTCGTCACCGCCTTCCTGGCCGTGCCCATCGGGGTGCTGGCGGCGACCTATCTGGAAGAGTTCGCGCCGAAGAACCGCTGGACCGACCTGATCGAGGTGAACATCAACAACCTCGCCGCCGTGCCCTCCATCGTCTACGGCCTGCTGGGCCTGGCGGTGTTCATCAACTGGCTGGCCGTGCCGCGCTCCTCCCCCCTGGTCGGCGGGCTGGTCCTGGCCTTGATGGCCCTGCCGACCGTGATCATCGCCACCCGCTCGGCGCTCAAGGCCGTGCCGCCCTCGATCCGCGAAGCCGCCCTGGGCGTCGGCGCCTCGCGCACCCAGACGGTCTTCCACCACGTCCTGCCGCTGGCCATGCCCGGCGTCATGACCGGCGCCATCCTGTCGCTCGCCCACGCGCTGGGCGAGACCGCGCCGCTGCTGATGATCGGCATGGTGTCCTTCGTGCCCGGCGTGCCGGAGGGCTTCACCGGCTCGGCCACCGTCCTGCCGGTCCAGGTGTTCATCTGGGAGACCGCCTCAGAGCGTGGTTTCCACGAACGCACCGCCGCGGCCATCATCGTCCTTCTCGTGTTCATGATCGTCATGAACCTCGCCGCAATCCTTGTGAGGCGTCGCTTCGAGCGGCGGTGGTAGCGTCATGAAGCCCCATTCGAGGTCCCAAATGCCCAGTCAGCGCGACGACGCAGCCGCCCATGCCGAGGCGCCCGTGCACATCGCGGTCGACCGCGCCCACGCCGCCGCCCCGGTGGGCGGGGTCAAGATCCGCGCCCGCGACGTCAACGTCTTCTACGGTGAGAAACAGGCCCTGTTCGACGTCGGCCTGGACGTGCCGGAAAAGGCGGTCACCGCGCTGATCGGCCCGTCGGGCTGCGGCAAGTCCACCTTCCTGCGCTCGATCAACCGGATGAACGACACCATCCCGGGCTGCAAGGTGAAGGGCCGCATCGAGCTGGACGGCGAGGACATCAACGACAAGTCCATCGACCCGGTGGTGCTGCGCGCCCGGGTGGGCATGGTGTTCCAGAAGCCCAACCCGTTCCCCAAGACCATCTTCGAGAACGTCGCCTACGGCCCGCGCATCCACGGGACGGCCAGCGGCAAGGCCGAGCTGGAAGCCATTGTCGAGGGCTCCCTGAAGCGGGCCGGCCTCTGGGCCGAGGTCGCCGACCGACTGCACCAGCCGGGCACGGGTCTGTCGGGCGGTCAGCAGCAGCGCCTGGTCATCGCCCGCGCCATCGCCGTCTCCCCCGAGGTGATCCTGATGGACGAGCCCTGCTCGGCCCTGGACCCGATCGCCACCGCGCGGATCGAGGAACTGATCGACGAGCTGCGCAACCAGTACTGCATCGTCATCGTCACCCACTCCATGGCCCAGGCCGCGCGAGTCTCGCAGAAGACAGCGTTCTTCCATCTGGGCAAGCTGGTGGAGGCGGGCCCGACGGGCGAGATCTTCACCAACCCGCGCGACAGCCGCACCCAGGACTACATCACCGGCCGGTTCGGCTAGAGGGCGTCATGAACGAGCACATCGTCAAATCCTACGAAGACGAGCTGAACACCCTCACCGCCGACTGCGCGCGCATGGGCGGGCTGTGCGAGGCCCAGGTCAGCGACGCCATTGACGCAGTGGTCAAGCGCGACCAAGCCACCGCCGAGCTGGTGGTCGGCCGCGACGAGCGGTTGGACGTGCTGGAGGCCGACATCGAGCGCAAGGCCATCCGGCTGATCGCGCTGCGCCAGCCCATGGCGAACGACCTGCGCAAGACCGTGGCGGCGATGAAGATCGCCTCGAACCTGGAACGCTGCGGCGACCTGGCCAAGAACATCGCCAAGCGCACCCTGGTGCTCACCGAAGCCGAGCCGATCACCCCGCTGACCCGCTCTATCGAGCGCATGGGCCGCTTGGTCCTGGGCCGGCTGAAGGACGTGCTGGACGCCTATACGGGCTCCGATCTCGACCGTGCCCTGGCCGTCTGGAGCCGCGACGACGAGGTGGACGAGCACTACAACAGCCTGTTCCGCGAGCTGTTGACCTACATGATGGCCGATCCGCGCACGATCACGGCCTGCGCCCACCTGCTGTTCGTCGCCAAGAACCTGGAGCGGATCGGCGACCACGCCACCAACATCGCCGAGATCATCCACTACGAGATCACCGGCGAGGAGATGATCTCCGCCGACCGGCCGAAGACCGACGCGTTGCGCGTCTAGGAGCTGTTGATTTGACGCCTCACATCCTGGTCGTCGAGGACGAAGACGCGCTCTCGACGCTGCTGCAGTACAATCTCGACAAGGAAGGCTACGAGGTCGCCGTCGCCGGTGACGGCGAGGAAGCCCTGACCCTGGTCTCCGAGCGCCTGCCCGACATCATCGTGCTGGACTGGATGCTGCCCAAGATCTCCGGCATCGAGGTCTGCCGCCGCCTGCGCCAGCGGTCCGAGAGCCGCAACGTGCCGATTATTATGCTGACGGCGCGCGGCGAGGAGAGCGACCGCATCCGCGGCCTCGACACCGGCGCCGACGACTACATCGTCAAACCCTTCGCCATGAGTGAGCTGTCGGCCCGCATCCGCGCGGTGCTGCGCCGTATCCGGCCGGGCCTGGCCGAGGACCGGGTCCATATCGGTGACTTGGTCATCGACCGGGTCGCCCACCGGGTGAAGCGGGCGGGCAAGGAGATCCACCTCGGCCCCACCGAGTTCCGTCTGCTGGACTACCTGATGCAGCACCCGGGCCGGGTGTTCTCCCGCGAGCAGCTGCTGGACGCGGTCTGGGGCTCGGACGTCTATGTCGAGGCCCGTACGGTGGATGTCCATGTCGGGCGTCTGCGCAAGGCGCTCAACCGCGAGGAAGCGGCCGATCCGATCCGCACCGTCCGCTCGGCGGGCTACTCCCTGGACATGGACGCCTAAGGCCACGTGTCGTTGGGAGTCTCGAACTCCGGTAGAACAATGCTATCGTCCGTGTGACTCCCAGGGAGGGCCGGATGCTGAAGCTGGACCACGTGGTGTTTCCCGTCCGCGACGCGGGCGAGAGCCTGGCCTTCTACCGCGATGTCCTGGAGCTGCCGCTGGTCGACGCCCACGAGGGCGACGACTGGGGCTCCTATCCCTGGCTGATGATGATTTTCGCCCTGCCGGACGGCGGCGAGATCGTGCTGGTCGAGCTGAAGGACGCGCCGCGCCCCAAGTACAAAGACCTGCCCAAGGACGTGCGCCACTACGCCATGGCCGAGGGCTCGATCGCCGACCTGGCCGGCTGGCGCAAGAAGCTGCGCACGGCCGGCGTGCGCTTCTGGGAAGAGGACCACGGCGCCCAGCAGTCGATCTATTTCGAGGACCCGGACGGGGTGGTCCTGGAGATCACCGCCCCGCCGACCCGGCCGGCCGACACCGCCTCCGCCCGCGCCGCCCGCGCTGTCCAGCGGTGGCTCGGCGCCCATAACCAGCCCCAGGCTTGACCGCGGCCCGGCCGCGCGCCAAAGCGGCCCCATGAACATCCTCCTCGTCGGCTCGGGCGGGCGCGAACACGCTCTGGCCTGGAAGATCGCTGCCTCGCCGCTCGTCAAGCGCCTGGTCATGGCGCCGGGCAATCCGGGCATGGCGAACCTGGGCGAGCTGCGCGCGATCAAGCCGACCGACGTCGCGGCCCTGGTGGCGCTGGCGCAAGAGATCGCCGCCGACCTGGTGGTGATCGGGCCCGAGGTCGCCGTGGAGGTGGGCCTCGCCGACGCGCTGAACCAGGCCGCCATCGCTTGTTTCGGCCCCGTCGCCCAGGCGGGCCAGCTCGAGAGTTCCAAGGCCTTCACCAAGGCCTTCACCGACCGTCACGGCCTGCCCACCTCGGCCTACCGGGTCTGTGACACCGCCGACCAGGCCAAGGCCGCCCTGGCCGACTTCACGCCCCCCTACGTGATCAAGGCCGACGGCCTGGCGGCCGGCAAGGGGGTGGTCATCGCCGAGGACCTGGCGACCGCCCACGCCGCCATCGACGACGCCCTGGGTGGGCGGTTCGGCGCGGCCGGCGCGCGGGTGGTGATCGAGGAGTTCCTGCAGGGCGAGATCGGCTCGCTGTTCGCCCTCTGCGACGGCAGGGACTCCATCGTGTTCGGCGAGGCCCAGGACCATAAGCGCGCCTATGACGGCGAGACCGGTCCCAACACCGGCGGCATGGGTACCTACTCGCCGGCCCCGGTCTTCACGCCCCAGCTGATCGAACAGACCCGCACCCGGCTGGCCGAGCGGGCCTTCGCCGGGATCGCCGCGGAGGGCGCGCCCTACAAGGGCGTGCTGTTCGTGGAGCTGATGGCCACGGCCGACGGCCCCAAGCTGGTGGAGTTCAATGTCCGGTTCGGCGATCCGGAGTGCCAGGTGCTGATGCTGCGGCTGGAAAGCGACCTTGTTCCCTACCTGCTGGCCTGCGCCAACGGGACCTTGGCCGCCCTCCCGACGCCCCGGTGGCGCGACGAGGCGGCGATCTGCGTGGTCCTGGCCGCCGACGGTTATCCGGAGAGCCCGGTCGGCGGCTCGATCATCCGCGGCGCCGAGCAGGACTTCGGCGACCAGGTGGTCGTCTTCCACGCCGGCACCTCGCGCGATCCCGACGGGACCCTGCGCGCCGCCGGCGGACGGGTGCTCAATGTCTGCGCCCGCGGCGCGACCCTGCAGGAGGCCCGCGACCGGGCCTACGCCGCCATCGCGCGGATCGACTGGCCGGGCGGCTTCCATCGCACCGACATAGGCTGGCGGGCGCTCGGCGCGCGATAGAGACCCCAGACGGAGCCTGGTCTCGCCCGGCTCTGTCTTTCGAAGATCCGGTCTGTAGTTGACCAGGCGCCTTGCCCCGCACCCAGGCGGGTCGATAAGGTGGTTCAAACAAACGTACGAACCCTTGGGGAGCGCCATGACCGACACCGCGGAACAGGAACGCGAGGCGCTCAACAGCGGCACCAAGCCGGTGGCCGAGAGCCACAAGTTCGACGAAGCCTCGCTGCTGGCCTGGATGGAGGCCAATGTCGAAGGCTTCCAGGGTCCCCTGGAGGTCCGCCAGTTCAAGGGCGGCCAGTCCAACCCGACCTACCAGCTGGTCACCCCCGCCAAGAAATACGTCATGCGCCGCAAGCCGCCGGGCAAGCTGCTGCCCTCGGCTCACGCGGTCGACCGCGAGTACAAGGTGATCACCGCGCTCTATCCCACCGGCTTCCCGGTGGCCCGCTCCTACGGCCTCTGCACCGACGACAGTGTGGTCGGCACCTGGTTCTACGTCATGGACATGGTCGAGGGCCGCATCCTCTGGGACCAGCAGCTCCCGCAGTACGAGCCGGCCGAGCGGCACGCGATCTTCATGGCCAAGATCAAGACCCTGGCCGACCTGCACAACACCGACTACGAGGCCATCGGCCTTGGCGACTACGGCAAGCCCGGCAACTATATGGGCCGGCAGGTCGACCGCTGGACCAAGCAGTACAAGGCCTCGGAGACCGTCCATCTCGAGGAGATGGAAAAGCTCATCGAATGGCTGCCCAAATCGCTGCCCGCCCAGGAGCGGACCAGTATCGTCCATGGCGACTACCGCCTCGACAACATGGTCATCCACCCCACCGAGGCCCGCGTCATCGCGGTGCTCGACTGGGAGCTGGGCACCCTGGGCGAGCCCTTGGCGGACTTCACCTATCTGCTGATGAACTGGGTCAACGGCACGATCGCCACCCTGCCGGACCTCAAGGCCCACGGCATCCCCACCATCGACGAAGCGGTGGCCGCCTATTGCGAGGCCACCAACCGGACGGGCCTGCACGACCTCGACTGGTTCTTCGCCTACAACATGTTCCGCCTGGCCGGGATCTGCCAGGGCATCGTCGGCCGAGTGCGCGACGGCACGGCCAACAGCCCGCAGGCGACCGCCATGGCCGCGCGCGTGCCGCTGCTGGCGGAGTCGGCCTGGAAATACGCCCAGAAAGCAGGGGCTTGAGGCGAGCGCGGGAACCGTTCATGAAGCGCGCCTGACCCCCGCGTTTCGTACGAGCTTTCCCGCGCATGAGCGATCCGACCGGTTCCCTGGAGTCCGCGCGCGCGCCTGAGGCCGAGGCGCCCGTCGCGACGGCGCCGGTTCGACCGCCGATCTGGCGCCGTCGCCCCTGGCAGATGGCCGCCGGGGCGTTCCTCGCGGTCCTGGCCTTCGTGATCTTCCTGGTCTGGTCCCTGCCGTTGGGCCGGGCGCTGGAGCCGCTGAAGAGCCCGACGCTCATCCTGGTCACCGCCGACGGCAAGGACTTCGCCCGGCGCGGCTCCTACAAGGAGGCGCCGGTGGACGTGAGCAAGCTGCCGCATCATGTCGGCGCGGCCTTCGTCGCCATCGAGGACCGGCGGTTCTACAAGCACATCGGCATCGATCCCCGCGCCATCGCCCGCGCGGTCCAGCGCAACTCCGAGGCCGGCGGCGTGCGCCAGGGCGCCTCGACCATCACCCAGCAGCTCGCCAAGAACGCCTTCCTGACCAACCAGCGCAGCTTCCGACGCAAGGCGCAGGAGGCGCTGATCGCGCTTTATCTGGAGGCGCGGCTCTCCAAGGACGAGATTCTGTCGCGTTACCTCTCGGCGGTCTATTTCGGCGACGGGGTCTATGGCCTGCGCGCTGCGGCCCGGCACTATTTCGACAAGACGCCCGAGACCCTGAGCCTTGGCGAGTCGGCCATGCTGGCGGGCATGGTCAAGGCGCCGTCCAAGCTCGCGCCGACCGAAGACCTGCCTGCCGCCCGGGCTCGCGCGCGGATCGTGCTGGCCTCCATGATCGAGGTGGGCGAGATCACGGCCGCCCAGGCGCGCGGCGCGCGTAATGTCCGGGTCCGCGAGGGCCGGGTGAAGCTGCCCGTCGGGTCGTACTTCGCCGACTGGGTCACCCCCCAGGCGCGGCGCGCCAACGAGCGGGCCTTCGGAGAGGTGCGGGTGCAGACCACGCTCGACTCCGTCCTGCAGGACCGGGCCGAGAAGACCCTGCGCCGGGCGATCGCCCGCATGGGCTGGGCCAATGTCACCCAGGGCGCGATCATCGCCATGCGGCCGGACGGCCGGGTGGTCGCCATGGTCGGCGGCCGCGACTACGCCGAGAGCCAGTTCAACCGCGCCGTCGACGCGATGCGGCAACCGGGCTCGGCCTTCAAGCTGTTCGTCTACCAGGCCGCCTTGCGCGACGGCCTCACCCCCGAAAGCATGATCCTCGACGCGCCTGTGGAGATCGGCGACTGGAAGCCGGAGAACCACGAGGGCCGCTACGCCGGCCATGACGTGCGCCTGCGCAACGCCTTCGCCTCGTCCTCGAACGTCGCGGCCGTGCGCCTGGCCCAGCAGGTTGGGCGCGGCGCCATCATCCAGGCCGCCCGCGACATGGGCGTTACCGCCAAGTTCCCCGACGACCTGACTCTGGCCCTGGGGACCGCGCCCATGAGCCTGATGGAGCTGACCGCCGGCTACGCGGCGGTGGCCAACGGGTCCATGCCGGTCACCCCCTATGGCGTGGTCCAGGTCGCCGAACGTGCGCCCAGGCCGCTGCCCAAGACCGAGCGCGACCAGCTGCTCGACCTGCTGCGCAACAGCGTGGTGTTCGGCACTGGCAACACCGCCAATATCAACCAGTACGCCCACGGCAAGACCGGCACGACCCAGGACTATCGCGACGCCCTGTTCATCGGCTTCGTCGGCGACCTGGTGGTGGCGGTCTGGTTCGGCAATGACGACAACAGCCCGATGAAGGGCGTGGCCGGCGGCGGGCTGCCCGCCCAGGTCTGGCGCGAGTACATGGGCGAGGCCATGCGGCTCAAGGCCGTGCGCGTGGCTGGCAAGGTCGTGGGCGGACCGCCGGTCGCGGTCCAGGCCCCGGTCGATCTGGAGGCCTTGCCGGGCCTGGAGGTCCCGGGCGCGGAAGGCGAGCCCGGCGTCGCGCCGGAGACCCTCGAGGCGCCGGCGCAGCCGACGCCGCCGGAACCGCCCACGCCAGAACAGCCGCCGTTCTAGAACCGCGCCAGCAACTCGCTCAGCGCTGCTTCGTCCTGGAACACCGCCCGCACCGGCCAAGCGACCACCTGCGCGCGCCAGGCCGGTGGCAGCCGCACCCAGTCCTTCTCCGTGGTGACAAGACCCGCGCCGAACACGGCGGCGCGGTCGGCCAGCTGCTTCAGGCTGGAGGCGTCATAGGCGAAGTGGTCGGGGAAAGGCACGAAGTCGGCCAGCTCGCAGCCGGCGGCCTTCAAAGCGGTCTCCACCTTCCAGGGCATGCCGATGCCGGCGAAGCCGAGCTGCGGGCCAGGCGGCGGCGGGGCGGCGGGCTCCAGGCGCGCGATCAGCACGGGCTTGCCCTTGAACACGGCGAGCAGCGCCGGCTCCGGCTCGGCCAGGTCGGAGGGCAGCATCAGGACCACGGCGTCGGCGCGGGCCAGACCGCTGGTCAGGGGCTCGCGCAGGGGGCCGGATGGGAACACCGCGCCGTCGCCCAAGGGCCAGGCGTTGTCGCGGGTCTCGCCGTCGACCACGACGATGGACAGGGCCTTGGCCAGGCTGGGGTTCTGGTGGCCGTCGTCCATCACCACCACTCGCGCGCCGGCCGCCGCCGCGGCCTGGGCCCCCGGGATGCGGTCGCGGGAAATCCAGACCGGGGCGTCGGCCGCCAGCATCAGCGGTTCGTCCCCGACCTCGCGGGCGGTGTGGACACTCGGGTCGACCTGGACCGGTCCGATGAGCGTTCCGCCATGGCCGCGCGACAGGGCGTGGGCGCCGGGTAGGCGTTCCAGCAAGGCGCGCACGACCGGCGTCTTGCCGGCCCCGCCCAGGGTCAGGTTGCCGACGCAGATCACGGGCACGCCGGGATCGACGGGGGTGGTGGTGGCGATCCGCCGGGCCGTCACATAGGTCCAGATCCAGGAGAGCGGCTTCAGCAGCAGGCGGCTGACCGGGGCCGGGGCGCCGTCGCGCACATACCACCAACGCGGCGTGGCGAGCTTCATGCCGGCGCCAGGGGTTCGAGCAGGGCCAGCGCCTCATCCAGCGCGCCCTGCTGGCGATTGGCGTAGGCCAGGGCCGCCTGGGCTATGCGGGGCGCGATCAGCGGTTCGCTTAGCAGGCCGCGCAGATGGCGGGCCAGGGCTTCGCCGTCGGGCGCCTCGATGGCGGCGACCTCGTCGAACATTTCGGCGTAGATGGCGGCGGCGTTGAAGGCGTGCGGGCCGGTGACGATGGGCCGCTTCAGCCGCGCCGGCTCAAGCGGATTGTGACCCCCGATCCCGGGAACGAAGCTGCCGCCCATGACCACCACGTCGGCCAGGCGAAAGAACAGGCCCATCTCGAACATGGTGTCAGCCACATAGGCGTCGCCGGCGATCGGTTCGCCCGCGCCGCGCCGGCTGACCGCGAAGCCGGCCGCGCGCAGGACTTCGGCCACGGCGGGGCCACGCGCCACGTGGCGCGGCACGACGATCAGCAGGGCGCCGGTCGCCGCCCGGGACACCGCCTCGGCGATGATCTCGTCCTCGCCGGGATGGGTGCTGGCGGCCAGGATCACCTGGCGATCGCCGATCTCCGCGCGCAGCGGAGCGAACTGGGCGGCGTCGAAGGGCAGGGGCTCGCCGACCTGCTTCAGGTTGAGCCGCGGCCCCAGGCGCGCGCCCAGCCCGGCTAGGCGCCGCGCGGTCTCCGGCTCCTGCGGCAGGATCAGGTCGAAGGCGGAGAGCAGCATTCTAGCGGCGCCCGGAAAGCGCGCCCAGCCGTCGGCGCTGGTCTGGGTCATGCGGGCCGAGATCAGGGCGAGGCTCGCGCCCGCGTCCTTGGCCCCCAGGATCAGGTTGGGCCACAGCTCGCTCTCCACGGTGACCACCAGGCCGGGCCGCCAGTGGCGCAGGAAACGGCCCACGGCGCTGGGGGTGTCGATGGGGGCGTACTGATGGAGCACGCCCGGCGGCAGCCGTTCGGCCAGCAGGGCCGCTGCGGTGATGGTGCCCGAGGTGACGAGCAGGGTCAGGTCGGGCCTTCGCCGGTTGAGCGCCCCCACGAGCGGCAGCAGCGAGACGCTTTCGCCGACGCTGACCGCGTGCAGCCAGACCAGCGGGCCCTGCGGCCGCGCCAGGCCCGCATAGCCTAGCCGCTCGGGCAGGCGGACCAGGTCCTCCTTGCCCTTAGCCGCGCGCCGTCGCAGCACCAGGCCGGCGAGCGGGCTCAGGGCCTGGGTGACCGCGCCGTAGAGCGCGAGGGAGAAGGGGCGCAAGGCGGTTCTAGACCGCGTGCGCGGGAGCGAGCCGGCAGGGCTCGGCGCAGCCGACCTCCACCTGCAAGGTGGCGTGGCCGATGCCGAACTTTTTGGCCAGGGCCTCGCAGGTCTCGTGCAGGAAGCCGTCGCCGTCGTCGTTGACGGGCCGCATGACGTGAGCGGTCAGGGCGGTCTCGGTGGTGCTCATGGCCCAGATGTGCAGGTCGTGGACCTCGGTGACGCCGGGACGCCCGCTCAGCCAGGTCCGCACCGCCTCGACGTCCACGCCCTTGGGCGCGGCGTCCAGGGCGAGGTCCACGGAGTCGCGCAGCAGGCCCCAGGTGCCCAGCACGATGACCGCGGCGATCAGCAGGCTGAGCGCCGGATCGATCCACAGCAGGCCGGTCACCGCGATCAGGGCCGCCCCCACCACCACGGCCAGGGACACCCCGGCGTCGGCGGCCATGTGCAGGAAGGCGCCGCGGACGTTCAGGTCGTCATGGCCCTTCATGAACATCAGGGCGGTGGCGGTGTTGATGGCCACGCCTATGGCGGCGACGATCATCACCGGACCGGTGGCGACCTCGGCGGGATCGGCGAAGCGGCGCACGGCCTCAGAGGCGATGACGCCGACGGCGACCAGCAGCAGCACGGCGTTGGCCAGCGAGGCCAGGATGGTGACCTTGCGCAGGCCGTAGGTGCGGCGCGAGGTGGGCGCGCTCCTGGCCAGCACCGTCGCGCCCCAGGCCAGCAGCAGGCCGAGCACGTCGGAGAGGTTGTGGCCCGCGTCGGCCAGCAGGGCCAGGGAGCCCGACCACAGGCCGGCTCCGACCTCGACCAGGACGAAGGCGAAGTTCAGCCCCACGCCAATGGCGAAGGCCCGACCGAAGTCCTTGGGCGCGTGGCTGTGGCCGCCAGGACCATGGGCATGACCGTGGCCCCCATGATCGTGGTCATGGTGGCTGTTATCGTGACCGTGGTGATGGTCCTGGCCCATGTCCCTATGTGTCACCGCGCGGCTAGCGGATCAACGTAGCCGGCCAGCACCTCCGCGCGGCGGGTGAGCGCCGAGAGCCGCGCCGACCAGTCGGCGATCAGAGCTTCCATGGTGGCGTCGTCGGCGTCGGCCGGGGCGTGGAACGGACCGTCCCAGACTACCGCGCCCTTGCCGAAGGGCCGTCCGATCATCGCCCGGTCCCAGCTTCCGGCGCGGCTGGCCGGCGAGACGGCGATCCCCATCATGAACACCGGCGCGCCCGTGCGCCGGGCGATCTGGGCCGCGCCCGGCGCCATGACCTCGCTCGGGCCGCGCGGGCCGTCGGGGGTGACGATCAGCACCCCGCCGCCGGTGACGAACTTCACCGCCTCGCGGAAGGCCGCGACGAGGGCGCGGGCCTTGACGCTGTCACCCTTCTTGGCGGAGGAGGCGCGGATCGAAGGGAACCTGGCGTGGGCCATGGCCTGGGCGAAGAACTCGCCGTCGCCGGAGGGCGAGACCAGACAGGCCCGCGGCTTGCGCCACCAGACCTTGGCCACGGCCAGGGCCACGGGGATCCGGCCGTGCCAGCACAGGGCCAGCGCGCCCTGGTCGGAGGCGAGCACCCCGTCGACGCATTCGATGTTCTCGTGGCGCCAGCGCACCGTGCGGCGGACCAGGACCATGTAGGCGTGCAGGACCCAGCCCAGCGCCACCTGGGTCGCCGGGTGGCGCAGCAGCTTCTTCACGCCGTGCTCTCCGCCTCAAGGTCCTGGCTCTGGGCGAGACGGGCGTAGAGGCCGCGGTCCTTGACCAGGCTCTCATGGTCGCCGGTCTCCACCACCTTGCCCTTGTCGATCACATAGATGCGGTCGGCGCCGCGAACGGTCGACAGGCGGTGGGCGATCAGGATCGTGGTGCGGCCCGCCATAAGGCGGGCCAGGGCGACCTGCACCTGGGCCTCGCTCTCGGTGTCCAGCGCGCTGGTGGCCTCGTCCAGCAGCAGGATCGGGGCGTCCTTCAGGAAGGCGCGGGCGATGGCGATGCGCTGACGCTGGCCGCCGGAGAGCCGGGCGCCGGCCTCGCCCACCAGAGTGTCGTAGCCGTCGGACAGGGCGCCGATGAACTCATGGGCGGCGGCGGCCGACGCCGCGGCCTCGATCTCCTCGACCGTGGCGCTGGGCCGCCCATAGGCGATGTTGGCCCGGACCGTGTCGTCGAACAGGAACGGCTCCTGGGTCACCAGCGCGATCTGGTCGCGCAGGGAAGCCAGCGTCACGTCGCGCACGTCGATCCCGTCGATGCTCACCACGCCGGCCGAGGCGTCATAGAAACGCGGGATCAGGTTGAGGATGGTGCTCTTGCCGCCACCGGAGGGGCCGACCAGGGCCACGGTCTCACCCCGATGCACCTCGAAGCTCACGCCCTGCAGGGCCGGCGGCCCGTCGAGCGCATAGCTGAAGCCCACGGCGGAAAAGCCGATGGTCGCCGCGCCGCGGGGCAGCGGCTTGGCGCCGGCCTGCTCGCGCACCTCGGGCTGCACGTCGAGGGCGGAGAACAGCCGGCGGGCGGCGGCTAGGCCCTCGGCCATCACCGTCTGCAGGTTGGCGAGCTGACGCAGGGACTGGCTGGCCAGGCCCAGCGCCATGATGAAGGCGACGAAGGCGCCGACGTTCATCGCCCCGGTCTGCGAGCGCCAGCCGGCATAGGCGATGACCGCCGCGGTGATAAGGGTCATCAGCAGTTCGGTGGCCGGCGCGGCGCGGGCGCGGGCGTTAGCGCCCTTCACCAGGTGCTTCTGGCGGCGCTTGACCACCTCGGCCACGCGGCCTTCCTCGTAGTCCTCGCGGTTCTCGATCTTCACCACCCGGACGCCGTCCAGGCTCTCCATGATCGCGGTGGAGAGGGCCGAGGTCTCGACCATGGCGCCCTTGGTCGCCTTGACCGTCCGGCGGGAGAACCGGCGCATGATGGCGCCGGCCAGGGGAGCCGCGACGATCAGCGCCACCGACAGCGCCGGGTCGTTGCTGCTCATCACGATGAAGGCGCCGACCAGGGTCAGCAGGTGCTGGGTGTAGTTGATCACGCCCGAGGTGGCGGCTTCGCGGATCAGGCCGGCATCATAGAGCACCGAGGAGACGAACGAGCCGGAATGCTCGCTGCGCAGGCGCGCCAAGTCGGCGCGCACCAGCTTGCCGAACAGCTGGACCTGGACCTGGCCCACCACCTCGTTGCCGATGCGGTTGACCTCGCTGGCCTGGATCACCTGGGCCAGGGCCCGGCCGATGGCGAGGGCCGCGATGGTCAGCGGGATCGCCACCAGGGCGCCGGGCTTGTGGTTCACCAGCAGATCATTGATCGCCGGCTCCATCATCTGGATGAGGGTGGCGCTGAGATAGGCCGTGGCCACGGCGGCGACCAGGGCCAGGGTCCAGCCCTTCCAGCGCGGCGTCATATAGACGCGCGCGATCCGGCCGATCACGGCGCGGGTGGGCAGCTCGGCGGCGGGCTCGCTCATCGCCCTTGGGGTCGGCTGTCGGGGCCCCGAAGTCAAGGGAGCCGAGGGCCCCGCTGGACCTGCGACGTCTGGACTGAACGGTGTTCGACAGAGTTTATTGGGCGTTAAGGCCGCTCGTGCAGCTTGCGGGTTCAGGCGGGGAGAGCGGCATGCAGGCGCAGCGGCAGGCGGAGGGCGGACTGGAAGCCAGCGCCGCGACCACGTTCGACGCCCTGGCCTGGGAGATCGAGCTGGCCGGCGCGCGCTGCATCTTCCTCGACAAGCTGATCGGCGAACTGATGAAGACCACGCCGGAGTCGGAGCGCACCCGCCTCATCGAGGGCATGCAGGCCGTCGACCTGCTCAGCCAGCACCTGACCGGCCTGTCGGCTTTCGCCCGCAAGGTCAGCGAGAACGTCTGCGAAGAGGTGATGGTCCCGGTCCAGGCGGCCATCGACGACATCACCCTGGGCGTCCTGGCCGATCGCATGTCCACGGCGTTCGGCGGCGAAGAGATGGGCGTCAACCAGGGTGAGGACGCGGGCGATCTCGACCTCTTCTAGGGTTTTGAGCGCCCGAGCCACCCGTTCAGGAAGGGGCTTTCGACAATGCAGTTCGACACCCGCGGCCTGAAGCTCATGGTCGTCGACCATGATCGCGCCGTCCTGGAGATGCTGCAGATCCGCCTCGAGGTCGCCGGCTACGACACCACCACGGCCCGCACCGGCCGCGCGGCGCTGGACATCATGCGCAACACGCGCCCCGCGGCTCTGGTCATGGAGCTCGCCATCCCCGAGATGGACGGGTTCGAAGTGCTCACCGCCCTGACGCCGCCGGGCTGCAAGCCTCCGTTCCCGATCCTGGTCATGGGCCGCAAGCTGGGCGCGGAAGACATCCAGCGCGCCGTCAACCGCGGCGCGCGCGACTGCCTGACCAAACCGTTCAGCGGCGCCGACTTCCTCGACCGCGTGACCCGCTTGCTGCGCAAGCCCGCGCCACCGGCCGCGCCCGCCCGGCCGACCGCCTTCGCGTAGCGCGCGGCGCTTCCGCTCGGCGCCCGAAACCCCTAGTTAGGGCGCGTGACGCAGGAACCTAACTTGGCCGATTTCGACCTCACCACGCCCGCCGGGCGCACCTCGACCTATCTGGATTATCTCTGGAAGGATCACGCCTATCTGCGGCTGGGCTTCCAGAACGCCCACTGGATCAGCGACGAACTGGTGCGCACCAACCAGCCCTGGCCCCACCAACTGGCCGAGTGGAAGCGGCGTGGGATCAAGACCATCATCAACCTGCGCGGGGGGTTCGACGCCAGCTTCCATGCGCTGGAGAAGGACGCCTGCGCGCGCCTGGGGCTGACGATGGTCGACTTCACCGTCACCTCGCGCGAAGTCCCCAGCCGGGCCCGGGTCCTGGGCGCCAAGGCGCTGTTCGAGAGCATCGAGTATCCGGCCCTGATGCACTGCAAGTCCGGCGCGGACCGGGCCGGCATCATGAGCGTGTTCTACAGGCACTTCCGCCAGGGGGTCCCAATCCGGGAGGCCCTGGAACAGCTCTCGCTCAAGTACCTGCATGTGAAACAGGGCAAGACCGGGGTGCTGGACTACACCTTCGAACGCTACCTGGCCGAGGGTGAGCCCAAGGGCCAGAGCTTCCTCGACTGGGTCGGGAGCGACGCCTACGACGAGGCCGCCATCAAGGCAGACTTCCGCAGCCAGATGTGGGGCCGCCTGCTGACCGAGGGCTTGCTGAAGCGGGAGTAGGTCCGCGGCCCCTCACCCCAATGTCGGCGCGACGGGTTCCAGTCTTCGTCGGTCGAACCTCAGGTGCCCGAAGTCAATTCAAACGCGATGGTCAATCGAGGGCTTGTGTGCGACGGGCGTCCCCACGTCCTCCACGACATGGACGTCAGCCGTACCGGACTGTCGACCCGTCACGCTCGCCAGACCGGTGGCAGCCGGCAAACTTATGGTTATGGGCCCGATATTCCATCGGGAAGCGCCCATCGAACGCCATTGGACTCTGAACATCGGACTCCCCCTAAACGAGCTCCTGTATGTTCGATCACCTTATGGCTGTGTCACTCCGGAACCCTTAACGGATTCGTGGGCGCGGTGCGATACTCTGACGCATCTAGAGTGACGTCAGAATTATCTGTCGCCTCCCGTCGGAATTCTAAGATTCTTCTAAAGTGCAGCTTGGGAAAACTGGCATGGAGGAGCAGCGCCCTAGTACGCGCGGACGCTGCACCGTCCACCTCGCCGCGCAGGTCGCGCCCGGCGCCTAGTGATCGTGCGGCTCGTCGTCGTGCGGATCGAGCAGCTTGTGGGCATGGATGATGAAGTAGCGCATCAGGGCGTTGTCCACGGTGGACTGCGCCTTGGCGCGCCAGGCGGCGAGCGCCTCGGCGTGGCTGGCGTAGGCGCCCACCAGATCGATCTTGGAGAGGTCGCGGAACTTTACGCCTTCGACCTCTTCGAGTTCGCCGCCGATGACGAGATGCAGGAGCTGTCTGTCAGGCATGGCCGGGTCATTTCCCAAAACGATTCAATTGGGGAGGGCGATATGCGAGACGCGCTCCAGGATCAATGGGGCGAGACGCGGCGCCGCGCAGACGAGGCTCGGTTGCGCCGGATTCGGGCCGTTGTAGCTGAACGGGCGGCCGTGATGGTCGCCGACGAAGGCGCCGGCCTCCCGCGCGATCAGATCGGCGGCCGCCAGGTCCCAGTCGAACTTCGGAACCATGGCGATGGTGGCGTCGAAGGCGCCCGAGGCGATGACGCACAGCCGGTAGGCGGTGGAGTTGCGCGCCTCGATCCGCATGTCGGGCCAGGGAGCGGGCCAGGCGGGGTGGGCGAACATCCGCGCGTCGCCGACCATGCCGCAACCTTCCACCACATCGCAGCTCGAGGCGTGGATCTCAAATCCGTCGAGACGGGCCCCGCGCCCGGCCATGGCGGTGTAGGTCTCGTCCAGCTCGGGGGCGAACACGACGCCGGCCAGGGGCAGCTTGTCCTCGACCACGGCGATCGACACCGCCCACCACGGGCGGTCCTTGAGGAAGGCGCGGGTGCCGTCGATGGGGTCGACCACGAACAGCCGGCGCTTGGACAGCCGGCGCGGGTCGTCGGCGGTCTCCTCCGACAGCCAGCCATAGTCCGGCCGGGCGGCCGAAAGGCGTTGCTTCAGCAGGGCGTCGCAGGCCAGGTCGGCGTTGGTGACCGGGGAGTCGCCGGCCTTGTATTCGATCGTCAGCCCCTCGGCCCGCATCTTCAGCGCCAGGGCGCCGGCCTCGTGGGCCGCCTCGGTGATCAGCGCCAGGTCGGCGGCGGCGTGCGGCATCAGCGGCCGGCGATCGCCAGGCCGTCGACCAGGATCGAGGGCGAGTTGGCCGAACCGCGGATCTCCAGGTCGGAGCCGGGGACCAGGCGCGCATAGATGTCGATCAGGTTGCCGGCCACGGTGATCTCGGTGACCGGATAGGCCAGTTCCCCATTCTCGAACCAGAAGCCCGCGCAGCCCACCGACCAGTCGCCGGTGTTGCCGTTCAGGGAAGGCCCGAACATCGAGGTGATGACCAGCCCCGCCTTGGCGTCGGCCATCAGCCCGGCCATGTCGGTCGTGCCGGGGCGCAGGGTCAGGTTCGAGGTGGAGACGCCCGGCGGTCCCGCCAGGCCGCGCGAGGCGTGGCCGGTGGTGACCAGGCCGAGCTGGCGCGCTGACGACGAGTTCATCAGCCAGGTGGTCAGCACCCCGTCGTCGATCAAGCTGTGGGCCTGGTTGGCAACGCCCTCGTCATCGAAGGGCGACGAGCCCAGGCCGCGGCGGACATGGGGGTCGTCGACGATGTTCACGCCCTTGGCGAAGACCGGCTGGTTGAGCTTGTCCTTCAGGAACGAGGTGCCGCGGGCGATGGAGGGTCCCGAGATCGCCCCGATCAGCGGGCCGATCAGCGAGGTGGCCAGGCGGTTCTCGAAAATCACCGGGGCGGTGGTCGAATCGATCTTGCGCGCGCCCAGGCGGGCGACCGCGCGCCGGGCGGCTTCGGTCCCGATCACGCCGGGCGCCGGCAGGTCGGCGCGCCAGCGGGTGGAGCGACCGTCATAGCCGCTCTCCATGGTCTCGCCCTCGCCGGCCACCACCGAGGCGCCGATAGAGAAGGTCGAGGCCGCGTAGAGGCCGGAGAAGCCGTCGGACGTGACAAGCCGCCACTGGCTGGCGGAGGCCGAGGCCGAACCGCCCTCGGAATTGGTCACCCCGGGGTTGGCGCGGGCGGCCTCCTCGGCCGTGCGGGCGATCTCTTCAAGGGATTCCGGGGAGGGCTCCTCGGCGTCGTGCAGGTCGAGCTCGGGGAAGGGGGCCTTGGCCAGCCGTTCGCGCATGGCGAGGCCCGCATAGGGATCTTCCGGGGCGAGCCTGGCCATGGCCACGGCGCGTTCCACGAGCTTGGCGCGGGCTTCTTTGGAGATGTCGGAGCCCGAGACGCTGGCCTGCCTTTGGCCGACGAAGACCCGCAGGCCGAGGTCGCGCGACTCCTCGCGCTCCACCTCTTCCAGCGCGCCCAGGCGCACATTGATGCCCAGCGCTCGGCGCTCGGCGCCCACGGCTTCGGCGGCATCGGCCCCGGCTTTGCGCGCGGCGGCCACGACATCGGCTAGCAGGCTCTCATCCATCCGGGCCATATGGCGGGATGCGGCCCCTTGGGCAAGCTGAAGCGAACTCTACACGACGGCGTTGAAGAGCAAGGCTACGCTGGCGAACACATAGGCCAGCCAGGTCATGGTCATGCCGACGGTGCGGGCGAAGGAGCCGCCGCCGCTGCGCGACAGGCCAAAGGCGTGCAGCGCCCGGCCGACGAACAGCACGAAGCCGGTCACATGGATGGCCAGGGGTGCGGCGTCGACGATGGCCAGGACGGCGATCCCGATCAAGGCGGGCGGGATATATTCCGTGGCGTTGCCGAAGGCGCGGATCGCCTGGGCGAGCTCCGGCACGCCCTCGTCGCCCAGCAGGACCTTGTGACGCTGGCGCTGGCGCACGACCAGCAGCGACAGCACCAGCAGGAGGAGGAGATGCAACCCGGTCCATAGCGCTGCCGCATGGCCCGAAGAGACGGCGTCCATGTGAGATGTTCCTTTGTCGCCCCACGCGATGGCGCGCAGTTGGACGCGGAACGTCGCGAAGGGCAAGAGGGGCTTGGATCCTCCCCCAGCGCGTAGCGCGTAGAGGGGGAGGTGGCGCGTCGCTCTCTTTGGCGACGTGACGGAGGGGGTTGAAGTCCACAAGCAAGGGTTAAAGTCCCCCTCAGTCAGCTTCGCTGACAGCTCCCCCAGAGGGGGAGCATCTGGCGCTCGCGACTATTCCGGCAGGCCGAGCCGCGCCCATTTCGCGGTCACCGCCGCCACGGTCGCTTGATCCATGCCGAGTTTTTCGCCCCACTCCCGCTTGGTCTCGGGCGGCCATTTGTTGGTGGCGTCCAGACCGACCTTCGAGCCGAGCCCGCTCTCAGGCGAGGCGAAGTCGAGATAGTCGATGGGGGTGCCTTCCACGAGGGTGATGTCGCGGGCCGGGTCCATGCGGGTGGAGAGCGCCCACATGACGTCTTTCCAGTCGCGGGCGTTGATGTCGTCGTCCACGACGATCACCCACTTGGTGTACATGAACTGCCGCAGATAGCTCCAGACGCCCATCATCACGCGCTTGGCGTGGCCGGGATAGGCCTTCTTCATGGAGACCACGGCGATGCGGTAGGAACAGCCCTCCGGCGGCAGCCAGAAGTCGACAATCTCCGGGAACTGCTGGCGCAGCAGGGGAATGAACACCTCGTTCAGGGCCTCGCCCAGCACGCTGGGCTCGTCCGGCGGCCGGCCGGTGAAGGTGGTCAGGTAGATCGGGTCCTTGCGCATGGTGATGGCGCTGACCTTGAACACCGGGAACTGTTCCACCGTGTTGTAATAGCCGGTGTGGTCGCCGTAGGGGCCTTCGTCGGCGTACTCGTC
>NZ_JAUYNW010000146.1 GCF_030698145.1 Phenylobacterium sp. | reverse complement strand
CTGCGCCCTGGACCTGGTGCTGTTCTACGCCTTCTTCGAGTTCGGCCTGGTGCCGATGTTCCTGATCATCGGCATCTGGGGCGGCAAGAACCGGGTCTACGCGGCCTACAAGTTCTTCCTCTACACCCTGCTGGGCTCGGTGCTGATGCTGGCCGCCATCCTGGCCATGATTGGCGTCGCGGGCACCTCCTCGATCCCCGAGCTGATGGTCTACAAGTTCGCCCCCGAACTGCAGACCTGGCTGTGGCTGGCCTTCTTCGCCTCCTTCGCGGTGAAGATGCCCATGTGGCCGGTCCATACCTGGCTGCCCGACGCCCACGTCGAGGCGCCCACGGCGGGCTCTGTCATCCTGGCCGGCATCCTCTTGAAGATGGGGGGCTACGGCTTCCTGCGCTTCTCGCTGCCGATGTTCCCTCAGGCCTCGGACTATTTCGCCCCGCTGGTCTTCGCGCTCAGCGTCATCGCCGTCGTCTACACCTCGCTGGTCGCCTTCCGGCAGACCGACATCAAGAAGCTGATCGCCTATTCGTCGGTGGCCCACATGGGCTTCGTGACCATGGGTATCTTCGCGGGCAATGCGATCGGCATCCAGGGCGCGATCTTCCAGATGCTGAGCCACGGGGTGATCTCGGGCGCGCTCTTCCTCTGCGTCGGCGTGGTCTATGACCGCATGCACACCCGCGAAATCGCCTTCTACGGCGGGCTGGTGAACCGCATGCCCTGGTACGCGGCGACCTTCATGCTGTTCACCATGGGCAATGTCGGGCTGCCGGGCACCTCGGGCTTCATCGGCGAGATCACCACCATGGTGGGGGTCTACCAGGTCTCCACCTGGACGGCGGTCGTGGCCGCCACCGGGGTGATCTTCTCGGCGGTCTATGCGCTCAGCCTCTATCGGCGGGTCATCTTCGGCGAGATCACCAGCCCGGCGCTCGCCGACATCACCGACCTCGACTGGCGCGAGGTGGCGATCTTCGCGCCGCTGATCGCCTCGACCCTGTACCTCGGCGTCTATCCGGCCGCCGTCCTCGATCTGACCCAAGCCTCGGCTGACAACCTCGCCGCGATCTATCGCGCGGCCATCGGCGGGTGAGGGACCCCTTAGAGCCATGACCTTCTCGACCGACCTCGCCCTGGCCCTGCCGGAACTGATCCTCGCCGCCGCCGCCCTGCTGCTGCTGGTCGTCGGCGCCTACTCGCCGCGCTCCACCGGCCTCCTGATGCTCGCCTCGATCGGGGCGCTCGCCGCCGCCGCCTGGGCCGCCGCCGTGGGCCCGATCGGCCGCGGCTTCTCCGGCGGCATGGTGGCCGACCAGGCCTCGGCCTTCGCCAAGGTGGCCATCTACGCCGCCAGCGCCATCGCCCTGCCGCTGGGCCAGAAGTGGTTCGAGCGCCAGTCCGTGCGTAATTTCGAGTTCCCGATCCTTATCCTCCTGGCCGCGCTCGGCATGGGAATGATGGCGTCCTCGGGCGACCTGATCTCGCTCTATATGGGCGTGGAGCTGCAGTCCCTGGCGCTCTACGTCCTGGCCGCCATGCACCGCGACAACGCCAAGGCCTCGGAAGCGGGCCTGAAGTACTTCGTGCTGGGCGCCCTGTCGTCGGGTCTGCTGCTGTACGGCGCCTCGCTGATCTACGGCTTCGCGGGCTCCACCAAGTTCGACGACATCGCCGTGGCGGTGAGTTCGGGCGCCAACACCGGGGTGCTGTTCGGCCTGATCTTCCTGATCTGCGGGCTGGCCTTCAAGGTCTCCGCCGCCCCGTTCCACATGTGGACGCCCGATGTCTATGAGGGCG
The DNA here is from genome assembly GCF_030698145.1 of Phenylobacterium sp. Classification (GTDB taxonomy): domain Bacteria; phylum Pseudomonadota; class Alphaproteobacteria; order Caulobacterales; family Caulobacteraceae; genus Phenylobacterium. The sequence continues at coordinate 41,183 of NZ_JAUYNW010000146.1, read as the reverse complement.
CGCCGACCCCGGTCGTGGCCTTCTTCGCCGCCGCGCCGAAGTTGGCGGCCATGGTGCTGTTCGCCCGGGTCCTCACCGAGGGCTTCGCCGGCGCCGTGGAGCAATGGCGCCAAGTCCTGGTGGTCATCGCCCTGTTCTCGATCTTCGTGGGCGCCTTTGCAGGCCTGGCCCAGTCCAACCTGAAGCGGCTCTGGGCCTATTCCTCTATCGCCAATGTCGGCTACGCGATCCTTGGTCTCGCCGCGGGCAACGCCGAGGGTGTGCAGGCCATGCTGGTGTTCATGGTGCTCTACATGGTCGACGTGACGGGCTTCTTCGCCTGCCTCACCGCGCTCAATCGCGCTGGGGTGGCCATGGAGTCCATCGAGGACATGGCCGGCCTGTTCAAGCAGCGGCCCGGCATCGCACTGGCCATGACCGCCTTCTCGCTGTCGGCGCTGGGCCTGCCGCCGTTCTCCGGCTTCTGGGCGAAGTTCTACGTCTTCAAGGCGGCCATCGGCGTACAGGATTCGATGATCCAGATCGCCGCGGTGCTGGGCCTCGTCGGCAGCGTGGTGGCGGCCTTCTATTATCTGCGCCTGATCAAGACCATGTGGTTCGACACCGCCCCCAGCCAGACCGACGCCATCCCGGGCGAGGCCCGCGCTATCGCCTATGGCGCGGCGCTGTTCAGCTTCCCCCTAGTGCTGGGCGCGCTCATCTTCCTGGACCCGCTGGCCCATGCGGCCGCCGCGGCCTTCGGCCTGAGCTAGGTGGCGGCTCACCCGCCGATCGAAGCCTACGACGAACTCGATTCCACCAACGCCGAGGCGCGCCGCCGCGCCGAGGCCGGCGAGGTCGGCCCGGTCTGGATCACCGCTCTGGTCCAGACGGCGGGGCGCGGCCGCCGCGGCCGGTCCTGGCAGACCGTGAGCGGCAACTTGGCCGCCACCCTGCTGCTCACGACCGACAAGCCGGCCGGCGAGGCCGCGCAGGTCTCGTTCGTCGCCGCGCTCGCCGCCGCCGATCTGGCCGAAACCTGCCTGGGCGCCGGCGCGGCCCGGCTGAAATGGCCCAATGACGTCCTCGTCCACGGCCACAAGGCGGTCGGCATACTGGTGGAATCAGGAACCCGTCCCGACGGGGTCCTATGGCTGGCGGTCGGGATCGGGATCAACCTGGCCCACGCCCCACAGGACGTGGAACGCCCGGCCACGGCGTTCGCCGACCACATGATCGCCCCGCCACCCGCGCCGCTGGACGCGCTGGAGGTGCTCGCCACGCGGTTCGAGCACTGGCGTGGCGCCTGGGCGCGAGACGGCTTCGCGCCCATCGCCAAGGGCTGGACCGCTCACGCCCACGGTCTGGGCGAACCCTGCGAGGCCCGGCTGCCGAACCAGACGATCAAGGGGATTGCCCTGGGGCTGGATTCCGACGGCGCGCTGCGTCTGAAGCTGGACGACGGCGCGATCTTGCGCATAACCGCCGGCGACGTCTTTTTCGGAGGGGGCTGACCCATGCTGCTGGCCATTGAGCAGGGCAACACCAACACGCTGTTCGCCGTCCATGACGGTGAGACCTGGATCGCCCAGTGGCGCGCGGCCACCGACCCCAGCCGCACGGCTGACGAATACGCCGTCTGGCTGTCGCAGCTGCTCAACATGGCGGGGCTGCAGTTCGGGGTGCTGGACGCGGCGATCATCTCCAGCGTCGTGCCGCAGTCGATCTTCAACCTGCGCAACCTGGCTCGCCGCTATCTGCACGTCGAACCCCTGGTGATCGGCGAGAACGCCGAGCTCGGCATCGAGGTGCGGATCCACAAGCCGTCAGAGGCCGGCGCCGACCGCCTGGTGAACGCCATCGGTGCGCACATCGTCTATCCCGGCGACCTGATCGTGATCGACTCCGGAACCGCGACGACCTTGGACGTGGTGGAGGCCGACGGCGGCCTGGAGGGCTGCGCCATCGCGCCGGGGATCAACCTCTCCATGGAAGCGTTGCATACGGCGGCGGCCAAACTGCCGCGCATCGCGATCCAGCGGCCGGGCCACGTGATCGGCAAGGACACGGTGGAATCCATGCAGGCGGGCGTCTTTTGGGGCTACATCGCCCTGATCGAGGGCCTCGTGGCTCGGATCAAAGCCGAGTGGGGCAAGCCGATGACGGTGATTGGGACCGGCGGCGTGGCCTCACTGTTCCACGGGGCGACGAGCGCCATCGACCACTTCGACCCGGATCTGACCATCCGGGGCCTTCTTGAAATTCACCGCCGGAACACGGCGGCAAGGACGTAATGACCAAAGTAAAACCGACCGACGAACTCGTCTTCCTGCCGCTCGGCGGCTCGAACGAGATCGGCATGAACTTCAATCTGTACGGCTACGGCCCGCCCCATGCGCGCAAGTGGATCGTGGTCGATCTGGGGGTCACCTTCGGCGACCAGACCACGCCGGGGGTGGAGATCATCCTCCCCGACCCCGAATTCATCGAGAAGCACGCCAAGGACATCCTGGGCATCGTGCTGACCCACGCCCACGAGGACCACATCGGCGCCGTGGCCTGGCTGTGGCCGCGCCTGCGCGCGCCGCTCTACGCCACGCCCTTCACCGCCTTCCTGCTGCGCGAGAAGCTGCGCGAGAACGAGGACGCCGCCGACGCCGAGATCACCGAGGTGCCGCTGGGCGGGACCATCAAGCTCGGTCCCTTCGAGATCGACCTGATCACGCTCACCCACTCGATCCCCGAGCCCAACGGCCTGGCGATCCGCACGCCGCTGGGCACCATCCTGCACACTGGCGACTGGAAGATCGATCCGGACCCGGTGCTGGGCTCGGTCACCGATGAGGGGGCCATCCGCAAGCTGGGCGACGAGGGCGTCCTGGCCATGGTCTGCGACTCCACCAACGTCTTCGTCGACGGCGAGGCGGGGTCGGAGGCGGATGTCCGCGACGCCATGGCCAAGCTGGTCGCCGGCCTGTCGGGCAAGGTGGCCGTGGCCTGCTTCGCCTCCAATGTGGCGCGAATGGACTCGATCATCCGGGCCGCCGAGGCCAACGGGCGCCGCGTCTGCCTGGTGGGCCGCTCGATGCACCGCATGGCCGCGGCGGCCAAATCGGTCGGCCTGTTCTCCGACATCAAGGAGTTCCTGACCGACGGCGAGGCCAGGCACTTCCCCGACGACAAGATCCTCTATCTCTGCACCGGCAGCCAGGGCGAGCCCCGCGCGGCCCTGTCGCGCATCGCCGACGGCACCCACCAGCACGTCAAGCTCGGGGCGGGCGACGCCTGCGTCTTCTCCTCGCGAGTCATCCCCGGCAACGAAGTGCCGATCCGCAACCTGCAGAACCGCCTCGCCGACCGTGGGGTGCGCCTCTACACCGAGCGCGACCATCCCGGCATCCACGTCTCCGGCCACCCCTGCCGCGACGAGCTGGCCCGCATGTACGCCTGGGCCCGGCCGGAGATCGCCGTGCCCACCCACGGCGAGCGCCGCCACCTGCTCGAGCACGCCGCCTTCGCCAAGGACCTGCAGATCAAGCAGACCGTGGCCCCGCGCAACGGCGACATGGTCCGCCTGGCTCCCGGCCGCGCCGAGATCATCGACGAGGTCCCGTCGGGCCGCATCTATGTGGACGCCGGGTTCTTGACGCCCGAGAACGGCGACGCCCTGCGCGAGCGCCGCCACGCGGCCTATAACGGCGTGCTGGCGGTGTCCGTGGTGCTGGATGGTCGAGGCAAGATCGTCTCGGGCCCACGGGTCAAGGCCCTGGGTCTCCCGGCCGACGAAGACTATCCGATGGACGAGGTCCTCGACGACCTGGCCGAGGACGCCGAACAGGCCTTCGGCAAGCTCAAAGGCGACCAGCGCGAGATCGACGCCGAGGTCGAGATGGCGCTTTCCCGCGCGGTGAAGAAGGCCAGCCAGCGCATCTGGGGCAAGCGCCCCGTGGTGGAGACCACGGTGCTGCGGGTGTGACCCCGCTGGTCATCCCCCGGACGACGAGCTAGGCATGTAACGTGACGTGATCTCGCGCCCCGCCGCTGACAGGTCTATAGGGACGCCATGATCGGAAGACTGAACCACGTCGGGGTCGCGACCCCCTCCATCGCCGAGTCCGTCGCCATGTACCGCGACATGCTGGGCGCCACCCAGGTCAGCGAGACCAAAATCCTGGAAGAGCAGGGGGTCTATGTCTGTTTCGTCGACCTGCCCAACAGCCAGATCGAGCTGATCGAGCCCTATGGCGAGACCTCGCCGATCCACGCCTTCCTGGCCAAGAATCCCAAGGGCGGGCAGCACCACGTCTGTTTCGAGGTGCCCGACATCATCGTCGCCCGCGACGACATGCAGGCCAAGGGCGCCACGGTGCTCAACGACGGCAAGCCGCGGATCGGGGCGCACGGCGTGCCGGTGATCTTCGTACATCCCAAGAACATGGGTGGCGTGCTGGTCGAACTGATGGAAACCCCCAAGGGCGCGCACTGATGGGCATCGCCACCGGCATCGCCATCTTCCTGACCATCTGGTGGACGGTGCTGTTCGCCATCCTGCCGCTGGGCACGGTCAGCCACGCCGAGGCCGGGATCGACAAGGGCGATGGCGGCGATCCGGGCGCGCCGGTCGACCCAAAGCTCAAGAAGAAGTTCTTCACCACCACCTGGATCGCCGCGGTGCTGTGGCTGGTGCTGTTCCTGGTGCTGAAGTTCCAACTGGTCAGCCTGCCCAGCATGCCGGGACACTGGAGCTGACCGGCGCCTAAGGGCGCGGCGAAGACATGTAACTGTTACGTCTTCCGCCCAGTTTTTGAGCGATTTTCGCAAAGGTGATCCTGGAGCCGCCTCGGCCGGCCTCGGGCGCGGCCATCCCCGCTATCCCTGGTGACAGACAGAGCGGCTCTTCGGAACTGCTGTGGCGTTTTCCCCGATAACTGAAGGCCGTCCACCTCCCTGGGCGGCCTTCTTTTCGTGGCATTCATTGCCTAGCTGGCGAACCAATGGCTAACAGGGCCGTTGAACGAGCTCGACGGGGCGATTCCGACATATGAGCATGACCGCCAGCACCAACGGCCGCGCGCCGCCCTTCGGCCAGTGGGAGCGCGCCGTGGCGACGCGCTACCTGCGCGCCAAGCGCAGCCAGGGCGGGGTGGCGCTGATCTCGATCATCTCCTTCGTTGGCATCATGCTGGCCGTGGCGGTCCTGATCATCGTCATGAGCGTGATGAACGGGTTCCGCACCGAGCTGCTCTCGCGGATCCTCGGCTTCTCGGGTCACCTCTACGTTTCCGGCGGCGTGCTGAACTCGCCTGACCGCGACGCCATGGTCCGCCGCATCGCCGACCTGCCCGGCGTGATCCAGGTGACCCCCGTGGTCGAGGCCCAGGCCATGGCCCTCGGCAACGGTCAGATCAGCGGCGCCATCGTGCGCGGCATCACGGCCAGGGACCTCAAGGCCACCAAACTCGTCTCCGAGAACATCACCCGCGGCACGATGGCGGGCTTCGGGGAGGGTGAATACGGCGGCGACCTGATCCTGGTCGGCGACCGTCTGGCCCAGACCCTGGGCGTGCAGCCGGGCGACGCGCTCAGCCTGGTCTCGCCCACCGGCGGGGCGACGGCCTTCGGCGGCACGCCGCTGCGCAAGACCTACACCGTGGCGGGCACCTTCACCGTGGGCATGAGCGAGTACGATCAGGCCTTCATCTACATGCCCCTGGAACAGGCCCAGCTGTTCTTCGGCCGCGAGACCGGTCTCGACTATGTCGAGATCAAGCTGCAGGACCCCGACGAAGCCGTCGCCATGAAGCCCGCACTGGCCAAGGCGGCTGGACCCGCGGCCCTGCTGACCGACTGGACCGAGAAGAACGCTTCCTATTGGGGGGCGCTCAAGGTCGAACGCAATGTCATGCGGCTGATCCTGATGATGCTGGTGGCCATCGCGGCCATGAACATCATCTCGGGCCTGGTCATGCTGGTGAAGAACAAGGGCCGCGACATCGCCATCCTGCGCACCATGGGGGCGGGGCAGGGGTCGATCCTGCGCATCTTCTTCATGGCCGGCGCGGCCGTGGGCGTGCTGGGCACCCTGGCCGGCCTGCTGATCGGCTCGCTGTTCTGCATCTTCATCGGCGAGATCCAACAGGCCGTGGAATGGATCACCGGCGCCCAGGTGTTCTCCTCCGACATCTATTTCCTCAGCCGCATCCCGGCCAAGATCGACTGGCGGGAGGTCGGCGTGATCACCTTCTGGGCCCTGGCCATGTCGTTCCTGGCCACCTTGCCGCCGGCTTGGCGGGCGTCGCGTCTCGATCCGGTGGAGGCGCTTCGCTATGAGTGATCCCGTCCTCTCCATCCGCGGCCTGCGTCGCACCTACAAGAGCGGCGACCGCACGCTGACCGTGCTCGACGGCGCCGACCTGGACGTGAAGCCCGGCGAGATCGTCGGCCTGATCGGGCCGTCGGGGTCGGGCAAGTCGTCCCTGCTCCACGCCGCGGGCCTGCTGGAGCATCCCGACGCCGGCGAGATCCACATCGAGGGCCGCGACTGTTCCGACCTCAGCGACCGCCAGCGCACCCGCGTGCGGCTGGCCGCCATCGGCTTCGTCTATCAGGCCCACCATCTGCTGGCCGAGTTCACCGCCCTGGACAATGTCGCCCTGCCGCAGATGATCGCCGGCCGATCGCGCAAGGCCGCGCGTGCGCGGGCCCTGGAGCTGCTGACCGGCCTGGGCCTCGGCGAGCGGGTCGACCATCAGCCGGCCCAGATGTCCGGCGGCGAGCAGCAGCGGGTGGCCATCGCCCGTGCGCTCGCCAACGCGCCGCGCCTGCTGCTGGCCGACGAACCCACCGGCAACCTCGACCCCGCCACCTCCGCGGCGGTGTTCGAGAGCCTCTACGAGCTGGCGCGCAAGACCGGGGTCGCGGCCCTAGTGGCCACCCACAATCTGGAACTGGCCCGCCACATGGACCGCGTGGTCGCGCTGAAGGACGGCCGGCTCGAGGAACAGGTGCGGGGATGAACGGAAGTGGGGGTAGAGCCCCATCCAACTTAGGCTCTTGACGGATGAGAACAAAGCAAGAATAAGAACATTCACAGAACATCCACAGCAGGGGCGTCGCACATGGTTCGTTTGGCTCGGGAATCACTGGCCTTTGTGTCGGTGGCGGGGTTTGTCTGGATGATGTGCGCCGTGGCCCAACTGGCGGCCTAGCAGACGGAGGTTTCTGGGTGAGCGACGCGGTGAACGAGGGCTTCGTCCACCTGCGGGTCCGCTCGGCCTATTCGTTGCTGGAAGGCGCGATCAAGGCCGAGAAGATCGGCGAGCTCGCCGCCAAGGCCGAGATGCCGGCCGTGGCCCTGACCGACCGGGCCAACCTGTTCGGGGCGCTGGAGTTCTCCGTCATCACCAAGGAGACGGGCGTCCAGCCGATCGTCGGCTGCACCCTGCCGGTGACCGGGATCGGCGGCGGCCAGACCGACCGCTGGTCGAAGGTCCCCACCATCCTGCTGCTCGCCCAGAGCGAGCGGGGCTATCTCAATCTCAGCGAGCTGTCCTCAGCCGCCTATTTGCAGGCCGACGGGACCGAGGACGTCTCGGTGTCCTGGGAGATGGTCGCGCGCCACGCGGAGGGCCTGATCCTGCTCTCGGGCGGCGTCGACGGTCCGGTCGATCCGCTGTTCGCCCAGGGCAAGGCCCCCGAGGGCAAGGCGGCCCTCGCCGAGATGGCGAGGGTCTTCGGCGACCGGTTCTATGTGGAGCTCCAGCGTCACGGCATGGCGGCTCAGGCCGCGGCGGAGCCCGAACTGGTGGCCTTCGCCTATGAAAACGACGTGCCGCTGGTCGCCACCAACGACGTCTATTTCGCCAAGCAGGAGATGTACGCCGCCCACGAGGCGCTGCTGTGCATCGCCGACGGCGCCTTCATCAGCCAGGAAGAACGCAGGCGGGTCACGCCCGAGCACTATTTCAAGACCGTCGAGACCATGCGGGCCCTGTTCGCCGACCTGCCGGAGGCTTGCGACAACACCCTCGACATCGCCCGGCGCTGCGCCTTCATGGTCAAGAAGCGCGACCCGATCCTGCCGCGGTTCCCCACGGTGGGCGGGCGCACCGAGGCCGAGGAACTGGCCGAACAGGCCCGCGAGGGGCTGCGCAAACGCCTGGTCGGCCACAAGCTGTCGCAGGACGAGGACGTCTACTGGCAGCGGCTGGAGCGCGAGATCGGCGTCATCCAGTCCATGGGCTTCTCGGGCTACTTCCTGATCGTCTCGGACTTCATGAAATGGGCCGTGGCCCAGGGCATTCCCGTGGGGCCGGGGCGGGGGTCCGGCGCCGGTTCGCTGGTGGCCTGGTCGTTGCTGATCACCGGCCTGGACCCGATCCGCTACGGGCTGATCTTCGAACGGTTCCTGAACCCCGAGCGGGTCTCCATGCCCGACTTCGACATCGACTTCTGCCAGGAGCGGCGCGAAGAGGTGATCGGCTATGTGCAGCAGCACTATGGCCGCGACCGGGTCGCCCAGATCATCACCTTCGGCACCCTGCAGGCCCGCGCCGTGCTGCGCGATGTCGGCCGGGTGCTGCAGCTTCCGCTTGGCCAGGTGGACCGGCTGGCCAAGATGGTGCCGGCCAACCCCGCCAATCCGGTGACGCTCGCCAAGGCCATCGAGATCGAGCCGCGCCTGCAGCAGGCCAAGGAGGACGACGAGGCCGTCGCCCAGCTTCTCGATGTGGCCCTGCAGCTCGAAGGCCTCTACCGCAACGCCTCGACCCACGCCGCCGGCGTGGTGATCGCCGACCGCCCGCTGACCGAGCTGTCCCCGCTCTACCGCGATCCGAGGTCGGAGTTCCCCGCCACCCAGTTCAACATGAAGTGGGTCGAGAGCGCGGGCCTGGTGAAGTTCGACTTCCTGGGCCTGAAGACGCTGACCGTGATCGACCGGGCCATGAAGCACCTGGCCAAGCGCGGCGCGGACTTCCCCCTCGAGCAACTGCCGCTGGACGACGCCAAGTCCTACGAGCTGATGGCCTCGGGCCAGACGGTCGGGGTGTTCCAGTTGGAAGGCCAGGGCATGCGCGACACCCTGCGCCAGCTCCGGCCCAATTCGCTGGAAGAGGTCACGGCGCTGATCTCGCTCTATCGGCCCGGCCCGATGGATTCGATCCCGGCCTATGTGGACTGCAAGGCCGGCCGCAAGCCGCTGAACGTCTATCACCCCCTGCTGGAGCCGGTGCTTACCGACACCTACGGGGTGATCGTCTACCAGGAGCAGGTGATGAACATCGCCCGCATCATGGCGGGCTACAGCCTGGGCGAGGCCGATCTCCTGCGGCGCGCGATGGGCAAGAAGAAGAAGGAGGAGATGGACCAGCAGCGGGTCCGTTTCGCCACCGGCGCCGCCGAGCGCGGCGTGCCCAAGGACCTGGCCGAGACTCTGTTCGAGCTGATGGCCAAGTTCTCGGGCTACGGCTTCAACAAGTCGCACGCCGCACCCTACGCCCTGATCGGCTATCAGACCGCCTGGCTGAAGGCCAACACGCCGGCGGAGTTCTTCGCCGCCTCCATGAGCCTCGATATCTCCAACACCGAAAAGCTGGCGGTCTTCTACCAGGACGCCAAGCGCTTCGGGGTGAAGATGCACGCCCCCGACGTGAACCGCTCGGGCGCCGACTTCGAGGTGGAGAACGGCGAGGTGCTCTATGCCCTGGGCGGAATCCGCAATCTGGGTCTGCAGGCCATGGAGCATGTGGTGGCCGTGCGTCGGGAAGGCGGGCCGTTCCGCGACCTGTTCGACTTCGCCGAGCGGGTCGATCCCAAGCAGGTCAACAAGCGCGCCTTCGAGACCATGGCGCGGGCCGGCGCCTTCGACAGCCTGCATCCCAACCGCGCCCAGATCCTGGCCGCCGCCGACGTCCTGTCCGGCCATGGCCAGAGCATGGCCGCCGACCGGGCGTCCTCGCAGGCCTCGCTGTTCGGCGGCGACCAGGTCGAGGCCCAGCGGCCGCGCTTGCCCAAGATGGAGCAGTGGACGCCGGTCCAGCGCCTGGACGAGGAACTGGCGGCGGTCGGCTTCTACCTCTCTGGTCACCCGCTTGACGACATGGTCGAGGCCCTGCGCCGGCGGCGCACGGACCTGCTGGCCGACGTGATCCCCAAGGCCGAGGCTGGGGCCGAAGCCTTCCGCATGGCCGGCGTGGTGCGCCGCAAGCAGGAGCGCGCCTCGCAGTCGTCAGGCGAGAAGTTCGCCTTCGTGACCCTGTCGGACCCGACCGGCGAGTACGAGGTGCTGTTCCCGCCCGAAGCCCTGCGCAAGTGCCGCGACCTGCTGGAACCCGGCAAGGCCGTGGCGATCAAGGTCCGCGCCAAGGCCAAGGACGGCGAGGTGCGGTTCTTCGGCGACGACGCCGAGCCGGTGGACAAGGCCGTGGAGAACGCCGTCGCCGGCCTTCGCGTGCACCTGGCCCCCCGCAGCGCGGAGATCGAGGCGCTGAAGCGGCGCCTGGAGGGCGTGGTCAATCCTCGGGGCGGCGAGATCATCCTGGTGGCCGCGGTCGAAGGGGGCCGCGAGGTGGAGGTGAAGTTGCCCGGACGCTTCACCCTGGATGGGGCCGTGCGCGGAGCGCTGAAGACCTCGCCCGGCGTGGTCTTCGTCGAGGACCTCTAGGCCCGTGCTGGGCCACCTGTCTTTCGGGGTTAAGGACCTGGTCCGCGCCGGAGCCTTCTATGACGAGGTCCTGCGTCCGTTCGGCTGGATCCGGCTGTGGGACGATCCCAAGGGCTTGGGCTATGGCCGGCCGGGGGAGGGCGAGAAGCTCAACCTGTTCCCACATGCCGACGCCCGTCCGCCCGGGCCTGGATTCCATCTGGCCTTCGACGCGCCGGACCGGGCCTCGGTCGACGCGTTCCACGCCGCGGCCCTGGCCGCCGGGGGAACCGACCGCGGTGGACCTGGGCTCCGGCCGGCCTATGGGCCGAGCTACTACGCGGCCTTCGTGACCGATCCTGACGGCCACCGCCTGGAGGCGGTCCACCAATAGGCGGGCGTTGGGTTCAAGGCTTGCCGTACGGACTGATATAGCCCTTGGGCTTGGGCGCGCTGGGATAGGCGTTGACGCCGCCCCGGTTGGAATAGGTCGAGGTCCCCTGATAAGGCCGGAACGGCGCGGCGGCCGGCGCGACGGGTCGAGGAGAATAGGGGTTCGGCGCGGCCGCGGGCGGCGCGCCCAGCCGTGGCGCGGCCGGCGCCCGATAGGCGCCCCAGGTTCCGGGCTTATCCTTCATGGTTCCGCCCGAGGATCCGAAGCCGCCGGCGGCGAGGACCGTCAGGCCCAGACCGAACACTACAATGGGTTTCATGTCGCACTCCAAATCCACCTAAGAGTGCACATCAACAGCCAAGCTTGCAAGGGCTTGTGACCGCTGCGAACCCGGAGAGGCTTGCTTTTCCTGCGCTTTGTCCCTACATCCCCGCCTCATTCCACACGCAGGTGTTTGGCGATGACGGGGAGACATCCCGCCATATCCATTCCGGTCCCCAACTCGGGGGGTTTGCCTGCGGCGGTTAACCGGAAAAAGGACTTAAAAGCGTATGGCGCTTCCTGAATTCTCCATGCGTCAGCTCCTGGAAGCTGGCGCGCACTTCGGTCACCAGACCCACCGCTGGAACCCGAAGATGGACCGCTACATCTTCGGTTCGCGGTCGAACATCCACATCATCGATCTCTCGCAGTCGATCCCGCTGCTGCACCAGGCCCTGGTGAAGGTGCGCGAAGTCGCCGCCTCCGGCGGTCGCGTGCTGTTCGTCGGCACCAAGCGCCAGGCCTCCGAGCCCGTTGCCGTCGCCGCCAAGCGCTCGGCCCAGTACTATGTGAACCACCGTTGGCTGGGCGGCACGCTCACCAACTGGCGCACCGTCTCGGGTTCGATCGCCCGCCTGCGCGAGCTGGAAGGCCTGCTGGAAGGCGACGGCAGCGTCGGCCGCTCCAAGAAGGAACTGCTGCAGATGACCCGCGAGCGGGACAAGCTGGAGCTGTCGCTGGGCGGCATCAAGGACATGGGCGGCATTCCCGACCTGATGTTCGTGATCGACACCAACAAGGAAGCGATCGCGATCCAGGAAGCCCGCAAGCTGAACATCCCGGTCATCGCCATCCTGGACACCAACTGCAATCCGGACGGCATCACCTATCCGATCCCGGGCAACGATGACGCCGCGCGCGCCATCCAGCTCTATTGCGACCTGCTCGCCGACTCGGTGCTCGACGGTCTGGCCGCCGGCCAATCGGCCGCCGGCGTCGACCTGGGCGCCTCGGTGGCCCCGATCGAGCCGACCCTGGCTCGAGAGCTGACTCCGGCCCCGGCGCCTGCCGCGGAACCGCAACCGGAACTGACCATGGCCGAGGCCCCGGCGCCGGAACCGGAGACCACCGCGGCGGAAGCCCCGGCGGCTGACCCGACCGCGACGCAGGAATAGGCCGGTCGAGCGCCAGCGCTCGCCGTCCGACATGAAACGATCACGGCGAGGCCCTATGCGGGCCTCGCCGACCCATTTTAGATACAGGAGCTGACCATGGCGGAAATCACCGCTTTGCTCGTCAAGGACCTGCGCGAGAAGTCCGGCGCGGGCATGATGGACTGCAAGAAGGCGTTGCAGGAGAACGACGGCGACGTCGAAGCCTCGATCGACTGGCTGCGCACCAAGGGCCTCTCGAAGGCCGCCAAGAAGTCCGATCGCGCCGCGGCCGAGGGCCTGGTGGCCGGCAAGCTCAGCGACGACGGCAAGACCGGCGTGCTGGTTGAGCTGAACGCCGAGACGGACTTCGTGTCCAAGAACGACACCTTCCAGACCGCCGCGCGCGACTTCGCGACGGTGGCCCTGGATGTGGAGGGCGTGGACGCCATCGTGGCGGCCAAGACCGCCAAGGGCGAAGTCGTCGGCGACGTGATCACCAACCTGATCGCGACCATCGGCGAGAACATGCGCCTGCGCCGTTCGGCCCGCCTCTCGGTGGCCCAGGGCGCGGTGGCCCTCTACCTGCACAACGCGCAGGGTGACGGCGTCGGCCGCCTCGGCGTGCTGGTGGCTCTCGAGGGCGCCGGCGACCAGGCGGTGCTGAAGGATGTCGGCCGCAAGATCGCCCTGCACGTGGCCGGCACCCCGACCCCGCCGCTGGCGCTCACCGAGGCCGACCTCGATCCCGCCGCCGTCGAGAAGGAAAAGAAGTTCCTTACCGACCAGGCGCTGGAATCGGGCAAGCCGATCGGCGTCGTGGAAAAGATGATCGAGGGCCGGATCCGCAAGTGGCAGGAAGAAGTGGTGCTCCTGAAGCAGCCCTTCGTCATGAACCCGGATCAGACCATCGAGGAACTGCTGGCCGAAACCGCCAAGCAGACCGGTTCGCCGGTCTCGGTGAAGGGCTTCGTGCGCTTCGCCCTCGGTGAAGGCGTGGAAAAGAAGGTCGACGACTTCGCCGCCGAAGTCGCGTCGATGACCGGTCAGGCCTGATCCAAGACTAAAAAGAACCGACGGGGGCGTGGTGCGTTCGACGCGCACCACGCCCTTGGTTTATGTAAGTACCGCCTAAGATTCTCCGGATGCCGCCGATGCCCGAACCCAAGCCCCGCTACAAGAAGATCCTCTTGAAGATGTCGGGCGAGGTCCTGATGGGCGATGCGCTCTTCGGGATCGACACTAAGACCATCGAGGCGGTGGCCGAGGACATCAAGGAAGTGGTCGACGCCGGCGTCGAGCTCTGCCTGGTGGTCGGCGGCGGCAACATCTTCCGCGGCGTCTCGCTGGCGGGAAAGGGCATGGATCGCGCCAGCGCCGACTATATGGGCATGCTGGCCACGGTGATGAACGCCCTGGCCCTGCAAGGCGCTCTGGAGAAGGTCGGGGTCTATACCCGCGTCCAGTCGGCCATCCCGATGGAGGCGGTATGCGAGCCCTACATCCGCCGCCGGGCGCTGCGGCACCTGGAAAAGGGCAGGGTGGTGATCTTCGCCGCCGGCCTGGGCGCCCCGTTCTTCACCACCGACACCCCCGCGGCCCTGCGCACGGCCGAGATGGGGTGCGACGCCTTGTTCAAGGGCACCAGCGTCGACGGCGTCTACACCGCCGACCCCAAGAAGGATCCTAGCGCCCAGCGCTACGAGACGCTCAGCTATCAGGAGGTCCTGGCCAAGGACCTGCGGGTGATGGACGCCTCTGCCATCGCCCTGATGCGCGACAACAACGTACCGATCGTGGTGTTCTCGATCCGCGAACGGGGCAATTTCATGAAGGTCTTGCAGGGGCAGGGCGTCTTCACGACCATCGCCTGAACCACGCGACTCAAACGAGAAGATCGGGAGAAAGCCCCATGGCGACTGCGGAAAAGCCCGTCCTTGCGAGGTACAAGGACCGCATGGACAAGGCGATTCTCGCCCTCAAGGACGAGTTCGCCTCGCTTCGGACCGGCCGCGCCTCGGCCGGCCTGCTCGACCAGGTGATGGTCGACGCCTACGGCTCGACCGTGCCGATCAGCCAGGTGGGCTCGGTGAGCGTGCCCGAGCCACGCTCGATCAGCGTCAGCATCTGGGACAAGGGCCTGGTGGTTTCGGTCGAGAAGGCCATCCGCAATGCGGGTCTGGGCTTCAACCCCGTCGTCGACGGCCAGAACCTGCGCATCCCCATTCCGCCGCTCACCGAGGAGCGCCGCCGGGACCTGGCCAAACTTGCGGGCAAGTACGCCGAACAGCAGAAGGTGGCCATCCGCAACGTGCGCCGCGACGCCAACGACGACCTGAAGAAGGCGGAGAAGGACAGCGCCATCAACCAGGACGAACATCGCAAGATGGAGGCCGAGGTCCAGAAGTTCACCGACGAGGCGGTGAAGCGGGTGGACGAAGCCTTGAAAACCAAAGAACAAGAGATCATGCAGGTTTGATCGTCCGCGGTCTGGTTGAAGGACGAACGGGAACTCCATGGCTATCGCCGAGAATGAGCAGCCGAAGGGCGCGCCAGACGCCCCTCTGCATGTTGCGATCGTCATGGATGGCAACGGGCGCTGGGCCAAGCGCCGCGGCCTGCCGCGCCAGGTAGGCCATCCCAAGGGGGTGGAGGCGATCCGCAAGGTCGTGGAAGCCGCCCCCGACCAGGGCGTGCGCTGGCTGACCCTCTACGCCTTCTCCACGGAGAACTGGCGCCGGCCGGCCGGCGAGGTGGCAGAGGTCATGCGGCTGCTGAAGCTCTATGTGAACTCCGACCTCGAGAAGCTGGTGCGCGAGGGGGTCAAGATCCGCATCCTGGGCCGCCGCGAGGGCCTGCCGCCCGACGTGGCCGAGATCGTCGAGCGCGCCGAGAAACAGACCGCCCATAACGACAAGTTCTTCCTGCAGGTGGCCTTCAACTATGGCGGCCGCGCCGACATCGTCGACGCCGCCCGCGCCCTGGCCGCCGAGGTCGCCGCGGGCCGGATCGCGCCGCAGGACATTACCGACTCCCTGTTCGAAGCCCGGCTCTCCACCGGCGGCCTGCCGTCGCCTGACCTGGTGATCCGTACGAGCGGCGAACAGCGGCTGTCCAACTTCCTGCTTTGGGAGTCGGCCTATTCCGAGTTCGTGTTCCCCGACGTGCTCTGGCCTGACTTCACGCCGCAACACCTCGCCGAGGGGATCGCGGAGTTCCAGAAACGCGAGCGGCGATACGGCGGAGCCGTCGCCGATGATGTCCTTGCCACGGGCTAGGACCTTCGACTGGTCCAATCTGGGCGTACGCGTGGCCTCGGCCGCCGTGCTTGTCCCCGCCGCGCTGGGCGCGGTGTGGTTCGCCGACGACGTGCGGTGGCTGTTCCTCGTCCTGATCGCCGTGGCGGTCGCCCTGCTGTGCATCGAGTGGGGCGCCATGACCGCCCCGAACGCGCCCATCAGGGTATCGGCGGCGTTGACGGTGGCGATCCTGGCCGGGACCTTCCTGGCCTATCAACATCAGATGACCCTGGCCTGGGGCGCCCTGGCGATCGGCGCGGCGGCCTCGGCCCTGGTGGCGCGCGGGGTCTCCGAACGGCCGGCCAACGCCGCCTATGGCGTGATCTACCTGGCTATCCCGATCGTCTGCCTGGTCTGGCTGCGCGGGATGCCGGAAGGCCGCCAGTGGACGCTGCTGCTGTTCGCCGTGGCCTGGGCCGCCGACATCGCCGCCTTCGCGGTCGGCAGCGCGCTCAAGGGCCCCAAGCTCTGGCCGCGCTTCTCGCCCAACAAGACCTGGTCCGGCTTCGTCGGCGGCCTGATCGCCGCGGCCCTGGCCGGGGTCGCCATGGCCGCGTTCAGCGACATCGTGCTCAGCCTGCAGGCCGGGGCCCTGATCGGGTTCATCGCGGGCCTGGCGACCATGGCCGGCGACCTCTGGGAGTCCATGCTCAAGCGCCGGTTCGGCGTGAAAGACTCGGGCGACCTGATCCCGGGCCATGGCGGCCTGCTGGACCGGGTCGATGGCCTGATGTTCGCCGTCGTGGTCCTGGCGGCGGCCCGCCTCATCAATCACTGGGGGTGGGCGAATTGACCTTGCCGCGGCGTGTCAGCGTGTTGGGCTCCACGGGCTCGGTCGGGGTCTCGACCCTGGACCTGTTCGACAAGGCGCGGGCCGAGGTCGAGTTCGAGGCCCTGACCGCTGGGCGCAATGTCGAGCGCCTAGCAGAGCAGGCGCTGCGCTGGCGGCCCAGGCTGGCGGTGATCGAGGATGAAACCCGCCTCGACGAGCTTCGCGACCGCCTCAAGGGCTCCGGAATCGAGGCCGCAGCCGGCGGGAACGCCGTGGCCGAGGCCGCGGGCGCCGACGCCCAATGGGTGATGTCGGCCATCGTGGGCTTCGCGGGCCTGCCGCCGACCCTCTCTGCCGTCAAGGCGGGCGCGGTCGTGGCCCTGGCCAACAAGGAGAGCCTGGTCTGCGCCGGCCCCTCGCTGCTGCGCACCGCCAAGCTGGCCGGCGGGGCGGTGATCCCGGTGGACTCCGAGCATTCGGCGATCTTCCAGGTGCTGGACCCGATGAACGCCCAGCACGTCTCGCGCCTGATCCTGACCGCGTCCGGCGGCCCGTTCCTGTCCTGGTCGATCGGCCAGATGGAGCACGCCACCCCGGAACAGGCGGTGGCCCATCCGCGCTGGGACATGGGCGTGAAGATCTCAGTCGACTCGGCGACCATGATGAACAAGGGCCTCGAGATGATCGAGGCGGCCTACCTGTTCTCCATGCCCGCCGAGCGGGTCGACGTGCTGATCCATCCGCAATCGATCATCCACAGCCTGGTGGAGTACGCCGACGGCTCGACCCTGGCGCAGCTCGGGCCGCCGGACATGCGCACGCCGATCGCCTGCGCCTTCGCCTGGCCCGACCGTCTCCCGTGGCCCGCGCCGAAACTCGACCTGGCCGCTGCGGGCCAACTAACTTTCGAAGAACCCGACCTGCGCCGCTTTCCCGCCTTGAAGATCGCGAAAGAAGCATTGGCGGCCGGTGGGGCCGCGCCCGCGGTGATGAACGCCGCCAACGAGGTCGCCGTGGCCGCCTTCCTTGACCGTCAGATCGGGTTTCTCGATATTGCCGCCACGGTGGCCAAGACCCTGGACCGGGTGGACGGGAAGGGACTGATGACGGGCCTCTCGGGAGACGCGCTGGAACAGGCCCGGCACATCGATGCGACCGCCCGCCGCGTGGCGGCCGAGGTCGTGGCCGGTCTAGGCCGCTGAGGAGCACCCCGCCGTGATCGATTTCGTCCTCACCTCCCTGACCTTCATCGTTCCGTTCCTGCTGGTCCTCGGCCTGGTGGTGACGATCCACGAACTGGGCCACTTCCTGGCGGCCAAGGCGTTCGGCGTGGCCATCGACCAGTTCTCCATCGGTTTCGGCCGGGCCCTGGCGGTCTGGAAGGACAAGTCCGGCGTCGAGTGGCGCCTGGGCTGGATCCCGCTGGGCGGCTATGTGCGCTTCTCCGGCGACGAGAACGCCGCCAGCCTGCCCGATCACGAGAGCCTGGAGAGCCTCCGGGCGGACGTGGTGCGCCGCGAGGGCTCAGAGGCGCTTCAGCGCTATTTCCATTTCAAGCCGGTCTGGCAGCGCGCCATCGTCACCGCCGCCGGCCCCCTGGCGAATTTCGTCCTGGCGATTACCCTGTTCGCCGCCCTGCTGATGGCGTTCGGCTCCGAGGCCCTGCCGGCCAAGGTGGGTCGCGTCGTGCCTGACAGCCCGGCCGCGCGCGCGGGCCTGCTGGCCGACGACCTGATCGTCTCGGCGGCCGGCCAGCGGATCGAGACCTTCAACCAACTCAGCACCATCATCCAGGTTCGCGCCAATGTGCCCATGGAGCTCGTCGTCGAGCGCCGCGGCCGCGAGGTCACGTTGAAGGCGACGCCTGAGTGGCAGCTTCGCTCCGACCCGATCGCCGGCGAGCGCCGGATGGGCGTGCTGGGCTTCGAGCCGGCCCAGAAGCCGAGCGACGTCATCCACATCCGCTACACGCCGATCGAGGCCCTGGGCGGCGGGGTGGAGCGCACATGGAGCACGCTCGGCACGACGGTCTACTATCTGGGCCGCATGGTCACCGGGCAGGTCTCGGCCGACCAGCTCAGCGGCCCGCTGGGAATCGCGCGAATCTCCGGCAAGGTCGCCCAGGCCGGCGCCGAGGGCGCCTCCACCCCCGGTGCGATGCTGCTGGGCAGCGCGGTCAATCTCCTGCAACTCGCGGCCTTCGTCTCGGTGAGCATCGGCTTCATGAACCTGTTGCCGGTCCCCGTCCTGGACGGGGGTCACCTGCTGTTCTACGCCTACGAGGCCATAGCCCGCCGGCCCCTGGCCGCCAAGGTTCAGGCCGCGGGCTACCGGGTGGGCCTTGCGCTGCTGTTGGGATTGATGTTGTTCGCCACCTGGAACGATCTGCAACAGCTGCGTGTGTTCAAAATCCTCGGCGGCGTCTTCTCCTGACCCGCCCTTTTCCGCTAACGGCTTAAACGATGCAAAGAACCCGCGCCCACGGCGCCGCGCTCGCCTCCGGACTTGCCCTCTTGATGGGCTCGACCGCGCTTGTCGTCCCGACGCTCGCCGTGGCCCAGGCCCAGGGCCAGCAGTCCGGCGTGGTCCAACGGATCATCGTCCGCGGCAATGAGCGGATCGAGCAGTCGACCGTGCTGTCCTACCTTCCGATCCAGCCGGGCGAGATCCTGGATCCGGCCAAGGCCGACCTGGCGCTGAAGACCCTCTTCCGCACCGACCTGTTCGCCGATGTCCGCATCGAGCTGCAGGGCGCCGACATGATCGTCACGGTCGTCGAGAACCCGATCATCAACAAGGTGGTGTTCGAGGGTAATTCGGGCCTGAAGGAAGAGAAGCTGCGCGACGAGGTCACCGTGCGCCCGCGCGGCATCTTCACCCGCGCCAAGGTCCAGCAGGATGTCCAGCGCATCGTCGAACTCTATCGCCGGTCCGGCCGCATCTCGGCGACGGTCACGCCCAAGATCGTCGAACTGCCGCAAAAGCGCGTCGACCTGATCTTCGAGATCGACGAGGGCCCCAAGAGCGGCGTGCTGCGCGTCAACTTCCTGGGCAACAGCGAGTTCTCCGACAACGACCTGCGCGACGTGGTCGTGACCGAGCAGACCAGCTGGTACAAATTCTTCTCATCGAACGCCAACTACGACCCCGACCGGCTTGAGTACGACAAGGAGCAGCTGCGCAAGCACTACCGCAATCGCGGATTCTACGACTTCCGCGTGATCTCGGCGATCGCCGAGCTGGCGCCGGACAAGAACGGGTTCGTGATCACCTACACCCTCGAGGAGGGCGTGGAGTACAAGTTCGGCAAGATCACCGTCGAGACCGAGCTGCAGAAGCTCGACAAGGACGTGTTGCAGCAGCTCGTACCGATCTCGCCCGGCGAGGCCTATCAGGACGAGAAGATCGAGCAGGCGACCGACGCCCTGACCTTCGCGGCCGGCGCGGCCGGCTTCGCCGCGGTGGACGTGCGTCCGCGCTATGCGCCCAACAAGGTCAACAACACCGTCGACGTAGTCTTCAACGTCCGCGAGGGCCCGCGGGTCTATGTCGAGCGCATCGACGTCACCGGCAACACCCGCACCCTGGACTATGTCATCCGCCGCGAGCTGAACCTGGTCGAGGGCGACGCCTACAACCGCGCCCTGGTTGACCGGTCGAAGAACAACATCCGCGCGCTCGGCTTCTTCAAGGAAGTCGATATCGAGGAAGTCCCTGGCTCGGCGCCGGACCGCACCGGACTGCAGGTCAAGGTCGAGGAGCAGCCCACGGGCGAGCTTTCGTTCAGCGCCGGCTACTCGTCGGTCGACCAGCTCGTGCTGGACCTGGGCATCACCGAACGCAACTTCCGCGGCCGCGGCCAGAGCGTGCGGGCCCGTGTCTCCGTGGGCTCGCTGCGCCAGCAGGTCGACTTCGGCTTCACCGAGCCACGCTTCCTGGGCCGGGACCTCGGGGCGGGCGTCGACCTCTACTACTATCGCAACGACTATTCGGAATTCTCCGCCTACGACACGGCCACGCTCGGCGGCAATATCCGCTTCGCCTTCCCGTTGACGGTCTCGTCACGGATGTCGACACGCTACACGCTGCGCAGCGACGACGTGCAGATCGACAACTCGCTCTGCAGCGCCGGCCTTGTCTCGCTGTCGCTCTGCGCCCAGCGCGGTAAGTTCATCACTTCGCTAGTCGGCTACACCTACCTCTATGATCGCCGGAACGATCCGATCAATCCGACCCGGGGCTTCCGCTTCGACGTGTCCCAGGACCTGGCCGGGGTCGGCGGCGACGTGAACTACCTGCGCACCGAAGCGACCGCCGGCTGGTATCACGGGTTCAACAAGACCTTCGTCCTCAGCGTCACCGGCTCGGGCGGTTACATCACCGGCTGGAGCGACGACACGATCCGGATCAACGACCGCTTCTACAAGGGCGGCAACAACTTCCGCGGCTTCGAGACCGCCGGCATCGGCCCGCGCGACACCAATCTGAACCGGACGGACGCCCTGGGCGGCCGCGCCTACGCCATCGGTTCGGTGGAGCTGACCGTGCCGACGTTCCTGCCGGAGCAGTACGGCA
Organism: Phenylobacterium sp.; assembly: GCF_030698145.1. Taxonomy (GTDB): domain Bacteria; phylum Pseudomonadota; class Alphaproteobacteria; order Caulobacterales; family Caulobacteraceae; genus Phenylobacterium. Next base: position 20,110 of record NZ_JAUYNW010000146.1, on the reverse strand, counting down.
TCAAGGCCGCTGTGTTCACCGACTTCGGGACGCTGGGCCTGCTGGACGAGGCCGACAAGAACTATCAGGTCGGCGCCATCAACCCGGTCACCAACCTGCCGTATCCCCCCGGAACTCGCGATCCTTTGATCGTCGATGACCTGTCCTTGCGGGCCACGGCGGGCCTTTCGATCCATTGGCGTTCGCCGATGGGTCCGATTCGTTTCGACTTCAGCCAAGTTTTGGCCAAAGAGAACTACGACAAGACCGAAACCTTCCGGTTTTCCACCTCAACTAGGTTCTAATTCCACTCATGACGATCAAAGCCCTCGTCGCGGCGACCTGTGTCGCCGCCATCGCCGCGTCCGCCTCCAGCGCCGCGTTCGCCCAGGCCGCCGCGCCGGCGCCCGCGGCCGCGGCCGCCGCGCCGACGGTTTCCCATGGCCCGGCCCTGCCGGGACATTGCATCGTTGCGCTGGAAGGCGTCATCGGCGCCTCGACCGTCGGCAAGTATGTCCAGACCCGTCTCCAGCAGATCGCCACCCAGGTGCAGGCCGAGCTGAAGGCCGAGGACACGGCCCTGCAGACCGAGGCCAAGACCCTCGAGGGCCAGCGAGCCACCCTGGACCAGAACACCTTCGAGACCCGCGCCGCGGCTCTGCAGGTCAAGGGCAACGCCTTCCAGCGCAAGGCCCAGCTTCGTGAACGCGAGCTCCAGGCCACCCAGCAGAAGGCGCTTGGCCGCGTCGGCCAGGAGCTCGATCCGATCATCCGTCAGGTCTATCAGCAACGCCAATGCAGCCTGCTGCTGACCCGCGACGCCGTGGTCATCGCCAATCCGGCCATGGACATCTCGGGCCCGGTGGTCACCGCGCTCAACGCCAAGATAACCCAGTTCAACTTCGACCGCGAGCGCCTGGACCAGGCTTCGCCCGCCGCGCAAACTCCCGCCGTCCGCCGGTAGGCCGCGACTCGCGTTAGACCCGGGTCGAGCCGAAGGATTTCGATGCCCGACCCGCGATTCTTTGAAGACCTTGGACCCGTCACCCTGGCCGAACTGGCCGCGGTGGCGGGCGCCAAGCTCGCCGACGAAGGCCATGCCCAGCGCGCGATCGCCGCCGTGGCGATCCTGGCCCAGGCCCAGGCCGACACCGTCACCTTCCTGACCGATCGCAAGTACGGCGAAGCCCTGGCGCAAACCCGCGCCAGCGCGGTCTTCATCTCGGCCGCCAACGCCGATCTCGTTCCGGCGGGCTGCGCGATCCTGGTGACGCCGACGCCGCACGCCGCCTACGCCATGGCCGCCGAACGACTGCATCGTCCCCGCATCCACGGCGATGGGGAGGCCGTGTCGCGCGATGCGGTCCTGGAGGAGGGGGTGCTCCTGTCTCCCGGCGTGGTCATCGGGCCCGGGGCCCGGATCGGCCGCGGAACCCAGATCGGGGCGAACGCCGTGATCGGCCCCGGCGTCGCCATCGGCCGCGACTGCCTGATCGGCGCCAACGCCAGCGTCGGCTTCGCCCTGCTGGGCGACCGGGTGCGCATCCTGGCGGGCGCGAGGATCGGCGAACCGGGTTTCGGGGCGACGGGGTCGGTCACCGGGGTGATCGACGTGCCGCAGTTGGGCCGGGCCATTCTGCAAGATGGCGTCACCATCGGCGCCAATAGCTGCGTCGATCGAGGCGCCTTCGACGACACCGTGGTCGGCGAGAACACCAAGATCGACAACCAGGTCCACATCGCCCACAACGTGCGCGTGGGACGAAACTGCGTCATGGCCGCCTATACCGGCATCTCCGGCAGCGTCACGATCGGCGACGGTGTCGCCTTTGGCGGACGCGCCGGCGTGGCCGACCACGTCAACATCGGCGACCGGGCCCAGATCGCCGCGGCCGCGGGCGTGTTCCGCGACGTGCCGGCCGGCGAGACCTGGGGCGGCGTTCCCGCCAAGCCGTTCCGCAAATGGATGCGCGAAGTCGCCTGGATCGCAAAGTCGTCCGGCGGCCGCAAAGGATCTGACACATGAGCGAGGCCACCGTCGTCGAGGCGCAGACCTCCATCGACATCACCGAGATCCTGGCGCGGATCCCGCATCGCTATCCGTTTCTGCTGGTGGACCGGGCCGAGGAGTACCGGCCGAGCGAATCCATCGTCGGCATCAAGTGCGTCACCATCAACGAGCCCTATTTCCAGGGTCATTTTCCCGACTACGCGGTCATGCCGGGCGTCCTGATCGTCGAGGCCATGGCCCAGACCGGGGCGGTGCTGATGTCGAAGTCGCTGAATGTCGATCGTGCGGGAAAGACCATCTTCTTCACCTCGCTGGACAATTGCCGGTTCCGCGCGCCGGTGCGGCCCGGCGACGTGCTGCGCATGAACGTGCGCGTCGTGCGCGCCCGCGGCGGACTGTTCAAGTTCGAGGGCAAGGCGCTGGTGGGGGACAAGACCGCCGCCGAGTGCGAGTTCGCCGCCATGCTGGTGGAGACCCCGTGAGCATCGACGTCCATCCCACCGCCATCGTCGATCCCAAGGCCGAGCTGGCCGACGGGGTGAGCATCGGGCCGTTCTGCACCGTCGGGCCCAACGTGAAGCTGGGCGCGCGGGTCAGGCTGGTCTCCCACGTGGTGATCGATGGCCACACCCAGATCGGCGTCGACAACGTAGTCTATCCGTTCGCGGTGCTGGGCGGACCGCCGCAGCACACGGCCTATCAGGGCGAACCGACTCGCCTGGTGATCGGCGACCGCAACCTGATCCGCGAACATTCGACGATGAACACCGGGACGGTGGGCGGCGGCGGCCTGACCCAAATCGGATCCGACGGCCTCTACATGATCGAGTGCCACATCGGCCACGACTGCATGGTCGGCGACAATGTGATCCTGACCAAACAGGCGACCCTGGGCGGTCACTGCGAGGTCGGCGACTTCGTGATCCTGGGCGGCCTGGCCGCGGTGCACCAGCGCATCCGCATCGGCCGCCACGCGATGATCGGCGGCCTGGCGGCGGTCGTGAAGGACGTCATCCCCTACGGCTCGGTCTGGGGCAACCACGCCCACCTCGAGGGCCTGAACCTGGTGGGCCTGAAGCGCCGCGGCTTCAGCCGCGAGACCATCAACACCATGCGCGCGGCCTACCGCATGATGTTCGCCGACGAAGGCACCTTCCAGGAGCGCCTCGACGACACGGAGGAGACCTATTCGGACTCGCCGGAGGTGATGGAGATCATCGACTTCATCCGCGCCGACGCAAGTCGCCCCCTGTGCTTGCCCGAACGCGAGGTCTAGGCTGGCCTCCATGCAGAAGCTTGGACTGATCGCTGGCGGCGGGACCCTTCCGGTCGAGATCGCCGAACACTGCCAGCAGGCGGGCCGGCCCTTTTTCATTGTGCGCCTGAAGGGTTTCGCGGGCGCGGAGATCGCCCGCTTTCCCGGCGCCGACATCGGCGTGGCCGAGCTCGGCAAGTGCTTCAAGGCGCTGAAGCGAGCGGGATGCCGCGCCGTGACCTTGGTCGGTAACGTCGACCGCCCCGATTTCCGCAATCTGGCGCCCGACATGCGCGGCCTGCTGGCTTTGCCGGCGGTGATCGCGGCGGCCCGGAAGGGCGACGACGCCCTTCTGCGCGCCCTGATGGGCGAGTTCGAGAAGGAAGGCTTCGCTGTCGAGGGCGCTCACGAGGTGATGGGCGACCTGACCCTTCCTGCCGGACCCCTGGGCGCGGTCACACCCACCGAAGAGCAGATGATAGACGTGCAACAGGCCCTGCACGTGGCCCGCGAGATCGGCCGCCTGGACGTGGGGCAGGGGGCCGTCGTCTGCGACGGCCTGGTGCTGGCCGTCGAGGCGCAGGAGGGCACCGACGCCATGCTGGGCCGGGTGGCGCATCTGTCGCCGGCCGTACGCGGCGCGCCGGACGCCCCGCGCGGGGTGCTCGCCAAGGCGCCCAAGCCCATCCAGGAAACCCGCATCGACCTGCCTACCATCGGCCTCAACACCATCCGGCGCGCCGCTGAGGCGGGCCTGGCGGGCATCGCCGGTGAAACCGGACGCCTCCTGGTCCTCGACCGCGAGGCGGTGATCGAACTGGCCGATGAGCTCGGCCTCTTCGTGATCGGCGTGGAGCCGCCGGACACGCCGTGACCCAGCCGCTGTGCGTCATGCTGGTGGCCGGAGAGGCCTCCGGGGACGACCGCGGGGCGGGCCTGGCCCAGGCCTTGCGGCGCAGGCTGGGCGGCCAGGCGCGTTTCGTCGGCGTCGGCGGCGCAAAGATGGCGGCGGAAGGGGTCCAGAGCCCCTTTGACATGGCCGAAATATCGATCCTGGGCCTGCTGGAGGGCCTTCTGGCCTATCGTCGGGTGGTCGCCCGGGTCAAGGACACCATCGCCCTGGCCGAGCGCGAAAAGCCCGACGTGGCCATCCTGATCGACTCCTGGGGCTTCACCCTGCGCGTCGCCCAGGGGCTGAAGGCCCGGTGGCCGGACCTGCCGATCGTGAAGTATGTGGGACCGCAGGTCTGGGCGACCCGGCCGGGCCGCGCCAAGACCCTGGCCGCCACCGTCGACCACCTGCTCTCGATCCACAGGTTTGACGCGCCGTACTTCGAGGCCGAGGGCCTGCCGGTGACCTTCGTCGGCAACTCGGCGCTCAATGTGGATTTCAGCGGCGCCGACGGCGCGCGCTTGCGCGATGACCTGGGGATCGCGCCCGATGCGCCCGTCCTCTTGGTGCTGCCGGGCAGCCGCCCCAGCGAGATCGCCCGTGTCCTGCCGGCCTTCGCCGACGCGGTGGCGCGCTTGAAGGCGCAGCGGCCCGACCTCGCCGTGGTGATCCCGGCCGCGCCCACCGTCGCCGAGGCGGTGAAGGCCCAGGCCGGCGGCTGGGCGCTGATCGTCGAGGGCGAAGACGCCAAGCTGGACGCCATGAAGGCCGCCACGGTCGCCTTGGCGTGTTCGGGCACCGTGACGATGGAACTGGCCCTGGCCGGCGTGCCGATGGTGGTGGGCTACCGCCTGGGCGCCTTCACCTATGCCGTGCTGAAGCGGATGTTCAAGCCGCCCTACATCACGCTGTTCAACATCGCCGCCGAGGACTTCGTGGCGCCGGAATTCATGCAGGACGCCTGCAATGGCGAGGCCCTGGCCCAGGCCGTGGCCGAGCGGCTGGACGTGCCCGGCATGCGCTACCTGCAGATCGAGGCCCAGTACGCGGCGCTCGACAAAATGGGTCGCGGCGGCCCCGATCCCTCGGAGGCCGCCGCGGAGGCCGTTCTAAAGCTCTTGGCGCAACGCGCTTAGCGCTTGTCGACCGCCGTGTAGTCGCGGGCGGGAGCGCCGGTGTAGATCTGCCGCGGGCGGCCGATCTTCTGCGACGGATCCTCGATCATTTCCTTCCACTGCGAGATCCAGCCCACGGTGCGGGCCAGGGCGAACAGCACGGTGAACATCTCGGGCGGGAAGCCCAGGGCGCGCAGGGTGATGCCCGAGTAGAAGTCGACGTTCGGATAGAGTTTGCGTTCGACGAAGTACGGATCGCTCAGGGCGACCTTTTCGAGCTCCATGGCGACCTTCAGCAGCGGGTCGTCGGTGTTGCCCACCTCGGCCAAGACCTCGTGGCAGGTCTTCTGCATCACGGTCGCGCGCGGATCGTAGTTCTTGTAGACCCGGTGGCCGAAGCCCATCAGCCGATAGCGGCGATCCTTCACGCCCTGGACATACTCGGGAATGCGATCGACGGTGCCGATCTCCTTGAGCATGTTCAGCGCCTCTTCGTTGGCGCCGCCATGGCTGGGGCCCCAGAGGCAGGCGATGCCGGCCGCGATGCAGGCGAACGGGTTGGCCCCCGACGAACCGGCCAGGCGGACGGTCGAGGTTGACGCATTCTGCTCGTGATCGGCGTGCAGGATGAAGATGCGGTCCATGGCGCGGGTCAGGACCGGGTTGGGCTTCCAGTCCTCGGCAGGCACTGAGAAGCACATGCGCAAGAAGTTCTCCGAGTAGGAGAGGTCGTTGCGCGGGTGCACGAAGGGCTGGCCACGGAAGTACTTGAAGGCGCGCGCGGCGATCGTCGGCATCTTGGCGATCAGCCGGTGCGACGAGATCATCCGCTGCTCGGGATCATCCACATTGGTGCTGTCGTGATAGAAGGCCGACAGGGCGCCGACGGCGCCGACCATGATCGCCATCGGGTGGGCGTCCCGACGGAAGCCCATGAAAAACCTATCGAACTGCTCATGCAGCATCGTGTGATAGGTGATGTTGTGGTTGAACTTCTCGAACTCCTTGGCGTTCGGCAGTTCGCCGTTCAGCAGGAGATAGCAGACCTCCAGAAAGCTCGATTGCTCGGCCAGCTGGTCGATCGGATAGCCGCGGTGGAGGAGGACCCCCGCATCGCCGTCGATGAAGGTGATCTTGCTCTCGCACGACGCCGTGGAGGTGAAGCCCGGGTCGTAGGTGAAGACGTCGGCTTCGGCGTAGAGCTTTCGGATATCCACGACCGCCGGGCCATCGGTGCCCCTCAGGATCGGCAGCTCGACGGTCTTCCCGTCAAAGCTCACTTTCGCCGTATCGCCCATGCCATCCCCTTCCGCATGAAAATAAAACGCCTGTTCGGCGTGCCTTATAACGCCTTACGCCGCTGGTGAAAGCGCATCGTCGAGGCGGCTTAAACTTTCTTCTTTTCCGAGGCTTACCAAGGCTCCCGCGAGGTCAGGCGCCGGGGCTCCGCCCGACAGCATACCGCGCAGCGCCGGGCCGATCTTGCCCAGGCCGACGCCCTCGCCCTCGGCGAAGCCGCGCAGGGCGGCCTCGAGGTCCGCAACCGCCCAGGGATCCTGCGTGGCGAGGTGATCGCGCAGGCGCGACATCCGCGCTCGGGTCTCGTCGGTCAGCAGCCCGATGATCTTCTCCGGCAGCTCCAGCGGCCGGCGCCTAAGCGCGAACACGGTGGCGTCGGCCAGTTCCAGGGTCGTCTTGGCGCCGTCGCGGACCAGCGGAATCGTGCGGACCAGGGTGGCCCGGTCGCCGTCCGCCAGGTGCAGGTCGCGGCTCTTGTGGACAACGGTCGCCAGATCGGCCAGCCGGTCGATGTCGGCCAGACGCAGGTAGTGGTTGTTGATGTGGTTGAGCTTGTCCCAGTCCAGCCGGGCCGGGGCGCCGACCACGTCCTCGAGCTCGAACCAGGAGATGGCCTGCTCGTCGGAGAAGAGCTCGTCATTGCCGTGCCCCCAGCCGAGGCGGGCCAAATAGTTGCGCATGGCCTCGGGCAGGTAGCCCATGTCGGCGAATTCGCTGACCGCCTGGGCGCCGTGACGCTTGGAAAGCTTGGCGCCGTCGGGGCCGTGGATCATCGGCAGGTGGGCCCAGGTGGGCACGTCCCAGCCAAGGGCCTCATAGATCAGGGTCTGGCGCGCGGCATTATTCAGATGATCGTCGCCGCGGATCACGTGGGTGATCCCCATCTCGTGGTCGTCGACCACGACGGCCAGGTTGTAGGTGGGCGTCCCGTCCGTGCGCAGCAGGATCAGGTCGTCGAGGTCCTTGTTCTTGAAGGAGACGTCGCCCTTCACCCGGTCGTGGACGATGGTCTCACCGTCCTGCGGACCCTTGAAGCGGATCACATAGGGGCGGTCGTTGAAATTGGCCTCTGCGTCGCGCCAGGGCGACCGGATGGCCCGGCCTTCGGCGCGGGCGATCTCGCGCTCGGCGGCGGTCTCCTCGACGCTCATGTAGCAGCGGTAGGCGCGGCCCCCGGCCAGCAGGTCCTGGGCGGCCAGGACGTGGCGGTCGGCGCGGGCGAACTGGAAGACCGGCTCGGCGTCGACGTCGAGGCCCAGCCACTTCATGCCCTCGAAGATCACCTGGACGGCGGCCTCGGTGGAACGCTCGCGATCGGTGTCTTCGACGCGCAACAGGAACTTGCCGCCCGTATGACGTGCATAAAGCCAGTTGAAAAGCGCCGTCCGGGCCGTGCCTATATGCATCGCGCCAGTGGGCGAGGGGGCGATACGGGTGACGACGGGACGGTCGGGCATCGATACTCAGGTCTTGGGTCAGGACGTTGCGCCGCGAGAGCGCGCGCCGCGTCTTAGCACGAGGTTTCGCGCCGGTCCTAGCTTTCGCCGCATCGCAACATGGGTGGCCGATCAGGCGCGCGCCCAGACCGATCGCTGGACCCTTTGGACGCCCGTCGCCTTCGGAACTGGGGCCGCGTTCTATCTCGCCCTGCCGGCTGAACCCCTGACCCTGGTGGCGCTTTTGGCGCTGGCGGCCGCCGCTCTTCTGATCGCTGCGGTCCAGTGGAGCCCACGCCGCACCCTGACGGTCCTGCTGGTCCTGACGGCCTTCGGCCTTGGCGGTTTCGCCGCCGGCAAGCTGCGCGCCCAGGCCGTCCGCGCGCCGATCACACCCGCCGCGACCGGTGTCATAACCCTCGAGGGATTCGTGGTCGATGTGGTCAGCCCCGGGCAGGGAGGGCCCCGCGTCGTGATCGCCCCGATCCGGGTCAGCGGCCTGGAGCCCCAGGCGACGCCGATCCGGGCCCGCGTGACCCTGCAGGACGACGACCCGTTGCCTGCGCCCGGGACCGCCATCCGCCTGAGGGGCATGCTGAACGCGCCGCCGCCGCCGGCCAGTCCCGGCTCCTACGACTTCGCCCGCGACGCTTTCTTCGACGGGATCGGCGGGGTGGGCTTCGCCCTGACCCCCGTCCGCGAGATCGAGGCCGCGCCGCCGCCCTGGCTTCTGGACTGGGAAATGCGGGTCAACGCCGCGCGTTGGTCGCTGGCCCGGCAGATCGTCGCCGAGATGGGCGTGGAAAGCGGCGGCCTGGCGGCGGCCATGGTCACCGGCCACGAGGCCTTCATCCCCCGCGAACAGGTCGAGGCCCTGCGGGCGTCCGGCCTGGCCCACATCGTCTCCATCTCGGGCCTGCACATGGCCATCGTCGGCGGCTTCACCTTCGCCCTGATGCGATTGCTGATCGCCGCCTGGCCGTGGGCGGCGCTGCGCATCTCCTCGAAGAAGGTCGCGGCCCTGGCGGGTTTCGCCGCGGTGCTGGCCTATCTGGTGCTGTCGGGCGCGCCGAGCCCGGCCCAACGCGCGGCCATCACGGCGGCGGCGGCTTTCGGCGCGATCCTGGTCGACCGCCAGGCGATCAGCCTGCGCACCTTGGCCATCGCGGCCCTCGGCATCCTTATCCTGCACCCGGAAGCGGTCTCGGAGCCCGGCTTCCAGATGTCGTTCGCCGCGACCGCGGCGCTGGTGGCCCTGGCGGAGGCCTGGCCCCGCGCCGTCAAGGAGATCAACACCCCCTGGCCGATTCGCGCGGTCCAGGCGGTCGGCGTCTGGACCGCCGCCAGCCTGGGCGCGAGTTTCGTGGCGGGACTGGCCACCGGACCCTTCGCCATGCAGCACTTCAACCGGGTGGCCACCTTCGGCCTGGCGGCCAACCTGCTAGTCGCGCCGATCTCCTCGTTCCTGATGATGCCGGCCCTGGCCGTGGGCGCCGTCCTGACCCCGTTGGGGCTCGGCGCCGCCCCGCTCTCGGCGGCCGATCTCGCTATCGACGCCATGAACCGCATCGCCGCGACCGCGGCCGCGCTCCCGGGCGCGCAGCTCACCATCGCCAGCGCGCCGGACTGGACCTTGGCGGCGGCGTTCCTGGGTATCCTCTGGCTGTGCCTCTGGAAGGGGCCGCTGCGCTGGGTCGGGCTGCCGTTCGCCCTGGCCGTGGCCCTCTATCCCCGCCCGCCTGCGCCGGATCTGTGGATATCCGCCGACGGATCGACGGCGGCGGTGCGGTCAGGCGGCGACGCCATTCTGTTCCGTCCCGACGCCAAGCTGTTCGCCGCCGAACTGTGGGCCCGGCGGCGTGGCCTGGAGATTGCGGAGGACGGCCTGGCGATCCGCGACCGCAGCTATGACTGCGATCGCTGGTCCTGCGCACCCCGTCAGGGCGCTAGGACGCCCCGAGTGGCGGCGATCATGACCCGGCGGCCCTCGACCATAGACCGCAAGCTGCCGGTATTTTGCGACTGGGCCGAGGTGGTGGTGGTCCGGGGCGAGGCGCAGGCCTGCCCCAACGCGCTGACCCTTACCCAGGCGGATTTCGCGCGCGGTGGGTCGGCCGAACTCTATCGGGAACCCAGCGGGTGGCGGATCGTCTGGGCGCAGGACCTGCGGGGCCAGCGCCCCTGGACGCTTAGTGGTAGCGGCGGATGAGGCCGACCAGCCGGCCCTGGACCTGAATCTGGTCGGGACCGAAGATCCGCGTCTCGTAGGCGGGGTTCGAGGCCTCCAGCGCGATGGAGGCGCCCTTGCGACGCAGGCGCTTGAGCGTGGCTTCCTCGCCCATGATCAGGGCCACGACGATATCGCCGGAATTGGCGGCGTCGGTCTTGCGGATCACCACATAGTCGCCGTCGAGGATGCCGGCGTTGATCATCGAGTCGCCCTGCACCTCGAGCACGAAGTGCTCGCCGGCGCCCAGCATGGTCTCGGGGACGGGGAGGCGGTCGCGTTCCTGCTGGATCGCCTCGATTGGCGTCCCGGCGGCGATCTTGCCCAGGACGGGCAGGTCGCGGGTGTCGTTGGCCACCATGGGGGCGGCCTGGCCGGCCTCCACCAGTTGCGGCTTGAAGGGGGAGCGGCCCTTGGGCGGGGCCGTGGTCGTCGCCTGCTGCGGCAGCTTCACCACCTCCAGGGCGCGGGCCCGGTGTGGCAGGCGGCGCAGGAAGCCACGCTCCTCGAGCGCGGTGATCAGCCGATGGATGCCGGACTTGGACGCCAGGTCCAGCGCCTCCTTCATCTCATCGAAGGACGGCGAGACGCCGCTTTCCTTGATCCGCTCATGGATGAACATGAGAAGTTCGTGCTGTTTACGGGTTAGCATGGCAGTCGAGCCCTTGGAGAACAAAGCGCAAACGTTGGTAATGTTCTCTAGGTGTTCCCGGTTAATGTCAAGTTACCGGCTTGATCCTTGAAATTTCAGGCCTTTCGCGGACCGGTCAGGCCGGTTTCGGCGGCAGGCGACTCAGCGGCTGCGTTGTCGGATAGACGGCCAGGAATCGCTCGGCCACGAAGTGCAGCACGACGTCGGGCCGTTCTCGCTCGATGAAGTCGGCGACCACGTCGCCCTCGTGCCAGACATAGACCGACCGCGAGAAATGCTCGGCCAGGAAGTCGATGCTGAGTGTGGCGGTCGAGTCGCGGAACACCACGGCGGTCGGCAGGCTCTTGTCGTCCTGCTCCTTGATGATGAGCTCGCGGCCATCGAAGATCTCCGCGTAGTCCGGCGGAATCTCGACGGTCCGGGCCTTGACCTCCTCGTCGCGGATTGAAAGTGCGATCGTCAGTTCCAGCATGGTTCCGCGCGCCCGGCCGAGAGCGGCCTCGGCCTCGAACTCGGCCTTCTGGTCCTCGTCGATCTGGACATAGATGTCGCCCTCCATCCCCGCGATCCAGGAGCGCATCTCGCCGTAGGTCTTGGGCGGATGGGTCGCGATCCCGGCCAGGCGCACAGCCTCGATGGCGATGCGGTAGAGGTGGTAGGCACCCAGCCAGTTCACGTGGGTGTCGCCCCGGAAATAGAGCAGGCCGAGGCGTTTCAGGCGTTCGAAGGCATCGGCGACATAGGTGACTGCGCGGGGAGCCATGGCGGTCAGGGCGAGCGCCGGACGGTGTCGCGAGAGCTTCAGTCGGTCCAGGCCCATCGGCAGCCATTCGCGATAGGCGACGCTCTTCTCGGGACTGATGAGCATCAGATAGGGCGCGGGGCCGATCAGCCGTTGGCGCTCGACGAGGGTAGCGGCGACCCGGTCGCGCTCGGCGCGCGACCAGCGCTTCAAGCCGAACTGCCAGCTCAGGAAGTCGTGGGTGTCGTTGACCAGGAACACCCAGCCGCCGGGCGCGATCAGCGCCTTGCCCGCCTGCCGGGCCTTGGCGGCCGCGACCCGGCGGCGCGCGCCGATCAAGCGAGCAGGGCCCGGGTGGCGGCGGCCACATCGGCCTGGCGCATCAGGCTCTCGCCCACCAGCATGGCCTTGGCGCCGCACCGCTCCAGGCGCTCGGCGTCGGCGGGGGTGAAGACGCCGCTCTCGGTGACCAGCAGGGCGTCCTTGGGCGCGGCGGCGGCCAGGCGCTCGGTGATCGCCAGGTCCACCGTGAAGGTGCGCAGGTCGCGGTTGTTGACGCCCACCAGGGTCGCGCCGAGCCCGCCGGCGCGCGCCATCTCGGCTTCGTCGTGGACCTCGACCAGGGCGTCCATGCCTAGGCGGGCGGCTTCCGACATCAGGTCGGCGGCCACCGCGTCGTCGACCATGGCCAGGATCACCAGGATCGCGTCGGCGCCGAAACCGCGCGACTCGGCCACCTGCCAGGGATCCACCAGGAACTCCTTGCGCAGGGAGGGCAGGGCGACGGCGTCGCGCGCCGCGGTCAGGAAGCTATCGGCTCCCTGGAAGCTGGGTGCGTCCGTCAGCACCGACAGGCAGGCTGCGCCGCCCGCTTCATAGGCGCGCGCCAGGGCGGGGGGATCGAAGTCCTCGCGGATCAGCCCCTTGGACGGCGAGGCCTTCTTGATCTCGGCGATCAAGGCCAGGCGGCCCGGGGCGTGGAGGCGCTCCAGGGCGGCGCGGAAGCCGCGGGGCGGGGAGGCGGCCCTGGCGGCGGCGTCCAGATCGGCCGGGGACCGGAGGCCTTTGCGTTCGGCGACCTCGTCGCGCTTGTAGGCGGCGATCTTGTCGAGGATGTCGCTCATGGGATGTTGGTGACGGCCACCAGCTTGGCGAGCGTCGCCTTGGCCCGGCCGTCGTCGATCACCGCGGCGGCGAGGTTCACGCCGTCGCGCAGGGTCTCGACCTGGTCACCGACCAGGAAGGCCGCGGCGGCGTTCAGCAGCACGATGTCGCGATAGGGGGTCTTCGCCCCGTCCAGCAGTTCGCCCAGCGCCACGGCGTTCTCGGCCGGCGAGCCGCCGGTGAGGTCGGCCAGGGCCGAACGGGGCAGGCCCACGGCCTCGGGCGTGATGGTGAACAGCCGCACCTGGCCGTCACGATATTCCGCCACGCTGGTCTCGCCTGTGGTGGTCATCTCGTCCATGCCGCCGCCGTGGACGACCCAGGCGCGGGTGGAGCCCAGCGCGCCCAGCACCCGGGCCAGGGGCTCGACCCAGCGGTCGGCGAACACACCCATGACCTGACGCTGGGCCCCGGCCGGATTGGTCAGCGGGCCCAGCAGATTGAAGATGGTCCGGTAGCCCAGCTCCGCGCGGATCGGCGAGACGTGCCGCATGGCGCCGTGATGGGTCGGGGCGAACATGAAGCAGATGCCGGCCTCGTCCAGGGCCTGGCGCTGGCGGATCGAGGAGGCCGAGATATTGACGCCCATTTCGGCCAGGACGTCGGCCGCCCCGGACTTCGACGACAGGGCGCGGTTGCCGTGCTTGGCGACCTTGATCCCGCCGCCGGCGACCACGAAGCCCACGGCGGTGGAGATGTTCAGCGTATGCAGGCCGTCGCCGCCGGTGCCGCAGACGTCCATCGTCTCATAGGGCAGTTCCAGATGCACCGCGGCCTTGCGCATGGCGCGCGCGCAGGCGGTGATCTCGCCGATCGTCTCGCCGCGCATCCGCATGGCGGTGACGGCGGCGGCGACCTGGGCCGGGGTCGGCTCGCCGCGCAGGCAGGCGGCGAAGAACTCGCCAGCGTCGTCCTCGGTGAGGGTTCCGCCATCGGCCAGGCGGCCCAGCAACGGCTTGAAAGCGTCCGACATCGGGCTAGGCGACTTCCAGCGGCGTCACGCCGGCGAGCTGCAGGAAGTTGGCCAGCATCAGGTGGCCGCCCTCGGTGGCGATGGATTCGGGATGGAACTGCACGCCGTGGACCGGCCGCGTGCGGTGGGCGAAGCCCATGATCTCGCCGTCTTCGGTCCAGGCGGACACTTCCAGTTCGGCGGGCAGGGTGTCGCGCTCGACCGACAGGCTGTGATAGCGCGTGGCCGTGAAGGGGTCGGGCAGGCCCTTGAAGATGCCCTTGCCGTTGTGGCTGATGGCGCTGGTCTTGCCGTGCATCACCTGTTTGGCGCGCACCACGTCGCCACCATAGGCCTGGCCAATAGCCTGGTGGCCCAGGCAGACACCCAGGATCGGCAGGTCCTCCGGCGCCGCGCCCAGCAGGGGCAGGCAGATGCCGGCCTCGTTGGGGGTGCAGGGACCGGGCGACAGCAGCACGCCCTGCGGACGCAGGCCGAGCGCCTCCTGAACGGTCAGGGCGTCGTTGCGATAGACAAGCGTCTCCGCGCCCAGCTCGTTCAGATAGTGAACCAGGTTGTAGGTGAAGCTGTCGTAGTTATCGATCACCAGGATCATGATTGGTTCTCTAAGCCGGGCTTGGCGCTGCGCCAAGAGCCCGCATTGCGGTTGCGTGCGGTTGGCGGGATGTTGTGACCATGCCGCCGCCCGATTCCGCCCTCGACGCCGTGATGATCGCCAGAGCCCGCCGGCTGCTGCACGGGCCGGAAGTGCGCGAGCGTGTCTGGCCCGCCCTCTGCGCCGCGGCCTTCGCCGCCTCGGCCGCCCTGGCCCTGGCCACGGCGATGATCGTCGCGCCGCCGGTCACCACGACGCACGTGGTGCAACAGGCCCGCTAGACGAACCGCCAGGCCTCTTCGGCCGCGCTGCGCAGGGCGCGCGCCTTGTGCATGGTCTCGTCGTATTCGGCGTCGGCGTCGGAGTCGGCGACCACCCCGCCGCCGGCCTGGACGTACATGGTCCCGTCCTTGAAGCAGGCGGTGCGCAGGACGATGCAGGTGTCCACCGAACCGTCGGCCCCGAAATATCCGACCGCTCCGGCATAGGCGATGCCGCGCTTTTCCTGCTCCAGCTCGTCGATGATCTCCATGGCCCGCACCTTGGGCGCGCCCGAAAGCGTGCCGGCGGGGAGGGCGGCCATCAGCACGTCGACGGGATCCAGCCCCTCCGGCGCGTCGCCCTCGACGTTGGAGACCAGGTGCATGACGTGGCTGTAGCGTTCGACGAAGAACGAGCCCGTGACGCGGACTCGGGGACCGCGGGACGGTTGTGGCGGCTCGTTGGCGCCGGCGCTCGTCAGCATCGCCACCCGGCCGACGTCGTTGCGGCCGAGATCCAGCAGCATCAGGTGCTCGGCGCGCTCCTTGGGATCGGCGATCAGCTCGGCCTCGAGCCGCCGATCCTCCTCGGGCGTGGCGCCGCGAGGCCGCGTGCCGGCGAGCGGGCGGATGGTGATCTTGCCGTCGCGCAGGCGCACCAGGATCTCAGGGGACGAGCCCGCGAGCTGGAAATCCCCGAAGTTCAGATAGAACAGGAACGGCGAGGGGTTGGTCCGCCGCAGGGACCTGTAGAGCGCGAACGGGTCCAGGCTGAATGGCGCCCGGAACCGGTGGCTGGGCACGACCTGGAAGATGTCGCCGGCCAGGATGTAGTCCTTCGCCCGCGCCACGATGGCGTGATAGTCCTGCCGGCTCACCGGGGTCGTGAAGCGGTCGGGTTCCGCCACGCCGTCGCCGGCCAGAGGCGGGGCTGAGCCGCGCAGGTCGGCCATCACCTCGCCCAGGCGGGCCTTGGCGTCATCATAGGCGGCCTTGGCGGGCATTTCCGACGGCCGCACCGTGGTGACCAGGACGATCTCCTGGGCGATGGCGTCGAAGATCGCCACCATCGAGGGCCGCGTCATCAGGCCGTCGGGCAGGTCCAGTGGGTCGGGATTGACGTTGGGCAGGCGCTCGACTAGCCGGATCATGTCGTAGCCGATGGCCCCGAACACGCCCGCCGACATCGGCGGCAGGCCCTCCGGCAGGTCCAGCCGCGAACGGGCCACGAGGTCGCGCAGCGAATCCAGCGCGCCGCCGGCCTGGGACTGGAAGCGGCCCGCCTCGATGTCGGGTCCGACCGCGATCTCGGCCTGGTCGCCGCGGCATCTCCAGACGAGGTCGGGCTTCATGGCGATCACCGAATAGCGGCCCCGGTGCGCGCCGCCCTCGACGCTCTCGAACAGGAAGGCGTAGGGGCGCCCGTGAGCGATCTTCAGATAGGCTGAGACCGGCGTCTCCAGATCGTCGATCAGGCGGGTCCAGACCACCTGCGGCGCGCCTTGAGCATATTTCGCCTCAAAGGCCGCAAACGCAGGTTCGATCGTCATTTCGCCAGCTCCGTCTTGCCGGCGGCGCCGGCTTTCTCTTGCTCGGTCAGCGGCGGCAGGCCCAGGGCCGCACGCGCCTTGTCCGGATAGATCTTCACCTTCACTTCGTCGCGGGCGGCGCGGCGCGCCGACTCGCCGATCTCGCGGAAGATCCCCATGCTCATCTGCGGACGGGTGTCCTCGGTGATCCTCGCCAGGGTCGGGCCGGACGGCGCGCGAACGGCCTCCAGCTTGGCGACCACCACGCCGTAGCGCGGATCGTCGGCCACGAAGACCTCGCCGGGCTTGCCGCCGAAGGCCTTGCCCAGGGCGTCGCGCGACAGGGCCTGCGACTGGCTGGCGTTCTGGCGATCCAGGCCGACCACGCGGGTGACCTTGGTTCCGGCCGCCGTGGCGACCGCCTCCAGGCTCTCGCCCTTGCGCACCCGGGCGGCGAAGCCGTCGGCGCGGGCCTGCAGGCGCTTGACCAGCTCGCGCATCATCCAGACGCGGGTCAGTTGCGGCTTCACCTCGGCCAGGGGCGGCATCGACTGGGGAATGACCCGTTCGACGCGGACGGCGAAGTACTCGCCGTTGCCGAGTTCTTGGATGTCGCTCTCCCCGCCAGCCGGCAGGGCGAAGGCCGCTTCCAGGATCTTGGGGCTGAGGCCCTGCATCTGCTGGCCCTGTGCGCTCACGCCCTGGGCGGTCACAGGACCGATGGTCATGGAGGGCACGCCGGCCTTCTTGGCGGCGTCGGGCAGGCTGTCACCCTTGGTGTGGGCGTCCTCATAGGCCTGGCTCAGCGCATAGACCTTCTCGGAGGCGGCGTCCTTGCGCAGCTCGGCCTCGATTTGCGGCCGAACCTCGTCCAGCGAGATCGTCTTGCCGGGGGTCACCTTGGTCACCTTGATCACCGCATAGCCCAGCGCGCCCTGGATCGGGCCGGAGATCTCGCCGGCCTTGAGCGTGAAGGCGGCCTGGCCGACACGCGGATCGGCCACGGCCGAGCGGGGCCTGTCAACATAGACGATGGCCTCGACGCCCATGGACTTGGCGATGGTGCTGGGATCCTCGCCCTTGGCCAGGCGTGCGGCAACGGACTGAGCGACAGCGGCGTCCTTGGCCGGGACCTGGACCAGCGAACGGGTCTCCGGCTGGGCCATGGTGTCCTTGCGGAACTCGTAGCGCTTCTGGACCTCGGCCTCGTCGAGAGCGACGGCGCCTTGGACCATGGCCGGGCTGAAGGCCACCACGGTCAGGACGCGCAGCTCCGGACGGGTGAGCTGCTTCTCGTTCTGCTTCATGAAGGCTGTGAGTTCGGCATCGGTGGGCGGCTTGGGCGGCTCGACGCTGCGCGGATCGATTGGGAAGTAGCCGACGTCGCGGGCTTCCATGCTGAACACCGCGCCCAGCGCGGTGTAGGCGCGCGGCACACGCAGCCCATTCACCATGGCCGAGATCGTGTGGGACTGGGCGATCTCGTCGGTCATGATCAGGTAGAACTTGTCGGGGGTGAGGCTCGCCTCGCCCAGCCGCTGCTGGAACAGGTCCTTGTCGAACGCGCCCGAGATCGGGTTGAAGAAGGCCTGGATCTTGCCGATCTCCTTCTCGATCAGGGCCTGGGACGGCCGGATCCCGGCCTTGCGCATCATCTCGCCGAACGCCTCGCGGGACGCCAGTTCCTGCAGGACGCGGGTGTCGACCCGGTTCTCGATCGCCATCTCAAGCGTGACGGGCTGACCCATCTGCTGCTCGGCGTTCTTGCGGAACTGGTCGAACTCCCGCTTGAAGTCGACCGCCGTGACGCCGCGCTTGCCCGCCGTGATCACGTCGTTCGAGAAATTACCCTTGAAGGCGTCGTTCACGCCGAAGATCAGGAAACTGACGACCAGGAGGCCGATCAGCACGGCGGCGACCCAGGACCTCGAGAATTTGCGTGTGGCGGCGAGCATCTGATCTTACCTGAGCCTGTTCGGCGTGAAGCGTGGAACCCGGGGGTATAGTGGAGGCGGCTTCCCCCCGGCAAGCGCGTGACAGAAAGACCGGCTTGCCTTAACGCGCCAGCGACGATCCGCAAACGAGGCCTTGATGACCGCTCCCACCCCCCTGATCGCCGGCAATTGGAAGATGAACGGGGTCGCGGCCTCGCTGGCCGAGGCGGTCGCCACCGCCGCCGGACTTGGCGAAACGACCGCCCGGGTCGCCATCTGCCCGCCTGCCACGCTGACCGCGCGGGCGGCCTGGGCGCTTCGGGAGACCAAGCTGCTCATTGGGGGGCAGGACTGCCGGGCCGAAGCTTCGGGGGCCTTCACCGGCGACATTTCCGCCGCGATGCTGGCCGACGCTGGGGCCAGCCTGGTGATCCTGGGCCACTCCGAACGCCGCGCCGGTTACGGCGAGACCGACGCCCTGGTGGCCGCCAAGACGGCGGCGGCCCTGGCCGCGGGCCTGGAGCCGATCGTCTGCGTCGGTGAGACCCTGGAAGAGCGCAAGGCCGGCAAGGCCCTGGAGATCGTCACCGGGCAGGTGAGGGGATCGCTCCCCGCCGAACTGGCGGGCAGGGCCTTTTCGGTCGCCTATGAGCCCGTCTGGGCCATCGGAACCGGCCTGACGCCGTCCATCGCCGAGATCGAGGAGGTCCATGTGGCCATCCGCGCCACCCTGGTCGAGGTCTTCGGCGACCACGGCAAGACCCCGCCCATCCTCTATGGCGGGTCGGTGAAGCCCTCCAACGCCGCCGAGATCCTGCACGCGGCGGAGGTCGGAGGCGCCCTGGTCGGCGGCGCCTCGCTGAAGGCCGAGGACTTCCTGGGCATCATCCGGGCGCTCTAGGCGCTCGGCCCCTTCAACTCCACCGTATTGCCCTCGGGATCCAGCAGGTAGAGCGACAGGCCGTCGCCGTCGGCGCCGTAGCGGTCGCCCTCGTCGACGATCTTCACCCCATGCGCCGCGAGGTGGGCGCGGATGGCCGCCTCGTCGAAGGGGCGCACCCTCAGGCAGAAGTGATCGAGGTTGCGGCCCTCGACACCCGGCGCGGCGCCGCCCATCGAGCCCAGGCGGCCGTCGATGGTCACCATGTCTATGAGGTCGTCGCCGGCGCGCAGATGGGTGAGGCCCAACTCCGGTCGGTCCCGGTCGACGGCGCAGCCCAGGACCTCGGTGTAGAAGGCCAGCATCCGCGGCTTGTCGACGATGCGCAGGACGATGTGGTCGAAGCCGGCGAGGGTGATCGGGTTTTCGCTCATGGGTCTCAGATCGGGGCGCGGGGCTCTAAAGCAAGAGGCCAAACAGCCGGCAGTCACGGCGGTCGCCGTCACGCAGCACGTGGCCGCGCAGCAGGCCCTCCTCCTTGAAGCCCAATTTCTGGAGCAGGGTGTCGGAGCGCAGGTTGCCCAAGTGGGTCCGCGCGCTCAGCCGCCGGAAGCCTGACGAGGCGGCGAAGGCGATCACCGCGCGCATCGCCTCCAGCGCATAGCCCTGGCCCCAGGCTCCGCGCCCCAGCATGAAGCCGATCTCGGCGCGCTTGTGGCGGCGGTCGATGTCGGAGAGGTCGCAGGCGCCCAGGAACTCCGCCTCTTCCAGGGTCCAGATGGTCCAGTGAAGAGCGCGCTCGGCCTCCACGTCGGCGACCTGGCCCTCGACCACCTCGCGCACCACGTCGGGGTCGTCGATCTCGGGCACGTCCCAGTGGGCCATGACCTCCGGATCGCTGAGGATCGGGAACAGCAGTTCGGCGTCGGAGGCCTCCAGGGGTCTCAGGCTGAGGCGTTCGGTTTCGAGAATCATAGGCTTGCCTGCGAACTGCGACGCCCTAGCTATGGCCTTGCGATCCTCTCGGTGGTAGAGCGCGCGCTTCATTTCGGCGCGGGCGACCGCCCGAACGCATCGGACCACGTCATGCTGCTCGGCATTCTGCTCACCATCCACATCATCGTCTGCATCTCGCTCATCGGCGTGGTGCTGCTGCAGCGCTCCGAA
>NZ_JAUYNW010000145.1 GCF_030698145.1 Phenylobacterium sp. | reverse complement strand
CATCCGCGAACGGAAACCGTGACGGCGAGCGCGCACCAGTCGGGACGGTTGGAAAGTCCGCTTCACGTGAATAGCTCCGGGGTCGAAAACGAGCGGCGGTGCTTAAGGGCCAAAGGCAGGCCTGTCAACCACTTTGGACCGCCGCGACGTCCCGCCCTAGCCCTCCCAGCGCTTGAAAAGCACGCTGGCGTTGACGCCGCCGAAGCCGAAGCCGTTGGAGAGCACGTAGTCGAGGTCGGCCTTGCGGGCGGTGAGCGCCACCAGGTCCAGGCCCTCGGCGGCCTCGTCGGGGGTCTCGAGATTGAGGGTCGGCGGAATGACGCCGTCGCGCAGGGCGAGGATGGCGAACACCGCCTCCAGGCCGCCCGCCGCGCCCAGCAGGTGGCCGGTGGCCGACTTGGTGGAGCTGATGGCGGGGCCTTTGCCGGTCCCGAACACCGCCTTGACCGCGGCGAGCTCGCCCTTGTCGCCCACCGGGGTGGAGGTGGCGTGGGCGTTCAGGTGGTCGACGACGGAGGGCTCGACGCCGGCCTGGGCCAAGGCGATGCGCATGGCGCGGGCCGCGCCGTCGCCGTCCTCGGGGCCGGCGGTCAGGTGGAAGGCGTCGGCGCTGGTGCCGTAGCCGACCAGCTCGACGATGGGCTTGGCGCCGCGGGCCAGGGCGTGGTCCAGGGCCTCGATCACCAGGATCCCGGCGCCCTCGCCCATGATAAAGCCGTCGCGGGCCTGGTCGAAGGGGCGGGAGGCCTTTTCCGGCGTGTCGTTGAAGGCCGAGCCGAGCGCCCGGGCGGCGGCGAAGGCGCCCAGGCTCACCCGGTCGATGGTGGCCTCGGCGCCGCCGCAGACCGCGATGTCGGCCTCGCCGGCGCGGATCATCCGCGCGGCGTCTCCGATGGCCTGGACCCCGGCGGCGCAGGCGGTGACCGGGGCGCCCATGGGGCCCTTGAAGCCGTAGCGGATCGACACCCAGCCCGCGGCCAGGTTGGCCAGGAACGAGGGCACGGTGAAGGGCGACAGGCGCCGCACCCCTCGGTCGTCGGTGATCCGCACGGCCTCGGCGATAGCCGGGAAGCCGCCGATGCCGGTGGCGATGACCGTGGCGGTCCGCTCCTTTTGCGCGTCGGTCTCCGGCGTCCAGCCGGCCTGGGCGACGGCCTCGTCGGAGGCGGCCAGGGCGAACTGGATGAACCGGTCCATCTTCTTCTGGTCCTTCCCCGGGACCGCGGCGTCCAGGTCGAAGCCGCCCTCCGGGTCCTGGGCCTTGTCCAGCACTCGTCCGGCCACCTGGGCCGGGACGTCGGGGGCCAGGCCCTCGGGCAGGCGCGACAGGCCCGAGGCGCCGGCGATGAGGCGGCTCCAGGCGATCTCGGCCCCGGTTCCCAGGGGCGAGACGACGCCCAGTCCAGTCACGACAACTCTACGCATCACTCTACCTTTCGAGTCTGGCCAGCGTCTGGGCGGCCTGTTCCAGGTCGGCCAGGGCGGCATGGGTCTGGGCGACGCTTCCGTTGAGCGCGCGCGCGAGGTCGGCCTGGGCGTCGACCCAGATGGGCACTCCCAGGGTGATCAGGTCGAGACCCGATTGCGTGATCGCAAACCGCCGGCCGCGACGTCCACGCCCGCCCTCGCTCACGATCAGGCCGCGCTGTTCCAGCAGGCGCAGGTTGCGCAACAGGGCCGAGGACTCCACGTCCACATCGTCGGCTATGGCGGCGATCGATTGGTCCTCGCCGCGTGCGATGACGCCCAGCAGAATGAACTGGGTGATCTGCAGGTTCAGCGGACGCAGGCGCAGATTGAAGGCCCGCGTCACCGCGCGCGCGGCGCGGCGGCTGCGATGGCCGAAGCAGAGCCGGCCCATATCGGTGACGGACAGCATCATCCTGTAGATACAGGTATTCGCAACCTGTATCTACAGGATAAACGCCTCAGCCGGCGCGGAGTCGGGCCAAGGCCTCGGGAAACCGGCGCGACAGCGGCGCCTCGACCGGGCCTAGGGCCACGCAGTAGTCGCCTGACTTTTCCGGCCGCAGCTCGGTGACGCGGGCGACATTGACCAACCAGGAGCGGTGGGTGCGCACGAAGCCCCGGGGGCCGAGCTCGGCCTCGACGGCGGCGAGGGACGATCGCATCAGCGGCTTGCGGCCGTCGGTCAGGGCGAACTCCACATAGTTGCCCGCCGAGGAGACCGCGAGGATGTCGCCGACGGCGACGCGGGTGACCCTGGCCCCGTCGCGGATGTCGAAGGTGGCCTCGCCGCCGGCCGCCCGGGCCTCGGCGCGGCGAAGGCGCAGCATCATCCAGAAGATGAAGGTCCCCGTCAGGTAGCCGATGGCGTCCTTGCGCAGCTCATAGGGGTAGCGCCCGATGAGGTCGTAGTCATAGTCGTGGCCCAGCAGGCCGAACGCGGCCTGCCGGATCAGGTAGAACCCCAGGACGTGGAGCGCCGAGAACACCGCCAGGGCCAGGCCGTGCGTCGCCAGCATCCGCCACACGGGACGCGAGTCGGGCGGGGCCATGCGGAAGGCGAGCCAGGCGATCCAGACGACCGCCATGGCGGCCAGGAAGCTCGAGCCCTCGGTGACCACGGGATAGATCCAGGGCAGGTCGGGCTCGTCCTGGAGTATGGTCAGGACATTAACGGTGTTCAGGATGGCGACGAACCCGACGATGATCGCGAAGCCGCGCCAGAAGAGCGCCCCGTCCATCCCGGATTGGTCGCCGTTCGTCACCGGACGCCCCCGTTCGTCACCCGGTCGGCGCCGGGCGGCCCGAGGCGCTTTTCACCGTCGGAACGTCCCGCCAATGGTCGAGCATCGTTCTTCCACATAGGGTGACGCCGTGACCTCCGCCGTATCTTCCGACCGCCGCCCAGACCTCGACTGGATCCGTGTCGGCGCATTCTTCCTGCTGATTCTCTACCACGTGGGCATGTTCTACGTGCCCTGGGGCTTCCACGTGAAGTCGCCGCATCCGGTGGAGTGGCTTCAGCCCTTCATGCTGCTGACCAATCCGTGGCGGCTGACCCTGCTGTTCCTGGTCTCGGGCGCGGCGACCCGGTTCATGGCCGACAAGCTGAGCGCCGGCGGCCTGGCCAAGGCGCGAACCGCACGGTTGCTACCGCCGATCCTGCTGGCCGTGTTCGTGATCGTGCCGCCGCAGAGCTATTACGAGATCGTCGAGAAGCTCAACTACGCCGGCTCGTTCGCCGAGTTCTACGGCAAGTACGTGACGATGAGCGGCCACTGGCGCCCCGACGGCGAGCCGCTGATCACGCCGACCTACAACCACATGTGGTTCGTGGTTTACCTGTTCTTCTACAGCCTGATCCTCGCGGCGGCCTTCAAGTGGGGCCGTGGTCTCGTCGCGCCCTTGCAGCGCGGTGTCGAGCGGACGCTGGACGGCTGGGGCCTGATCGTCTGGCCGGTCGTCGCCTTCATCCTGCTGCGCGCCACCCTCTTTCCGCTGTTCGAGATCACCCACGCCCTGGTGGACGACTGGTACAACCACGCCATCTCCTTCGGGACATTCCTGCTGGGCTTCCTGATCGCCAAGTCCGAGCCGCTCAAGGCCCGGTTCATCGCCCTGCGCTGGCCGGCCCTGGGGCTCGCCGCGGTGAGCTACGGCGTCTATGCGAGCCTGAGCTTCATCCTGCCCGACACCGACGAGGTGACCGCGGGCGAGATCGTCCGCCAGACCGCCTTCGCCGTCGACCAGTGGTGCGCGATCGCCGCGGTGATGGGCTTCGGGGCCAAGCACCTGACGCGGGGCGGCCCGGTGCTGACCTATCTGACCCTCGGCGTGTTCCCGTTCTACATCGTCCACCAGACCTTCATCGTGGTGGCCGGCCACTACTTGGCCAAGCTCGGGATGAACCAGGCGCTGGAGGCGGCCATCCTGATCGCCGGCACCTTCGCCACATGCTTCGCGACCTACGAGATCGTCCACCGGGTGAACCTGCTTCGGCCGTTGTTCGGACTGAAGCCGCTAGTGACGGCGAAAAACGTGGATCGCGCCGACGCCGCCGAGGTCAATCGGGGGACGGTCTAGGACCAGGCCGGCGGCCAGGGCGTAGGGGTCCGGATCGGCGGCGTAGTAGGTGATCCGCTCCCGCGCGCGGCGCTCCTCGCCCTTCGGCCCCACCACCACGTGATCGACCACCTGGTCGAAGCGCCCGACCCCCGGCTTGGCGGTCCGCTGGTGGATGAAGATCGAGAGCTGCCGGCCGCTGGCGTCCAGCGGCGCCTGGAAGACCGGGCGGTCGGGCGCGGCGGCCGGCGTCTGGGCCATACGCTCGGCGGACGGCAGGTGGAAGGCGCAGAGCCCGCCGGGTTTCAGCCGCCTGGCGACGCCGGCGAAGACATTGCGCCAGGCCGCGCCCGCCGGCAGGTGGGCCAGGCCGAAATAGGGGCAGATCACGGCGTCGAAGGTTCCGGCCAGGCTGAGCGCGGCCATGTCGCCCTGCAGCAGGATCAGGCGCGCGGCCACCCGCGGTTCAGCGGCGGCGAGCTTGGCGCGGGCCTGGACCAGCATGGTGGGGGCCAGGTCGATCCCGGTGACGGTGAGCCCGCCTTCCGCCAGGGCCAAGGCCACCCGGCCGGTGCCCACGCCCAGCTCCAGCACCGATCCGCCGAGCGGCGCCAGAGCGCGGTAGATCTCGATATCGCCGGCCAAGCTGGGGTCCATGGCGGTGGTCAGGTCGTAGAAGGTCGCCGTCAGGCCCTTCTCGGAATAGTAGGGTCGGATCTCGGCCATTCGCCCCCCGGCGCCAGCATGACGAGACCTTAACCTGCGGGACATTGCGCGGGAACGCCGCCGGGGCCAATTATCGTCGCGCCAGGACGCACCTGGCTGACGTCTCTTGGGGAGCTCCATCCTTGTCGAAACTCAGCAACCGCTTCGCGCGCCTGGCGCTCCTGGTGCTGGCGCCCGTCCTGATCGCCGGTTGCGGGATCAACACCATCCCCACCAAGGACGAACGCGCCAAGGCCCAGTGGGCCGAGGTCCAGAACCAGTACCAGCGCCGCAGCGACTTGATCCCCAACCTGGTGGAGACGGTGAAGGGCTACGCGGCCCAGGAGAAGTCGGTCCTGGTCGAGGTCACGCAAGCCCGCGCCTCCGCCACCCAGGTCAAGGTCGACGCCTCGACCATCACCGATCCGGCGGCCTTCCAGGCCTATGCCGAGGCCCAGGACAGGCTGTCGGGCGTGCTGGGCCGGCTGATGATGATCCAGGAGGCCTATCCGGACCTGAAGTCGAACCAGAACTTCATGGCCCTGCAATCCCAGCTCGAGGGCACCGAGAACCGCATCACCATCGCGCGGCGCGACTACAACGAGGCGGTCCGCGACTATAACACCGAGATCCGCACCTTCCCCGGCGCCCTGTGGGCCGGAACCGTGCACCGCTGGGCCAAGCCGATGGAGACCTTCAAGGCCAGCGCCGCGGCGCAGAGCGCGCCCAATGTCAGCTTCGCCCCGGTCGCGCCGGCGGCGGCGCCCGCTCCGGCCCAATGACGCCCGTGGAGGGATCGCGAGCGCGCCTCGCGGTCCTGGGGGCGCTGGTGGCGCTCTTGGCCGTCTGCGCGGGGCCCGTCTCGGCGGCTCCGAAGTTTCCGCCGCTCACTGGCCGGGTGGTCGACGAGGCGAACCTGCTGTCGAGCGACGCCGAGCGCGACCTCACCTCCGAGTTGGCCGATCTCGAGGCCAAGACCGGCCGCCAGCTCGTGGTGGCGACGGTCCCGGATCTGCAGGGCTATGAGATCGAGGACTACGGCTACCAGCTCCTGCGGACCTGGGCGATCGGCGACGAGAAGCGTGACGACGGGGCGATCCTCATCGTCGCGCCGTCGGCCCGCAAGGTGCGCATCGAGGTCGGCTACGGCGTGGAGCCGGTGCTGACCGACGCCCTCTCAAGCCTGATCATCCAGCAGCGCATCCTGCCGGCCTTCAAGAGCGGCAAGATGGAGGAGGGCGTGGTCGACGGGACCCGCGCCATCGTCCAGCAACTCTCCCTGCCCGACGACGAGGCGCGCGCGGCCGCCGCCGCGCCGGTCAAGCCGCAGGGCGAGGGCGGTTCCGCCGGTCCGCCGCTGATCTTTATCCTTTTCGTCCTGTTCTGGGTGCTGAGCGGCATCTTCGGCCTGTTCGGCCGTCGGCGGCGGCGGGGCGGGCTCTGGTGGCTGCTGCCGCTGATTCTCTCCAGCAGCAGCCGTGGCGGCGGCGGTGGTTGGAGCGGCGGATCGAGCGGCGGCTTCGGAGGCAGCGGCTTCAGCGGCGGCGGTGGGTCGGGCGGCGGCGGCGGCGCGTCGGGGAGCTGGTGAGATGCTGAACGAAACCGACCGCGCCCGCATCGAGGCGGCTATCCACCAGGCCGAGGCCCGAACCTCGGGCGAGATCTATTGCGTCGTGGCCCAGGAGAGCTCCGACTATCTGGAGGTTCCCCTGGCCTGGGCGGCGATGGCTGCGCTCGTCGCGCCGGCGGTGCTGCTGACGGCCGGGATCCACGTCACCGTGCCGGAACTGGGCCAGGGCTGGACGGCGGCGCAGATGTCCGAGGCCGCCGAAACCGCCGCGCGCGCGGCCCTGAGCGGCGCCATCCTGCTGCAAGGGGCGCTGTTCGTCGCCGTGGCGATCATCGCCGCCCTGCCGCCGGTGCGCCGGCTGCTGACGCCCCGCGCGCTGAAACGCCACCGGGTCCGGCGGCGCGCCCACGAGCAGTTCCTGGCCAAGAGCCTGCAGGCCACGCGCGAGCGCACCGGCGTGCTGATCTATGTCTCCATCGACGAGCACATGGCCGAGCTGATCGCCGACGAGGGCATCGCCGCCAAGGTGGACGGCCAGGTGTGGCAGGCCGCGATGAGCCGGCTGATCGAGGGCTTCAAGACGGGACGCCCGGCCGAGGGGTTCGAGGCCGCCATCGGCCTCTGCGTCGACATCCTGGCCGAGCACTTTCCGGCCCGCGCGGGCGACAATCCCAACGAGCTGCCCGACAAGGTGGTGCTGCTGCCCTAAGCGCCCTCGCGCCGCAGTTCGGCCCGCAGCATCCGCTCGCGCAGCGACCCGAACGGGATGTAGGCCGCCAGGCCGTGGATCAGCACCCCTGTCCCCCAGCCCATCACGGTCCATTGGATTGAGGTGTGGCCCGGCCAGAGCAGCAGCTCCAGCGCGGCCTGGCCCGCGATGAAGACCACGAAACAGGCCAGGTGGATCAGGAAGCTCAGCTTGGCGTCGGCCCGGCGCGTGGCGCGTTGGCGGCGGCTGTCGATATCGGACATGGGCGTCTCCTTTGACGGGAAGACTAGTCGCGGCGTGATATCCGAAATACTGAATTTGCTGCATAACTGAATTCAGAAATTCCGAATTCATTCTGACGCCCGATCGTCTTCACAAAAGACGTGTTCCGTGAAACCCCCGGACGAATTCAGCGCTCATTAAGGGTGGAAGTAATCCGGAGATGTCACGGCGAGAGCCAAGACCTCAGACCCGATGCTGGATCAATCGACGTTCAGGAGAGACCTCAACCGCCGGCGGCTCCATGCCGTGAACCGCTGGCTCGCCGGCGCCGGAGCGGCCCTGTTGGCTGCGACCGCGGCCCAGGCCCAGACACCCCAGCTGCGGACGTCCGACGAGGCCGGCCAAGCCACTCTGCGAGGCGCGCTGATGGCGCCCCTGCGTGACGTGAACATCGTGAGGGACGATGTGCCCCAGGTCCTGACCGGCGCTCAGGAAGCTCCTTACCTCAATCCGCAGAACGCGAGCTGCGCCGACCTGGCGGCGATGATCACGCCGCTGGAGGCCGCGCTCGGCCCCGACCGCGGCGACGGCGCCGTGCGTGCGCCGTCCGGCGGGCGCTCGTTCGTGCTCGGCGCCCTGGCGGACGCCACCCGTGACGTCATTCCGTTCCGCGGCGTCGTACGCCGGCTGACGGGCGCGTCGCGTCATGACCAAAAGGTACGTGAGGCCCGCGAGGCGGGCCAACTTCGCCGGGCCTATCTGAAGGGCTTCGCCTCCGCCAGCGGTTGCTACGGCCCGCCCCAGCAGGTCGCGGTCAGTCCGCCAGCAGCGCCGCCGCTGCAACTGGCCCAGGTCCCGCCGAGCGCCACGCCGATCGCCGCCGTGGCCCTTGTTCCGCCTGCGCTGGCGGCGAGCGCCGCCGCACCCTCGGAGCCGCCTGGGCCCGTCGTGCAGCTAAACCTGCCCGAGGCCTGGCGGGTCCAGGTGAAGGACGGCGGCGGCGGCTATTGACCGGGTCGTTCCGCGCTCAGACCATCCGGCGCACGCGCTCACGGAAACGCGCGGGAGAATCGACGTCGCCCCAGTCGGCGATCTGACCCTCCAGGCTCTCATTGGCCGCGACCTGATACTTCACCACCTCGCGCCACTCTGGCGGGCGGCCGCGGACCGCCGCCTCGACGATGGCGCGCCGGACGAGAGTGGCGGCCAGGGGATGGCGGGCCTCTAGCGCCTGGGCGGCGCGCTCCAGGGCCTCGATCCGACCGCCGTCCAGTTGCGCCCCGCGCGCCAGCACGAGCTGCGCGGCCAGGTTCACGGCCGGCCAGGACGCCAGGAAGTCCAGGGCCTGGGTGGCGTCGGGAAAATCGAACGCCAGGGCCAGCGCCCGGTCCTCGGCGACCACGTCGTCGAAGTCCGACAGGCGCTTCAGAAAGGCCCGCAGGTGAGGCGCGGAGAGCGCGGTCTCAAAGGCGGCCCAGCGCAGCGCCTGGGCGTCGTCCTTGCGGCCCGCCGCCTCCAGGCCCGCCTCGAAGGCCGAGATCCATTCGGGACCCCCGGGCTGGCGGAGCAGGGGCGGGAGGCCTTTGCCGAAGGGCGGCTCAAGCCGCAGGCTGGGCGGGGCGCCGGCCTGGAGGACCCGCATGGCCTCCTCCGGACGGCCGGCGGCGAGCAGCCGGCTCGCGACCTGGGCCGAGCCCCAAGGGGTGGCGGTCTCGCGCGGCGATAGGGTCGCCGCATAGCTGGCGACATCGCCCGCCGCGTCGGCGAGCATCTGGCTGGCCAGGCGCAGGTGGGTGCGCGCGTTCGGTCCGCGGGGATCCAGAGCCGCCACCGCCTGACGCAGGCCTGAGACCGCGGGAGGATCGAGCCCCTGGATCACACCGGCGAGCACGGCCACGGCCAGGCGGGGCTCCAGATCGCGCAGGGCCTTCAGCGCGAACTGCGCCAGGGCGGGCGGCGGGATGTCGGCGCTGGGCGTCAGGTCGCCCACGTCCTGGGCGGCGGCGGCGAACACCGCCTCGACCTCGCCGCGGGCGTCGTTGACCCGGTCCAGCACGTCCTCGGCGATC
Organism: Phenylobacterium sp.; assembly: GCF_030698145.1. Taxonomy (GTDB): domain Bacteria; phylum Pseudomonadota; class Alphaproteobacteria; order Caulobacterales; family Caulobacteraceae; genus Phenylobacterium. The sequence continues at coordinate 13,679 of NZ_JAUYNW010000145.1, read as the reverse complement.
CCGAGGAAGCGGCCCAGCAGGTCGAAGGCCAGGGCCGGCGCCGCCTTGGCCAGTTGCCCGGCGATCAGGCGGCGCTGGAGATCGAGGTCGAGGACCAGGGCCTTGTACTTGCGCCAGGGGACGCGGCCGCGACGGCTGGCCATGGTCGCCAGGGCCTTGTCGATCTCGCCGGCCAGGACGTCGGGGCCGGCTGCGGCGGCCAGTTCCAGGCGCAGGCGGCGCTTCACCACCGGTTGTTCGTCGGCCAGTTCGAGGGCGAGATCGGCCAGCCGCTCGGCGCCCAGGGCGACCAGATTGGCGTGGGTCAGGGTCCGGCGCGAGCCCCGCGGCTTGGCGACGGTCACCCCTTGAAACTGTCCTTGGCCGCGCGGACGGCGGCGAAGGCCTCGTGCTCGGGCACGCCCGGTCGCAGGAGCGGCGCGCGCAGGAAGGGGTTGGTGGCCTTTTCCAGCCCGATGGTGGTGGGCACGGTCCACTCGCCGCGTTCACGAGCGGCGAAGATCTCGGCCGCGCGGGCCTTCAGCGCCGGGTCGTCGTCCACCGACAGGGCGAAGCGAGCGTTCGAGGCGGTGTATTCGTGGGAGCAGTAGACCTTGGTGTCGTCGGGCAGGTTGGCCAGGCGCTGCAGGCTGGCCCACATCTGCTGGGGCGTGCCCTCGAACAGCCGCCCGCAGCCGAGTGCGAACAGGGTGTCGCCGACGAAGGCCACATGGTCGGCGGCATCGAAATAGGCGATGTGGCCCAGGGTGTGGCCGCCGGAATCCAGCACTTGGAATGTGGTCTCGCCCAGCTTGACCGTGTCGCCGTGCGACACCTCCCGGTCGGGCGCCTTGCCGATCCGCTCCACCTCCTTGGGGCCGACCACGGTCGCGCCGGTGGCGGCGACGACGTCGGCGTTGCCGCCGGCGTGGTCGGGGTGCCAGTGGGTGTTGAGGATCAAGTCCAGCTTCCATCCGACCTTTTCGAGCTCGCGCAGGATGGCGGTGGCGTCGGGCGTGTCGATGCAGGCGGCCAGGCCCGTGGCGTCGTCGCGGGCCAGGAAGCCGTAGTTGTCGGAGAGGCAGGGGAACTGGTGGACGGTGATCGTCATGGCGGCCTCTCGAAACGCTTCGTCTACGGGTCCCTGGCATTTAGGGTCGGGGTTCCCTGAAGTCGAGCATAGGCCCGATGCGCCGCGACGTCCTCGAACTGCGCGAATTCTACGCCACGCCGCTTGGCCGCGCGGCGCGCGAGATGGTGGGCCGCAAGGTGCTGGAGACCTGGGACGACGCCCAGGGCCTGGATGTGCTGGGTCTGGGCTACGCCATTCCCTTCCTGGGAGGGATCCGCGCCGCCGCGCGCCGGGTGGTGGCCGCCATGCCGGCCCAGCAGGGCGTCGAGATCTGGCCGGCCGACGGCGCCAACCTCGCCTGCCTGAGCGAGGAGAACGCCCTGCCGTTCCCCAACGCCTTCTTCGACCGCATCCTGGCGGTCCACGCCCTAGAGGAGAGCCCCGACCCCCTGGGCCTGATGCGCGAGGTCTGGCGTGTCCTGGCGCCGTCGGGCCGGGTGATCGTGGTCACCGCCGCCCGCAACGGCCTGTGGGCCAACGCCGAGAAGACCCCCTTCGGCCACGGCCGCCCCTATACTCGCGGCCAGCTCGCCGACCTCCTGCGCGAGGCCGAACTGGAGCCCACCGGCTGGACGCGGGCGCTCTATGTGCCGCCGGTCCCCTGGATGGCCGGCTGGGCCGAGGGCTTCGAGCAGGCCGGCTCGCGCCTGTGGCCGGGATTCGCGGGCCTGGTGCTCACCGAGGCGGTCAAGCAGACCTTCGCGGTCAAGGCCAAGACCGCCGGAGTCCGCGTTCGGGTCGCGCGGCCCGTCATGACGCCGCTTCCGGCCAATCGGGCGCCTGCTTCTCGGGCGCCTCGGTCCGACGCGTAGCTCAGGCCTTGGAGCCTGCCGCGCGGCGCCCTAGCTTCGAGGGACAGTCGCTACGCGGAGCAGCGCCATGAAAATGATCGTCGCGGTTATCAAGCCCAGCCGTCTGGATGCGGTCCTCGAGGCCGTCACGGAGGCTGGAGCCTCGGGATTGACCGTCACCGAGGTCCGCGGCTACGGGCGACAGCGCGGCAAGACCGAGGTCTATCGCGGCGCCGAGTACGAGGTGAAGCTGCTGCCCAAGGTGAAGCTGGAGATCGCTGTGCCCACCGACATCCTCGACACGGTGATGGAGGCGGTGGCCCGCACGGCCAACACCGGCAAGATCGGCGACGGCAAGATCTTCGTCCTCGACCTGGAACAGGCCCTGCGTATCCGCACCGGCGACCGCGACGCCGCCGCGATCGCGGGGTAGGGCGGGGCGAGGGGGCGTGTCGAATCCCGCTCTGCTCGGGAGGTTTGCCGGTAAGCGTCAGGGCGATTCGCGACCGAGAGCGTCGCCCCAGATCGCCATGTTGTAGGTGAAGTCTGCGGGATCAGAAGCCACGAGTTTGACGGCGATCGGGACCATGCTTCGCCCTGCGTGCTCGGGCTCGGCGCGGTAGCGCGTGACCTTACCTTCAATGGCCAGCGGAATGATGATGTTCTCGTCAACGCGTGTCTTCAAGTCCGCGGCGAAGGGCGGGACGAAGACGATATTCTCGGCCCGCCAATCGCCTCCAAATTGTTCAGGCAGCAGGAGAAGTGCAACGAGTTTGCCACGCTCCACTAAGCGCTCGGCCTTCTCGCGAGTATCCACATGCGAGTAGTCAGGGCCGGGTGGCTTGGCCTCCTTCTTCCGGAAGAAACCCATCCTTTGTCTCCGAGCATCAAGCGTTTCCACGCCTACACGCACCGTGCGCATTGCAACGCAACGTTGCCGTCCCGTCCACAGCGAAGCAAGTCCAGCCTCTCGCGAAAGCCCGGGCTACCTCACTAGGCCACCGAAGCGAGCCTCAGCCCGTGAAATCACCCGCGGGCGGCGGGGCGGCGTAGAGGCTGGAGGTCGAGAGTTCACCGATCCAGCCGCCCTCGGGGGGCTTGGTGTCTTGCGGCGGCGCCGATCCGGTTGGCCGGCCCAGCATCAGATAGCCGTCGGCCACGCCGTCGCCGTCCAGGTCCACGTCGACCCGCATGCCCGGCAGGACGGTCGCGCCGCCCGGCCCGGCGAAGCCGTTCAGGCCGCCCAGGACATTGGCCTCCTGGTGCTGGCCGGTCACCGTGAAGTTGCGGTTTCCGCCAAAGGCCAGCCGGTCGCCCTGAGCTTCGGAAAAGTCGAGCACCACGCCCAGCAGGCCGTCCGCGTTCGGGCGGCCCCAGAAGACGAAGGTGTCGGCGCCTGCGCCGCCGACCGCCACCGCGTCGGCCGCCAGGGTGATCTGGTCGTCGCCCGCGCCGCCGTCCAGCAGGTCGAGCTCGCCTGATCCCGCGCCGCCGCCGTCCAGGGTGTCGTTCCCGTCGCCGCCGTGCAGGGTGTCGCCGCCGCCGCCGCCGTTCAGGCTGTCGTCGCCGCCCTCGCCGAAGATCTCGTCGCGCCCGTCGCCGCCCTGCAGGGTGTCGGCGCCGCTGGTCCCGCGTAGGACCTGGACGTCGTCGGCCGGCGCGGGCGGGCCGTCGACCCGGCCGGCGTCTTGCAGGCTGGTGGCCAGGGTGACGGCCGCCGCCGGGGGCGTCGCCTCCTTCGGGGCCGGGGCGGCCGGCGCGAGATCGATCGGCGCGGGCGCGGCCGGGTCGGCCGTATCCTCGGCGCCGGGCGCGCCCAGCAGCTCGTTACGATGATCGTCCTGCGCCTGGACCGCCAGCGGCGCCAGGGCGGCCACGGCGCCCAGGGCTATCGGGACGCCGGGTTGGGCCGCCGGCGTGGCGGCCTCGGCGGTCTCGACATCGTGGATGAAGGTCGCGGCCGCGATGAGGGCGATGACGAACTGCGCCTGGCGCCCGCTCAGCGAGACAACGACGTCGCCGCGCTGTTCGCGCCAGTCGGGGCCCAGCAGACGATCGCAGGCGCTCCACAGGGTGTCGCCTTCCTTGATCGCGTCTGCGGCGGCGTCATGGATCACGAACTGGCCGTCGATCCGGGCGATATGGACCAGGACTTCTTCGTTCTCGTCCTTGATCACGCACCAGGGGTCGCCGTCGTCGCTGACGCCGTAGACAGCCTCGACCTTGCCGCCGCCCGCGCAGAGCCGTTCGGCCAGGTCCGCCAGCCGGTCGCGCTCGGTGGCGGTCCACCCGCCGCCGGCGCTGGCGCGCGGCGTGAACGGCACGACGTTGGTCATGACAAGCTCAGGTCCCTAGCCCCGGCCGGCCAGGCGCGCGCTGGGCGCATCCTGGGCGGCATCCCCGAACAACAGCCGGAAGAGCTCCGGCTCGTAATAGCGCAGCAAGGTACGGGCGAATTCGGCGGGATCGTGACCCACCGCCTGGGCCCAGGCGCCTTGGGTTTCGATCGGCACGCGGCCGAGCCCGCTCTCCACCTGGGAGACGAAGGTGTAGTACCGCAGCCCCACCTTGGCGGCGAGATCGGCCTGGGTGAGGCCGGCGGCCTCGCGACCGGCCTTCAGCCAACGGCCCGCCTCCTGGCGCAGACCCTTGGTCGCCGCGGCCCGCGCCGGATCGACCGCGCTTCTTGGCATCTGTCCCAACTCCATGACCGCGGGCGCGAACAGCCCGCACAGCCATCTTGCAACGTCCAGGCGGTGAATGTACAGTAATTACGAAACGTGTTTTTACGCCACGTATAACGCCTTGTCGCAGCCATAACATGGTTCCGAGGGCGCGCGCCACCGTCCTGGAGAGACCATGCCCCTTCGCCACGTCCTGCTCGCCGCCGCTTCGCCCCTCTGCCTGCTGGCGGGAGCGGCCCATGCCGAGACGGTGATCTCCGACGCCAGGACCACGGCCATCGCCACGGCCACCGCCGCCAGCGGCGCCCGCGACGACGTGAAGGTGGCGAGCGGCGGATCGGTGAAGCCGACCTCGGGCGCGGCGGTCACCCTGAACAGCAACAACAACGTCACCCACGAAGGCTCGATCGTCGTCCAGGACGCCGACGACGCGACGGGCGTCCTGGTGCTGGGTGGCACTACAGGCGAGCTGAAGATCTCCGGGACGATCCAGGTCGACGAGACCACCGAGATCAAGGACACCGACTCCGACGGCGACAACGACGGCCAGTTCGCCACCGGGAACCGGCGGTTCGGCGTGCGGGTGACGGGCCCCCAGCCCTTCCACGGCCAGATCACCATGACCGGCGGCTCGATCGCGGTGGAGGGCAATGATTCGGCGGGCATCTCGGTGGAGACCGCCATCGACGGCTCGGTGCGCACCGCCGGCGCCATCACCGTCTCCGGCGACCGGTCCTATGGCGTCCACACCGTCGGGACGGTGGGTGGCGACGTCGCCATCGTCTCGTCGGTGCTGGTCCAGGGCAAGGAGGCCGTGGGCGTGGCGGTCGACCAGGGGGTGGGCGGCAAGCTGATCCTGGGCAATACGATCACCGCCACGGGCTACCGCTACACCACCCGCCCGGCCGACGCGGCCCTGGCCAAGCTGGACGCCGACGACCTGCTGATCGGCGGGCCGGCGGTGCGGGTCAGCGGCGACGTGTTCGGCGGGATCCTGGTGGACGCGCCGCCGCCGAACCTGGACGCCAACGACACCGACGAGGACGACGACGGCATCGCCGACGCCTCGGAGTCCACCGGCGCGATCACCTCGTTCGGCACGGCGCCGGCGCTGCTGGTGGGCGACAGCGCCCGCGACATCCGCCTGGGGACCGGGACGGGCGCCTATGGCCTCGACATCAAGGGCGCTGTGCAGAGCGCCGGGGTCTACGACGCCGCGGCGGCCACCGGCGTGAAACTGGGCGGACTGGGCGGCAAGGTCGCCATCGACGGCGGGATCCGCGTCCTGGGCAGCGTCACGGCCGACGCGGTCAAGGCCAACGCGACCGCCCTGCGCCTGGGCGCCGGCGCCTCGACGCCGCTGATCCGCAACGAGGGCGGATCCATCAAGGCGGCGGCGACCTCGGCCGACGCGGTCGACGTCCGCGCCATCCAGATCGACGCCGGCGCCTCGGCGGCCTATCTGGCCAACTCAGGGGTGATCACCGCGGCGATCGCCGGGACCAAGGGTTCGGCGACCGCGGTCCTGGACTCCGCGGGCTCGCTTCGCCTGATCGAGAACATCCACACCATCGCCGCGACCATCACGCCCAGCGACACCGCCGCGGTGACGGGCAGCCGCGTCGCCCTCGACCTGCAGGCCAATACCGCCGGCGTCACCGTGCGCCAGGGGGCCAACGCCTCGACCTCCATCACGCCCACGATCACCGGCGACGTGCTGTTCGGTTCGGGCGCCGCGCGGCTGGAGCTGCTGGCCGGAGTGCTGAACGGCAAGGTGGCCTTCGGCTCGGGCGCCGACACCCTGGTGATCGACGGCGAGGCCAAGATGACCGGCGCCCTGACCGATGCGGGCGGCGGCCTGACCATCAGCGTCCTCAAGGGCCGGCTGACCGCCACCAGTACCGACACCCTCAACCTCACTAGCCTGACCCTGGGCGCCACCGGTGAACTGGTGCTGACCGCCGATCCGGCGGCGGGCAGGTCGACCCTGCTGAACGTGGCCGGCGCGGCCAACGTCGCCACCGGCGCCAAGGTCGGCCTGCGGTTCGCCACCAAGCTGACCGCGCCCACCAGCTTCACCTTGATCAAGGCCACGTCGCTCACCACCGGGACCCTGGACACCAGCCTGCTGGGCTCGACCCCCTGGCTCTACAAGGCCGACCTGCGGGTGGACGCCGCCCAGAACACCATCTTCGCCGACGTCCGCCGCCGCACCGCAGTCGAGGCCGGACTGAACACGGTGGAGGCCTCGGCCTACGAGGCGGTGTTCGCCAATTTCGACGGCGACACCGTGGTGCGCGACGCCCTGCTGGGCAAGACCGACGCGGGAACCTTCGCCGGTCTCTACGACCAGTTCCTGCCCGACCATTCCGGGGGCCTGTTCAACGTGCTGTCGGCGGCTTCCGACGCCACCAACCGCGCCATCGAGGAGGAACAGCCGCTGATGTCGCGCGAAGGCCTGCGCCTCTGGACCCAGGAGATCGTCCTGCTGGTCAAGCGCGACATCGACCGCACCTCCAGCTACGAGGCCGACGGCTTCGGCCTGGCCGGCGGCGTCGAGGCGCCCGACACCGACCTGGGCACGCTCGGCCTGACGACCAGCTTCGTGAACGTCGATGTGGAGGAGCAGGGCTCCAACACCGCCGAGACCCTGGGCGGCCAGATCTACGCCGCCGGGGTCTATTGGCGCGACACCGCGGGCGGGCTGACCGCCAATCTGGGCGCCACCGCCGGCTATGCGCGGCTGAAGAGCAAGCGGGTGCTGTCGGACGCGGCCACCAGCCTGTCGCGGTCCAACGAGGCCGACTGGACCGGCGCCACGGTCGCGGTCCACGCCAACGCCAGCTACTTGTTCGAGGCGGGCGCCTTCTTCGCCAAGCCGCAGGTCAGCGCGGACTACTTCCTGCTGAAGGAAGACGGCCGCACCGAGAGCGGCGGCGGCGCGTCCATGGACCTGACCATCGACGAACGTTCCAGTTCGCAGCTCGGCGCCTTCGCGGGCGTGACGTTCGGGGCCCGTCTTGGCGAGGAGAGCGCCTTCGTCTGGGTTCCGGAAGTCACGGCAGGCTGGCGTCAGGTCTCCGGCGACGGGGTGGATGTCACGACCGCCCGCTTCGTCGCCGGGGGCCCCACCTTCAGCATGGCGGCGCCGGAACTTTCCGGCGGCGGGCCGGTTCTGCGTCTGGCCCTGCGGGGTCAGGCCGAGTACTTCGACTTCGCCATCGAGGCTGGCGGCGAGATTCGAGACGACTACGAAGCCTATGACGGCCGGGTGGTCGCCAGATTTCTGTTTTAAAGTAAGGGCTTGTTAAATGACGCTCTTGGCCGGTGGGCTTTTGGCGGTGGCGGCGGTGCTGGTGAGCTTGGCCAGACGGACCGCCGGCCGACCCCCGCTCTGGCGCTCGAAGGTCGCCTTTTTCGGCGCCTGCGTCTGTGTGTCGCTGGGGACCCTGCTGGTGGTCCTCGATCCCAGCGCCCTGGTCGACACCCCGGTTCTGCTCGCCCTGGGCTTCTGCCTGTTCGAAGGAGCCCTCGCCCTGATCAGCCTACGCGCCGCGCGCGGCGGCCCGGCGCCAGCCTGGCTGCTTTAGCCGAACAGGTCCCCAGCCGGCTTTGATGCAGGCACGGCCTCCGGCTCGGCCCTGCGGCTCAGCAGGAACAGCGCCGTCTCCGCCCGCCAGTTCTCGATCGGCCGCGCTGCGTCGATGATCCGCGGCGGCTTGCCCGGCGCCAGGGACACGCAGGCGTCAATGCGCAGGTCGAGGTCCGCGCACAGCGAGGTGAAATCTCGCAGGGTGCAGAGGTGGATGTTGGGCGTCGACCACCAGGGCTCGGGCAGGGCCTTGGTCTCTGGCATACGCCCCGTGGTGATCAGGGCCATGCGCACCCGCCAATGGCCGAAATTCGGCACCGAGACCACCGCCCGCTCGGCGATCCGCAGCAGCTCGGAGAGCACGTGCTTGGGATCGCGCACCTGCTGCAGCGTCTTGGAGAGGATCGCGTAGTCGAAGGCCTTGGTGGGGAAATGGTCCAGGTCGCGGTCGGCGTCGCCCTGCACCACGGCCAGTCCGCGCGCCAGGCAGGCGCCGACCCCGTCGGACGACAACTCCAGCCCCTGGCCGTCGACGTTCTTCTCCCGGGTCAGCAGCTCCAGCAGTTCGCCCTCGCCGCAACCGACGTCCAGCACCCGGGCGTCGGGGCGCACCAGCCGCAGGATTTCGCGGAAGTCGTCGCGCAGGGGACCGCTCACGCCAGGCCCCGCTTCTCGGCGTTGGATTCGAGGAAGCCGCGCAGGGCCGAATCGAGCGCCGGTTCGTCGAGGAAGAAGGCGTCGTGGCCCTTGTCGGTCTCGATCTCGGCGAAGCTGGCCCTGCAGCCGGCGGCGTTGAGCGCGCGGACGATGTCGCGGCTCTCGGCGGTGGAATAGAGCCAGTCCGACGAGAACGACAGCACGCAGAACCGCACGGCCCGCGCCCGGCGGAACGCCTGGGCCAGCACGCCGCCATGGCTCCCGGCCAGGTCGAAATAGTCCAGCGCCCGGGTGATGTAGAGATAGGAGTTGGCGTCGAAGCGGTCGACGAAGCTCGCCCCCTGATGGCGCAGATAGCTCTCCACCTGGAAGTCCGCGTCGAAGCCCCAGGAGAGCCCGTCGCGCTGCAGTTCGCGGCCGAACTTCCGCTGCAGGGCGGTCTCCGAGAGATAGGTGATGTGCGCGGCCATGCGGGCCACGGCCAGGCCCTTCTCCGGACGCACGCCCTGTTCCTCATAGGCGCCGCCCCGCCAGTCGGGGTCGGCCATGATCGCCTGGCGGCCCACCTCGTGGAAGGCGATGTTCTGGGCCGAGTGGCGCGCCGCGGCGGCGATGCAGATGGCCGAGTAGAGCCTGTCGGGATAGTCGGCCGCCCACTGCAGGACCTGCATCCCGCCCATGGAGCCGCCGACCACGGCGAACAGGGCCTCGATGCCCAGAGCCTCGACCAGCATGGCCTGGGCGCGGACCATGTCGGCGATGGTGATCATCGGGAAGGACAAAGCGTAGGGCTTGCCGGTGGCCGGGTCGATCGAGCCCGGCCCGGTCGAGCCCATGCAGCCGCCCACCACATTGGTGCTGATGATGAAGTAGCGTCCGGGGTCCAGCGGCAGGCCAGGGCCGATCACCCGGTCCCACCAGCCGGGCTTGCCGGTTATCGGGTGGACGGAGGCCGCATGCTGGTCGCCGGTCAGGGCGTGGCAGACCAGGACGGCGTTGGACTTGTCGGCGTTTAGGGCGCCGTAAGTCTTGTAGCCGATCTCCAGCGGACTCAGCAGGGCCCCGCTATCCAGGCGCAGGGGCTTGTCGGCGGGAAAACGGTGCGTCCCGCCGCCGGTCTCGCCTGTCGGGATCGCCACTGCGTTCATGGGCGCCTTGAAGACCGTTTCGCTCAATCGCTGTCAACCGCTTCGCGTCGGACGAAGACGCCGCTATGAGACATTTGTCGGCGCGCGGGGGCGCCTGCGAGTGGGGGCGCGGCGGAGCGTTGATGGACCGGCTTATTCTCTTTCGGCACGGCAAGGCCGAGCGGGACTCCGACAGCGGCGACGACTTCGACCGCAGGCTCGCCGATCGGGGCGTGATCGAATCAGCGGCCATGGCCGAGCGGTTGGCCGATCTCGGCCTGATCCCCGACCTGGTGCTGGTCTCGCCCTCGAGCCGAACGCGCGAAACCTGGGCCGCGGCGGCGAGCGCCTTCCCGAAGGCGGCGTCCCGCGTCGAGCGCGCGCTCTATCACGCCGAGGAATCCACGGTCCGGGAGATGGCCGAGGCGGCGGGCGAGACCTCCAACACGGTGATGGTCGTCGGCCACAATCCAGGCCTGCAGGACCTGACCATCCGCCTGCTGGCTGAGGGGAACGCGCCCCAGACCCTGATCGCCCGCGCTCACGGCGCATTTCCGCCCTCCGCCGCCTCGGTCTTCCTGTTCGATGCGGCGGGTCGCCCGTCCTATGACGGCCTCTTCTTCCCAAAGGACTGAGCGGTGGGCCGAATCTATAAGATCCTGACGCGCGCGGAATGGTCGCGGGCCCGGGCCGCGGGCGTGTTCGAGGGCTCGGCGGTCGACCTGGCCGACGGCTTCATCCATTTCTCGACGGCCGCCCAGGCGGGCGAGACGGCGCGGCGCCATTTTCTCGGCCAATCCGACCTGGTGGTGCTTGAGGTCGAGGCGGGCGACCTGGGCCCGGTCCTAGACTGGGAGCCCTCGCGTGGCGGAGACCTCTTCCCGCACCTGTACGGTGCTCTGGAGGTCGGCCATGTCCGTGCGGTGACGGACGCACCGCTGGACGCCGAGGGTGTGCCGACATTGGGCGCCCTGGCATGACCCTTCATGACCTGGCCGCCCGCGCCATGCGCGCCCTCGATCCGGAAGACGCCCACGGCCTGACGATCCGCGCCCTGGAGGCAGGCCTGGGTCCTCGCGCCGGTGGTGACGATCCGATCCTGGCGACCAGGGTCGGTGGGCTCGACCTGCCCAACTGCGTGGGCCTGGCCCCTGGCTTCGACAAGAACGCCCAGGTGTTCGGCCCGATGTTGAGGGCCGGCTTCGGCTTCGTCGAGTGCGGCACCGTCACCCCGCTGCCCCAGGCCGGCAATTCGCGCCCGCGCCTGTTCCGGCTGACGGAGGACCGCGCGGTGATCAACCGGATGGGCTTCAACAACCAGGGGTTGGAGCTCTTCGCCGCCCGCCTGGCCCGGCGGGGTCCCGGCGTCGTCGGCGCCAATATCGGCGCGAACAAGGACGCCTCGGATCGCATCGGCGACTATGTGACCGCCCTGACGCGGCTCTGGGGCCTGGCCTCCTATGTCACGATCAACATCTCTTCGCCCAACACGCCGGGCCTGCGCGCCCTGCAGACCAAGGCCGCGCTCGAGGAGCTACTGGGCCGCCTGGCCGCCGCCCGCGACAGCCTGCCGGCCGAGGGGCGCGTCCCGATGTTCCTGAAGGTCGCCCCCGACCTGGACGACGGGGAGGTCGAGGCCATCGTCGAGACCGTCGCCGCCAACGGGCTGGCGGGCGTCATCGTCTCCAACACCACCATTACTCGGCCGGCCCTGGCCTCGCGCCACGCCGGCGAGGCCGGCGGCCTGTCGGGAGCGCCGCTTACGGACCTTTCGACGCAGATGCTGGCGCGGTTCGCCCAGGCCGCCCAGGGCCGCCTGGCGCTGATCGGGGCGGGCGGAATAGGCTCCGGCGCCCAGGCCTACGCCAGGATCCGGGCCGGGGCGGAAGCTGTGCAGCTCTATTCCGCCATGGTGTTCGAGGGCCCCGGCCTGGTGATCCGGATCAAGCGCGACCTGGCCGCGCGCCTGCGCGCCGACGGCTTCACATCGGTCGCCCAGGCGGTCGGCGCCGGTTAAGCTCCGCTCCCGTGCGGGGCGCGTTTCGTTGCCGAACCGTTCTCAGTGAAGTAACGGGGGAGTCGTCATGGCGGACGCCCCCTTTCCCCAGCCGCCCATCAGGTCGCCCGGGCGCCGCTTCTTCTGGCCGGGCGGACTTTCGGCGCGTCTGCTGATCCTCACCATCCTGTTCGTGGCGGGCGCCGGCGCCATGGCCGTGCCGCCGGCCCTGGCGGCCTTCGAGGAGCAGTGGCTGCTGGACCGCGTGCGGGCCGCCGAGCTCGCCTCCCTGGCCACCGACGTCGATCCCGACCAGGTCATGAGCGAGGCCTTGGCCTCCAAGCTCCGCGCGGGGGCCGGCGTGCAGACCGTCGCCATCCTCGACAATGACGGCAACCGGTTCCTGAAGGTGCCCGGCCCCAAACTGCGGCGGCTGCCCTACCTGGTCGACCTGCGCGACCGGGCGCTGGGCTCCTGGCTCTCGGCGCCGTTCCAGACTCTGTCCGGCGGCGGCGAGGGCCGCATGGTCCGGGTGATCGCCGAGCCGCGGTTCTACGACGCCCAGTTCATCGAGGTGGTGGCCCCCGACGCGGCCCTGAAGGCCGAGCTGAAGCGCTATCTGTGGCGGCTGCTGGCGGTCATGGCCTTCGTCTCGGCCTTCGCCGGCGGGCTGGTCTATCTGTCACTGAACTTCTTCCTGGTCCGGCCCATGCAGCGGATCACCCGCTCCATGGAGCGCTTCGCCGCCGATCCGGAGGACGCCGAGGCGCGGATCGAACCCTCCGGCCGCCGCGACGAGATCGGCCGCGCCGAGGTCGAGCTGGACCGCATGCAGGCCGAACTGCGCACCGCGCTCGCCTCCCGCGCCCGGCTGGCGGCCCTGGGCGAGGCGGTGGCCAAGATCAATCACGACCTGCGCAACATGCTGACCAGCGCCCAGATCGCGTCGGAGCGGCTGGCGGCGCTGAAGGACCCCAAGGTCACGCAGGCGCTTCCACGTCTGGAAAGGGCGTTGGACCGCGCCGTGACCCTGGCCACCGACGTCCTGACCTACGGCAAGACCCAGGAGGCCGCGCCCGAGGCCCGGCCCATGCTGCTGGCGCCGGCCCTGGAGATCGCCGCCGAGGAGGCCCGGCTGTCGAACGACCGGGTGCGCCTGGCCTCCGGCGTCGACCCGGCCGACCAGGTCTCCGCCGATCCTGATCAGCTCCACCGCATCCTGGTCAACCTGCTGCGCAACGCCCGCGAGGCCGTTGAACAGCAGGAAGGGCGCGAGGCTCCCGCCATCATCCAGGTCTCCCTGGCGCAGGAGGACGGGGTGAGCCTCATCCACATCGCCGACAACGGCCCCGGCGTCTCCGAGCGGGCGCGCGAGCGGCTGTTCCAGCCCTTCGCCGGCTCCACCCGACCGGGCGGGGCGGGCCTGGGACTGGCCATCGCCCGGGAGCTGGCCGTCGGCCACGGGGGCGACCTGTCCCTGGCCCAGACGGGACCGGAGGGATCGGTCTTCGAGCTGCGCCTTCCCGGCGCCCCGCCGCGGCGGAAGCCCGCGAAGAAGCGCCGCGCGGCGAGCCCCGAGGTCTAGAGCCTGACCGTTTCAGCTTGGAGCGTATCCTGAGTTGACGAGGTAGTTGGCGCATTCTGCTGGGCTGAATTGGCCGAGCAGATCGCCGATGCGCCGCCAGGTGGCCTCGACGGTGCGTTCGGCGGCTTTGCGCAGC
>NZ_JAUYNW010000144.1 GCF_030698145.1 Phenylobacterium sp. | reverse complement strand
GCTGCGCAAAGCCGCCGAACGCACCGTCGAGGCCACCTGGCGGCGCATCGGCGATCTGCTCGGCCAATTCAGCCCAGCAGAATGCGCCAACTACCTCGTCAACTCAGGATACGCTCCAAGCTGAAACGGTCAGGCTCTAGAGCGCCTTCGCGAGCGCCTCGAGGATCATCGTCCAGCCGCCCTCGGTGCGCTCGACGTATTCATCCCCGATATCTTCGTGGGTGAGGATCAATTCGCAACCGTCGCCGGCGGGGCGGATCTCCACCGTCACCCGGGTCGTGTCCTTGCTGTAGGCCTCGACCGAGAAATCGAACACCAGGCGACGCGGCCGGTCGATCTCGACATAGGTCCCGTGGTGTGACGCCTCGCCGACGCCCGGCCGCTTGTCGACGATGAGGAAGCCGCCGCCGACCCGGGCGTCCATCTCCACCTTGACGATCTCGCCGGTGGGCGTGGCGAACAGGAACTTCGCGGCCAGCTTCAGGTCGATCCAGGCGTCAAACACCTGCTCCGGCGTCGCGTCGAACCGGCGGGACACGGAGATGGTCTTGGTCATGGCCTGGTCTCCTTGAGCGCCGCCTCCAGGGCGTCGAGCTGTCTGGTCATCAGCGCGCGCTGGCCCTCGATCCAGGCCATGGCCGCGTCCAGGGGCTGGGGATTGAACGACAGCAGGTGCTCGCGCCCGGCCCTGCGGCGGCGCACGAGGTCGGCCCGCTCCAGGATGCGGATGTGCTTGGAGACCGAGTTCAGCGAGATGTCGAAGGGCGCGGCCAGGTCGGTCACCCGCGCCTCGCCCGTCCCCAGCCGCGCCAGGATGGCGCGGCGGGTCGGATCGGCCAGGGCGGTCAAGGTGTCGTCGAGCTGCATTATTCACCCGTATAGGTGAATAACACCCAAAGCAGACAGGCGAGTCAACGGCGATTCAATTGAAATTCTATCGCCCTTGGAAGTTCCCAGGCCGGCGTTCCTGCACCGCGCGAACGCCCTCCGCGAAATCCTCGGTGGCCCGCAGGATGGTCTGCTCGGCGTGCTCGTGATTGGTCCGCGCGCGGACGGCGGCGGCCAGTTCTCCGCGCAGGGTCTTGCGGGTGGCGAGGACGGCCAGCGGCGCGTTCCCGGCGATCTCCCCGGCCAGGCGCTGGGCCGCGGCCAGCAGGTGTTCCTGCGGAACCACCTCGTCGACCAGGCCCCAGGCCAGGCCCTCCTCGGCAGGCACCCGGCGCCCGGTCAGGAACATCAGGCTGGCCCGCTGCTCGCCGATCAGCCGGGGCAGGGTGTGGGTGAGGCCAAAGCCCGGATGGAAGCCCAGCTTGACGAAGTTGGCCGAGAACTTGGCCTCGGGCGAGGCCACCCGGAAGTCGCCCACCAGGGCCAGGCCAAGGCCTGCCCCCACCGCCGCGCCCTGGACGGCCACGATGATCGGGGTCTCCACCGAGAACAGCCGCACCGCCTGATCGTAGAGGGAGTCGATCCCCCCCATGCCGTTGTTGGCGATGCCGTCCGACGAGACCAGGTCGGCCCCGGCGCAGAAGGCCTTGCCCGCGGCGGTCAGGACGATGGCGCGGATGCTGTTGGCGCGGTCGGCGTCCTCCAGGGCGTCGGCCAGGTCGGACATCAGTCCGACCGAGACGTGGTTGTAGGGCGGGCGGTCGATCGTCACCGTGGCCACATGGCCTTCGGTGGTCACGGTCAGGCTGTCGCCGTAAGCGGTCTTCATCGTCTGGTCCCCAACAGGTTGCGGGCCACCACCCATTTGTGGACTTCGGTGGGGCCGTCATAGATTCGCATGGTCCGCAGCTTGGCGGCCATCAGTTGCAGCGGCAGTTCCTTGGTCATGCCCATGGCGCCGAAGGTCTGCATGGCGCGATCGACCACCTCCCACGCCATCTCGGTGGCGTAGGCCTTGATCATCGAGATCTCCTGGCGGACGTCGCGGCCCTGGTCCAGCTTCCAGGCGCAGTCATAGGTCATCAGCCGCGCGGCGTGGATGCGGGTGGCGGCGTCGGCCACCCAGAACTGGATCGCCTGGCGTTCCGACAGGGGCAGGCCGAAGGTCTTACGCTGCGGGGCGTACTCGCAGATCATGTCCAGCGCCCGCTGGGCCATGCCGATGGACCATGAGGCCATCTCGATCCGCCGCGTGCCCAGGCGGATCTGCATGGGCCCGAAGCCGTTGCCCTCCTCGCCCAGCAGCTTCCAGCCCTCCACCCGGCAGTCGTCCAGCGCGATCTCATAGGTCGCCGCCCCGCCGATCATCGGGATCTTGCGCAGCACGTTGAAGCCGGGCGTCCCCTTGTCGACCAGGAAGGCGCTCATGCCGCCCCGCGCGCCCTTCTCCTTGTTGCTCACCGCCATGACGATGGTGAAGTCGGCGTCCTCGGCTCGGCTGATCCAGATCTTCCGGCCGCGCAGGATCCAGTCCTCGCCGTCGCGCTCAGCGGTGGTCAGCATGCCGGCCGGGTCGGCGCCCGCGCCGGGTTCGGAGATGCCGATGGCCGAGATAGTCTCGCCGGCCACGTAGGGGGCGAGATAGGCCACGCGCTGGCGCTCGTTCACCGTGGCCATCAGCATGCGCAGGTTCGGGCTGTCGGGCGGCAGGGTGTAGGGCGTGACGGTCTTGCCCAGCTCCTCATTGACCCCGACCATGGCCACATAGGGCAGGTCGACCCCGCCCACGTCCTCCGGCGCGTCCAGGCCCCAGAGGCCGAGCGAGCGGGACACCTCGTCCAGGCGCTTGTGTTCGGCGGGTCCGATGCCGAGCCCCCCGCCCGAAGCCTCGCGCGCCAGCACGCCCTGTTCCAGCGGCATGAGCTCGTCCTTGACGAACCGCGCCACCAGCTCCTTGAGCATCCGGTGTTCGTCGGAAAGTGCGAAGTCCATGGGGGTTCCTCTCAGGATCTATGTGCGCTCCGGCGCCTAAGGGCAGTCAAGCCAGTGTTTGAGCCGCGGCCCGCAGGGTCTTCACGTGGTCTTCCAACCTGGCGTCCAGTCGCGCGACCGGGCCGCCGAGGCCGATGGCGAACCGCCGGCCGAAGGGGGCGACGGGCAGCAGGATCGCGACCAGGCCGACGCCGCCGGTGACCAGGTTGCGGGTATAGGCGTAGCCCTGTCGCCTGATGGCCGAGACCTCCCGCATGACTTCGGCCAGGACGATCCGGTTGGCGGGCTGGTCGTCGGCGATGTTGATCCGGCGGACCAGCAGGTCGATGTCGGCGTCCGGCAGGGCGCTCAGCAGGAGTTGGCCGACGCCGCTGCGGGCCAGGGGGCGGACGATGCCGGGCGAGGGCGTGTAGTGCAGCGGCTCGGTCGAATGGACCACATGCACATATTGGGCGAAGAGATCGCTCTGGGTGCCGAGGATGACGGTCTCGCCGGTTCGGTTGCGCAGGTTCTCCATCATGGGAAGCATGTCGATCTCGCCGAACAGGGTGGCCGGCACCCAGCTCCCCAGCACGGCGATCCTCATGGTCGGCAGATAGGTCCGGCTGCGGCGGTCGTACTCAAGATATCCAAGTAGAACGAGGCTCTTGAGCAACGTGGCGCCGCTGGATACCGGATACGATAGGTGATCGCAGATCTCCTTGAGCGAAAGCGGCCGGCGAACCCGGTCGAAATACTCCATGATTTCTATGACGCGTCGGGCCGATTTCACTGTGGAAGCGGTCATGTGTCGAGGGCCCTGGAAGATTTCCACATATATGGAATGTCCCTGCGGCGATGGGAAATTGTTGTTGGCGCCCGTAACGGCGCCTAGGGCAGGCGAGGCTGGCCAGTGGCGGGCATTGCGCCATGATGGCAAAAAGCGTGGAGGGGAGTGGGATGGAACCGAGGAAATTGGCCGGCGAGGCGACGGGTCCGCTGAAGGGCATCCGCATCCTGGACCTCACCAGCGTGGTGTTCGGCGCCTATGCGACCCAGATGCTGGGCGACCAGGGGGCCGAGGTGTTCAAGCTGGAGGACCCGGGCTCAGGCCGCGGCGACGGCGGCGACATCATGCGCTGGGCCGGCCACGTGCCGAAGGGCGCCCCGCGCGACCTTGGCCCCATCTTCCTGACCATCAACCGCAACAAGCGCTCGGTCCTGGTGGACATGAAGGACCCCGAGGCCCGGCCGCTGCTGGAGGCCCTGATCAAGAGCTGCGAAGTGTTCGCCACCTCCATCCGCTATGACGGCCTGAAGCGTCTGGGCCTGGCCTATGAGGACGTGAAGGCCCTGCGGCCCGACGTGGTCTATGTCCATGCCGCCGGCTATGGCTCGGAGGGCCCCTATGCCGGGGAGCCGGCCTATGACGACCTGATCCAGTCGGCCTCGGGGATGGCCGACCTGCTGCCGCGCACCGACGGCAACCCCACCCCGCGCATCCTGCCCAGCCTGATCGCCGACAAGGTCTCAGGCCTGTTCATGTCCCAGGCGATCACCGCGGGCCTGCTGCACCGCGAGCGGACCGGCGAGGGCCAGTTCATCGAGGTGCCGATGCTGGAATGCATCACCAGCTTCACCCTGGTGGAGCACCTCTATGATCACACCTTCGAGCCGCCTACCGGCCAGTGGGCCTATCAGCGGGTGACCAATCCCAACCGCAAGCCCTACCAGACCAAGGACGGCTATATCGGCCTGCTGCCCTATACCGACAAGCAGTGGGACCAGTTCTTCGCCGCCGCGGGCCTGGGCGAGACCTTCGGCAAGGACCCGCGGTTCTCCGACTATTCGACCCGGGGCAAGCACATCCACGAGCTCTATGCCCTGGTGGGCGAGGTCACCCAGACCAAGACCACCGAGGAGTGGATGGCCCTGCTGAAGCCCCTGTCGATCCCGGTGGTGAAGACCGCCCGGCTGGACGACCTGCCCGACGATCCGCATCTCAAGGCCGTGGGCTTCTTCGAGCGCTACGAGCACCCTCATAGCGGCCCGTACAACGCCATGAAACCGCCGGTGAAGTTCACCGGCTCGCCCAGCAACATCCGACGCCACGCCCCGCGCCTGGGTGAGAACACCGAGGAAGTCCGCGCCGAGATGGGCCTCAAGGCCGACTGATGCGGGTAGCCGTGGTCGGCAGTTCGGGCTCGGGCAAGTCGACCTTCGCCCGGCGCCTTGGCGAAGCCCTCTCCCTGCCGGCCATCGAGCTGGACGCCATCAACTGGCAGGCCGGCTGGCGGGATTTGGCCACCCGCGATCCCGAGGAGTTCGGGCGTCGGGTCGAGGCCGCGATCGCCGGGCGCGGCTGGGTCACCGACGGCAACTACAGCCTTGTCCTGCCGCGCATCCTGGCCCGCGCGACGGACGTCGTCTGGCTGGACTACGGACGCTCGGTGATCATGCGCCGCGTCCTGCGCCGCTCGTTCGTGCGCTCCCTGACCCGCAAGGAGGTCTGGCCCGGCACCGGCAATGTCGAGACCTGGCGCACCTGGCTCGACAAAGAGCATCCCGTCCGCTGGGCCTGGGACAACTTCGATCGCCGCAGGGCGCGCTTTGAGGAGGCGTTCGCCGACGAACGGCTGTCGCACGTCGCCGTCCGCCGGCTGCGCCATCCGCGCGCAGCTGAGCCGCTGATTCAGCGGCTCAGTCGCGAGAATACCGCCGAGGTTCGCGCCGAGATGGGGCTGGACTAGCCTGGTCAGAGACTGGCCTGCATCTGATGCAGGCGGGCATAGGCCCCGCCCGCGACAATCAGGGTGTCGTGGCTCCCCTGTTCGGCGATGCCGTCTTCCGTCAGCACCAGGATGCGGTCGGCGTTGCGGACGGTCGACAGGCGATGGGCGATCACCAGGGTCGTGCGCGCCTTGGCCAGGACCTGCAGGGCGCTCTGGATCGCCTGCTCGCTCTCGTTGTCCAGCGCACTCGTCGCCTCGTCGAAGATCAGGATCGGGGCGTCCTTGAGGAAGGCGCGGGCGATGGTCAGCCGCTGCTTCTGTCCGCCCGACAGCTTGACCCCGCGCTGACCGATGTCCGTCGCGTAGCCGTTCGACAGGGCCATGATGAAGTCGTGCGCGTTGGCCGCTCTCGCCGCCGCCACGATCTCAGCCTGGGTGGCGTCCGGACGTCCATAGCGCAGGTTCTCCGCCACTGTCCCGGCGAACAGGTAGACGTCCTGCTGCACCACCCCGATGTTCCGGCGTAGCGACGCCAGGCCAATGTCCCGAATGTCGACGCCGTCCAACAGGATCGCCCCCTGCGTCACCTCGTAGAAGCGGGGGATGAGGGCGGACAGCGTGCTCTTGCCCACCCCCGACGGGCCGACCAGGGCCACGAACTCGCCGGGCGCGATGTCGAACGACAGGTCCCGAAGCACGTGAGGCCCGTCGTCGTCGTAGCGGAATCCCACGTCGCGGAAGGCCAGCGCGCCCGATGGCCGGGCGATCTGCGTCGCGCCGGGCCGGTCCTGGATGTCGGGCGCCACCTCCAGGATCTCCATCATCCGGGCGAAGCCGGTGAAGCCCAGCTGCCAGAGCCGCGCGAAGTTGGCGACTCGCTGCACCGGGTCGATCAGAACCGCGACGCACAGCAGGAAGGTCAGCATGTCGCCCACGCTCAACTGGGCTTGGACCACCCGGATCGCGCCCACCACGATGACCGTCACGGTGATCAACTGCGTGAAGGTCAGCGTACCGATGGAGAAAAACGCCTCGCTGCGGTAGCCCGCCCGGCGGCTGTCGAGGAACCGTATATTCTCCACCTCGAACCGGTCGTTCTCCAGCCCTTCGTTGGCGAAGGACTTCACGACGCGGATGCCGGCCAGCGAGTCCTCCACCCGCTCGTTGACGGCTGCAATCTGTCTGCGGCTCAGCTTCAGCGCCTGGTTCATCCGGCCGTTGAAGTGCAGGGCGTAGATCACGGCGAAGGGGATGATCGCCAGGATCAGAAGCGTGAGCTGCAGGTCCAGATAGGCGAGGATCACGGTCGCGCCGACGAATTTGAGGACCGCGATGGCCAGGTCCTCGGGCCCGTGGTGATAGAGCTCACCCACCGACGTCAGGTCGTTGGTGATGCGGCTCATCAGCTGCCCCACGCGCTGGCGGTCGTAGAAGCTGAACGACAGCTTCTGACAGTGTTCGAACAGCTCCTTGCGCAGGGCGCTCTCCATCTTCGCCCCCATGACGTGGCCCTGGTAGTCCACGAACAGGGTGCTGAGCGCCTGGACCACCAGCAGGGCCAGCATGATCGCGCCCATGGCGTAGATCTGGCCCATGGCGTCGGGAAGGTCCCCGAGCGTGTTCAGCCGCCGGGTGATGAGGTTGGCGCACAGCGGCAGGAACAGCGCCGTCAACGAGACGACCAGCGCGCAGGCGACATCGGCCACCAGCAGCGGGATGTGCGGCCGGTAGTATGAGACAAATTTCCTCAGGCGTGCGGGCGAGAGGTCGCTCGGCGCGTCGTTGCGCCGTTCGTGGGAGAAGGTGCGCGCAAGGCGCGCGAAGAGGTCGCTAGGGGCGGCGTGCGCCGGCGGCCTCCGAGATGGGGAATGCATGAAGCGTCATGTCCTGATGAATGAAATCTCCTTTCTGGCTGGACATGGAGGATTTCATTTCAGGCTCCTGGGAACATGCCGCTTCGGCGACCCGGACTATGCGGTCCACGCCGGAGAAGCGCAATGGCGCCGCTCAGTTGGCTGGGGCATGCGCGATCTCGTGGCCCAGGATGTGCGCCTCGAGGGTCTGGGCCAGCGCCACGGGATTGTCTTCCTGGACGTTGTGGCCGGCCTCGGGGATCACGCACCAGCGGCCATCGGGGAAGCGGCCGGCGAAGGCCGCGGCGGTGTCGTCGGTGACGATCCTGCTGCGGGCCCCGCGCACCACCAGGACGGGACAGGCGATGTCAGCGGCCTGGCCCTCCAGGTCGGCGAGCTTGCCCAGGATGTGCGGGAAGTCCGGCGGGCCGCGGCGGTCCTGCCGTAGCCCGAAGCCGTCCGGCCCGGCCTTCATCAGGGCCTGGTAGCGGTAGAGCATCAGGTCCGGATCGGTCTGCGGGCTCACCGCCAGGGCCTTGGCGACCATCTCCTCGACACTGGCGGTCGTGGTGATCGCGCCCATGAAGCCGCGCAGGTTGGCGCTGGCGCCGAAGTCCACGTGATCGACGACGTCGATGAAGGTCAGGCTGGCCGTCCGCTCGCCGAGGGCCGCCGCTGAATGGCCCGCGACGCAGCCGCCCAGGGACATGCCCACCAGATGGGGTCGGGCCACGCCCAGATGATCCACCAGCGCCAGGACGTCGCCAACCGAGGCCTCGATCCGGTACGCGTCAGCCCAGCCGCTGTCGCCGTGGCCGCGCAGATCCATCGCCACGCAGCGCACGCGCGGCCGGAGCGCGGAGCAGACCAGGTCCCAGGTATGGGCGCTCAGCGACCCCCCATGCAGGAAGATCGCCGTGGGCCCGTCGCCGCCCCAGTCGAGATAGGATAGCTCCAGATCGCCGCTTGGCGCTCGGCCCACGGCCGGCGGCTCTCCGACGGCGATGCCGCGGGCGGCGCCCAGCTTGCGCAACAGGTCGTGGTCCATCCGGCGCCCTCCGCCTCGCGGCAGGCAGGACGCCGGATGTCACCTAGCGGCAGTCAATCGCAGGGCGGTCGATCAGGCTGGCGCGAACACCGGGACGGGCGGACCGCCCTCGGTCTCCTGGAACCGGACCTTCACCTTCTGGCCGATGGAGAGCCCGTCGGGCGCCACGTCGACGAAGTTGGTCAGCACGGCCGGGCCCTCGTTCAGGGTCACATAGCCGATGGCGTAGGGGCCGGTCGGCGAGCGGTGCATGACGCTGTAGGTATAGATCACGCCTTCGCCCGGGCTCTCTTCCCAGACGGTCTCGTCGGAGAAGCAGAACGGGCACAGGGCGCGCGGGTACCAGTGCGCCTCCCCACAGGCCGTGCAGCGCTTGATGAGGAACCTGCCCTCGGTCGCCGCGTCCCAGAAGGGCTTGCTCTCGATGGTCACCGGCGGGGCGGGGATCTTGCGGGTCATGGTGGTCGGGGCGTCTTGAACGTCGCTCATGCCTAAGCCTCCCGTTCCATGATGAGGGTTGCGGCCCCATGACGGGTGCCCAGCGAGCCCCCCGTGCCGTGGGCGAGCGCGATGTCGCAGTTGGGCACCTGGACCTTGGGGTGGGCCTCGCCGCGGAGCTGGCGCACCGCCTCGATCACCTTGGTGATGCCGCCGCGGTTGGTCGGGTGGTTGTTGCAGAGCCCCCCGCCGTCGGTGTTGAAGGGCAGCTTGCCGACGCCCGAGATCAGGTTGCCGTCCGAGACGAACTTGCCGCCCTCGCCCTTCTTGCAGAAGCCGAGGTCCTCGAGCTGCATCAGCACGGTGATGGTGAAGCTGTCATAGATCGAGGCGTACTTGATGTCGGCCGGGGTGACGCCCGCCTCGCCGAAGGCGATGGGGCCGGACCAGACCGCGCCGGAATGGGTGAGGTCCAGGTTGCGCCCGCCCATGGGGCCCTTTGGCGACTCGCCCGCGCCCATGATCTTGACCTTCGGCCGGTTCAGGCTCTTGGCTACCTCGGGGCTGACCACGATCAGGGCGCCGCCGCCATCGGTGACGACGCAGCAGTCCAGCAGGTGCAGCGGGTCGGAGATCATGCGCGAGTTCACCACCTGCTCGACGGTGACCACGTCCTTCAGGAAGGCGTGCTCGTTCCACTGGGCGTGATGGCTGGCGGCCACCTTGATCCAGGCGAGCTGCTCGCTGGTGGTGCCGTACTCGTGCATGTGGCGCATGGCGCACATGCCGTAGGTGTTGTGCGTCGAGCCGCCGTAGATGTTCTCGTAGCCGGCCTCGGGCGGGCCGTCGGAGAGCTGGCCGGGCTTGCCCGCGCCGCCGCCCCAGCCGCCCTTGTTCTGCCGCGGACGGCCGGCCAGCGTCACCAGGGCCACCGAGCACTTGCCCTCGGCGATCGCCTGGGCCGCGTGGCCCACATGCAGCAGGTAGGACGAGCCGCCGGTCTCGGTGGAGTCCATGTGCCGCACGTTGCGCAGGCCCATATAGTCGATCATCGACATGGCCCCGAAGCCGGGCGCGTCGCCGGCGCAGAAATAGCCGTCGATGTCGTCCTTGGTCAGGCCGGCGTCGGCCAGGGCGCCCTTGGCGCACTCGGCGTGAAGCTGCGGCGTCGACTTGTCGGGCGCGTCACGGAGCGGATGCTCGTACGCCCCCATGATGTAGGCCTTGCCTCTTATGCTCATGCGTTTCCCCGGAAATGTCTTTGAAGAATGGTGAGGGCTTATCGCGGCGACCCCTCCATGTCATCCCGGCCGTAGCGACGCGGAGAGCCGGGACCCATAGACACCGACTTGGCCGGAGGCGGCGAGGCCGAGCCGCATCCTGCGCGATCAGGTGCGTATGGGTCCCGGTCTTGCTGCGCAAACCGGGATGACAGCGGTGGATGGATGGGCGTTACGCGTCAGCCTTCAGCTTCGCGATCCGCTCGTCCCGCAGGGCCGCGCGGCGCACCTTGCCGGCGTCGTCGCGCAGGGGTTCGTCGACGAACTCGTAGGTCCGCGGCTGCTTGTAGGTCACCAGGCGGGAGGCCAGGTGGCCCCGGATCGACTCCTCGTTCCGCGGGCCCTTGGTCTGGACGATGGCGTGGATCTTGTTCCCCAGGTCGTCGTCGGGGATGCCGATCACCGCGCAGGACTGCACGTCGGGATGCTCCTCCAGCGCCGCCTCGATCTCGGCCGGATAGACGTTGGAGCCGCCCACCAGGATCATGTCGGTGCGCCGGTCGGCCAGGTAGAGATAGCCGTCCTCGTCGAACCAACCGATGTCGCCCAGGCTCTCCCAACCGCCGGGCAGGGTCTTGGCCGTGGCGCCGAGATATTTGTAGGTCGGCGGCGCGCCTTCCGGCGGGCGCATATAGATCTCGCCCACCTCGCGCGGCGCCAGGGGCTGGCCGTCCTCGCCCACCGCCATCATCTCGCCGGCGGTGACCTTGCCCACCGAGCCGCGATGTTCCAGCCATTCGGCGCCGGAGATGATGGTCACCGCCTGGGCCTCGGTGCCGGCATAGAGCTCCATGACCGTCTCGGGACCGACCCAGTGGATGAAAGCCTCCTTCAGCCAGGCCGGGCAGGGTGCGGCCAGGTGCCAGAGGGTCTCCAGCGACGACAGGTCGTAGCGGTCGCGCACCTCCTGCGGCAGGTGCCAGATGCGGTTCATCATGGTGGGGACCAGATAGACCCATGTGGCCTTGTGCTTCTCGATGGCCGCAAGAGTCGCCTCGGCTTCGAAGCGCGGCAGCAGCACCATGTGCGCGCCCATGGCGAAGGCCGCCATCATCATGCCGAAGCCGGCGTTGTGGTAGAGCGGGGCCGGCAGCAAGGCGATGGAGTCCGCCTTCAGCCGCCAGCCGCCGACCTCGGGGATTTCCTTGGTGCTGACTCCCGGCTGGCCGGCCAGGATCAGCTTGGGTCGTCCGGTCGAGCCGCCGCTGGTGGGCGCCTTTGAGACCGGGGCGGTGACGTCGGGCAGGTCGCTGTCGTCGTCGGAGAGCGCCATCAGGTCGGAGACCGACAGCAGCGGCCGGTCGATCTGGTGCTCGAACTGGGCGATCACCACCGGGGTCTGGGCCAGCTCCATGATCGCTTCCAGCTCGGCCTTGGGCAGGCGGAAGGCAACCGGCTGAGGCGTCGCGCCGACCTTCCACATGGCCCAGCAGGCCACGGCGAAGTCGGTGGAGTTGGGCAGGCCCAGCGTCACCAGGTCGCCCAGCTTGACGCCATGGGCGAGCAGGCCGCGCGCCGCGCGGTTGGAGAGCCTGTGGAACTCCAGATAGGTGAGGGTGACATCTCCGCAGCTCACCGCCGGGGCGTCGGGCTTCAGCTCGGCCAGCAGTTTCAGCTTGGCGCCGAGCGAGATCATCTCGTCAGACATATGGGTTCCGTCCCTGGAAATGGATCGGGCTCTGGCGGCCCGCTGATCCTGAATGGGATGCGCCGCCGAAATGCGCGGGCGGGGCGCGATGAGTTTCCTTCGCGCAAGGCTTGCGTGGCAAGCGCCGATTGCGGCGCCGGCCAATTCGGGCTTTAGGACGTCGTTCAAGCGTTTGAGTGGGAGAAGGCCATATGTCCGCGGAAGAACTGCTCACCCAGGATTTCGGAACCCTGGCCGACGTGATCCGCGCCCAGGCCCAGGCGCTGGGCGCCAAGCCCGCCCTGGTGGACGCAAACCGGACCATCTCCTACGCCGAACTGGACGAGCTGATGGACCGCGTCGCCGCGGCCCTGCAGCGCGAGGGGGTCGGCAGGGCCGACGTGGCCGCGGCCTGCGCCACGACCTCGGCCGAATACGCCGCGACCTTCTTCGGCATCCTGCGGGCCGGCGCGGTGGTCGCGCCCCTGGCCCCGTCCTCGACGCCCGAGAGCCTGGTGATGATGCTGCAGGATAGCGGGGCCAAGGTCTTCTTCCTGGACGCCGGCGTGGCCAGGCAGCTCGAGGGCGTCGCCGACCAGATCACCGCCCAGCGGGTGGCGCTGGACGGCTCGTCGGCCGGGATCGCGTTCGAGGACTGGCTGGCGCCGAAGGGCTCCAAGCCGACCCCGGTCACCGTCGACCCCGACCAGGGCTTCAACATCATCTATTCGTCGGGGACCACCGGGGCCCCCAAGGGCATCGTCCAGCCGCACCGCATGCGCTGGGGCCAGATCCGCCGCGGGGTCTATCCGGCCGACTCAGTGACAATGATCTCCACCCCGCTCTATTCGAACACCACGCTCGTCTCCTACCTGCCGACGATCTCCAACGGCGGCACGGCGGTGCTGATGCCCAAGTTCGACGCCGAGCAGTTCCTGAAGCTGGCGGAAAAGCACCGCGCCACCCACGCCATGCTGGTGCCGGTGCAATACCGCCGGATCATGGAGCGGGCCGATTTCGACAGCTACGACCTGTCGAGCTTCAAGATGAAGTTCTCGACCAGCGCGCCCTTCTCCCCGGAGATCAAGGCCGACGTCCTGAAGCGCTGGCCGGGCGGGCTGATCGAATATTACGGTATGACCGAGGGCGGCGGCTCCTGCGGCCTGGTCGCCCACGAATATCCCGACAAGCTGCACACGGTGGGCAAGCCCCTGCCGGGCCACGACATCCGGCTGATCGACGAGGACGGCAAGGAAGTCGCGCAAGGGCAGATCGGCGAGGTGGTGGGCCGTTCGGGCGCCATGATGGTCGGCTATCACAACCAGCCGGACAAGACCTCCGACGCCGAGTGGTGGTCACCCGACGGCCTGCGCTTCATCCGCACCGGCGATGTGGGCCGCTTCGACGAGGACGGCTTCCTCACCCTGATGGACCGCAAGAAGGACATGATCATTTCGGGCGGCTTCAACGTCTATCCCAGCGACCTGGAGGCCGAGATCGTGAAGAACGAGGCCGTGCTCGAGGCCGCTGTCGTGGGCGTGCCCTCCGACAAATGGGGCGAGACTCCGGTGGCCTTCGTGGCGCTGAAGCCCGGCCAGTCCATCGCCGCCGAGGCCCTGAAGACCTGGGTCAACGACAAGCTCGGCAAGACCCAGCGCCTGGCCGACCTGCAGCTCGTCGACCACCTGCCGCGCAGCCACATCGGCAAGGTGCTGAAGCGTGATCTGCGCGACGCCTATAAGGGGTCGGCCTCGTGAGCTCGGTCGCCGATCTCTGCGACGAGCATGAGGAGACCATCGAGGTCTGCGAGATCCAGTTCCGCGACTTCGGCGGCAATACCGCCTTCGCCGGTCCCATCCGCACGGTCCGCTGCTACGAGGACAACAGCGTGGTGAAGGCCCTGCTCGCCGAGCCGGGAGACGGCTGCGTCCTGGTGGTCGACGGCGGTGGCTCCCTGCGCCGGGCGCTGGTCGGCGACATGCTGGCCGGCGACGCGGTGAAGAACGGCTGGGCCGGGATCGTGGTCTACGGCGCGGTGCGCGACAGCGTGGTGCTGTCCACCCTCGATATCGGGATCAAGGCGCTGGGGACCATCCCCATGCGCGGGATCAAGCGCGGCGAGGGCGTGGTCGACACCCCGGTGGCCTTCGGGGGCGTTGTCTTCGTGCCGGGCGACATGCTGCACGCCGACGAGGATGGGATCGCCGTGCTGGCCGCCGACGGCTAGATTGAAGGAGCCTGCCATGTCCGCCGTCTTTCCCGCCCTCAGCGACGCTGATCCCGTCGGCGGTCTGAACCGCATGCAGCAGGGCTACCTGCCGGGCGAACTCGGGCTCGAGGTCCTGGAGGTCCGTCACGGCTACCTGCGCAGCCAGGTGAAGGTCGAGAAGCGGCACATGGGCCCCAACGGCTACATGCACGCCGCCAGCGTCGTGGCCCTGCTGGACACCGCCTCCGGCTATGGCTGCCGCATGGCCCTGCCGCCGGGCTCCAGCGGCTTCACCACCATCGAGATCAAGACCAACTTCCTGGGTACCGCCAGGGAAGGCGAGACGGTGATCTGCGAGGCTGTCCTGATCCACGGCGGCCGCACGACCCAGGTCTGGGACGCGGTGGCGACCAACGACCACACCGGCAAGGTGATGGCGCTTTACCGCTGCAGCCAGATGGTCCTGCGGCCCCACTGACGCGTGCGAAAACGCCCGCTTGATCTGGCGTGGCCGGATGAGTAGGTTCCGCGCCTCGCTCAGCGGGCCCTGTCACTCAGGGCCCGATGTCGTCTCTGGAGAGGTGGCTGAGTGGTCGAAAGCACCGCACTCGAAATGCGGCGTACCTGGAAGGGTACCGTGGGTTCGAATCCCACCCTCTCCGCCATGGCCGACATCGCAGTCTCATTCGCCTGGGAAGTCTCCCGGCTCCCGTGACACTCGGAGCGGGCGTCGTTGACATCCTCAACCTGAGGCATATGCTCGCCACGAGTTCGCCTGGGCGTAGTTAGCCGGCGCCTCTATTGCCTGTGCATTTTTCGGTCGGGGCGCTCGCGCCGTCGCGCGACGCAAGCGGAGCGGGTGCGATGGGGTTCTGGCGGACGATTGCGGGTCTGGCGGCCGGCGCGATGGCTCTCACGGTGACGGCCTGCCAGCCGGCGCCAACCGTGCGCTACCAGAACGCGCCCAACGGCCCGGATCCCGAGGTGAAGATCATCGCCATCTCGCCGACCGGCGGCGTGACCGCCGTCTCGCCGGACGACATCGATACGAACGGGACCTTCATCGCGAAGTCTGGAACCGAACTGATGATTTTCGGCCAGGGCAAACACCCGGCCGGCGTTGCCTCCATGACCATGCAATTGATCCACGACGGTAGCACGAAGAATGTCGCCACCTTCACCCAGACCGCCGCGGTCGGCGCCCAGGTCCAGAACCCGGTGGCGATTTACGCCAGCGACGGACTGGGCAATTCTGCGGGCGTCTATCCGTTCACCTTCAAGCTGACCGACGACAAGTATTCCCTCTTGCTGACAGCGAGCGATGCGGCCGGGCACAAGCGGACCATTACGGCCAAATTCGCCATCCAGTATTCGAGTGGCGGCGGCGGCGGGGGGACCGTGATTATCGGCGGCGGCAGTAGCGGCGGCGGCTCCACCACCCCCAACCCCACCTGCACCTGTCCCGACCCGGCCAACCGCCAGTGCGGCGAAGTCTACGGCGGCACGTGCTCAAGCAGCGCCGAGTGCGTGCCGGGGATGCTGTGTCTCTACGATCCCGCCCAGCAGCGGAAATACTGTCAGGTTCAGAACCTGGCTTGCCCGCCGGCGACCTGCTGGAAACCGTCTGACCTGTCCTATGACCGGACCAAGTGCTTCGCCCCAGCCCCTGGCTAGGAATGCGATCCTAACCCTCCACACTCCGCCCCGTCCGCCAGGCCAGCCCCAGCGCCGCGACCGTCGCCACGGCCGCCAGGAACAGCGGCAGGCCCGGCAGGACCTCGTGCCGGACCGCCCAGGCGAAGCTCAGCCCGAACAGGCTCGGCCCCACCACGGACGCCAGCCCCATCAGCGCCTGGTTGGCCCCCTGAAGTTGCCCCTGTTCGCTCGGACCCACGCGGCGGGTCATCAGGCCCTGCAGACCCGGCGTGAGCAGGCCGGCCAGGCAGGAGATCGGCATGGCCGCCATGTAGATCAGGCTGGTGGGGGCCAGGCCGTACCAGATGAAGCCGACGATGCTGGCGCTGGCGCCGATCAGCATGGCGCCGCGCTCGCCGAAGCGGGCGACCACGGGGCCCACCAGGACGCTCTGCACCGCCACCCCCAGCACCCCGCCGGCCATCATGTAGAGGCCGGTCACCACCGGCGACCAGCCGTAGCGGTAGCTGGTGTAGAGGACGAAGATGCTGGGCCAGACCATCTGGGCCAGCTGATTGAGGAAGTGGATGCCGGCCAGGCCGAACAGCTCGTGATGCGAGCGCAGCAGATTGAGCGAGCCGATGGGATTGGCCTTGCGCCAGTCGAACCGCGCCACCCGGCGTTCCGGCGGCAGGGATTCCGGCAGCACCAGGAAGCCGTAGATCACGTTGACCAGGGTCAGGGCCGCGGCGGCCAGGAAGGGCAGGCGCAGGTTGACCTCGCCCAGCAATCCGCCGATCGCGGGGCCCGCCAGGAAGCCGAAGGAGAAGGCCGCGCCCATCCAGCCGAAGGCCCGCGCCCGGCCCTCGGGCGGGGTGACGTCGGCCACATAGGCGTTGGCGGTGGAGAAGGCGCCCGAGGTCGCCCCGCTGATCATCCGCCCGACCAGCAGCCAGGTCAGGCTGGGGGCCAGGGCCATGAACAGGAAGTCGACAACGAGGCCGCAGAGCGAGACCAGCAGCACCGGGCGGCGTCCCAACCGGTCGGAGACCAGGCCCAGGATCGGCCCGGCGAACAGGCTCATCACCCCGCCGACCGTGGCGAACACCACGTTCCACTCCGAGGCCGCGGCGGTGTCGCCGCCGGTGAACTGCTTCAGCAGGGCCGGCATGATGGGGATCATCAGGCCGAACGACATGGCCGTGGTGACGGCGCTGACGAAGATGAAGCCGAACGCGGCGCGTCCGGCGACGCGCGGCGTCCCTAGCGGGACATCCACGGTTTCGACTTGGCCGAGGACTGGGCGGCGGCGGCCTGCTCGCGCTGGAACCGTCCGCCCCGGGGCGGCTTCGGCTTGGCGGCGATGGCGGCCTTCTTCAGGCGCAGGGCCTTCTGGATCGGAGTCTCGGCGGGGTCGTCCGGCTGGTCGGTCATTGGGGGTCGTCCTCCGCGGAGGACGACCCTACCGCACCCGGCCGCGTCGCGCCTAGAGCGTGACAGCCTGAAGTGGATGCCGGTTCAGGCGTCCGTCACGCTCTAAGTCTTAGACGTTAGGCGGTAGTGACGATTTAGGATTCCCTGACTGGCGCTGTTCTGATTCAACGCTTCTCTTTGGAGGGTGTGTTGGAAGGCGAGGTTCTTCGGGACGATCAGTGGGCGCGGATCGAGCCGTTCGTGCCGGGCGGTCGCAA
>NZ_JAUYNW010000141.1 GCF_030698145.1 Phenylobacterium sp. | reverse complement strand
TTGTTTGGCGAAGGGTTTCCGCGACCACGTGGCGGCCCCGGTTCCAGGGGCCCTAGGGAAGGAAATTCATATGGGTGCGAAGCTGGGCGGCGGGGGCGGCGGCGGTAAGTTCGACCTCGGCCAGAACAGCGACATCAACGTTACGCCCTTCGTGGACGTGATGCTGGTGCTCCTTATCATCTTCATGGTGGCCATTCCGGCCGCCACGGTTTCGATCAAGCTCGACCTGCCGCCGGCCATCCCGCCGCCGCCAGGCTCCAAGATCGTGGAACCGACCTTGATCAACATCCAGGAGGCGGGCCTCTATATCGGCGACATCCCGACCACCCTGGACACCCTGCCCGCGGACCTGACCCGCATCCTCTCGGTGGACAAGCCCGAGCCGACGGAAGAGCGCGTCTATATCCGCGCCGACCGCACCGTGCGCTACGGCGACTTCATGGCGGTGATGAACACCCTGCAGAGCAACGGCTTCTTCCAGGTCGCGCTGATCAACGAAGAGCTCTAGGCGCTTCGGACATCCTTGAAGAGGCCCGCCCAGGGTGACCCGGGCGGGCCTTTTTCATGGGCGCCGCTAGGCCGCGCAGGCCTCGAAGCCCGCCCGCAGCTTGGCCTCGTCGAGGTTGCGGCCGATGAACACCATGCGGCTGTAGCGCTTGTCGCCTGTCTTCCAGTCGCCCTGGAAGTCGCCCTCCAGGATCATGTGCACGGCCTGGAACACCAGGCGGCGGTCCTCGCCGGACACGTCGAGAATGCCCTTGGCCCGCAGGATGTCGGGGCCTTGCTCCTCCAGCACCTTGTTCAGCCAGGTGGTGACCCGCTGGCCGTGGATCGGCTTGTCCAGGGTCAGCGAGATCCCGCGGATGCCGGCCGCCGCCGCGTGGTCTTCATGATCGTGGCCGTGGTGGTCATGATCATGGTGGTGATGGTCGTGGTCGCAGTCCTCGTCGTGGACGTGGCCCTCCTCGCCGTGCGGCGGGTTGAGGAACTCCGGGTTCACCTCGGTGATGCGGGCCAGGTCGAAGCCGCCGCGCCCGAGGATCTTGTCCAGCGACACGTTGGAGCGCTGGGCCCGATGGATGGGGGCCAGCGGGTTGAGCCGGCGGATCGCGGCCTCGACGCTCCTGAGCTCGTCCTCGGTGACCAGGTCGGTCTTGTTCAGCACGATCTGGTCGGCGAAGGCGATCTGCTCGACCGCCTCGCGGCTGTCGGCCAGGCGCAGCATCAGGTGCTTGGCGTCGACCACGGTGGTGACGCTGTCGAGTTGGGTCTTGGCCTTGACGTCGTCGTCGACGAAGAAGGTCTGGGCCACCGGGCCGGGATCGGCCAGGCCCGTGGTCTCCACGATGATCGCGTCGAACTTGCCCTTGCGCTTCATCAGCCCGGAGAGAACGCGGATCAGGTCGCCGCGCACGGTGCAGCAGACGCAGCCGTTGTTCATCTCGAAGACTTCTTCGTCGGCGCCGACGATCAGGTCGTTATCGATGCCGACCTCGCCGAACTCGTTGACGATGACGGCGTAGCGCTTGCCGTGGTCCTCGGTGAGGATGCGGTTGAGCAGGGTGGTCTTGCCGGCGCCAAGATAGCCGGTGAGCACGGTGACGGGGGTCTTGTCGGTCATGGCGGGCATTTAGGCATTCGCAGCGGCGAAGGGAACAGGGGCGGAAACTTCGGACGCTTGATCAGATGGTCCCCAAGGCTGCTTGTGTTATAAAGTAACGTTCGATATGTAGAACCGAGATATGGGAAGACGCCGCTCGTGACCGCCTCCACCACCGAGACCCAGGGACAGATCGACGCCTTCCGGGCCGACCGCGTCTATCTGGGCGCCGATCACGCCCGCAACGAGCGGCGCACCTGGATCGTGGCGGCCATCTGCCTGGTGACCCTGGTCGCCCAGATCGCCGGTGGGATCGCCTTCAACTCGATGGCCCTGGTGGCCAACGGCCTGCACCTGGCCGCCCATGTGGCCGCCCTGGTGGTCGCGGCCGGCGCCTATGGCCTGGCGCGCAGGTACGCCGAGGATCCGCGCTTCTCCTTCGGCACCGGCAAGCTGGGCTACCTGGCGGGCTTCGCCAACGCCTCGGTCCTGGCGGTCACGGCGCTCTATATCGGCTTCGAGAGCGTCTCGCGCCTGCTGGCCCCCGCCCCCGTCGCCTATGACGGCGCCCTGGCGCTGGCGGCCGCCGCTCTGGTGGTCAATCTCATCTGCATGGCGCTGCTGCGCCCGGCCCACGCCCACGCCCACGACCGCGACGGCGACCTGAACCTCTCGGCCGCTCACCTGCATCTGGCCGCCGACGCGGCGGTCTCGGCCCTGGCCATAGCAGGCCTTGGCCTGGGACGGATGTTCGGCTGGGCCTGGGCCGACAGCCTGGCGGGCCTGGCCGGCGCGGCCCTGGTCGCCCACTTCGCCTGGCGGCTGCTGAAGCGGGCCGGCGCGGTGCTGCTGGACATGAATCCCTCCGCCGAGCTGACCGCCGAAATCCGCGCGCGGCTGGTCACCGGCGACGAGCGGCTGCTGGACCTGCACCTCTGGCGGCTGGGTCCCGGCCACCATGCGGCGATCGCGGTGATCGAGGCCAAGACCCCGCTCACCCCCGCCGCCTATCGCGCCCGCCTGTCCGGCCTGCCGGGTTTGAGTCATGTGACCGTGGAAACGCGGGACTCGCGTTGACTTGGGCGGGCCTCGCTGTATAAGTCCGGCCCTCTCGCCCGCGGGGCTTCTCGCGGGCGCAATTCCTTTTGCTAAAGTCCAAGGCGCTAACGATGTACGCGGTGATCAAAACCGGCGGAAAGCAGTACCGGGTCCAACCTGGCGATCTGCTGGTTGTCGAGAAGCTCGACGGTGAACCGGGCGCCAATG
>NZ_JAUYNW010000138.1 GCF_030698145.1 Phenylobacterium sp. | reverse complement strand
GGCGCGCTCGCGGATCAGCGGCTCGAGGATCTGCAGGTTCATCGGCGAGACCGCGGGGCTGACGGTCTTGCGCTGCACGTCGTGCTTGGGCGGGTCCATGGCGATGAACATGGGCAGGGGGCCCTGGTCGCCGTCCTGGGTCGCGATGGTGATGCCGCCTTCCGAGGAGAAGGCGCCGTGGTTGGTGTCCACGGTCATGATGTCGTTGTACTTGGTGATCGACCAGAACGGGCCGTAGTCGCTCTCGGCGGTGAAGTGGACCGGGTCTTCCTTGCGGAGCCGTTCGAAGTTCCACCACATCTGGTCGGACTGGAAGAGGGCGGGCTGGGCCGGGTTCAGCTGGTCCAGCGGGGTCGCGTAGGCCTGCGCGCGGGCGTCCTTGCTGAGATCGATATTGCCGTCGCTCATGGTCGTTCCTCCGTCCCCTGGGGCGCCCCTGGCTTGAGCCAAAGATGACGCTGGCGTCAATTTTAGCGCGAAAAAGGTTACGCGTCTCCAACTGATCTACGTTCAGTCTCAGTTTTTCCACCGTTTAAAACCCACCCCGGTATCCGCACCCAGGCGCCCGATGTGGCCCAGGCGATCCTTCGGGGTCTGCGGCGGGGTTCGGCGGCGGCCTAGGCTGGCAGGCGATCCGGGGCCGTCTCGCTGCGCCGCCAGTATTCGGCCAGGCCCAGGGTCTCGGTAAGCGGGCCGAAGCGTGGATCGGCCCGCAGGCCGCTGCTCGGCGGCGTGAACAGGAAGGCCGTCTGGAGCCGCGTCGGGGGGGTGAACGACCCCTGCTGGGCCGAGTACCGCACCGACCCGATGGCGAAGCCACGTCCGAAATAATAGGCGTCGACCACGTTGTAGGCCTTGTCGACGCGGCCGAGCTCCGAGGCTACCTCGATGGCGTTCTCGGCGAAGCCCGCGCCCTTGCGCGCCGCGTCCAGGTTGCCGCGGATCGCCGCCTCGACAGCGGCGGCCGGGGCGTTGTTGGCCAGGGCGCTGGCGGTGTCCTCGATCAGCTTGAAGTTCCAGTCCGGGATCCCCGGCGGGCGGCGCACCTCGTCGCGGACCATGGCGATCGCCTGGGACGACCGGCCGGTGTGCGCCAACAGCCAGAAGCGGGTGAACCAGATCTGATAGCTGCGGGGCCAAAGGGTCATGGCCTCGTCGATGATCCGATCGCTCTCCTCCAGGCGGCCGACGGCCCAGAGCAGATAGGCCAGGCGGAACTGGACCGTGGGCTCAAGGCTCGTGCGCTTGGCGATCGGCTCCAGGGCGGCCAGCGCCTCCTTCATCCGCCCGACGCTCGCCAGGATGCGGGAGAGCGTCGTGCAGGCCTCGAACTGGTTCGGGTCGAGCTTCAGCACCTTTCGCATCGCCTCTTCGGCCGCCAGCCAGTTGCGGTAGGTCGGGATGTCGAGGGCCAGCGCGGCGTGGGCGCTGGCGTTCCTGGGGTCCAGCTCGATGGCCCGGCGGGCCGCGGCCTGGGCCCGCTGCGCGGCCACGCGCGCGGCGTCCTCGGCCAGGAAATAGAGCCCGTTCTGGTAGGCCAGGGCCAGGGCGCCCCAGCCCTCGGCGTAGTCGGGCGCCAGGGCGACGGCCTCCTTCAGGAAGCCCGTGGCCTGGGCGGTGGCCTCCACGGTGCCGATGCGGGAGGCCTCGATGCCCTTGGCGTGGAGCAGCAGCGCCGCCTCCGGGGTCTCCGGCTTGCGGCCGTAGAACCACCAGGCCCCGCCGCCGGCCGCCGCTAGGGCCGCCCCGCCGCCCAGCAGCAGGCGCCGGTCGAGCGGCGCGCGCGGTTCCGGCGGCGCCACGGCGACGGCGGCCTTCGCCGGAACGGACCGCCCAGGATCGACCAGCCGGTAGCCGACCTTGGTGATCGTCTCGAGCGTGAAGCTGCCGGCGCCGATCGTTTCGCCCAGCGACCGGATCTTGGAGATCACCCGGTTGACGGCGTCCTGGCCGACGATCCGCCCGTCCCAGCAGCTCTCGATCAGGTCGTCGCGGGAGACGATTTCGCCGTCGGCGTTGGCCAGGGCCACCAGCACCTGCATGACCCGCGGCTCCAGCCGCACCCGTCCCGAGGGGCCGATAAGCTCCCGCGTCGCGGGGCGGACCTCGACGGATCCCAGTTGGAAGGAGGGCGTGTGCGCCAGCGCGACCGTCGCTCTCTCCGTCATCCGCGCGCCCTCATCGGTCAATCATCAGTCAATCATCAGGTCGACGTCGTCGGATTACCCATAGGACGGCGTCAGCCTGCGTCTACCCGCAAAAGATGCGGGGGAACATGCTGGAGCTCGCGCCAGAACGATCAAGACCAACGCGGAGGCGGTCCCCACGGCCGCCGCGGCGATGGTGATCGCGGGCTTCAGTCGGGTCGATCCTGGGTTTCTCGGCCAGGATCGGCGCGGGGCGGTCTCCGCCCTGAAGTGGGGCGGCGTGGCATGGGGGTGCCGCGCCGCCTTGTCTTTTTCACCCGACACACGCCCACTTCGCAAGATGGCCGCGCTTGCGTGCGGCGGAGGCGTGGGAGATTGCGGATGAAGCCTTGGGGGCTTGTCCTGGCGGCGCTGCTGACCGCAACCGGCGCTTGCGCCGAGACGGTCTATGTCCGCGCCGGGCGCCTGGTGGATCCCGAAAGAGGGGTCGTCGAGACCGACCGGCTGATCAAGGTGGTCGACGGGCGGGTGGCCGCGGTCGGCGCATGGGCGCCGCCGGCCGACGGCCGGCTGATCGACTGGTCGGCCTATACCGTGCTGCCGGGCCTGCTGGACATGCACACCCACGTGGCCGACGGCTATGGGACGACCAGCGATCCCGCCGAGCCGCTGAAGCACTCGGCGACCGCCACCATCCTGAAGGGCGCAGAGACCGCCCGGGTGACGCTGCACGCCGGCTTCACCACCGTGCGCGACGCGGGCGTCTATCGCGGCCTGAGCGACGTGGCCCTGCGCGACGCCATCGAGGCGGGCCAGGTGGACGGCCCGCGCATGAAGGTCGCCGGCGCCTATATCACCGTGCCCGGCGGCGGCGGGGCGGTGACAGGCGCGGCGCCGGACGTGGTCATTCCCGCCGACTTCAAGCTGGGCGAGGTGCACGGTCCCGCCGAGGCCCGCGACCGGGTGCGCTACCTGCTCCAGCAGGGCGCGGACTTCATCAAGCTGATCGGCACGGGCGCGGTGCTGGCCATCGGCAGCGAGCCGGGCCAGCTCGAGCTCAGCGAGGAGGAGATGAAGGCCGCCTGCGACGAGGCCGCCGCCCGCGGCGCCTACTGCATCGCCCACGCCCACGGCGCGGCCGGGATCAAGGCCGCCATCCGCGCCGGAGCCCGCTCCATCGAGCACGCCTCGCTGATCGACGACGAGGGGATCGCGTTGGCCAAGGCCAGGGGCGTCTGGCTGGACATGGACATCTATGACGGCGACTGGATCGACGAGGTCGGCCGCCGCGAGGGCTGGCCCGCCGAATACCTGCGCAAGAACACCGAGACCACCGAACTGCAGCGCCAGGGCTTCCGCAAGGCGGTGAAGGCGGGCGTGAAGCTCAGCTACGGGACCGACGCCGGGGTCTATCCGCATGGGCTCAACGGACGGCAGTTCGCCTACATGGTCGGCTACGGGATGACGCCGATGCAGGCCATCCAGTCGGCGACCACGGTCGCGGCCGCCCTGCTGAGGGCAGGCGCCGACGTCGGCGCGCTGAGTCCCGGCCACTACGGCGACATGATCGCGGTCTCGGGCGATCCGCTGGCCGACATCGCAGTGCTGACCAGGGTCGCGGGCGTGATCAAGGGCGGGCGCCTGGTGAAGACACCCGCGCCCTGAGATCGGAGGTCGGTCTCAGACCAGGAGCGTGGCGACGCCCCATCCAACCAGCGCCGCGCCGCAGGCGATCCCGATCCACCGGCCGGCGGGGAACAGCTTCTCGGCCAGCACCAGGACGGCGAGCGCGGCGATCCAGGCCAGGTTCATCACCCCGCCGACGAACAACAGGGCCATCAGCATCCAGCAACAGCCGACGCAATAGGCCCCGTGCGTCACGCCGAGCCGGAGCGCGCCGGAGGCGTGCGGACGCCAATGCGTCGAGAGGAACACGGCCGGGGCGCGGCAATGGGCGAGGCACGTCTGCTTCAGCGGTGAGAGCTGATAGAGGCCCGCCGCGATCAGGACACCGCCCGAGAGCCAACGGCTTTGCGATCCCATCAGCATCTCCGAGACCAGCCCGGCGCGTTCCAGCGCCCAGTGCAAGGCGGTGGCGGCGATGGAGAAGCCAAGCCAGGCCAGAAGGTAGCCCGCGGCGAAGGCTCCTGTCGGCGCGAGCCTTTTCTCGACCTGGCCTTGCGCGATGGCGTGCCGATGCACGCGCGCATAAAGCAGGATGGTCGGCGCGGCGCTGGGCGACATCATCGCGACCATCATGACCCACCACATGGCGACCATTAGCGCCGAGGTTTCGGGGCTCCAGGCCGACGTGGCGGCGGCGGGGGCCATGTCCATGCCGGGCATGGATTGCACGCTCGCCTGAACGGCCGCCGCCTGGTGCGGGAACAACGAGAGCGTGGTCATCTCGCGCGCGCTCATGCCAAGCCCCGCGCCGGTCAGAACATGAAGCCAGGCCAGGGCGCAGAGGGTGAGAAGCCCCGCGATCGTGATCGCGCGATCACGCTTCAGCAGGCGTTCGAAGGAGGGCGCGTCGGGCATGCGCGGCCCCTCAGGCCCGCACGACGCCGTTGTTGTTGAGGTGCAGCCGGGCGAACTGGCCGTAGCTGTCCTTCATCTCGACCTGAACTGGGCCCGTGGTCTTGCTCGAGGCGCTGCCGATCTCCGCCACCGCGTATTCGAAGCCTTCCGGCAAAACGATCTGGGCGCGGGACGGAGCGCCGGACACCTTGTTGCGGATCGGCTCGCCCACCGTCTCGATATAGTCCTTCACGAAGATCCGCCCCTTGCGGCCGTCGATGTCGAGTTCGAGGTCGATCTTGGTGAAGACCGGGGGGTTCATCCTGGTCACGGTCGACGCGTAGACGGCGAACATGGTGGCGAAGGGCGCGGTGTCCTGGCCGGTCATGATCTTCAGCAGCGCCCCGCGCTGCATCTCGTCGGCGGCCTCGTCGACGAAGGCGATGGCCTCGCCGTTCCCCTCATGGATCGCGCCCGGCCATTTGAAGATCGCGGCGATCGCCAAGCCGTCGAGCCGGGTCTCGCCGTAGCGGCCCTGGTCGATCTGGATGCCGGCGACGGCGTGGCAGTGGCCCTTGTCCGGCAGGGCGTTGAATTGGCAGTTGCAGCCGTACTCGCAGGTGCAGTTGACGAGTTCCCGGCCCTTGAGTTCCCAAGGCGTCATGGCGACCTCCGTCTCTCGACGCTCAAGCGACCAATCTAGACCCTCGCGGGGCCGCAGGCCATTCGTGCGCGTTAGGCCGGGCTAGACGGCGGTCTCCGGGAACTTGGCCGGCGCCATCTTCGGCGTCAGCAGGTGGATGACCAGGACCGCCAGCAGGTAGATGCAGCCGCACACCGCGAAGATCGGCGCGTAGCCGCCGGCGGCTTCCAGCACCTGGCCGACCGACTTGGCCATGACCATGCCGCCGATCCCGCCCAGCATCCCGCCGATGCCGATCACCGAGCCGACCGCGCTGCGCGGGAACACGTCGCCGGGCAGGGTGTAGAGGTTGGCCGAGAAGGCCTGGTGGGCGGCGGCCACGAGGCCCACCACGATGGTGGCCAGCCACAGGTTGTCGATCTGCATGATGAAGAAGTAGGGCAGGGTGAACACCGCGCAGATCAGCATGGTGATCTTGCGCGAGAAGTTCAGGCTGTGGCCGTTCTTCATGAGGCGCGAGGACAGCCAGCCGCCGGCGACGCTGCCCACGTCGGAGATCAGATAGACCGCCGCCAGCACGCCGGCGAAGGTCGGGATGTCCAGCTCGAAGGTCTTCTTGAAGAAGTCCGGCAGCCAGAACAGCAGCATCCACCAGACCGGATCGATCAGGAACTTGCCCGCCGCGTAGGCCCAGGTCTCGCGCTTGCCCACGACGCTGAACCAGCCGATCTTGCGGTCGCTGTCTTCCGGGTCGGAACGGATGTGGGCGAGCTCGGCGGCGTTGACCTTGGCCTCCTTCTCAGGCGCCCGGTACATGATCAGCCAGGCCACGATCCACAGCATGCCGATTACGCCGGTGATGATGAAAGCCGCGCGCCAGCCATAGGCCAGCATGATCATGGGCGCCGCGATCGGGGTGATCACCGCGCCGATATTGGCCCCGGCGTTGAAGTTGCCGGTGGCCAGCGCGCGTTCCTTCTTGGGGAACCACTCGGTGACCGCCTTGACCCCGCCGGGGAAGTTGCCGCCTTCGCCGATCCCCAGCAGGACGCGGACCAGGAAGAACTGGTTCAGGCTGCTGGCGCCGGCATGGGCGATGTGGGCGAGCTGCCAGATGACGAAGGCCGTGGCGTAGCCGATCTTGGCGCCCACCTTGTCGACGAAGGCGCCGAATAGCAGGTAGGAGGCCGCGTAGGCCGCCTGGAAGTAGAAGACGATGTCGGCGTAGTCGGTCTCGCTCCAGCCCATCTCGTCGGACATGAAGGGCTTCAGCACGCCCAGCATCTGGCGGTCGACATAGTTGATGACCACGGCCGTGAAGAGCAGGCCGCAGATCACCCACCGGCGG
>NZ_JAUYNW010000134.1 GCF_030698145.1 Phenylobacterium sp. | reverse complement strand
CGAGAAGGCCGCCCAGGACCTGGACCAGGCCAAGACCGAGGCCATGGCGCGCAAGCTCGCCAAGGGCCAGTTCGACCTGGACATGATGGCCGACCAGTTCGCCCAGATGAAGAAGATGGGCGGCATGGAAGGCCTGATGGGCCTGATGCCGGGCGTCCAGAAGATCAAGAAGCAGATGGCCGAGGCCAATGTCTCGGACAAGACCCTGGACCGCCAGTCGGCGATCATCTCGTCGATGACCAAGGCCGAGCGCAAGAAGCCCGACATCCTGCAGGCCTCGCGCAAGCGCCGCATCGCCGCCGGCTCGGGCGTCGAGGTGTCGGAGGTCAATCGCCTGCTGAAGCAGCACCGCCAGATGGCCGACGCCTTCAAGATGATGAGCCGCGACGGCGGTAAGGGCTTCGCGCGCATGGCCGGCATGATCGGCGGCGGCGGCGGGAACGACCGCCTCAAGGCCATGGGCGGCGGCAAGCTGCCTCCGCCCGACACCAGACAGCTCGAAGAGCTCGGCAAGCTGGCCGCCAAGCCCGGCGGCCTGGCGGCGAACCTCGGCGCGCCCGAGCCTCCAAAACTCCCGGGACTGGGTGGCATGAACATGCCGTCGGTCTTCAATCCCTTCAAGAAATCTTAGATCTTACAAAGGACTACCAATGCTGAAGATCCGTCTCGCCCGTGGCGGCGCCAAGAAGCGCCCCTACTACTCCATCGTCGTCGCCGACAGCCATTCGCCCCGCGACGGCCGCTTCATCGAGAAGGTCGGGACCTATAACCCGATGCTCAAGAAGGAAGACGGCAACCGCGTCACCCTGAAGATCGAGCGCATCCAGGAATGGATCGGCAAGGGCGCCCAGCCCACCGACCGCGTCGCCCGCTTCCTCTCCAACGAGGGCGTGGTGAAGTGGGAGCACGGCAACAACCCGAAGAAGGGCCTGCCGGGCACGAAGGCCAAGGAACGCGTCGAGGAGCGCGCCAAGCGTGAGGTCGACCTGGCCGCCGCCGCCGCCGAAGCCGCCGCCCGTCCGCCCGAGCCGGAACCCGTTGTCGAAGAAGCTCCGGCCGCTGAAGTGGTCGCTGAGGAGGCTCCCGCCGTCGAAGCCGCCGCTGAAGAAGCTCCCGCTGCTGAAGTGGTCGCCGAGGAAGCTCCCGCTGCTGAAGTGGTCGCCGAGGAAGCTCCGGCCGCCGAAGCTGCTGCTGAAGAGGCTCCTGCCGCTGAAGCCGCCGCCGAGGAAGCCCCGGCCGCCGAAGCCGACGCCGACAAGGCCGAAGGCTAAGACCCTGATGTCGCGAGGAGGCGCCACCGCGTGAGCGACCAGCTCCTCCTCGTGGCCCAGGTCGGGGGCGCCCATGGCGTCCGCGGCGAGCTCAAGATCACGACCTTCACCGCCGATCCGATGGCGGTGGCGGCGTTCAAGACACTGATGCGCCAGGACGGCTCGCCCGGCCTGGCCATCATCTCGGCCCGCCCGTCCAAGGGCGGCGTCGTCGCCCGCGTGAAGGGCTGCGACGACCGCAACGCCGCCGAGGCCCTCCGCGGCCTGAAACTGTTCATCTCCCGCGACGTCCTGCCCCCGCCCGAGGAGGACGAATTCTACCTCGCCGACCTGATCGGGCTCAGCGTCGAGACGGCCGACGGTGAACTGCTGGGCGCGATCAAGACCGTCAACGATTTCGGCGCCGGCGACCTGCTGGAGATCCAGCCCAAGGCCGGTCCGAGCTGGTGGCTGCCCTTCACCCGCGAGGCCGTCCCAGAGGTCCGGATCGCCGAGGGCAAGGTCATCGCCGCCCCACCCGCGGTCATCGAGGCCGACCCCAACGAGGGCCGTGAGGACTAGGCTTCGGACGGCGGCCCGCCCTGGCGCGCCAGCAAGGCCGAGCCCGCGGGCGTGATGTCCCAGCCTTCCTGACTGCGCTCGGCCAGGCCCAGGTCGGTCAGCGCGCGCGCGCAGGCGATGTTGACGAAGGGCACGGCGGCGCCCGTCTTCTTCCGCGCCAGATCGTGCAGGGCTTCGAGTTGGGCGCTTGTCAGGTCATCCATGGCGCGACGCTACACCGAATGGACGGCTCCGCGTGATTTGGATTAAACCGCGCCGGGCGGATGGGCCTTAGTCGGCGCAATGATGCGGGAGGCTCCATGATCCTGGTGACCGGCGCGGTCGACGCCAAACCCGAAACCTTCGACGAACTGCGCGCGATCTGCATCGACCATTCCGCGCGCTCGCGAGCCGAGCCGGGCTGCCTGTCCCACGACGTCCACGTGGACTGCGAGGCGCCTCTGCGCCTGGTCTTCATCGAGCGCTGGGCCGACCTGGGCGCCCTGAAGGTCCACTTCGCCCGCGCCGACGCCATCGGCTTCGTGAAGGCCGCGCGCAAGCTCGCCGCCGGCGGCACGCGCATGGAAATCCTGGAGACGGCGCCGGCGATCCTCTGAAACTTGGGCGCCACCGCCACATCCAGGCCACAGGGCTGCGTCTTGGTGCTACAACCTAGGGATTGCACGTGTCGGGAAGGGCCGACTCCATGACGTCACAGCCGTCGCGCTCGCCGCCGGTCGCCGAGCGCATCGAGATTCTGCCGCTGGTGCTGGAAACCGCGCTCGACGGCGTCGTGGTCATGGACGGCGTCGACATCGTGCGGGACTGGAACCTGCAGGCCGAAACCATCTTCGGCTGGTCGCGCGCCGAGGCCGTGGGTCACCCGCTGGCCGAGCTGTTGATCCCCCGGCGGCTCCGCAAAGCCCATCGCGCCGGTCTCGCCCGGTATCTCGAAACCGGCGAAGGCCCGCTGCTCCGGCGCCGCATCGAGGTCACGGCCATCCGCCGCTCGGGCGAGGAGTTTCCCATCGAACTCTCCATCTCGCCGGTGACCATCGACGGGACGGTCCTCTTCGTCGGGTTCGTCCGCGACATCTCGGAACGGCGGCGGCACGAGGCGTTCCTGGAGCGCCAAGCGCGCGAGGCCGAGGTGTTGAACCATGTCACGACCCTCGCCGCCGAGACCGAGTCGCTGGACGAAATCCTGCGCCTTTGCCTGGACTCGGTCTGCGAACTGACCGGATGGCCGGCGGGACACGCCTATCTCCCGGGAAAGGGCGAAGCCGCGCGACTGGTCCCGACCATGATCTGGCATGGCGACGCCGATCGGTTCGCCGCCCTGAGGGAGACCATCGCCGCCACCACCTTCGGCCCGGGCGAGGGCCTGCCCGGACGCATCTGGAGCACCCGCGAGCCCTGCTGGATGTCCAGGGCCGACAGCAGCGAAGCGTTCCCGCGCACATGGCTCGCCGAGGACGTCGGCGTGCGTTCTGCCTTCGGCTTTCCGATCATGAGCGACGGCCAGGTCACCGCGATCCTGGAATTCTTCAGCCATGACGCGGCCCAGCCCGACACCCGCCTGATGCAGATCGTCCGTGTCCTCGGCCTGCAGGTCGGCCGGGTGATGGAGCGTCGCGCCGTTCAGGAACGCCAGGACCTGCTGCTGGCCGAGCTCGACCACCGCGCCAAGAACATGCTGGCCGTCGTCATGGGAATGGCCGACCAGACCGCGCGGCGCGCCGACTCCCTGGAGGCCTTCCAATCAACCTTCTCCGCGCGCCTGACGGCGCTCGCCCGCGGCTACAGCCTGGTCACCGCCAGCCGCTGGCGGACCACGTCGCTGGAGGAGATCGTCCGCGAGATCGTCCAGCCCTATGTCGCCGAGGGCCAGGCGCGGCTGGAGGCCAATGGCCAGGGCGTGGTCCTGTCGCCCAAGGCGGCGCTGGCGGTGACCATGATCCTGCACGAGCTGGTGTCCAACGCCACCAAGTACGGGGCGCTCTCCGTGGAAGGCGGAAAGATTGTGATCGAATGGTCGGTCTCGGCCACGAGTCCGCGCTCAGTCGACCTGACGTGGCGCGAGACCGGCCTCAGCGGCTTGCAGGCCCCCGCCCGGCGCGGTTTCGGCGCGAGGCTGATCGAGGCCAGCGCCCAGCGCGATCTCGCCGGCGACGTCGAGACGGTGTTCGCCTCCGAGGGGGTGCGTTATCGATTCAAATTCCCTGAACCTGTAACGGCGTAACGGCATGACCCCGATCGACAGTTTGATGCTCGCGACCCATGACGCGGTCCGTGCGGCGTCCCAGGCCTGGTTCGCGGGCGGGACCGGCAAGACGCCGTCGCCAGCGCCGGGCGCGTTTCAGCCCCTGCCGGGGACCCAGGCGCTGCGAGTCCTGATCGTCGAGGATGAGGCGATCGTCGCCATGAGCCTGGAGTCCCTGATCGAGGATTTCGGCTTCGAGGTCTGCGCCATCGCGTCGACGGGCGAGCAGGCCGTCGCCCTGGCCGCGTCGCTCCGGCCCGACCTGATCCTGATGGACGTGAACCTGATCGGCGACATGGACGGGGTGGAGGCCGCGCGGCGGGCTCGGAAG
Source organism: Phenylobacterium sp. (assembly GCF_030698145.1). Taxonomy (GTDB): domain Bacteria; phylum Pseudomonadota; class Alphaproteobacteria; order Caulobacterales; family Caulobacteraceae; genus Phenylobacterium. Next base: position 1,700 of record NZ_JAUYNW010000134.1, on the reverse strand, counting down.
GTCGTCGACGCGCGGATCGTCTTCGTGACCGCCTATGGCGGCGAGATGCTGGAGCGCATTCGCGCCACGGTTCCCGACTCCCTGGTGGTGGCCAAGCCGGTCATGGGCCCGGCGCTGCTGGAAGCCATCGAGCGGACGCGGCCGCAATAGGCCCACCCGCCTATTTCCGCATGCGGATCAGGCCTTCCTGCGTGGTCGAGGCCACCAGGACGCCCGCTTCGTTATAGATCGAGCCGCGCACGAAGCCCCGGCCGCCCGAGGCGCTGGGGCTGTCCTGGGTATAGAGGTGCCACTCGTTGAAGTTCGACGGCTGGTGGAACCACATGGCGTGGTCGAGGCTGGCCGACTGGAAGCCCGGGGTCTGCCATTGCACCCCGTGCGGCCGCATGGCGGTCGACAGCATGTTCATGTCCGACGCGTAGGCCAGGATCACCTGGTGCATGTGCGGGTCGGAGCCGATCGGCGCGCGGGCCCGGAACCAGACATCCTGGGTGGCGGGCCTGGGGCCCTTGGCGCCGGAGCCGAACAGGTCGCCGTCCACCGGGCGCATCTCGATGGGCCGGGGACGCGACATCATCTTGCGCATCTCCTCCGGCATCTTCGCCATCATCTTCTTCTGCGCCTCGGACTCGTCGGGCAGGTCGTTGGGGCCGGGCACTGCCGGGATCGGCGTCTGGTGCTCGAAACCTTCCTCGGCCACCTGGAAGGAGGCGGCGAGGTTGAAGATCTGCTTGCCGTTCTGGATCGCCACGACCCGGCGGGTGGTGAAGCTGCCGCCGTCGCGCGAACGGTCCACATCGAAGACGATGGGGATGCGCGGATCGCCCGGCCGGATGAAGTAGCAGTGCAGCGAGTGGCAGACCCGATCCTCGACCGTCTCATAGGCCGCCAGCAGCGACTGGGCGATCACCTGGCCGCCGAAGATGCGCGGCGGACCGAATTCCGGACTGACACCCCGGAACAGGTTCACCTCCAGGCGCTCCAGCGACAGGGTCTCGGGCAGGCTTTCGGGGGTGTCCATAATCGGTCTCGAACTATGCTGCGGTGCGAAAGGATCCCGGATTAGGCCCATAGCGCCGCTGCGGCAAGTTCGAGGGCCTGGTGGAAAACCTGCGGCGTTTGGTCCAAAAGCCGCACCATGTCCTTCGACGCCACCGTTCTCACCATGTTTCCCGAGGCCTTTCCGGGCCCGCTCGGCGTGTCGCTGATCGGCACGGCCTGGCGCGAGCACGGGCTCTGGACCTTGGAAACAGTGGACATTCGGGGATTTTCCAAGGATAAGCGCGGCTTCCTCGACGACACCCCCGCGGGTGGCGGCCCGGGACAAGTGATGCGGGCGGACGTCATCGCGGCTGCGCTGGACAGCGTGGACCAGAGAGGACGGCCGCTTTTGTACATGAGCGCCCGGGGCAGGCCCCTGACCCAGGCGCGCGTTCGTGAGTGGGCTGACGGGCCTGGACTGATCGTCCTGGCCGGCCGGTTCGAAGGGGTGGACCAGCGGGTGCTCGACGCCCGGGGGTTCGAGGAGGTCGCCGTCGGCGACGCGGTGCTCGCCGGTGGCGAAGCCGCGGCGCTCGTCACGATCGAAGCGTGCGTAAGGCTCGTGCCCGGCGTCCTCGGCCAGGCTGAGAGCTTGAGTGAAGAGAGTTTCGAGGACGGGCTCCTGGAGCATCCGCAGTACACGCGACCGCGGACGTTCG
>NZ_JAUYNW010000130.1 GCF_030698145.1 Phenylobacterium sp. | reverse complement strand
CAGGCCCATCTTCAGCGCCTTGCCCAGCACGAACTTGGTCTGGGGCATGACGCCCTCTTCGGCGTCCACCAGCAGGACGCAACCGTCCACCATGCCGAGGATCCGCTCGACCTCGCCGCCGAAGTCGGCGTGGCCGGGGGTGTCGATGATGTTGATGCGGGTTTCCCCCGCCTCACCATGCCAAAGCACGCTGGTGCACTTGGCCAGGATGGTGATCCCGCGTTCGCGCTCCTGGTCATTGGAGTCCATGGCGCGTTCGACGGTCGCCTCATTGGCGCGGAACACGCCCGACTGGGCGAGGAGTTGGTCCACCAGGGTGGTTTTCCCGTGGTCGACGTGAGCGATGATGGCGATGTTGCGGAGCGACATTGAATTGCCCGGGGAGGGCCCTATCTGGAGAAGCGGGCGCTTGTAGGCGAGGCTGGCCCATTAAGCCAGCGCCTTCTCGCCGCGCCGCCACGTGGCATTGTCTAGCTATTGTGCGCTGCACCAAAATCATTCATCGCTGGGTGAATTATAACCTGGCTGATTTGTAACGATTTTTTTCATAGCCATTAGGAAATGTGATGGCGAAGCGACATTTTCAGTTGTTGTTTTGTGCGTCGCACTGTATATGTTCGAACTGTGAGGCGTCGCTGACGCCTCTGCCCTTCCTGGGCGTTTCCTCCCTAATGAACTGCCGGGCCCTCGGGTCCGGCTTTTTTTTGGCCCGATGGCTGGGCCGCGGGGAAGACGCTACTTCAGCCCCGACCAGTCGGCGGCGGCCAGGGTCCGGGTCAGGGCCTCGAGATCGGCCTGCAGGCGGGTGAAGCCCTCGGTGGGCTCCAGGCGCGCCTCGTCCAGATAGAGCCCGCGGTTGATCTCGATCTGCAGCGCGTGCGTCCGGCGGCCCGGCCGGCCGTAGTGCTCGGTGGTGTATCCGCCGGCGTAGGGCGCGTTGCGGGCCACCTTATAGCCCATGGCCTCCAGCTCGCGTTCCACCCGCTGGGTGACCAAGCCCGCGCAGGCCGCGCCGAACCGGTCGCCCAGGACGATGTCGCAGGCCGCTCCGCCGACCCGGGCCGCGGCGGCGGGCATGGAGTGCCAGTCGATCAGGATCGCGTAGCCGTGGGCGGAATGGGCCTCGCCCAGCAGCCGAGCCAGGGCGGCGTGATAAGGAGTGTGCGCCATCTCTATGCGCGCGCGGGCCTCGGCGAAGGTCAGCTTGCGAGCGTAGATCTCCTGGCCTTCCGACACCACGCGGGCGATGGCGCCCAGCCCCGCGGCGACCCGCGCGGTGCGGGCGCGAGCGAAATCCGGCAACTCGTCGGCGAACATCGCCTGGTCGAGCTCGAAGGCCTCGCGGTTCACGTCGATATAGGCCCGGGCCAGGTTGGCGCAGATCATCGCCGCGCCCAGTTCGGGACCGGCCCCCACCAGTTCATCGACATAGGCGTCTTCCGAGCGGCGGATGGCCAGGGCGTCGAGCGCCGCGGCGGCCATCATGTCCTCGGGATAGAGCCGGCCGGAGTGCGGGGAGGCGAACACCAGCGCGGTCGGCGCGGGCGCGCCGACCTCGGCCGCGCGCCGCACATCGAACGGCGGGACCTTCGGCGCGGCGCGGTTTGCGGCGATGGACTCCCAGGCGGTCATCGCGGCCATATGATGGTGCGTCCGCCCGCCGGTCAAACGCCGGGAGGGCGCCAGAGGTCGGTTCATCGCGGATTTACATCTAGGCGCCTAGGATCGGTCTTTGCAGACAGTCTTTGCGGAACGCCAATGCCTCGGATCCTGCTCGCCGAAGATGACGACTCCCTGCGCGGGTTCCTGACCCGTGCGCTGGAGCGGGCCGGCTATGAGGTGACCTCCTGCGCCGACGGCGAGGAGGCCGCCGCCGTCCTCGACCAGGACTGGGACCTGCTGCTCACCGACATCGTCATGCCCGGCATGGACGGTATCGAGGTCGCGCGCCTGGCGGCAGCGCGCCATCCGGGCCTGCGCATCATGTTCATCACCGGTTTCGCCGCTGTGGCGCTCGCCGCGGGGGACGCCGCCCCGCCCGGCGCCAAGGTGCTGTCCAAGCCGATCCACCTGCGCGAGATCGTCTCCGAGGTCGAACGGATGATGGCGGCGGCCTGAAGTTTCAGCGACGCTTGCGCGCCGTGCCCGGCGCCGTTATACCGCCGCCTCCCGCTCCCCTTGGGGAGACCGGCCGGTCGGACGTGTAGCTCAGCGGGAGAGCACCTCGTTGACATCGAGGGGGTCACAGGTTCAATCCCTGTCACGTCCACCATCCCTTCCCATCCCTGGTTTTCCGCCCCTGGGTTGAGCGCCGCGCCTAAACGCGCGGGCTTGCGGTCGGCCCATCGACGCCTTCCTGCGCGAGTTTTCGGCGGAACCGTCAAAAAACCCTTTGCCGTAAGGGTGTTGCGCGTTGAACGCAGTTCGGATGGATTGTTTCGCCGGTGAAAGAAACGGTCTAGCGCCGCCGCGCCAAACAGGCGTTTGATATTTCCACCCACGGCGACCATCGCGTCAGATCGAAACCGGCGTCCGTGAGGGGGAGGAAGAAGATGTTGAAGAGCAGGTATTTCTGCGGCGGCTCCGTACTGGCCGTCGCATTGGCGTTGGGTCTAAGCGGCCAGGCCGCGGCCCAGGATCAGGCCAGCACCGTCGAAGAGGTGGTGGTCACGGGCTCCTTCATCGCCGGCACGCCCGAAGATGCGGCCCTGCCGGTCGATGTGATCGGCCAGGACGAGCTACAGAAGCGCGGGTCTCCTACCACGATTGACCTCATCAAGACCCTGCCGGTCTCCGGTCCCGTCCTTGGCGACAGCAACCAATTCTCAACCGCCGCCCAAGGCCAGAGCGGCGCGGGCACGATCAACTTGCGCGGCCTTGGCAGCCTCCGCACCCTCGTCCTGTTCAATGGCCGGCGCACTGTGCCCTCGGCCGGCGCGGGCAGCGGGGGCGTCGACACCAACCTCATTCCGTCGGCCGCCGTCGGCCGCGTCGAGATTCTGAAGGACGGCGCCGCGGCGACCTATGGCTCCGACGCCATCGCCGGTGTCGTCAACTTCATCACGCGCAAGAACTTCAGCGGGCTCGAGCTTTCGGCAGATTACCGCTACGTCGACGGCTCCGATGGCGACTACAGCGCCAGCGCCGTATACGGATGGGTCGGCGAGAACGGCAACATCCTGATTTCGGCTGGATACCAGCACCGTTCCGAACTGACGACCCTGGACCGCGACTGGGCGTACCGACCCTACACCACCAACCCGTCGGGCTGGTCGATCCTCGGGCAGCCGCCTTCCTTCCTGCCGCGCAACGGCGTGGTTCCGACCGCCGGCGTTCAGCGTGACGCCAACTGCGCTGCGGTGGGCGGCTTTGCGGGCTTCAGCGGGACCACTCCGGCCTGCTATTTCACCTACATCCCATTCGATAACCTGATCGAGGACGAGAACCGCTACCAGATCTACGCCGAGGCCAACGTCGACTTCACCGACACCATGCGCCTCCACGTCGAGGCGATGTACTCGAAGACCGACCTTCCCCACATGCGCTTCTCGCCGGGCTTCCCGCCGATCCAGGGCCCCAACGGTCCGGGAAGCGTGGGCGTGTTCACCACGCCCATCACGAATCCCGGAGCGCTGACCGCCCTGCAGCAGGCCGGTCTCTCGCCCGCGCAGATCGCGGCGACCAACAATATCTCGCTCACGCTGTTCCGTCCGCTGGGCGCCGGCGGCAACCCGATCTTCGACAATGGCGGTCAGGTGGGCTTCCGCAACTACGACATCTATAGGGTGTCGGCGGATCTCAGCGGCAAGTTCGGGGACACCGGCATCGGGTGGGACACTGCGGTGACCTATTCGCAGACCCGCAACGTTCAAGGCACGCCCGACATCATCACCGAGCGCCTGCAAAAGGCCCTCAACGGTCTCGGCGGCCCAGGCTGCACGGGGACCACGCCCGGCGCCAACGGCTGCAAGTACTTCAACCCCTTCTCCAACGCCTACTCGGGCAATCCCGCCCTCGGTTTGACCAATCCAGGATTTGTCTCGGCTAACGCCAACAGTCCGGAACTGATCCGCTGGTTCTTCGACTTCCCCGCTACCGACCAGAAGCAGAGCCTTCTCGTGCTTGACGCCGTCATCAACGGCGAGCTTCCCTGGGAGCTGTCGGGCGGCAAGATCGGTTGGGCGGCGGGCGCGCAGTATCGGCGTACCGAATTCCAGTCGAGCCTGAAGAGCCCCCTGCAAGACTCGCGCATCACCCCATGTCCGACGATTGGCTCGACCAGTTGTTCGTTCCCCACGGGGCCGTACATCTTCCTGGGCCAAAGCACGCCGCAGCAACTCGAGGACTCGGTCTACGCCGTGTTCGCCGAAACCAACCTGCCGATCACCGACTCCCTGAACGCCCAGCTGGCCATCCGCTTCGAGGACTACGGCGGCGAGACGGGCTCCACGACCAACCCCAAGCTGGCCGTGAAGTGGCAGCTCACCGACGCCTTCGCTCTGCGCGGCTCGGTCGGCACGACGTTCAGGGGTCCGACGCCGGCCAATCGTTCGTCCAACAGCGTGACCGGCCTGTCGGCCATCCTAGCGGCGGGCAATAACTTCAAGTCGGTGGACTTCGCCGGCAACCCTGCCATCGGGCCGGAAAAAGCGACGACGTTCAACATCGGCGGGATCTTCGAGGCCTACGATTTCCGCGTCATCGTCGACTATTGGAACTTTAAGATTGAAGAACAGATCACCACGGTGCCCGCGCAGATCGTGGCGACCGCCGTCGGCGGCGTGGGCAACGGCACCCAGTTCGTCAATTGCGGCAGCGTGCTGCGTTCGCTGATCACCTTCAACAATAACAACGCCTGCGTTCAGGGCGTGACGATCGGCAACGACATCCAGCGTGTGAAGTCCGACACCGTGAATGGTCCTGAGATGAAGATCGCGGGCGTCGACGTCAGCATCGACTACCGCAACAACGACGTCTTTGGTGGCACCTTCGGGGCCGGTGTAGCGGTGAGCCATCTGCTCCAGTACGATATCGCCGAGTTCAGCGTTGGCGGCGCGCTGGTCAGCCGGGCGTACGAGGCCCTCGGCTTTACCAACTACGACCGCTTCCCAGGCACAGTCTCGCGCTTCCGGGGCAACGCCTTCGCGGAGTACGGCATCGGTGCGCACAACCTCCGCGCCGACCTCACCTATGTGGACGGCGCGGTGGACAACCGGGCTCCGGTCTCGGTGCAGAACACGACAGGCGCACTTCAGCTCATTACGATCGGCATGCGGGTCGAGGACTTCTACTCACTCGACCTGAACTATCGCCTGCAGTTGCCCTGGGATACCACGGTCACGGCCTCGGTGTTCAATTTGCTCGACCGCGATCCCTCGGCTGCCCGGCTTGAAGTCACGTACGACCCCTTCATCGGCAACCCCTACGGGCGGACGTTCAAGGTCGGTGTCCGGAAGAAGTTCTGAGCATACCGCTCCCCTGAGGGGCGGAACCTTGCCGGGGCGTCGCTGGGTTTCCCTAGCGGCGCCCTTTTTTCAGCGGCGATGCTTGGGCGCCACACCCGCCTCAGGCGGTCCAAAGCACCGCCCTGCGCGCAGCGCCAGCTAATTTGAGTCATCGGAATGATCAGAACATTGTTCGGTTAACTCTGGTCGCCGGGAATTCCAGCGAAAGCAATGACCTGTGCGAACGCAAGGTTCGGAGGTCCAGAAATCCACCTTCCGGTATCTGGTTCGCTGGAGAATATCGCCGTTACGTCAAAATAATACGGTCAGGTTGCGGATGGTTCAATTTTGTAACCTTCGAAACAACCCCTGGCGCGCCGGATCGACTGCAAGGATGATCCCCGCACTCGGAAGACCCATAAGCGCTCACATTTCAATCGGGGCGCGGATCCGAGGGGGAAAGGAAACCTAGGATGTTGAAGAGCAGGTATTTCTGCGGCGGTTCCATTTTGGCCGTCGCCTTGGCGGTGGGCCTGGCTGGCCAGGCCGCGGCCCAGGACCAGGCGAGCACGGTCGAAGAGGTGGTTGTCACCGGATCGTTCATCGCCGGCACGCCCGAGGACGCGGCTCAGCCAGTTGACGTGATTGGCGTGCAGGAACTCGCGAAACAAGGCGCGCCCAGCGTGGTGCAGCTGGTGAAGACCCTCACGGCCGCCCAATCCTCGCTCGGCGAGAGCAACCGCTACAACGGCGGCGCCGGCACGGCCTCTATCAACCTGCGCGGTCTCGGCTCGTCACGCACCCTGGTGCTGATGAACGGGCGACGCCTGGCCGACACCACCGCGGCCGCCTTCCAAGGCGGCGGCGCGGACTTGAACTTCATGCCGACGGCGGCGATCGGCCGCATCGAAATCCTCAAGGACGGGGCGGCCGCCACCTACGGCTCGGACGCCGTGGCCGGCGTCGTCAACTTCCTGACTCGCAAGGATCTGGACGGCTTCGAATTCAATGGCAACTACGCGGCCATCAAGGACTCTGACGGCGACTGGGATGCGAGCCTCGCCTACGGCAAGGTTTTCGATAGCGGCAACGTCCTGCTGACGGTCGGCTATCGAGGGCGCGGACGGCTTGACGTCAATGACCGCGACTTCGCCCGCGTTCCATTCGAGTCGGTGTTCTATGGCGGCTGGTCGGGCTCTGCGAGCCCGGGCAGCTATGGAACCGCCACTGGCGCGCCGCTCTTCCGGGACAACGGCTGTAACGAACTTGGCTCTCAGCAATTGACCGGGGGGCTCAAGCCCACCACGACCGCCGCCGGCAATACCGTGCTCTGCCGCTATCAATTCAGCGCGTACAACGACCTGGTGAACGAGGAACATCACTACCAGCTGTATGGAGAGGTCAATTTCGACCTTTCCGACAACATCACCTTCCATGGCGAAGTGGCGTGGAACCGCAACGCGGTGCCGGATCAGCGGCTTTCGCCAGCCAACCTGACCACCCAGTTCCCTACGCCTATCGCCAGTGGCGGAACTTCGGGCGCATTGGTGGCTCCGGGCTTCAACGGTCAGTCCCGCTATTTCGTCCCAGCCAACAACCCCGGTCTGATCGCTCTGCGGACGACGTGCGCTGCTCCTTTGACGGCGGCGCAGTGTGCAGGCATGGCGGCCGGCGTGACCACCAGCCAGGCGTCTTGGCGTCTGATTGGCGTCGAGGGCCATCCGCTCAACGCTGACGGCGCCGACTACCAGCAGATCGAGCAGACCCAGTATCGGATTTCCGGTGGACTCAACGGCAGGTTCGAAGGCGGCTTCCTGGATGGGATCGGCTGGGACACCGCCCTAACCTTCATGGAAAACAAGGGCATCGTCACCACCAACGACCTGTTGGTGAATCGCATTCAACGGGCCTTCAATGGTCTGGGCGGTCCCGGCTGCGACTATCGTACAGGCACGCCTGGCGTGGGCCCCTGCAAGTTCCTCAACCCCTTCAGCAACGGCATCGCGGTCAGCGCCACCAACGACGCTGCGAACCCGTACTATCAGGCTGCGGTCGCCAACGACCCGCAGATGAAGGCATGGCTGTACGGTTCCTACACCAACGTCACGACCAACCAGATCCTGGTCGCCGACGCGGTGATCAATGGCGAAACCGAGATCGCCCTCCCGGGCGGGAACATCGCATGGGCGGCCGGCGCGCAGTTTCGTTTCGATCGCAATGTCGATGACTGGTCGGGCCTTGGCGATGTCGAGGCCACGCCTTGCGTCGATTCGATCGACGGCCAGCAAGGCATGTGCACCAATCCAACGGGGCCGTTCGTCTTCTTCGGCGCTCAGAAAGACTATGATGTCGATCGCCGCGTCGGCGCCGTTTTTGCCGAGGTCAAACTTCCACTCCTGGAAAATCTTGAGATAGGCGCAGCGGTTCGTCACGAAGACTTCGGGGGGAACGTCGGCTCGACAACGAACCCGCGGGTATCGGCACGCTGGCAGGCGATTGATTGGCTGGCTGTCCGGGCTTCGGCAGGTTCGACCTTCCGCGCTCCAGGCCAAGTCGCGCTAACGCCTGGCAGTAGCAAGGGCGTCCGCAATCTTGGCGGCTCCTATCGCGCCACCGTGACGGCGAACAACCCCGATCTCGAGCCTGAAACCGCGAAGACCATCAATCTCGGCGTCCTCGTCGATATTGGAGGGTTCAGCGCTTCGGTCGACTATTGGAAGTTCGACTTCGAGAAGGAGCTGATCGTCGAGGACGCCGGCCAACTCTTCGCCGCCATCAACGCGGCGAACTGCGCCAAACCCGCCTTCGCGGCGCGCTTCGTCTTCACCGGGGCTTGCAGCCAGGCCAACGTGCTCGTCGAGACCATCAAGATCGTCAATGGCCAGAACACTAAGACGTCGGGCTTTGACCTTCGTGCTCAGTATGAGTGGGACAACGTCTTTGGCATGGATTTCCACGATGCGCGGGTCAGCATCGGCGCCGAGGCCACGCTCCTGAAGGAGTACAAGCGCACCGCCACCACCCTTCTGGAGGATACATCGGTGGTCATCGCCCCGGCGATTGACCGGGCGGGGAAGCATGACCTGACGGGCGAATTCTTCTCGTTCCCGAAAGTCCGCGCGAACGCCTTCATAAATGCGACGGGCGACAACTGGAATCTGCGCTACCAACTCCTGTATCGCGAGGGAACTACGTTTGCCGGTCCCGTCTGCGTGGGTGATGCAGGGGCCGGCACGACCGCCGATTGCCGCTACAGCTACAGCACCGGAACGTATCAAAGCGTCGGGAAGCTGGACGACTACTGGCAGCACGACCTGACGCTTAGGGTCGATCTTCCGTGGGAAACGACGGCGACCGTGAGCGTGCAGAATTTGCTCGATACGGATCCTCCCTTCGCGCAGAGCTTCTACAATTACGACGTGACCAACGGGAACCCGCTGGGCCGGGTCTTCAAGTTCGGTGTGAAGAAGGCCTTCTAGGCCGTCTCTCCGGCCCTTCGGGGCTGGACACCCGCCTCTCGGGCGCCGCCGGATCTCCGGCGGCGCCCTTCTTTTTGGGTCCTGCGCCGGGCGCTGCCGCCCACTCGCCGCGTCCCTGACCAATTTCTTCTATCCGGTATCTTACCTGCCGCTGCGTCATCTCTCGGCCGGCGCGTCTTTCGCGCCACAGGTTGGAGCGGTCGCCGACCGTTCATGCGGGCCCTCCCGGGCCTGCCGGGACCCGCGAAGCTTCAGCTTCTCCGGCAACCCTCGCGCGCGCCCTAAGTCCTTGTTCCACAATGCAGACACAATGTCCGACGCCCGCCGTGAAGGGCCAAAAGCAGCGAAATTCCCAAAAATCCCCGCATATACATGGATTTATGAACACCGATCACTCTCGCCAATCGGGTATGGCGTCAGGCGTAACAACGTTATATTGCAGTCCTGAAAAATCTACTGGCGCTCCTGGCCGCGCCGAACGATGATATTTGTGCTCATGAGTCAAAAAGTTCCGGCGCGATAATCGGGACGGCTCTCGAGGGGGAAGGGAACAATATGTTGAGAAGCAGATATTTCTGCGGCAGCTCGATTCTGGCTGTCGCCATGTTCATTGGAACCACCGCGGCCGCCCAGACCAGCACCGGCGCCGCCACCGTCGAAGAAATCGTGGTCACCGGCTCCTATATCGCCGGCACGCCCGAGGACGCCGCCCTGCCGGTGGACGTCCTCAGCAATGTCACCCTTGAGAAGCAGGGCTCGCCCACGGCGGTCCAGTTGGTCAAGACGCTAACCGCCTCGGCCTCCGGCCTGGGCGAGAGCAATCGCTACAACGGCGGGGCGGGCACCGCCTCGATCAACCTTCGCGGCTTCGGCGCCTCGCGCACGCTCACCCTGATGAACGGCCGGCGTCTGTCCGACAGCGCCCAGGCCGCGTTCCAAGGCGGCGGCGCGGACCTGAACTTCATTCCCACCGCGGCCATCGGCCGTATCGAGATCCTCAAGGACGGGGCGGCGGCGACCTACGGGTCTGAAGCCATCGGCGGCGTGGTCAACTTCATCACCCGCAAGGACCTGGACGGGTTCGAGGTCACCGCCGACTATTCGGCGGTCCAGGACTCCGACGGGGAGTATCGCGCCAACCTCGCCTATGGCTGGCGCGGCGACAGCGGCAACATCCTGCTGACCGCCGGTTTCCGACATCGCAGCCGGGTCGACGCCAAGGACCGCGACTGGGCCATCCAGCCCTTCGAGAGCGTCAACTACGGCGGCTGGTCGGGCAACTCGAACCCCGGCGCCTATGTCGCCAACACTCCGGCCGGCGCCTTCCTGTTCCGCGACAACGGGTGCGCCGAACTGGGCGGGGTTCTGACCAACACCGTCGGCGGCCTGGTCGTGCCGGCGAATTCGCTCAGCCCGGTGAGCGCCACCTCGATCTGCCGCTTCCAGTTCACCAACTACAACGACGTGGTCAACGAGGAGGACCACTTCCAGCTCTACGGCGAGGTGAACTACGACATCACCGAGGACATCCGGTTCCACGGCGAGGTGGCCTGGAACCGCAACAACACGCCTGACCAGCGCATCTCGCCCTCCAACGGCAACACCCAGTTCCCGACCCCGATCGGCCTGGGCGGTACCTCCGGCTCCACGGCCGTCCCTGGGGCGCTCAACTTCTTCGTCCGCTACAACGTGCCCGGCAACAATCCGGGCCTGCGCGACCTGTCGGGCCAGACCCCGGGCAGCGCCTGTACGCTCTCGGCGGCCCAGTGCGCCTCCATCATCGCGGCGGGCCCGCTTGGGGTGGACATCTCCCAGACGGCGTTCCGCTTCATCGGCAACGCCGGCCATCCGACCAATCCGGACAAGGCCGACCACCAGCAGATCCAGGCCACAGCCTATCGCGTCTCGGGCGGCCTGGCGGGAACGTGGAACAGCATCCGCTGGGACACCAACCTCACCTATATGAAGACCGAGGCGTCGACCAACATCGCCGACCTCCTGGTGACCCGAGCCCAGCTCGCCCTCAACGGCTTCGGCAGCCGCGCGGGCGCGTCCGACCAGTGCACGACCGCCGAACGGACCCTGGCCAACGCCGGCAACGCCGCCGCCGGCTGCTACTTCTTCAATCCGTTCAGCAACAGCGTCGCCGTCAGCGGCACCAACGGCCTGACCAACCCCTTCTATCGTGGGGGCGCCAACGGCGCGGTGATCAACGACCCGCAGCTGGTCGAGTGGCTGTATGGCGAATACACCAACAGCGCGACGTCGGAGATCTTCGCCGCTGAAGCCGTGCTCAGCGGCGATGCGCCGTTCGACCTGCCGGGCGGCACGGTGCAATGGGCCCTTGGCACCCAGTACCGCTGGAACCGGGACACCAACACCTACGGCGACTTCTTCAACAACCAGGTCAATCCCTGCGTCGACTCCATCGACGACGACACCCCGGTCTGCGGGGCGCCGGCCGGCCCGCTGATCTTCTTCGGGTCGAACGCCAACGCCGACGCCAGCCAGGACGTGATCTCCCTGTTTGGCGAGCTGCGGCTGCCGATCCTCGAGAACCTCGAGGTCACCCTGGCCGGACGCTCGGAGAAGTTCAGCAACGGGCTCTCGACCAACAATCCGAAGATCGCCGTAAAATGGCAGGCCCTGGACTGGCTGGCCTTCCGGGGCTCGGCCGGCACCACCTTCCGGGCCCCGACCGCCACCCAGATCAACCCCGGCTGCGCGGTCGGCGTCGCCAACCTGGGCGGCCAGTACCGCGCGGTCCAGACCTGCGGCAACCCCGCCCTCGAGCCGGAAACCGCCGACGCCTACAATGTCGGCTTCATGGTCCAGAAGAGCGGCTTCAACCTGACGGTCGACTACTTCCTGTTCAAGTTCGAGGGCGAGCTGACCACCGAGGGCTCCAGCAACCTGTTCGCGGCCATGTTCACCCCCAACCACTGCGGGGACCCGGCCTACGCGGCCCTACAGGCCCGCTTCACCTTCAGCGGCGGCGTCTGCAGCGCGGCCAACACCCTGCGGGTCGACACCTTCACGGTGAACGGGCCGCCGACCCAGACCTCGGGCTACGATGTCCGGGCGTCCTACGACTGGGACGGCTGGTTCGACGCCGCCTACCAGGTCGGGGTCGAGGGGACCTATCTGAAGGAATACGCCCGCGGCGCCTTCACCCTGTTCGGCGCCTCGAACATCACATTCGCCGCCCCCTTCGACCGGGCCGGCACCCACGACCTGCAGTCGGCCTTCTTCTCGTATCCACAGGCCCGGGCCAACCTGTGGCTCAACGTGCGCAAGGACGCCGTCAACGTTCGCTGGCAGACCCGCTACGCGGAGGGCACGATCGCGGCGATCAACACCGCCAACGACCAGATCGTGCCTTCGACCACCGCGCCGGGCTATGTCGCCGGCACGATCGGCAAGCTCGACGACTTCTGGCAGCACGACATCACGATCCAGGCCGAGCTGCCCTGGGAGACCACGCTGACCTTCAGCGTCCAGAACATCCTCGACACCGATCCGCCGGATGCGCCCAGCAACTACAACTACGACTACACCACCGGAAACCCGCTCGGCCGGGTGTTCCAGCTCGGTGTGAAGAAGAAGTTCTAGGTTCCCGAGGTTACCTCCAGGCCGGGGCGGTTCGCCGTCCCCGGTCGGCAGCCAACTGGGCGTCGTCCGTCACGGGCGGCGCCCAATTTTTCGGGCTAGGGCTTGGCGCGCGAGGGCAGGGCGGCGATCTCCTGCGGCGTCAGCTTGCGCACCGAGCGCACCGCGCAGCGCTGCGGTCCGATCGGACCCTTGGTGATCACGGTCGCGTCCAGGCCCGAGCAGATCCAGGAGGACCCCCGCGAGACCAGGGCGATCTCATGATTCCAGTCGATGTCCGGGCAGGTCCCCAGCAGGTCCAGCTGGTAGACGTCCTTCACCCCCACCCGAAGATTGACGGTGCGGGAGTCGATAGCGCTGAAATTGGTGACGTTGTCGGTCAGGAAGCATTGGCGCTTCGGCTTGGCGGGCGCCGGATCGGACGCCGCGGCCGGGCCGGCCGTCGCGAGGGCGAAGGCTGCGGCGGCGGCCACCCAGAATGCAGTCCGGATCATGGCTCGAAGCCTCCTCTGATCGTGGCCTTAAGGTTGCGCCGGCTCTGAGACGGAATTGCGGCCCCGCTTGGCCGCCCGCGCCCGGAACCGGTCGGGATCGACCAGGGCGGCCAGGTGGGCGGGCAGGGGCGACGGCGCATCGAGCGCCAGGGCCGCCACGTGCTCGGCCAGCAGGGGCGCGAGTGAGAAGCCGCGCGAACCGAAGCCGGTGAGCGCGAACAGCCCCGGCGCGCCCGCCACGGGCCCCGCCAGCGGCAGCCGGTCGGGCGTGGTGGCCCGGACCGCCGCGCGGCCTTGCAGCGGCGCCCGGGTGATCCGCGCGGCAAGGCCGGGCAAGGCGTCTGAGAGGCTCGCCAGGTTGCGCGCGTGGTCGGCCGCGCGGACCTCCAGGCTCGTGTCGTCCCGGTCGTGGGTTGCGCCGAACAGCAGGCCCGCGCGGGTGGGCAGGACATAGCCGCCCCAGGCGGCGGCCGGAGCCCCCGCGACGCCGTCGGTCCAGCTGGCCTGGCCGCGCACCGGGCGCAGCGGCAGATCCGGGCGCAGGTCGACGCTGGCCTGGCCCGCGGCGAGGATCACGGCCTGGACCTGGGCGACCAGGTCGCCCGCGGCGTCCAGCAGCGCCCAGCCGTCCTCCCGCGCCTCCAGCCGCGCCACCGAGGCCCTCAGCACGGGCCCAGCCCAGGCATCCAGGGCGATCGCGGGCTCCACCACCAGAGCGGTGGCCAGGTCGAGGGCGATCGGGGCGGGCTCGCCCAGCCGCTCGAGGGTCTGGTTGGCCGACAGCACGCCGACCGCGCCGGGCTCGAAAAGGTCGGAGCCCGCGATCGTGGCGAATCGGTCGGGGTCCCGCTCGCCGGCGGCCAGTTGCAGCACGCCTCGGGCGATCACCGCCGCTGGGATCGTCGCAAAGAGCGCCGTCGCGCGGCCGAAGGCCTGGGCCGCCAGTTCCGCCACCGGTCCCAGGCCGGCGTCGAGGCGGGGGGTGACCAGGGCCGAGGGATTGCCCGAGGCGCCCGCGCCCAGGCCGTCGGCCTCGATCAGCAGGGGTTCGCAGCCGAACATGCGCAGGGCGCGGGCCGCGGACGCGCCTGCGATCCCCGCCCCGATCACCGCGACCTGGCGAGCCGGGGTCGCCTCCTGCATCTCGCCCGGCAGCCGGGCCTCCAGCCGCTCGCGCTTGCGGCCGTGGCCGGGGCGTTTGTCGATGGCGAAGCCGGCGGCCTGCAGCCCTCGACGCACGGCGCCGGCCACGGTGAAGGTCGCCGCCCGCGCGCCCGGCGCGGAGCGCTGGGCGACCAGGGCCAGGAGCTCCTCGCGCCACATCTGCGGATTGAGCGCCGGGGAGAAACCGTCCAGGAACCAGGCGTCGGCCTGGCCGCTCCAGGCGCGCAGGGCCGGCTCGGCCTCCATGACCGCCAGGTCCAGCGTCGCGTTGAAGGCCGGCAGATCCACCCGGTGGAAACCGCGCGCCTGGCCCGGCCAGGCGTGCGTCAGGACCTGGGCGATATCGGCGAGCTCGGGCCAGGCGGCGAGCGCCCTGGCCGCTTCGCCAGCCGTGATCGGATGGGCCTCGACGCTGAAGATATGCAGGTGGCCGCCGGCTGGCGCGGCCCCGCGCCACAGGTCCAGCAGCGCCAGGATGTTGAGGCCGGTGCCGAAGCCGAGCTCGGCCACCGTGAACCGGGTCCGACCGCTCCAGGCCTGGGGCAGGCCGCAGCCTTGCAGGAAGACCGCGCGGCTCTCGGCCAGGCCATCCTGGCTGGAGAAGTAGACGTCGCCGTAGAGGCGCGAGCGCGGCAGGCCGTCATCGGTCCAGACGAGAGGCGATTGGGCGCTCATGGGCGTCGACTATAGGCGCAAAAGAAAAGGGCCGCCCCAAGGGGCGGCCCTCCGCTCTTCGAACGCGAGTGCGTTCGAATGACTTACTTGGCGGCCGGAGCTTCGGCCGGAGCAGCCGGAGCCATGGCGGCGTCGGCGGCCGGAGCGGCGGCGTCGGCGGCCTTGGTCGCGTCGGCAGCGGCGTCCGTGGCGGTCGCGGCGGCGTCAGCAGCCGTGTCGGCGGCGGCAGTGGCGGTCGCGGCTTCAGCGGTGGCTTCGGCGGCGGCGGCGTCGGCCTTTTCAGCCGGCTTGCCGCAGGCGGCGACGGAGAGGGCGGCGACGGCGGCGCCGGCGACGAGCAGCTTGCGAAGGATTTCGGTGGTCATGGTCCCTGGGTCCCCTGGAAAC
>NZ_JAUYNW010000114.1 GCF_030698145.1 Phenylobacterium sp. | reverse complement strand
CGCCTCACCACGAGCGGTCGTGGCGGAATTGGTAGACGCGCAGCGTTGAGGTCGCTGTGGGGCAACCCGTGGAAGTTCGAGTCTTCTCGACCGCACCAGTGAATCAAGGTCTTCAACAGCCATAGAGCAAACCGTCAGTCCAAAAGCCCAGGGAGGTCCGCATGAGCCGCGAAACGGCCGACCTGTCCGAAGCCCGTGACGATCTCGCTCCTGAGCTGGAAGAAGATCTTGAAGACCTCGCGCTTGGCGAGGACTACGCCCTAAACCCGGACTTCGTCGCGATGGTGGTGGACGCCGCCGATCGCGGCGACGCCGAGCGCCTGCGCGAGCTGCTGGGCGCACTGCACCCGGCCGACGTCGCCGACCTGATGGGCTTCCTGTCGGCGGACTACCGCGAGGAGATCCTGGCCCACCTGGCGCCGGAAGCCCTGGCGGAGATTCTCTCCGAACTGGACACCGAGATCCGCGAGGAGGTCCTCGAGACCGTCTCGCCGGCGACCCTGGCCAAGGCGCTGGGCGAACTCGATTCCGACGACGCGGCGGACGTGGTCGACGACCTGGAGGACGACAAGCGCGCCCAGGTCCTGGCGGCCATGCCCGAGACCGAGCGGACGGCCATCGAGAGCTCGCTGTCCTACGAAGACGAGACCGCCGGACGCTTGATGCAGCGCGAGGTGGTGGCCGCCCCGCAGTTCTGGACCGTGGGCCAGACCATCGACCACTTCCGCAAGGAAGCCGACGACCTGCCCGAGCTGTTCTTCGACGTCTATGTGGTCGATCCCAGCTATCGCCCTGTCGGCGCCTGTCCGGTCAGCCACCTGCTGCGCGCCCGGCGCGACACGCCGCTGGCCAGCATCATGGAGCCGGTCACCGAGATACCGGTCGGCATGGACCAGGAAGAGGTCGCCTACATCTTCGACAAGTACCACCTGATCTCGGCTCCCGTTGTGGAGCCGGGCGGGCGGCTGGTGGGCCAGATCACCGTCGACGACATCGTCGGCGTCATCCAGGACGAGAGCGAAGAGGACATCCTGGCCCTGGCCGGCGTGTCCGACGCCGGCCGCAACGCCGCCGTGCTGGACATCATCCGCGCGCGGCTGCCCTGGCTGATGGTCAACACCATCACCGCGGCCCTGGCCGCCGGCGTGATCCGCGCCTTCGAAGGCGAGATCGGCAAGCTGGTGACCCTGGCCATCCTGATGCCCATCGTGGCCTCGCTGGGTGGCAACGCCGGCACCCAGGCCCTGGCCGTTGCGGTGCGCGCGCTCGCCAGCAAGGAGCTGTCGGACGTCAACGCCTACCGCACCGTGGTCCGCGAGATGATCGTCGGCCTGGCCAACGGCGTGGCCCTGGCGGTGGTGACGGGCGGGGTGGTCTACGCCCTGTTCGGCAACATGCTGCTCGCGCTGACCTTCGGCCTGGCCCTGGTGATCAACCTGTTCGTGGCCTCCCTGGCCGGCGTCATGGCGCCCCTCCTGCTGGAGCGGATTGGCCGTGACCCGGCGGTGTCTTCGTCGGTGTTCGTCACCTTCGCGACGGACTTCACGGGTTTCTTCGCCTTCCTGGGCCTGGCGGCTCTGATCCTGACCTGATCGGCCCCTATCTTGCGGGCCGATAGGGTAGCGCCCCGGCGCCTGTGTCAGGATGGGTCATGTCGGCCATGAAACCGCGTTTTCGGATAACCCGCGAAGCGATTGAGCACATCAAGCGCTTCGAGGGCTATCGCCGCAGGTCGGCCCAGCTTCCCGCCGGCGGCTGGACCATCGGCTACGGCCACACCCTGACCGCGCGCGAAGGCGCCGAGGTCTCGGAGTCCGACGCCGAGGCCCTGCTGCTCTACGACCTGATCGCCGTCGCCCACGCGGTGAACGAGCATGTCTTCGCGCCCCTGACCCAGAACCAGTTCGACGCGCTCTGCGCCTTCGCCTTCAACATCGGGGTCGAGAACTTCCAGCGCTCCTCGGTGCTGCGCCGGCTCAACGAGGGCCAGCTCCTGCAGGCCGCCAGCGCCATGGAACTGTGGCGCAAGGCCGAGTTCGAGGGCGAGCGGATCGTCGTCGACGCCCTGGTCCGCCGCCGGTCGGTCGAGAAGACCCTGTTCCTGACCCCGCCAGGCGGCTTCGTGCCTGCGCCGACGCCGATCCTGCGGCCGAAGGTGGACATGGACGCCACCGGCATCGTGCCTCGCCAGGTCCCGACTGCGCTCGCCGTGGCGCTGGACGGCGACCACGCAGTGGCCCGGCGCGACGAGACCCTCGCTCCACAGCCGGTGGCGCCGGAGGAGGAGGCCGCGAGCCCCACCCAGGGGGCCGCCGAGGCCGTGACCTCGCGCCTCTCGACGATCTTCGCCGAACCCGAGCCCCCCGCGGCCGCGGAATTCGCTCTGACGCCGCCCGAGGAAGACTTCCGCCCCGAGGCCCTGGACCGCGTCCCCCGGCCGCCGGAGCCCGCCAACGAGTCCGGCCCCAGCCTGTTCGATCCGCCGCTGCTGGTCGCCAACGACCACGCCGCACCTGAAGTCGAGGCCGCGTCCGAGCCGGAGCCGGCGGAAGCCTTTCCCGAGACCACATCCGGCCCGGTCGCCGACGAGCCGGTCGCCAAGAACGACGTCATCGAGAACGACGCGATCGTGCTGCCGATCGCGCCCGGCCACGCCCCGACCGTGTCGGCCGTGTCGGCCCTGCTGCCCCCCGCTGTCCTGGCGGTGGTCGGGGTCGGGATCTTCAGCGGCGGCGTGCTGGGCGGGGTCAACAACCTGCCCACCCTGGCCTGGATCGCCAGTGTCGTTGGCATCGGCCTCTTCGCCGTCGCCGTCTATCTGCTGCTGGACCGGCTGGGTCAGGTGGAGGACGAGGACGACTTCGAGTCCGACGAGGACGACGAGACCCGCGACGAATAGCAGCGGCCGGTTCCGCCCACCCGCCGACCCGTGCTAGGCGTGCGCCATGGTGCGACTGCTTCCTATTTCGGCCTGCCTGGCCCTGCTGACCCTCAGCGGCTGCGCGACCCTGGACACGCTCGCCTGTCCGGCCGGCCAGGAGCCCATGCGCACCGCCCAGCTGTTCTTCGGCCGCAACATCGGAGACAAGCCCGGGGTGACGGACGCCGACTTCCGCGCCTTCGTCGACCATGAGTTGACCCCGCGCTTTCCCGAGGGCCTGACCGTCCTGGACGGCGGCGGCCAATGGAAGGGCGACGAGAACAAGTTGATCCGCGAAGCCTCGAAGATCGTCGTCCTGGTCCTGCCCACGAAGGGTGACTCCGGCCGCAAGCTGGACGAGGCGCGCAAGGCCTATGTGCGCAACTTCCGCCAGGACTCGGTGATGCTTGTCACCCAGCCGGCCTGCGTGGCGCTCTAGCGCTCGGCCGCGTCACCGCTAGATGCTCCCCCACTGGGGGAGCTGTCACCGCAGGTGACTGAGGGGGACTTTGACTCTTGTTGGTGGGCTGCAACCCCCCTCCGTCACGTCGCCGATAGAGGCGACGCGCCACCTCCCCCTCTGGGGCAGGGCTATCGCATATGGCCGTAGATCCAAGTGGCACGGTGGCCAGATGCTCCCCCTCTGGGGGAGCTCCCGGCCGCATGGCCGGGTGAGGGGGACTAAAATGCCCTTCAACGGAGGTTCGACCGGTCTGAGCA
>NZ_JAUYNW010000113.1 GCF_030698145.1 Phenylobacterium sp. | reverse complement strand
TTTTCAGCCGGCTTGCCGCAGGCGGCGACGGAGAGGGCGGCGACGGCGGCGCCGGCGACGAGCAGCTTGCGAAGGATTTCGGTGGTCATGGTCCCTGGGTCCCCTGGAAACGGAGGTTAGAGCGTCATACGAAGCGACCCGAAGAGGGAACGTCGCGTACGCAGGTCAGGAATATGCCGCGCTTCGCGCTGAGGGCAAGGCTTTAATTCACGCCCTCGTGATCACTTTTGATCCTGGGTCGACTTCCGTTGCGAAAACCGGGGCGTTTGCTGGGTTTGTCGGGATGCGGCCATGCGATGGTTTCGGGCGCCTGACGCCCTATATAGGCGGGTCGGCGGAGGGAATTGCATGGATCTGACGGTGAGCGAGGCCACGCGCGCGCGGCTGATCGACCTGGCCGGGCGCGGCGGGGCCATGGCCGGCTATGAGTTCGGCCCCCTCGATCGCCCGATCGACATCGTCTTTATCCACGCCAACGGCTTCAACGCCCGCGCCTACGCCCCCATCCTCGCGCCGTTGGGCGACAGCCTGCGGGTGCTGGCGGTCGATCAGCGGGGCCACGGCGGCTCCACCCTGCCGACGGAGACCGAGGGCCGGACCTCCTGGTACGACCTGCGCGACGACCTCCTGGCCCTGCTGTCGGCCCTCGACCTGCGCCAGGTGATTCTCGCCGGCCACTCCATGGGCGGGGCGGCCAGCGTGCTCGCCCAGGCCCAGGCTCCCGAGCGCGTGCGCAGCCTGGTGCTCGCCGACCCGGTGGTGATTCCGCCGACCAGCGAGGCCGAGGTGGTGAGCAACTCGCCCCTGGTGCAGGGCGCCCTGCGCCGGCGCGCGGTGTTCCCCAGCCGCGAGGCCGTGATCGCGGCCTATTCGGGCCGCGGCGCCTTCGCCTCGTGGAGCCTGGCCATGCTGGAGGGCTATGTGGCCGACGGCTTCCGCGACCGGCCCGACGGCCAGGTGGAGCTGTCCTGCGCGCCGGCCTGGGAAGCGTCGAACTTCACGTCCCATGGCCATGACACCCTGGGGGCCTTCGAGGCCGCCCAGGTTCCCATCCGCATCCTGCGGGCCGAAGAGGGTTCGACCTGCCGCGACCATCCCCGGCTGGCGGCCCTGCAGGCGGCCGGCCGCATCCGCATGGAGACGGTCCCGGGAACCACCCACTTCCTGCCGATGGAACGCCCCGACCTCGTCCAGGCAGCCCTTCGCGAGGCCGTGGAAGCCTGACCTAGAGCGCCAGGCCCGGCGTGACGCGGGCCAGGTAGGCCGCCTGGCCCTCGGCGCCGACGTCGACGATCTTGCGCTTGTCGAGATCGAACGAGATGGCGATGGCCTCCGAGGTCACCCAGGGGCGGCCGATCAGCGGATCCACCATCCAGTGGACCGCGCGGCGGATGCGCGGCGTGCTTTCGGCGATCCCCGAGCGCAACTCCACCCCGTCGCCGGCTCTCGGCCAGTCCAGATAAACCGCGCGGTACTCCAGCACGGCCCCGCCCATGCGCGGCGGCGGCTCGCCGGGGACCGGGTCCGGTCCCGGACGGTCCTCGCCGAACAGCCGCGCGATGCCATCGGAGACCCGGCCGATGAACCGCTCGGCGCTCATCCGGCCAAACACGTCGCACTCCGAGGGGCCGACCACGCCCAGGCCGATCCGCATCAGCTTGAGCTCGTCGGCCCGCGCCAGGCTGGCGGTGGCCGCGACGGGGGCGAGGTCGACGCTTCGCGCGGCCGCATAGGGCGGGACCTCGACGCGCAGGCCCTCGGCTCGCTCCAGGATGCGCTCGGGCCAGGGGAAGGGCCGCAGGTCGGCGACGGTGGCGTGGTCGACCTTGACCTGGAAGGTGGCGGCCGGTTCGCCTGAAGCGTGGTGCAGCACGATCAGCAGGCGCGCGCCGCTCTCGTCGATCTCGGACACCCCGCCCATCGCGTAGAGCCAGGTCCCCGCCTGCGCCTCGCGCAGGAAACGCATGTGCAGCTCGCGGATCGCCAGGGTCGCCTGGCCGTGGGCGGCGAAGGCGTGCGGCATCCCGAGGTTCGCGGCCAGGCCGGCCAGGGCCTCCAGCGCCTTGGCCACCCAGAACCTGACGTTCAGGTGGCCCATCTCGTCGCATTCCCAGGTGTTGACGCCGCCGCTCCAGACCTCGACGCCCTGACTTGTCACGTGATCGTTCCCCCGGAATTGCGGCGGGACCTTAACTGATCGCGCCGGCATCCGGCGAGCCATGGCGGTCGTATCGGTGTCGTGGCAAGCTTCGCCGCGCTAAGGAATGCTCCCGATGTCCGATCCGCCGCCCGCCCAGGTGCTCGTCTACCGGCACGCCGTGGTCACACGCGTCACCCATTGGATCAACCTGGCCGCCCTGTTGGTCCTGTTGGCGAGCGGGCTGCAGATCTTCAACGCACATCCAGCGCTCTATTGGGGCGATGTCTCGCGCTTCGCCGAGCCGTGGGCGGCGATGCAGGCCAGGGAGCTTGACGGCGCGCGGGTGGGCGTCACCAAGGTCGGGGAGCTCACTGTCGAGACCACGGGCCTGTTCGGCCTGTCGGGCAAGCCGCAGGCGATGGAGGCGCGGGGCTTCCCGGCCTGGGCCACCCTGCCCGGCTATCGCGACCTGGCGGCCGGGCGCCGCTGGCACTTCTTCTTCGCCTGGCTCTTCGTGCTGAATGGCCTGGTCTACCTCGCCGGAAACCTGGTGAACGGCCATGTGGGGCGCGACCTGCTTCCGCAGCGCGACCAACTCAAGCCGCGCCACCTGCTGCACGAGATCGCCGACCACGCCCGTCTGCGGTTCCCCAAGGGCGAGGAGGCGCGCCGCTACAACGCCCTGCAGAAGCTGAGCTACCTGGCGGTGATCTTCATCCTGCTGCCGGCCATGCTGGCCACGGGGCTCTCCATGTCGCCGGGCATGAACGCCGCCTTCCCCTGGCTGCCCGAACTGTTCGGCGGCCGGCAGTCGGCGCGGACCCTGCATTTCATCTGCGCGGGGCTGATCGTGGCCTTCGTCGTGGTCCACGTGCTGATGGTGCTGGTCTCGGGACCGATCAACGGCCTGCGCTCCATGATCACTGGCCGCTTCGCCATCCGTACCGACGGAGACCCGTCATGACCGTCTCGCGAAGAGGATTGAACGGCGTCCTGCTGGGCGCCGCCGGCCTGCTGCTCGGCGCCTGCGACAGGCTCAGCATGAACCCCGGCGTCCAGCGGGGCCTGGCCGCCGCCGAGGGCCTCACCCGCCGCGCCCAGCGCCTGGTCCAGGACCGCTCGGCCCTGGCCCGGGAGTTCTCGGAAGCCGAGATCTCGCCCGACTTCCGCGCCAACGGCTCGGTGGGGCCGTCCGATCCGGAGTACCGCGCCTTGCTGGCGGCCGGCTTCGCCGACTGGCGACTGGTGATCGACGGCCTGGTGGAACGGCCCCTGTCGCTCAGCCTGGACGAACTGCGGGGTCAGCCTTCGCGCACACAGATCACCCGGCACGACTGCGTCGAGGGCTGGTCGTCGATCGGTAAATGGACCGGGGCGAAGCTCGGCCCCCTGCTGGACCGCGCCGGATTGAAGCCCACGGCCCGCTACCTCGTCTTCCACTGCGCCGACACGCTCGACCCCAACGCCATGGACGGCGCCAACAAGTATTATGAGAGCGTCGACCTGATCGACGCCTACCACCCGCAGACCATCCTGGCCTACGCCATGAACGGCGCGCCCCTGCCGATGAAGTACGGGGCCCCCTGCCGCGTGCGGATCGAGCGCCAGCTCGGCTACAAGCACGCCAAGTACCTCATGCGCATCGAGGCCGTCGCCGACTTCGCCCACCTCGGCCGCGGCAAGGGCGGGTTCTGGGAAGACCGCGGCTACGAGTGGTACGCGGGGATCTAGTACGCCGCCTTCGACACCAGCTCGGTCTCCACCGCGCAGGCGGCCGGCTGGGCCGCCGCTACGGCGCGCAGGGCCGCGACCTCGGCGCGGGCCGCTTCCAGGTCGGCGCGGAACTGCGGGTCGCCGTGCAGGGTGGCGACGAGCGCCCCGCCGTTGGTGCGGCCGGCGTCGACGGCGCTCGGCGAATGCACGCCGCAGACCACCCGGCTCTCGCCGAAGGCCCGCGCGCGGGTCAGGATCGAGGTCGCCCGGTCCGGAGCGATCTCGGCCAGGATCAGGCCGATGCTCCAGCCCCAGGTGGCGTGGCCCGACGGATAGTCCGGGCTGGCGGCCAGGCCGTCGGACTTGGGCACGCAGATATTGCCCTCGTCGATCAGGTAGGGGCGCTTGCGCTTGAACACGTCCTTCACGGCGGCGACCTGTCGTCCGGCGTCGAGGCCGACCCGGCTCAGCATGGCGTTGAGCTTCGGCGCGTTCTGCGGGGTCATCTCCGTCCCGACCGCGCAGCTGAAGTTCTTGAGCATGGCCTGGGGCAGGGTAGGCACGTCGTTCTGGGCGAGCGACCAGCGCGGCGAACCCTCCAGGGCCCGGGTGGCCTTGAAGACCTCCTGGTCCCGGGCCTCCCGGGGCGAGCCTGTCGCCGGCGCCTGCGGAAGAATCCTGGCCGCGTCGGGCCAGGTCTGCGGGGTGAGATAGCCCGTGGGAAGGGCCGGGGCGGCGGCCTGCTGCGCCACCGCCATTCCGGCGCCGGCGAAGGCCACGACCAGCGCGGCGCCCAACAGTCTGCGATCCATGATCCCCTCCCGGCTTTTTGTCGGCGCGATCATGCGCAGACGGAGGCCCGGTTCAAGCGGCTTGGCGCCTCAGTCTGAAGAATCTCGATTTCGCGCTTGAGAAATTGAATTTCTCGAGTCTAAGATTGAGAAAGTCAATTCGGACCGCTCATGACGACCCAAAAACCTCATCATGACTGGCAGGCGCTCACTGAGCTGACCCAGGGCAAGGCCTTCGTGGTCGAGCGCGTGCGGCTGGTGGAGTCGGGCGTGGCCATCGAGGGCGGCTTCGAGCCGCCCCAACTCGCCAGGCTGTCGGCCGAGGATCAGGTCTTCGTCGCCGCCTTCCTCAAGAGCCACGGCTCGATCAAGGAGATGGAGCAGGTGTTCGGGGTCTCCTATCCCACCATCAAGGCCCGCCTGAACCGTATCGCCGGCGCCCTGGACCTTGTCGAGATCGACGTGCCGCCGTCCCGCGCCGACGTGCTGGACCGCCTCAGCCGCGGCGAGATCACCGCCGAGGCCGCCATCTCCGAACTGGAGGGACGCCCATGAGCGGAACCCCGATCCGGGCGCTCGCCACCCTCCAGGCCCGCGCCATGCGCACCGCGCGTCATCGGCGGCCGGTGGCCCGGCCTGGCGCAAGATCGATGTCCGGCGAGCGGCCGGTGATCCGGCTTTGGATGCCCCTGACCGCCCTGTTCCTGATCCTGTCGCCCTTCGCCTTCCTGCTGCTGATCGTGGCGGTGTTCGTGCCCTGGCCGCGCGGTGTCAGCCCGTTGGACGCCGTCCTGGCCGTGGGCCGCGTGCTGCTGTCGCTCGGAGGAACCGAAATCGACGTCCAGGCCCCGGACGCGCTCGTCCGCATCAAGATCGTCTAGGAGACGCCCCATGAGCGAAGATCGCCGCTCGATCCTGCAGATGCTGAGCGAAGGCAAAATCACCGCCGACGAGGCCGAGCGCCTGATGGCCGCCCTCGATCGCGCGCCCCGCCCCGCCGCCGGTCCCGAGGCGGGCCCGCGGCCCCGCGTTGTGAAGTATCTGCGCGTGGTGGTGGACACCGACGAGCCCGGCGATGGCCCGACCAAGGTCAATATCCGGGTGCCGATGAACCTGCTGCGGGCCGGCGTACGGCTCTCCAGCATCATCCCGCCGATCGCCCGGGAAAAGGTCAACGAGGCCATGGCCCGGAACGGCGTGCCGTTCGACCTGAACCAGTTGAAGCCTGAAAATCTGGAAGAACTGGTCGAGCAGCTCGACGAGCTGACGGTCGATGTCGATCAGGACCGGACCAAGGTCAGGATCTTCTGCGAGTAGCGACGCCTCCCCGTCGCCGAACTCGGCCGTCGCCGCCTGGGATAGCGGCGACGGCCGTCTTTTTCGGATGCTAGGCGGCGGCCTTGTCGAACAGCTTGGCCCAGCGCGGCTTGGTGCGGTTCTTCCAGGAGCCCCGGTGGAAGGCGTCGGAGGCGATCAGCGGCACCACCGTCGTGGCCTCGGCGAACACCATCTGTTCCCAGGTGACGTCGACCTTGCCCCAGGAGCAGGCTTCCTTGAGCGTCGAGGACGAGCAGGCGCCGTCGCGCACGTCGGCCACGGTGATCTGGACGGCGTACTTATGCATCTCGGCCTCGTGGCCGAGGATCTCAGCGCAGACCACGGTGTCCTGGGCGAAGTTCTTGGGAACCCCGCCGCCGACCATGAACAGGCCCGTCGTGCCGGCCGCCAGCTTGATGTCGGTCAGCTCGCGGAAGTCGGCCACAGCGTCGATGGTCAGGTAGGGCTTCTTCGCCTTCATCCGCTCGACCTGGTGCTTGACCAGGCCGAAGCCGGCCGATGAATCCACGAAGGCCGGGCAGAAGATCGGCACGCCTTCGCGATAGGCCACCTCGATCAGCGAGTCGGGCTTCTTGGCGTTGCCCGCGGCCAGCCACTTGCCCATCTCGTGGATGAATTCGCGGCTGGAATAGGGGCGGGGCTCGAGCTGTTCGCAGATCTCGTAGATCGTGCCGTCGCAGTTCTGGAGCTCTTCCTCGTCGATATAGGTGTCGTAGATGCGGTCGATATAGAGGTCGCGCAGGTCGCGGTCGTCGACGTTGGACTGGGCCTGGTAGTGCTTGAAGCCCAGGGCCTCGAAGAAATCCATGTCGACGATGGAGGCGCCCGTGGCGACGATCGTGTCGATCATCCCGTACTTCACCATGTCGCGGTAGATGTGCATGCAACCGCCGGCGCTGGTCGAACCCGCCAGGGTCAGCCAGGTCGAGCAGTCCTTGTCTTCCAGAGACATCGACCAGATGTCGGCGGCGCGGGCGGTGTCGCGGCTGGTGAAGCTCATCTTGCGCATGGCGTCGATGATCGGACGGGCGTCGTACTGGTCGATCGCCACGTGCTCGACGGTGTTGGCCAGCAGCTCGGCCTTGCGGTTCGTCTTCTGAACGTCAGCGTTCATTCTCTGCATCCTTTGAGAGTTTGAGCGCCCGTCCAAGACATAGGGCGCGGCCGGGACGGAGCGACCGGCCGCGCCAATAACGAATCTGGCGGGGTGTTATTTCCGCCGACGCTTCTTGCTGCGCGCACGCGACAGCTTCACGACGTTCTGGTTCTCCTGCTTGGGCAGGGGGATCGAACGCCGCGCCAGGCCGAACATCGAGGCCATGGGCGCATCTCTGGTCTCGGCGATCTCGGCGTCACCGAAACCGTTGAACCGGGTGTTCATGGCCACGCCATAGGCGCCCAGCATGCCGATCTCGATATAGTCGCCCTCGCGGACGTCTTCCGGCAGCCAGAACGGGCCCGGCATGTGGTCCAGCGAATCGCAGGTCGGGCCCCAGAACTTGAAGGGCTTCAGGTTGCCTTCGACCTCGCGGGCCTCGCCGCCCTCGGTGCGGAGGAGCTTGACCGGAAAGGGCCATTTAGCGTGCGCGGCGTCGAACAGCGAGCCATACGACCCGTCGTTCAGATAGAGCGCCTCGCCCTTGCGAAGTTCGACCTTGGTGATGATCGACGAACCCTCGGCGACCAGCGCCCGGCCCGGCTCGCACCACAGCTCGGTGGTCTCGTGGACCATCATCTCGGCGAAGCCGCGGTCGATGGAGTCCACATAGTCCGCCAGAGCTGGCGGAACCATGCCCGGGTAGACCGAGGGGAAGCCGCCGCCCACGTCGACCACGTCGGCGAAGACGCCGGCGCGGACCAGGGCGCGAGAGGCCTGGGTCATGGCGGCTTGGTACGCCGTAGGGCGCATGCACTGGCTGCCCACGTGGAAGGAGACGCCCATCAGGTCCTGGGTCGCGCGCCGAGCGGCCAGCAGCAGGGCCGGCGCCTCATGGGCGTCGACGCCGAACTTGCCCGACAGCGAGTAGGCCGCGCCCTCGGCGGCCACCGCGAGGCGGACGATGAGGTTCAGGTCCTTGGCCTCGCTGGTCGCCTCGACGATCTTGGCCAGCTCTTCGTGCGTATCCAGCGCGAAGGTGCGAACGCCGTGATCGAAATAGGCGGCCGAGATCGCCGCGCGGCTCTTCACCGGGTGCATGAAGGCCATGCGGGAGCCCGGCGCATGCTGCGCGATCAGCTCGATCTCGGGGATCGAGGCCACATCGAAGGAGGTGACGCCGTTCGCGACCAAGGTCTCGATGACCCAAGGCGAAGGGTTCGCCTTAACCGCGTAGAAGACGTCGCCTCGAAAATTCGTCTGGAACCAGCGCGCCGCTGCGGCCACCGCGTCCGGTCGCGCTATTGCGACAGGACGTTCCGGGGACCGCTGACGGACCAGGTCCAGGGGCGTATGGTACGTGTGCAATTCACGTAACCCCCATTGGCAGTTGAACCTAGCCGGCGTTAGCAGCGCTTTTCAGGACATCGGGTCCGCCGGAGCGGTGCGAAAT
>NZ_JAUYNW010000097.1 GCF_030698145.1 Phenylobacterium sp. | reverse complement strand
CGCCTCGGGCGGGCTCACCCCGGCCCAGGCCGCCACGGCCGGCGCCAACGGCCTCTTCACCTCGGTCGCCTGGCGTCCGCTCGGCGTCGGCGGCAACCCGCTGTTCGGCGGCAAGGGCAAGGAGGACAAGCGCGCCTTCGAGGCCTACCGCCTCTCCGCGGGCCTGAAGGGCAAGTTCGACGTCGCCGGCGGCATCGGCTGGGACGCGGCCGTGACCTACATGGACAACACCAGCGACATCGCCACGCCCGACGTCCTGGTGGGCCGCCTCCAGCTCGCCCTGCGCGGCCTGGGCGGCGCGGGCTGCACCGGCGCCACGCCGGGCGCCAACGGCTGCCTGTGGTTCAACCCGTTCTCCTCGGGCACGGCGGGCAACGTCGTCGATGGCCGGCCGAACCCGGCCTACAACGCCGCCACGGCCAATAGCCGCGAAGTCCTCGACTACATCTTCGACGAATACGCCTACAAGATCCGCTCGCAGATGTTCACGGCCGACTTCGTGTTCAACGGCGACCTGCCCATCGACCTCGGCGCGGGCCAGTTCGCCTGGGCCGCCGGCGCGCAATATCGCTGGAGCGGGATCGAGCGGCAGAACAGCGACTTCACCAACATCGCCGTCAGCCCCTGCGCCGACTCCTCGGTCAATCCGACGGCGACCTGCACGGCCAAGAACGGCCCGTTCAGCTTCTTCGGCGCGCTGTCGGACTACGACCTCGACTACGGCGTGATCGCCACCTTCGCCGAACTGCAGATGCCGTTCACCGACAGCCTGACCGGCGCCTTCGCCATCCGCTACGAGGACTACGGCGGCAACATCGGCGCGACCACCAATCCGAAGGTGGCGCTGAAGTGGCAGGCGGCCGACTGGCTGGCCTTCCGCGCCTCGGCCGGTTCGACCTTCCGCGCCCCGCCCCAGACCCAGATCGCCAACACCGCGACCACCACCCTGGCCTACACCACCGCGGCGGGCGGCTACCGGGCCTATGACCTCTACGGGAACGCCGACCTGGAGCCGGAAAAGGCCGACACGCTCAACCTGGGCGCCCTGTTCGAGTTCGGCGACTTCCAGGCCTCGATCGACTACTGGCGCTTCGCCTTCAAGGGCCCGATCGACAACGAGAGCGGCGCCGACATCGTCAACGCCATCTTCCCCAACGGGGCGGCCGGCGCCAACAACTGCGCCAATCCCGCCTTCGCCCCCTTGCTGGCCCGGATCAGCTTCTCCGGCGCCTGCTCGGCCCCGAACATCAACCGGGTGCGGCTCAACTACGTCAACAGCCCCGACATCGACACCAGCGGGCTGGACTTCGCGGCCAGCTACAAGGCCCGCGACGTGCTGGGCGGCGCCATGAACTTCGGCGTCGACCTGACCTATGTGCTGGAATACGTGGTCTCCGAGACCACGCTGGAAGGCATCGTGGTCGCCCGGGAAAAAGACTACGCCGGGACCATGGACTACCTCGGCTACGGCTCCCAGCCGCAGTGGAAGGCCACCGCCTTCGCCGAATACGCCCGTGACGCGCACAACCTGCGTTGGACCCTGCGCTACCTCGACGACATGGTCGACACCCGCGGCGGCTCGGCGACCTTCGCCACCAACCAGAGCGGCCGCAAGATCGACGCCTTCGTCACCAGCGACGTAACCTATCGCGTGTCCCTGCCCTGGGACACGACCCTGACCGCCGCGGTGATCAACCTGTTCGACAAGGACCCGCCGTTCGCGCGTCTCGACCTCAGCTACGACCCGTTCACGGCCAATCCGCTCGGCCGCTACTACAAGCTGGGCGTCACCAAGAAGTTCTAGAGGTCTTCCCCCTCGAGAGCCGCCACTGGCCGGTCCCCAAGGGGGCCGGCCCTTTTTTAGTCGGAGGGGTTTGGGATGGCAGGTTTTGGTTGGCGTGAGGCTGCGCAAGCTACAGCGGGCGTCGGGTTCGCACACGACAGCCCGAAGCAGGCAACAGTACTTGCTGTGGGTTGGAAATTGATTGTCTCGAGAATGGCCAAGACAACCGGAATAGCTACTTCGTGGGATTGCGGTCAGGCCGCGAGATGTAACCGGGCTTCATCGCCTAGGTGGTTTATCCAGAAACGCACTGCTTTGGGTTGACGAGAGATCAATCCGTCGACCACGCTGCTGCCAGGGGGACCGATGGCAGACAGATTCCGAAGAGCGTTTTTCGCGTTTCCAGCGGCGCCGCCCGATCTTGCTAGAACGATTGAGCGCGCATCTGAACTCGCTAACGCTCGAACTGACCGCGTTGCGCTAACGGCATGGCCCCAGCTAGACGTGTTTGGCGCCCTCATTCCGGACCAAGTCCGGGCGGCGGTTGAGGCTGCCGATGTTGTTGTCTGCGACATCACTATACCAAACCGAAACGTTTACTACGAAGCTGGTTACGGTATCGGGTTGGGAAAAGCGGTCGCTCCGGTCGTCAATTCATCTTACGCGGGTGCCATGGCAGCCGTTCAACGAGACGGATTCTTCGATAATGTCGGCTTTCGAAGCTACGATAACTCAGAAGCGCTCGCAAAACTTCTCATTGATCTTCCCGAAACAAAACTGAGTGATCTATATTCGAAGGACATAGACCGTTCGCAACCCATCTACCTCCTAGATGCGTTTCGAAAAACTGACTTTCGGAACGCGATTACAGCTGGAATCAAGGCGACAAAGGTATTTTATCGGACGTTCGACCCTGTCGAAGTACCGCGATTTTCTACAGCATCAATCGTGGGAGACGCGTCTGCCTCGTCAGGCGTCATTATCCCTCTGCTCGCGGAGCACGTTGACGACTCAGAGCGACATAACTTGAGAGCCGCATTCTTGGCCGGGTTAAGTCACGGTCTTGGGCGCGATACCCTTATTTTGAAGCTCTTTCGCCCAGAGGAAAATGATCCTGCCGACTTTCGGAGTAACGTCACCTCAGTAACGAGCGAAGCACAGGTTGCCGACCTCATTTCCGAATTCGCGCCAAGGGCTCTCCTGGCATCTCAGAATTCGCGCGCGCCCAAAGCCGTCCATCGGCGAAACGCACTTCAGCAGCTATCGCTCGGCGCATCTGCCGCTGAAAACGAGTTCCGAGTTCTGCAAGAATACTTTGTCGAGACCTCCGAGTTCCTTCGCACCTTGAGGGGAGAGGTTTCTGTGGTTGCTGGCCGAAAAGGCTCCGGCAAGAGCGCCATCTTCTTCAGGGTAAGGGACACGCTTAGCCAGAAGAAGCGCGCGTTGGTGACAGATCTCAAGCCTGAGTCGCACCAACTTAGTCTGTTCCGCGAAGAGCTTCTCAAAGTCGTCGATCTCGGAGCCTTTGACCACACGCTGGCAGCGTTTTGGTATTTTGTCGTTCTCTCTGAGCTCGCCATCACATTGAAAAGGCGGTTTGAACATCGAGCACAGTTTGACTCATCGATACTGAGCAACGTCACTCAGATCGAGCGGGTTCTCGCGGAATTCGATGTGCGCGACAGCGGCGACTTCACAGCACGGATCAACCGACTTGGCCGATACATCGTTGAGGAGGTTCAAGCTGCGTCAAAACAAGGGAAATCTCTTTCACCGGACCGACTAACTAATATCGTCTTCCGGCACGGAATATCAGGTCTGAAGAAGGTAATAGTGGAAAACACGACTCCGGATGATGATCTATTTTTCTTGTTTGATAATATTGATAAAGGCTGGCCAGCCAACGGTGTTGACGAATTTGACGTAAGACTTGTTCGTCTTCTGTTGGAATCTCTGGAGAAAGTCAGTAGAGATCTTAACGTTCTTGATAGAGAACTTCACTCTATTACTTTTCTCCGCAATGACATTTACGAACTCTTGATTGATGCTACTCCGGATCGCGGAAAATCGGGCCAAGTGCGTATCGATTGGACAGATCGGGCAAAGTTACGGCAAGTAATATTCAAACGACTTGAGTCTTCGACAAACTCTCACGGCGCGACATTCCAAGTGCTTTGGGCCAAGCATTTCGTAAATAATGTGTCAGGTCGCGAATCGTTTGAGTATTTTGTCGATCACTGCCTCATGAGACCTCGATTTCTAATCAATATTATTGAAAATTCCGTAGCTAATGCAGTGAATCGTGGAAATATCAAGGTTGAAGCGGGAGATTGCGTCGATGCAGTTCGCCAGCATGCTAACTATCTCGTAGACGATTTCGGGTACGAAATCCGCGATGCGTCTGGAATCTCGGCTGATATACTTTATTCGCTAATTGGTATTGAGAAGGAAGTTTCTAAATCGGATGTTTTGGAACGTTTTCGTCGATCCGGCATACCAAATGACGAGCTGGACGAAGCATTTAGATTAATGCTCTGGTATGGTGTAATTGGCATTCGCTCGCAGTCGGGCTCCGAGCGTTATATCTACGATGTTGATTACAATATGAAGAGACTTGAAGCGGAGGTCAGGGCGATGCGTCCCGAGGCATTGTTCATTGCCAACGATGCCATTCACGTCGGACTCTCGACGTAGCTTCCATGCTGTCGACAATCAGAGCTTCGCCCGGTGCGTCACCCGTAACTCCGGAGCTGATCGTCAAACAGGCCGAGCGCCCCAATCTAACTGGCCCTGATCGGGTCCTGCTCCGCTAGGGCACCGCTGCCGCAAGGGGAGAAGGAGCACCCCCTTGTGGAACTTTGTTCGAAGCGTCTCGATAGCTCCGCGTCCGGCCTGGGGCGCGCAGGCTTGAGGATGCGGCGATGGCTGACGGCACCACGGACATTCTGCAGGACAAGCGAGCCGCCGCGCGCAAGGCCGCCTACGAGACCCCTCTCGAGGAACTGAACCCGGCCCGCGCCTCGCTCTTCCGCGACGACGCCATGTGGGCGATCTTCGAGCGCCTGCGCGCCGAGTCGCCGGTCCACTTCACGCCCGACAGCAACTACGGCCCCTACTGGTCGATCACCCGCTACGACGACATCATGGCGGTGGACTCCAACCACCAGGTCTTCTCCTCGGCCAAGGGCATCGCGCTCTCGCCCAAGGCCGCCCAGGGGTTCCGCGATCCCAACAACAGCGCCACCAACTTCATCGCCATGGATCCGCCGCGCCACGACGTGCAGCGCAAGACGGTGAGCCCGGCGCTCTCGCCCCACGCGCTGTCCATCATGGCCCCGCTGATCCGCGAGCGGGCCGGCCTGATCCTCGACAGCCTGCCGGTCGGCGAGCCCTTCGACTGGGTCGACCTGGTGTCGAAGGAACTGACCACCATGACCTTGGCGACCCTGTTCGCCTTCCCCTTCGACGAACGGCGCAAGCTCACCAGATGGTCGGACGCCATGACCACCCCGCCGGGCTTCGGCGGCGGAGCAGCCAGCCTGCAGGAACTGCGCGAGACCATGGCCGAGTGCTTCGGCTACTTCACCGAGCTCTGGAACCAGCGGGTCAACGCCGAACCCACCGGCGACCTGATCTCCATGCTGGCCCATGGGGAGGAGACGCGGAACATGACGATGGGGGAGTTCCACGCCAACGTCGCCCTGCTGATCATCGGCGGCAACGACACGACGCGGAACACCATCTCCGGCTCGGTCCTGGCGCTGAACCAGAACCCCGACCAGTACGCCAAGCTGCGCGCCGATCCGGGGCTGATCCCTTCGATGGTCTCCGAGACCATCCGGTGGCAGACCCCGCTGGCCCACATGTAACGAACCGCGACCGAGGACTTCGCGATGGGCGGCAAGACCATCAAGGCCGGCGACAAGGTGGTCATGTGGTACGTCTCGGGCAATCGCGACGGCAGCGTGATCGAGAACCCCGACAACTACATCATCGACCGCCCGCGCCCGCGCCAGCACATGTCCTTCGGGTTCGGCATCCACCGTTGTGTCGGCAACCGCCTGGCCGAGCTGCAGCTCACCATCATCTGGGAAGAGATCATGAAGCGCTTCCCCGACATCCAGCTGCTGGAAGAGCCCAAGCGCAGCTACTCGGTCTTCGTGAAGGGTTATGAGGACATGACGGTCGTCCTGCCGACCAAGCTCTAGGCTGGTTGCGGCGCGCCTCATCGTTCATGTTCGGCGCCGTCTTCGAAGGACGGCTGTGAGATGACGCGCCCCAAGATCGCCATCGCCGGAACCCTGCGCCGCCGCGCCCTGGACGCGGCGCGGGGCCTGGTCGGCAAGGGTGGGGCCGAGGCATTGCAACTGAGGCTCATCGCCGCCGAGGTCGGCAGCGGCGTCGCCAGCCTCTACTACCACTTCGCCAACAAGGACGCCCTGCTGGCGGCGGTGGCGATCGATGGCTGGGGCGAGCTCACCCAGAAGATCGAGCGCGCCCGGGCGAGCGGCAGGTTCCCGCACCAGATCGATGCGGCGTCGGCGGCCCTGCTCAGCTTCATCCGACGCAATCCGCACCTCTACGCCCTCATGCAGACCGAGCCGAGCCTGTCGGGAAACCTCGCCGTGCGCGCGGCCGAACAGCAGGCGCTCGAGGCGTTTCAGAGCGCCGTGCGCGACGACGACCGGACGCCGCCTGACCAGGCCGAAGACATCGCGCTGGTCTTCTGGGTGCTCGGACGCGGCATAGCCTCGGCCGTCCATAGGCAGGAGGACACCGCTTCGGCCGAGCGCCTGGAGCAGGCCGTGCTGCGCGGCTTCGCCTTCCTGTTGTCCCGGCGCCCGGCGGGCTGACGCGGTCCTACTTCGGCTCCGACCGGGCCAGCAGGTCGACGAGGTCCTTCTTCCAGAACTTCGCCCAGGTGTGGGTGCCGTGGCCGCGGGTGTCGGGGGTCGCCTGGATAAGGACGAACTTGCCGGCCTTCAGCCGCTTGGCCGCGGGCTCCGCCAGGCCGAGGTCGGGCGGATTGATCAGGTCGTCGGTGGAGTTGACCCAGGTCACCGGGGCGGTGATCCGCTCCAGGCCCTTGGAGGGGTCGTAGGTCCGCGAGGCGTCGAGCTGGTGCAGCAGGTCGTTAGCGTCGCGGGTCGGGAAGTCGGCCGCGAACCGGGCCGCATAGTTGGCGTCCGCCGCCTCCCGGCTGGGGAACTGGGCCTGCCAGTATTGCGGCGCCGCGCCCATGACGATCAGCAGGTTGAGCGCCCCGCGCAGGCCCAGGGCCGGCTGCGCGGCATAGTCGCCGCCACGCCAGTCCGGATCACTGCGGATGGAGTCCATGGCCGCCCTGCGCCACGTCCGGTTCACCCCGGCGATCGGCCCCGTCAGGCAGGCCATCGGCATGATCGCCTGGGCGAAGTCGGGATGGATCTCGCCCCAGATGAAGCCGTGCATGCAGCCCATCGACGTGCCCATCAGCAGGCGCAGGCGGTCGACCTTCAGCCCGTCGACCAGCAGCCGCCGCTGAGCCTCGACCATGTCGTCATAGTCGTAGTCCGGGAAGGCGGCCTTCAGGCCGTCGCTCGGCTTGGACGAGCCGCCGTGGCCGATCCCGTCGGGCAGGATCACGTAGTAGCGCGAGATATCCAGCGGCTGGCCCGCGCCATAGAGCTCGTCGGCGAACTGCGGCGACAGGAACTGCGCGCCCGAGCCCCCGGTGCCGTGCAGCACCATGACCGCATTGGTCACCCGGCCCGCCGCGTCGCGCTTGGGCTGGCCCAGGGTGCGATAGTGCAGGCGCAGGGCCGGCAGGGTCTCCCCGGACTTGAAGGCGAAGTTGGCGACCAGGTGGTCGCCCTGGGTCACGGCTCGGTCGGCCGCCTGCGCCGCGCCGCCAGCGAGAACGGTCAAGGCGCCCAGGGCGCCGGCGATCCAGGGTTTCATGGCGTCTCCAGGCGGCGGCTTATGCGGGGTGTTCTAAGGCCTGGCGTGCGCCAGGGCCACATCCGCCGCCGCCCCGGCCCCCTGCGCGCTCATCATCGCCTTGAAGGCCTCGCGCGCCACGTAGCAGACGTCCCAGTAGGGCTCGCCGCCGAACCGCTCCACCAGCAGGTCGGTGAGCGCGCGGACCTTTCCGGGCATGTGGCCGGCCGGCGGCGGGCGCACCACATAGAGCCCGGCTTCGGGGATCGGATAGTCCAGCAGCAGCGGGACCAGCTCGCCCTTCTCGATCGAGGGACCGGCCAGGAAGGTCGGCAGCAGGGCCACGCCCAGGCCCGCCACCGCCGCGGCCACCAGGGCCTGGCCGCTGTCGGCCTTGAAGCGGCCCTCCGCGCGGATGGTGACCAGCTTCTTGCCGTCCTTGAACCGCCAGACCTCGTTGCTCTGCAGCAGGGCCTCGTGGCCGATCAGGTCCTCCGGCGTCTTCGGCGCGCCGCAGCGTTCCAGATAGGCGGGGCTCGCCACCACCGCGCCGTTGATGGGGGCGATGCGCCGGGCGATCAGGCTGGAATCGGCCAGCACCCCCAGCCGCACGGCCACGTCGAACCGCTCGCCGATCAGGTCGACATAGCGGTCGCTGTAGGAGGCGTCGATGTGCAGCTTGGGGTGGCGCACGGCCAGTTCCGCCATCACCGGCGCCAGGTGGGTCATGCCGAACGACAGCGGCGCGGCGACCCGCAGGCTGCCCACGATCTCCTCGCCGCGCTGGGCCACCACGTCGCGGGCGGCCTCCAGCTCGGCCAGCACCCGGTCGGCGTGCTCCTTGAAGTCCAGGCCAGCCTCGGTCAGCGCCACCCCGCGGGTGGTGCGGCTGAGCAGTTGGGCGCCAAGCTCGCCCTCCAGCCGCGAGACCCTGCGGCTGACCATCGACTTCGACAGGCCCAGCCGCAGCCCCGCGCGGCCGAAGCCGCCGGCCTCCGCCACCTCGACAAAGGCCTGGATGTCGTCCAGATCCATCATCACTGTGTTCCTATATCCGCAACAATCTGGTGCTGAATATGGGGCTACTGTTGCAAGTTTTGAACCCCCACCTTCTCGACATCGAAACACAAACGTCCTGGAGGGATGTGATGTCCAACATTCTGGTTCTCAACAGCAGCATCAGCGGCGAAGCCTCGGTCTCGCGCCTGCTGGTCGCCGACGCGGTCACCGAGCTCACCCAGCGCGACCCCGGCGCGAAACTGGTGTTCCGCGATCTGGCCGCCGACCTGGTTCCGCACCTGACGCCCGCGACCGTCGCCGGCGTCCGCGCCCAGGCCACGACCCCGGCCGAGTTCGCCGCCCGCGCGCTCTCTGATGAGCTGATCGCCGAGCTGCGCGCCGCCGACACCATCGTCATCGGCGCCCCGATGTACAATTTCAGCATCCCGACCACCCTGCGCACCTGGTTCGACCACGTGCTGCGCGCCGGCGAGACCTTCAGCTATTCCGAGGCCGGCCCCAAGGGCCTGCTGGAAGGCAAGCGGGTGATCGTCGTGGAAAGCCGCGGCGGGCTCTACAGCGAGGGCCCGGCCCAGGCGCTGGATTTCCAGGAGCCCTATCTGCGCCAGCTCCTGGGCTTCATCGGCCTGACCGACGTCACCTTCGTCCGCGCCGAGAAGATCGGCTACGGCCCCGACGCCCGCGACCAGGCCCTGGCCGACAGCCGCGCCGAACTGGCCAAGCTGGCGGCTTAGGGGGCGGGCCACCACCCCTCCCCGCCGCGAGTGTCATCCCGGAAAGCGCGTAGCGCTTATCCGGGACCCATACGCGCCGACCTGTCCGAAGGTGGCGGAGCCGCGCCGCCTCCTGCCCGATCAAGTGCGTATGGGTCCCGGTCTTGCTTCGCAAACCGGGATGACAGCTTGGGTTGATGACAGCTGGGGTCAGAGCGGCCTGCGCATGAACACCCGCGTGCTCTCGTCCAGCCCTCGCGCCTCGTGCTCGGCGCGGATCTCCACCATGCCCGGCGTCAGGACCTCGACCTCCTCGAACCCCAGCCGCCGGTAGTAGGGCGCGTTGAACGGCACGTCCTTGAAGGTCGAGAGCGTCAGGGCGCTCCACCCCCGCGTCCGCGCCGCATCCGCCACGGCATCGATCAGCCGCGCCCCGATCCCGCGCCGCTCGTGGCTGGGCAGGACGTCGACCTGCTCGATATAGCCGCTGCCCTCGGCCTCGCGGAACATGATGAAGGCCACCGGGCGGTCGCCGTCGCAGGCCACCAGCAGGCCGCCG
Organism: Phenylobacterium sp.; assembly: GCF_030698145.1. Classification (GTDB taxonomy): domain Bacteria; phylum Pseudomonadota; class Alphaproteobacteria; order Caulobacterales; family Caulobacteraceae; genus Phenylobacterium. The sequence continues at coordinate 26,356 of NZ_JAUYNW010000097.1, read as the reverse complement.
GCGCCGACGCGTTCACCCAGGGTCTCGGCGTCGGTGGGGTCGTCGTCGGCCAGCCAGGCGCGATCTGTGCCCAGGAACCGGCTGGCGGAGGCGCGCTCGATGGCGCGCACAGGTTCGATATCGGCGGGTTCGGCCGCGCGAAGGCGCAGATCATTGGTCATCGGAAATGTCCGGAAATAAGGGGATCCAAGGGCTGTGGCGGTCTGGCGCTCAGTCTTTCAAGGATCGTGGTCTCCGGGGCTCGCCGATCGGCGCGGTCGATCCTAGGTTAGTCTCAACGGCCGCAGCGCGCCAAGGATCGCGACATGGAAACACCCCACCTGATCTACTTCGCCGACCCGATGTGCTCGTGGTGCTACGGCTTCTCCCCGGTGATCGGCCAGATCCGCCAGGCCTTCGGCCGGTCGCTGCCGATCCAGCTGGTCATGGGCGGCCTGCGCCCGGGAACCGACACCCCCACCACCGACAAGGCTCGGGCCGAGCTGGTCGGCCACTGGGGCCATGTGCATGAGGCGACCGGCCTGCCCTTCGACGGCGCGGTGCTGGACCGGCCGGGCTTCCTCTACGACACCGATCCCGCGGCCCGCGCGGTGGTCCGCGTGCGCCGCGACGATCCGGAGAAGGCGTTGGTCTATCTCGGCCGCGTGCAGCAGGCCTTCTACGCGCAGAACCAGGACGTCACGAAGGCCGAGACCCTGGCCGACCTCGCCGCCGAACTGGGGATCGACCGGGAGGCCTTCCTCGCCGACTTCGAAACCGAGGATCTCAAGCACGAGACCTGGTCCGACTACGGGACCTCCCAGCGCGCCGGGGTCACCGGCTTCCCGACCCTGGTGGCGGGCCCCAGCGCCGACGGGACCTATGGCGTCGTCACCCGCGGCTACCAGCCCGCCGAGCAGGTATTGCCGGTGCTGCACCGCTGGATGGGCACGGCCTGACAGGCGCCGCGGGGGAGCGCGGCGCCCGTCCCGGTTCAGGCCGCGGCGGGAACCTGGTCCAGGAACCCGGTCACGGTCTTCAACCGGCCATCCTCCAGCCGGCAGAAGTCGGTGCCCTTGATGGGCGCCTCGGCCGCCCCGGCGGGGCCCAGGCCCCAGGAGAAGCGCAGGTGATCGCCATGGGCGTCGGCCGCGCCGATCAGGGCGAAGCGGAAGCCCGGGAACCGGTCCTGTACGCCCGCGATCAGGGCGTCGATCCCAGCGTGGCCGGCGACGGCGGCCAGCGGATCCACATAGGCGGCGTCGCCGGTGAAGGCCTCGGCGACCTTGGCCTTGCGGGCCGCGGCGTCGGTCTCGTTCCAGGCGGCGATGTATGCGTTGGCGATGGCTTGGGTCATGGGGAGCGCTCCTTGGCTTGTTGACGCCGCCACCTTGCCGTCGGGCCTGAACCGCGGCGATTACGTACGAGGTAAGGGGCTTCAACCCCCTCCGTCACTCTCCGCTTCGCTCCGAGCGCCACCTCCCCCAAATCGCGCTTCGCGCTGGGGGAGGATCTAGGAGCCCAGATGCTCCCCCACTGGGGGAGCTGTCAGCGAAGCTGACTGAGGGGGACTTTGACTCCTTGGTGAATCTCAAGACCCTAATCGGCCAGGCCTATCGAGGAGCCGACCATGCTCAAGCTCACCTTCGCCCTGACCCGCCGCCCGGAGCTCACCCGGGAGGCCTTCCAGGACTACTGGTTCAACACCCACGCCCCCCTGGTCGCCAGCGTCCGCGAGACCTTGCGCATCAAGCGCTATGTCCAGATGCACAGCCTGCCGGTGGAGATCTCGGAGGACCTGCGCCGATCCCGTGGCGGGGCCGAGGGCTACGACGGAGTGGCCCAGCTCTGGTGGGACAGCTTCGACGACCTGGTGGCCAACGCCCAGAACGAGGCCGCCAAGGCCGCCGGCCGCCTGTTGCTGGAAGACGAGGCCCGCTTCATCGACCTGCCCAAGTCGCCGCTCTGGTGGGGCCAGGAGAAGGTGATCTTCTAGGCGCTCCTAGATCCTCCCCCAGCGCGCAGCGCGTAAAGGGGGTTGCAGCGCGCCGAATTGTTTCCAGACACGAAAAGGACGCTTCCGACCGAGCCGGAAGCGCCCTCGCCTGTCCCCACAGGCAGACCTTGTCGCCGTTGGGCGCCACGTCTTCAAAACGTGGCGTCTTTGTGTCGAAGATGACGGCGTTCGCCAAGGCGATACGTTGTCGCAGGCATGAAGAAGCCCCGGGTCTCCTTCAGGAAAACCGGGGCTTAGGCGACGACCTCAGGGGGCGCATTGGCCGCCGCAGTCGATGAATCCGCCAGGGGCGCAAACGTTCCACGCCACTTGAAGTTTAGTCGCGCGCCCGTCCCCGCAGGCCGAAACCGCCCTCGCCGTGGCCGCCCAGACTGGAGAACCGGGCCTCCTCGGCCTTGTGGAAATACTGCGAGGCCACCAGCCAGGCCTTCACCGGCCGCAGGCTGGCCAGGCAGCCGACGATCAAACCCGGGAAGGTGGTCAGCAGGTGGACCCACAGCGGCGGATGCCAGGCGACCTCGGCCCAGGTGAACAGGGCGATGACGATGATCCCCACCCCGCTCATCACGAAGAAGGCCGGGCCGTCGGCGGGATCGGCGAACGAATAGTCCAGGCCGCAGCGGTCGCACGACTTGGCCACGGTCAGGAAGCCGGCGAACAGCTTGCCCTCGCCGCAGCGCGGGCAGCGGCAGCGCAGGCCGGAGATGATCGGGAGGGGCGGGTCGTGGGGCATGCAGACAATCCTTGAATTGATACATACAATTACATATCAATGTATGCATTCCTCGTTGGACTTGCAACCATGAGCCTCCCCACCGCCCGCTGGCTTGGCCGGGTCGACCGCGACGGCGGCCCCATCTATCTGGCCATCCTCAACGCGCTCAGCGCCGCCATCGCCGACGGCGACCTGCAGGCCGGCGAGCGGCTCCCGGCCCAGCGGGCGGTCGCCGCTCAGCTGGGCGTCGACTTCACCACCGTCACCCGCGCCTACGCCGCCGCCCGCGCCCGTGGCTTGGTGGAGGGCGCGGTCGGCCGCGGCACCTTCGTGCGCGGCGCCGCCGCCGAGGACGAGGCGGGCCTGGTCGACCTCTCCATGAACCTGCCGCCGCCGCCGCTCGGCCTTTCGCTCGGACGGATGCTGAAGGAGACCAGCCGCGCCGTCCTCGACCGCACCGATCCCGCCACGCTCATGGCCTACCACCCCGGCGCCGGGTCCCTGGCCCAGCGCGCCGCAGGCGCCGCCTGGCTCGCCCCGACCCTGGGCGAGGTCGACCCCGACCGGATGCTGGTCTCGCCCGGCGCCCAGACGGCGCTGGCCGCCCTCTTCTCCATGCTGATGGCCCGGGGCGACGCCCTGGTGGTCGAGCCCCTGACCTATCCCGGCGTCCTGGCGCTGGCCGCCCACCTGGGCCTGCGCCTGCTCCCCTGCCCCACCGACGGCGAAGGCGTCCTGCCGGACGCCCTCGAACGCCTCTGCGCCGAGCACCAGCCCAAGGCGATCTACCTGATCCCCACCCTGCAGAACCCGACGGCCACCACCATGGGCCTGGCGCGCCGCCAGGATGTCGTGCGGGTCGCCAGGGCCGCCCAGGTCCCCATCGTCGAGGACGACGCCTATGGGCGTCTGCCCCAGGCGCCCCTGCCGGCCCTGGCCTCCCTGGCGCCGGAGATCGTCTGGCACGTGGCGACCCTGTCCAAGGCCCTGTCGCCCGGCCTGCGCACCGCCTTCGTCGCCGCCCCGGACGCCGAGGCCGCCCAGCGCCTGGCGCAGGCCCTGCGCGCCCTGTCCCTGATGGCCTCGCCCCTGACCGCCGCGGTCGCCACCGCCTGGATCCGCGAAGGGGCGGCCGAGCATCTGCTGGCCGCGATCCGCGCCGAGGCCCAGGCCCGCCAGGCCCTGGCCCGCGAGATCCTGCCCGGCGCCGTCGGCGGGCCCGACGGGGTCCATGTCTGGCTGGACCTGCCGCCCGGCCGCGATTCCGGGGCCCTGCGCGCCGGCGCCGCCCAGCGCGGCCTCTCCCTGGTCACCGCCGAGGCCTTCGCGGCGGGCCCGATCGAACGCAACGGCCTGCGCATCTCCCTTGGCGGCCAAGCCCGCCGCGAGGTCCTCGCCCAGGCCTTGCGAGCCGTGGCGGCATTGACCCAATAATTCGGTGAGTAGGGGTTGGCCTGCCCTACCCCACCACGTCCAACCGCTCCAACCCCCGGAAGAACGGCAGGGTCCGCCACACCGGCTCGGCGTCGGGATCGGCCAGCGCCAAGTTCGGGAAGCGGTCGAACAGCGCCACCAGCGCCACCTGGGCCTCCAGCCGCGCCAGGGGCGCGCCGATGCAGATGTGGGCGCCGCCGCCGAACGCCACGTGCGGCTTGTGCTTGCGGGCCACGTCGAAGCGGTGGGGATCCTCGAACGCCTCGGGGTCGCGGTTGGCCGCGCGCAGGGAGAACAGGAACGACTCCGTCGCCGCCACCGGACAGCCGCCCACCTCCATGTCGCGTGAGGCGATGCGGCCGGTGATGTCCACCGGCGGCTCGTAGCGCAGAGTCTCCTCGACCACGGCGCTGACCAGGCCCGGATCGGCCCGCAGCTTGGCCAGCTCCCCGGGGTGGGTCAGGAGCAAGCGTACGCCGTTGCCGATCAGGTCGGTGGTGGTCAGGTTGCCGCCCACCAGCAGGGCGCCGAGATTGATCCGCAGCTCGATGTCGCTGAGATCGGCGCCTTCCGCCTGCAGCTTGGTCATATCCGAGATCAGGTCGTCGCGGGGCGCGGCCTTCCGCGCCGCGATGGTCTGGGTCCAATATTCGGTGAGCGCGGCGCTGGAGGCCTCCATCCGCGCGGTCTGCGCCTCGTTCCGGAACGGGTTGAGGCTCTGGATCACGTCCTCCGACCAGGTGCGGAACTCCGCCAACCGGTCGTGGTCGACGCCCAGGATCGAGGCGATCACGTCGATGGGGATGGGCACGCAGAAGGCGCTCATCAGGTCGAAGGGTTCGCCCGGCGTGATCGCGTCCAGCGCCTCGTCGACGATCCGCTCCACCTCCGGCCGGAACTTCGCGACCCGGGCGTAGAGCGCCTGGGTCAGCGGCCGGCGGATGCGTTCGTGGTCGGGATCGTCCAGCAGCAGGATGCTGGTGCTCTCGCCGCGATTGTCCGGGTCGGCGCCGGCCTCCAGCAGGGCGCGCGAGAGGAAGGACTTCCCGTCGGCCCGGATCGGATCGCGCCAGAGGGTGCGGTCCGACACCATGGCGCGCACCTCGGCGTAGCGGGTCAGCACCACGCTGCCCGAGGCGGTGTCGCGATACACCGGACAGCGGGCGCGCAGGTCGTCCAGCACCACGTGCGGGTCGGCGCGGTAGGTGGGATTGAGCGGCGTCATCTCGAACACCGTGGGAAGGGCTTCGTCGGCCATGTCGTCCTCCTCCGTCACGCCGGAGGATACGCCGGGTTCCCTTGGGGCGGCCTAGGAGATTTGGCCTATCCCGCGCGGTAGGGCAGGTAGCCGCGCTCCACCATCCGGCGCAGGGCCTCATAGGCCTCGGTCAGCTCCTCGAACGCCACGCGCATCTCGGCCAGGTGGGTCACCTGTTCGGCGGTGGGCGGCTGGGAGGTCTCGGTGCAGGCGAGCGCGGCGGCTATCCATTGGGCGCGGGCGATGGCGGCGGCGACCGCCAGGCGCTGAAACTTGCCGGCGTCGGCGTGGCTCAGCACATGGGCGATCACCTCCTGGTTGGAGGCGTAGACCGTGTAGTCGATCCGCTCCATCTGGCCGCGCAGGCGGCGCTGGGCCTGAGGGTCCATCATGGCCTCGGGCTCGAAGTGGTCACTGCCGCGTCTAACGCTCGACGTCCGGGTGACGGACATGGCGACCTCCGGTCACGGCCCGCCGATCTGGCGGACGTCCCATCCTGGGGGTGGGACTTTAAGGTTCGATTGACGGATCGCCGCTGAAACCCGAACCGCTTTCGCGCGCTTAGACGGCTTGCCACCTCACAAGGAAGTTACCATGCGCCTCGCAACCCTCACCCTCGCCGCCGTCGCCGCCCTGTCGCTGGCCGCCTGCTCCAAGCCCGCCGACAAGGCGATCGACGCCCAGGCCGACTCCGTCGAGGCCACCGGCGAACTCAAGGCCGACGCCTTGGAGAACAAGGCCGACGCCATGGACGCCAAGGCCGACACCATGACCGGCGCGGCCGAAGCCAACGCCGAAGGCCAGGCCGACTCCATGCGCGCCCAGGCTGACGCCACCGAGAAGGCCGCCGACCAGAAGGCCGACGCCATCCAAGAGAAGAAGTAGCCGCGATCAGGCGCCCGGCTCCGGCCGGGCGCCTTCGCCAAGACGATTGGCTTCCGCCGCCCGGGGCGCTAAACGGCGACCATGAGCGACACGCCCCCCGACCGCCTCTCGGTCAACCCGAACAGCCCACACCATGACGCCGCCGCGCTCGAGCGCGGGGTCGGCGTCCGCTTCAAGGGCGTCGAAAAGACCAATGTCGACGAATATTGCGTCAGCGAGGGCTGGGTGCGCCTCAGCGTCGGCAAGACCGTCGACCGCAACGGTAACGCCATGACCGTCAAGCTGCAGGGCGAGGTCGTCCCCTACTTCCAGGACATCGCCGCGACCTAGGCTTGGTTGCGCCTGCAGTAGGCAGCCAGGCTGACGGTTACAGATGCTCCCCCAAGAGGGGAGCATCTGACTCTGAGCCCCTCCGCCCCCCGCCCCGCTGGCACGACATCTGCGACCTCCCCCTGGCGCCCCGACGATTTGTGTCAGAGTGAGAGGCGCGGAAGGGATCAGCCGCCGTGGCCTTCAGTCCGACCTCGCAGGACGCCCCGCCCAACCCGGCGGACATGGGCAAGCGCGCCGGGATCATCCTGCTGCGGCTATCGCCCTGGGTGGTGTTCGGCCCCATCACCGGCGTGCTCAGCGAGATGGCGCTGCGGGCCTATCGCAAGCAGAAGCCCATCGTGGCCGGGCTCTATGTGGTCCTGAACATCGGCATACTGGTGGCCATCCCCACCCTCACCGCCTTTCTCGCCGCCCGGCTCTGACGGGGCCGTTTGTGGTGGCCGCCCGGATGCGCTAGTCAGGGGCCATCGGGATAAAGCGGTGTCCCGGTCAGGCCTCGCGCCCAACCACCGCGCACCTCCGCATGGAGCGAGCGCCCGTGACCCGAACAACCCTCGTGATCGACCGACGCAACCTGGCCCTTGGCCTGCTGCTGATCGCCAGTCCCGCGATCGCGCAGGCGCCGCCCTGCGCCCCACCCCGCGTCCTGTTCGTCTGCCCGGCGGGAACCGTAAAGAGCGCCATCGCCCGTGAACACCTCAAGCGCCGGGCGCGCGAGCGCGGCGTCGCCGTGAGCGCCAGCTCCCGCGGCGTCCATCCCGAGGACCACGTCTCGCCCGCGTTGGGCTCGAGACTGGCGGCCGACGGCGTCGATCCCGGCGCCGAACCCGTCCTTGCCCTGGCGGCGAACGACGTCTCCCAGGCCGACATCGTCGTGGCCTTCGACGACGCGGCCCGCGCACCGGGGCTGGAGCGCGCCCGAGCCTGGGACATCCCCTCCTGGAACAGCGAATACGACCGCGCCAAGGCCGCGATGGCGCCGCGCATCGAGGCCCTGCTGGACGAACTGGCCGCCCGGCCCTGCCGACCCTAGCCCGCGCACAACTTTGGCGCTCCTGAGCGACGGCTGGCCGATTGACTCCATCGCCTCCCCAGGCGCTCATTTGCGCCCGTTCGAGGAGATCCGCCCAATGGCCAAGTTTCAAAACATCCTGGAGACGGTGGGGAACACCCCCGTGGTGCGGATCAACCGCCTGGCGCCGGCCCACGTGAACCTCTTCGTGAAGATCGAGGCCTTCAACCCGCTGGGGTCGGTCAAGGACCGCCTGGCGCTCGGCGTGATCGAGGCGGCCGAGCGCGCCGGCGCGCTCAAGCCCGGCCAGACGGTGATCGAGGCCACCAGCGGCAACACCGGCATCGGCCTGGCCATGGTCTGCGCCCAGAAGGGCTATCCCCTGGTGGTGGTCATGGCCGACAGCTTCAGCGTCGAGCGGCGCAAGCTGATGCGGTTCCTGGGCGCCAAGCTGGTGCTCACCCCGGCCGCCCAGCGCGGCACCGGCATGGTCGCCAAGGCCGTCGAACTGGCCGAGAAGCACGGCTGGTTCCTGACCCGCCAGTTCGAGAACGAGGCCAATCCCGACACCCACTCGGCCACCACCGCGCGCGAGATCCTCAAGGACTTCGAAGGCGAGCGGCTGGACTACTGGGTGACCGGCTACGGCACCGGCGGGACGCTCAAGGGCGTGGGCCGCGTGCTGCGCCAGGAACGCCCGGAGACCAAGATCGTGGTCTGCGAACCGAGCGACGCGCCCCTGCTGGGCAGCGGCGCACCCCAGGCCCGCAACCCCGACGGCTCGGCCTCCGAAGGCCACCCGGCCTGGAAGCCGCACCCGATGCAGGGCTGGACTCCGGACTTCATCCCCAAGCTGACCGGCGACGCGGTGGACATGGGCCTGGCCGACATGGTCCTGCCCATCGAGATGGCCGAGGCCATGGGGCGCAGCAAGGACCTGGCCCAGAAGGAAGGCGTCTTCGTCGGCATCACCGCCGGCGCCACCCTGGCCGGCGCCCTGCGCGTGGCCAAGGACGCGCCGCAGGGGGCCAACATCCTCTGCATGCTGCCCGACACCGGCGAGCGCTACCTGTCGACCCCGCTGTTCGCCGACATCGCCATCGAGATGACCGACGAGGAACGCGACATCGCCCGCTCCAGCCCCCTCTTCGCCGACATCCCCGCCCCGGCCTGAGGGGCGGGACGGGTTCCACCGGCCGCTACCTCAACAGGCTCGTCATCCTCGACCGCGCGGAGCGCGTGTCGGGGACCCATACACGCGAGGCTCTCAGATCGACCCGCTGACTCGGAGTCTATGGGTGGCCGGGACTACGCCCGGCCATGACGATCGGTGCAAGGGGCCTAAAGCTCCAGGAAGCTCTCGAACCCGCCGTAGATCATGCGCTTGCCATCGAAGGGCATGCTCGCCGGATCGTGCTTGAGGCGCGGGTCAGCCATCACCTTGGCGTTGATCTCGTCGCGGGCCCGGCGTGAGGCGTAGACGATCCAGGAGAACACCACGATCTCGTCGTCCTTGGCCTGGACCGCGCGCGGGAACGAGGTCAGCTCGCCCATCGGCACGTCGTCGCCGATGCATTCCACATAGGCCTGGGCGCCGTATTCCTTCCAGACCTCGCCGGCCTTCCGCGCCATCTCCCTGTAGGCCTCGAGATTGGCCTTCGGGACCGCCAGAACGAAACCATCGACATAGGACATGGGTCTCTCCTCTCGTCTGCTTCGACCAGAGGACGTGCGAGGGCGGGACGTTCCCGACATCGGCGGTGAAATTCCCTCGCCGAGGCTAGAGCAACCCCTTTAGCTCGCTTCGCCTTCAGTGCGGGCCGGCCAGGTGGTGCAGGTCGCCCGGCACGCTGAGCGTCTCCGGCCGCGGGCCCCAAGGCGACCCGGCCAGCCGGCGCGCGCGCCGCTCGGCCAGGAAATCCTGAAGCAGGGCGGCCCAGCCAAAGGGAACGTCCTTATGCAGTCTGCTCAGCTCTTCCATCGTATTGCTCCGTCCGCGCCCCTTACCGGGCATGGAGAAGATCGCGTCTAGGGCCGGCCGTGACAAACGGGTCCTCCTGCTCTACACATCAGCTCTACTTATGGCAGATATCCTCGCAACCATCCCGCTCAGCGCCATCCGGGTCTTCGAAGCCGCCGCGCGCCTGAAGAGCTTCACCCGCGCCGCCGCGGAGCTGGGGATCACCCAGGCCGCGGTGAGCTGGCAGGTGAAGGCGCTGGAGAAGCGGCTCGACCAGGCCCTGTTCCAGCGCCTGCCGCGCGAGGTGGTCCTGACCGCCTCCGGGGAACGGCTGGCGCGCGCCTCGGGCGAGGCGGTCAACCTGCTGCGCGCGGCGCTGGAGGACCTCACCGAGACCGGCGAGGGAGTGCTGTCGGTCACCACCATGCAGACCTTGGCCAGCCAGTGGCTGGCCCCACGGATCGGCGCCTTCCAGATCGCCCATCCCAAGCTGGCCGTCCGGCTGGAGAGCAGCACGCGGCTGGTCGACCTGATCCATGAGAACTTCGACGTGGCGGTGCGGGCCGGACGCGGCGACTGGCCGGGCCTGGAGGCCCACTACCTGTTCCCCGCCGATCAGACCCCGCTCTGCACGCCGCAGATGCGCGACCAGCTGGGGGGCCTGGCCCATCCCGAAAACCTGCTGGACGCGCCACGCATCGGATCGGACGAGGAATGGGCCGTCTGGTTCGAGATCGCCGGCGTCGCGCCGCCCCTGGGGGAACCCGCGCGCCTGCGCCTGATGGCCGACAGCCAGACCCTGGAGGTCGCCTCGGCCCTGGCCGGCCAGGGCGTGGCCCTGGGTTCGCCGATCCTGTTCCAGCCCGAGATCGCCGCCGGCCGCCTGGTGCGCCCCTTCGCGCCGACCATGGTCATGGGCGGCGGCTACTGGCTGGTCTATCCCAAGGACCGCCGCCGCTCCCCCAAGATCGCCGCCTTTCGAGACTGGCTCCTCGCTTGCGTCGCCGACCTGCCGGAGTGAACAACGGCTGACCATCCCCAGATGCTCCCCTCCTGGGGGAGCTGTCACCGCAGGTGACTGAGGGGGACTTTGACTCTTGCTTGTGCGCTGCAACCCCCTCCGTCACGTCGCCGAAGAGGGCGACGCGCCACCTCCCCCGGAAGCGGAGGATCTGGGATTCGCGCCCTAGGCCGCCACACAGGTCGACAGGTTGACCGGGCCGGCGTCGGCCCGCGTCCAGGCGCCGTTGACCTTGTTGAACTCCGCGAAGCCCGACGAGAGGCGGTACTCCGCGCGCGCGGCGTCCCAGCCTTCCCAGCTCATCGCCACCACCACCCGGGCCGAGACGCCCTTGGCCTGTTCGGCGGGGGCGATCTCGCGCTCGCCCTTGCAGGCCACCTCGAAGCCCTGGCAGCCCTTGCCGTCCTTCGCCTTGCAGGCCGCCTCGGCGGACTTGATCGCCGCGTGCCAGCCGAGGATCGCCTCGTCGAGGCCCGCATACTTGCCCTCGGCCGCCCCAGCGGTCTTGGCGCCCTGTCCGCATCCGCCCAGGGCCAGCAGGCCCGCGATCACCAGGGTCGGAAATCTGCTCACGTCTCGCTCCAGTTGCCGGCTGCTCCGCAGCCCGTACGCCCATAACGCATTAATGAAGGCGAAGGCGTGACCGACCCGCTAATCCCCGCGCGCGACGTGCGCGGCGCCCGATTTCTGGTCGGTCCGCGTCGGTCCGATCAACTTTTTGCAACGCAGCATTTTAGGGCTGGCGACCCTTTCAACCCACGGTTAACGATGCGGCGGGGGAGGCGGTTGTTTTACCAGTGCGCCCGTTGGGCCAACCCAAGGACCTCCTTATGAAATATCTTGCGATCGCCACCTTCGCCGCGGGCCTTGCGCTCGCCTCGGCCGCCGACGCGGCGGTGTTCATCGTCGACGCCAAGGCCAACTCGTCCAGCGGAGGCGTCGGCGCCTCGAGCATCGCGCTCATCGCCGGCCAGAACTTCACCGTCAGTGTGGACTCGGGCGACCTGTGGAACGCGGGCGCCCTGCCCCGCTGGTCCAACGCCGACGGCCTGACCGGCCCGCTGCTGGCCACGGGCTCCGACGATTCCGGACAGGCGGCCGGGACCCTGATCGGCGCGGACTTCGGCGTCTGGAGCCAGAACGGCCTCGACGCCGCCTACGGCACGCTAGTGGGCGAGCTCGGCGGCGTGTTCAAGGTGCTGGGCACGAGCTTCGCCGGCCCCGCCTGGGGCACGGGTACGCTCAACCTCTACTATTGGGACTCCAATAGCTTCGACAACACCGAGTTCATCAGCGCCGATATCTCCTCGGCGGTGCCGGAACCGGTGACCTGGGCGATGATGATCGTCGGCTTCGGCCTGGCCGGCTCGGCCCTGCGCAGCCGCGGTCGCGGCCTGATGCACGCCTCGGCCTGATCCTCACGGATCTGACAACGGCGAAGGGCGGGGCCTCGGCTCCGCCCTTTTTCGTAGCCTAGCCTGCTGGAGTCCGCCGGCGCAGCAGCAGGACCGCGGCCAGGGCCAGCAACGGGAACACCACCCCGCCGGGCGCCGGGAAGAACCACCAGCCCGCGCCGAGGTCGAAGGCGCCCAGACCCCCGGCCATCGCCCCGGCCAGCAGCATGTTGGGCGCGGCGTGGCCGGCCGCCGCGGCCCACCAGCTCCGCGCCCGCTCGCGCAGCAGGGTCAGCAGCTCCCGATAGACCAGGCACGAGACCAGGAAGGCGATGAGCATCGCCGGCGGCGCGGCCTCCAGGTCCGGGAACAGCCCGACCTTCAACATGGCCGGGATCAGATGCCAGGCGGCCCAGACCAGCCCCAGGATCGCCACCCCCGCGCGGCGGCCGAAGGCGCCCACCGCCAGGGCCAGGCCGCCGCCCGCCCATCCCAGTTCCTCCAGCACGCTGGTCAGGGTGACGACGCCGATCGCCGTCGCCAGGGCCTGCGCTCCGGCCGACGGCTGGCGGATCGCCGCCACCCCCGAGGCAAAGGCCGGGACCAGGGCCAGGACCGCCACGGCCAGGGTCACGCCGGCGGCCAGCGCCACGGCGCCCCAGCGCGGCTTGACGCCCCGGTCGCCCAGGCCGCGATTGAGGATCAGCCCGGCCAGGCCGGGGCTGAGGATCATGGCGAGCTTGCCCAGGTCGACCATCTGGCCGCCCAGCGACATCAGCCCCCCGGGCAGGGCCAGGACCACCAGCACGAAGACAGCGAATTTCACCCGCGCGCTGTTCATGGAAGGCCCTCCCCGACCCGCGCGCAGTTGTTCACGCCCCGCCGACGGCGTCTATCGCGGCCAGGTGGAGCGAGCATCTGGTAGAGCCGCAAGCCCTAGAGCCGTTCGCGTTCCTCGCCGAAGGTCGCGCGGCGCGCGTCGTCCGAGGGCCACGGCTCCTCGTGGCGCGACAGCCATCCCATCGCCTCCTGCATCGCGCCCGGGGTCAGCCGGCACGCCACCGTCCGCCCGGTCTTGCGGCGGCTGATCAGCCCGGCGTCCGACAGCACGTCCAGGTGCTTCATGACCGAGGGCAGCGACATGGCGAAGGGCCGCGCCAGTTCGCTGACCGACAGGCCCGGCCGTTCGCTCAGCTGGGTCAGCAGGGCCCGCCGGGTGGGATCGGAGAGCGCCGCGAACGCGCGGTCGAGCCCGCCTTCTCGATCTATCGGCCCGTCTTCTCGATCGGTCGGCCCGTCTTCTCGATCGGTCGGTATGTCTTCTCGATCGGTCGGTATGTCGTGATCGTTAACCATGTTGGGGACTTACGCCCGCCCCCCGGGGAGTCAAGGCCGACGCAAGACGCCGCCGACCTCGCGGTCGACGGCGTCCCTGCGTTTCGAAGGAGAGGCTAGGGTCTAGGCGAACGCCAAGGCGTCCTGACGACGGCGGCTGCGCACCGCCGAGCCGGCCAGGCCGAAGCCGACGATCATCATCGCCCAGGTGGCGGGTTCCGGCACGGCCGAGCCCAGATCGCCGCTGAAGCGGACCATCGGCTGGGCGGTGAAGTGGGTCTCGGGGCCGTTCTCGTAGGCGCCCGAGCCGAAGCTGTACATCAGGCCGCCGGCCAGGTTGGTGGCCCCGGCGTCGTCGGTGACGTTGGTGTCCAGACCGCCCACATTGGTGAAGCCGAAGAAGTAGGTCATCCCGGCCGTCAGGTTCAGCGGCGCCAGGACGGCGTCGGCGAAGGCGTTGGCGATCGGGACCAGGGTCCCCGAGCGCAGCAGCGTCAGGGCGCCCGGCGCGCCGGAATAGAACTCGGCGGTCACGGTGCGGCCGTCGGACGAGCCGAACTTCGTGCCGATGGCGGTCAGGGTGTAGGAGGTGTCGGGGGTGTAGAACCAGCCCACCTCGGTGGCGCCCCAGGTCGCGGCCGACGCGCCCGTCGGGTTGATCTCATGGACCACGGCGGCCGAGGCGGCGGTGGCCGAAAAGGCGCTGGTGGCGATAAGCGCCAGAGCGAGCAAGGACGTCTTCAAAACCGTAACCCCCGATAGAACCCCGGCCTGGCCGGAGCGAACTGCGCCAAGACGGGACATCCGCTCAGCCGACAGGGGAATTGTTTCAGGATCGGCGCCACCTGACAGGCGAGCGCGACGGGCAAGGCGAAAACCTCAAACCCATAGCCAGGCCGGCGCGAATGCGGCAGGAGGCGGACATGAAACGCCTCGCCTTCCTCGCCCTGGCGCTCGCCGGCGTCTTCTGGGGCCTGGGCTTCCCGCTGGGCAAGCTCGTGCTGAGGGAGACCGACGCGGCGCACATGGTGCTGCTGCGCTTCGCCGCGGCCAGCCTGGTCGCCCTGCCCTTCGCCCTGCGGCGGGCCGAGGCGCGGGCCCTGTTCGCCTCGCCCCCCGTGCTGCTGGCCGGCGCCCTCTACGGGATCGCCTTCATGGTGCAGTTCGAGGGCCTGTCCCATGTGAGCGTCACGCTCGCCGCCCTGCTGGTCGGGGCCATGCCCGCCCTGATCGCCATCTCGGCCAGGCTGCTGGGCGAGCACGTCAGCCGCGCGTCCTGGATCGGGGTGGCGGCGGCCACCCTGGGGGCGGCCCTCATCGCCGGAAAGCCGGAGGGCGCGGGTTCGCCGCTCGGCGTCGCGCTCTCCCTGGGCGCCCTGTTCATCTTCCTGGCCTGGCTGATCGTCCTGCGCCGCGCCCCGAGACCCGCCTCCCCCATGGCGCTGCCGGCGGTGACGGTGGTCGTGGCGACCGTGGTGATCCTGCCCATCGCGCTCTTCATGCACGGCCTGCCCAAGCTCGACCTCAGCCCCGCCGCCTGGGCCGGTATCGTCGGCCAGGGGGTGTTCGCCACCCTGCTGGCCACCGCCGCCTGGCAGTTCGGCTCGACCCGGGTCGGCGCCGCCAGCGCCGGGGTGTTCATCAATATCGAACCCCTGATGGGCGCGGCGCTGGGCGTCATGCTGTTCGACGACCACCTGACCCTGGCGCTCGGCCTGGGCGGGCTGCTGATCCTCGCCGGCAGCTTCACGGTGGTGATGGGCGAGCGCGGCGCCGCCCCGTCGGACCTCTCCGCCGCACCGCCGCCCACCCCCGGCTGACAAGGCCCCAAGATGATCCGCTGGTCCCTCATCGACACCACCACCGTGCCCGACGGCGGCGGCGACCTGCGCCTCATGCGGCGGGGCGAGGAGTTCTCGATCATGTCGGGCGCCATCGAGCTGATGAACAGCCGCCTGAGCGGGTCGGAAAAGGCCCTCGCCACCCTGGCCTGCGACCGCCTCCAGGGCCGCCCCAGGGCCCACGTCCTGATCGGCGGCTTCGGCATGGGCTTCACCCTGCGCGCCGCCCTGGAGGCCCTGGGCCCGCAGGCCCAAGTCACCGTGGGCGAGCTGGTCCCCGCGGTCATCGCCTGGGCGCGCGGACCCATGGCCCACATCTCCGGCGCCTGCCTGGAAGACCCGCGCCTCACCCTGCGCGAGGGCGATGTGGCCGCCCTGATCGGCGCGGCGCGGGCGAGCTACGACGCCATCCTGCTCGATGTCGACAACGGTCCCGAGGGCCTCAGCCGCAAGGCCAATGACCGCCTCTACGATGTCCAGGGCCTGGCCGCCGCCCGCCGGGCGCTGACGCCCGGAGGTGTCCTGGCCGTCTGGTCCTCCGCGCCCAGCGCGGCCTTCACCCAGCGCCTGCGCCGCGCGGGTTTCGCCGTCGAGGAGCTCACCGTCCGCTCCACCGGCGGAAAGCGGGGCGCGCGCCACGTCATCTGGTTGGCGACCGCGCCGGCCCGTGCGTAGGATAGGCCATGGCTTACAAGATATCGGCCCGTCATCCCGGCCGTCTGGTGACCTATGCTGTGGAGACGGAAGAGGCGGCTCTCGCCAAGTGGGAGGAGCTGAGCGCCGACGGCGTGCCCTTTGAGATGACCGATTCAGAGGGCGTCGTCGTCGACGACATCGACCTCGAGGAGCGCATCGACGCGCGGGGGGACACCTGATCCCGAACACGGCGACGCCGCCGACCTTGCGGTCGGCGGCGCGCGTCTTTCGTCGGTCGGGGCTACCTTACGCGACGGCGAACGACTGCTTGCGGCGGGCGCTGCGGGCGACGCCGCCGACCGCGCCGAAGCCGATGATCATCATCGCCCAGGTGGCCGGTTCCGGGATCGCCGACGAGATGGTCACGTTGTCGAGGGCCGGGCCGTAGGGGGTGTTGGTCGCCGAGGCGAAGGTCAGCTCCGACGTCGAGTCGAACGCCTTGAACGTATAGGTGTAGGTCTGCCAGCCCATGTTGGCGTGGGTGTTGGCCGCGGTCACCGAGAAGATGTCGATCTGGGGCAGCGAGCCGCTGACCGAGGTCACGGCGATCTTGCCTTCATCCGGGCCGTCCGGATTGCCGGCGAGCGCGAACGACACCGTGTAGGTGACGCCGGCGATGGTGGAGATCGTCTGGGAGACGCTGCCGCCGCTCAGGGCCGAGAGGTCGATGCTGCGGTCGCCGTCGGCCGCGATCCAATAGGAGCCGATATAGTCGACGCCGGCGCCGCCCACGGTCCAGCCGGTGATCGAGGTGTTGTCCAGCGGGTCCAGGGTGGTGAAGGTTCCCGGCGCGACGCCGCTCTCGAAGCTGCCGTTCAGGATGGTCGCGGCATGGGCGCTGGCCGAGGCGCAGGTCAGGGCTGCGGCTGCCAGCAGCGCGGTTTTAATATACATGGAGGAGATGTCCTTACAGTCTTACGCCCGATCGGCGACGGGGGCGTAACAGACTCATCCCGCCATAGTTCCGTCTAAATTCAAAATCGACTTTAATTCTCCGAACACTAGACACCTATACCATATGATTTTCCCCAACTTGTCTTGATGTCCGCCAATTTCGTTCCGCTACTTGGGGAATTCGCGCCAAATTCATCGCGCATTCATCTTAACGTCAGGTACCGATTTCCTGACACATTCAAACGGCGAACCAGCCACTCGACGGCGCCCAGAAGAAGAAGAAGGAGAACGCCTTCGAGGTGGCCGCCCCGTTGAGGGCCTAGGCGGCTCGGGCGTGACCGTCGAGCGCAACCATGATCGCCGCCATGGCGGCGCTTGGCTTGACGTCGTCGCCGGCGATATCGCCCTCGGCGTAGATCAGCGCCAGGCGGTCGCGGGCCCGACTGACCCGACTCTTGACCGTCCCCATCGCCACGCCGGTGATCTCGCTGACCTCCTCGTACGACATGCCGCCGGCGCCGATCAGGATCAGCGCCTCGCGCATGTCGTGCGGCAGCATGGCCAGCGCCCGGCGCAGTTCGTCCAGTTCCAGGCTGGCCGTGGGGTCGGAAACCGAAACCAGGGTCCGCTCGGCGACTTCCGGATCCAGCGGCTGTGACCTCCACGACCGGCGCTTGTTGGAGTAGAACTGGTTGCGCAGGATCATGAACACCCAGGCCTTCATGTTGGTGCCCATGGTGAAGCTCTTCTCGGAGGCCAGCGCCTTGGCCAGCGCGTCCTGCGCCAGGTCGTCGGCATAGGTCGCGTCGTTGCATATCGACCGGGCGAAGGCGCGCAGATGCGGGATGAGCCTGATGAGGTCGTCTCGGAAGTCGTTCGCCGTCGCGCCGTTCGAGGTCATTCCTATGCGCTCCCTGCCCCTTCAAACGCTCGCGCGTGCGAATGGCTGCGCTTGTTGACCAAATTATCCGCGGCCCGGCCCAGCGCCGCCAGTCCGCCCCCTACTTCTTCCGCACCCGCACAGACCCCCCGCCCACCAGGGCCTGGGCCTGGAACTTGCCCGTCGCCCGGATCAGGTCCGACAGCTTCGCGAAGCCGTAGGTCCGCTGGTCGAAGTCCGGATAGGCGTTGCGC
Source organism: Phenylobacterium sp. (assembly GCF_030698145.1). GTDB lineage: Bacteria > Pseudomonadota > Alphaproteobacteria > Caulobacterales > Caulobacteraceae > Phenylobacterium. Next base: position 8,448 of record NZ_JAUYNW010000097.1, on the reverse strand, counting down.
AGGCGGTTGGCGATGGCGCTGACGGTGGCCCAGCCCTCGTCGTCGTCGATGTCGGCCATCACCGTCTCGATCAGCGGCACGGCCTCCTCCGGCTTGCGCTTGGACGGCGCCGGCGCGGGCGACGCGGCCCCCTTGGCGCCCCTGGCCGTCTTGGAGTCCTTGGCCGGGGGCTCGGTCAGGGGCGTGGTGAGGTTCTCGGTGTAGATGAACCGCGTGCAGGCCTGGCGGAAGCTCTCGGGCGTCTTGCGCTCCCCGAACCCGTAGACCGCCACGCCTTCCTCACGAATCCGCGACGCCAGCCGCGTGAAGTCGCTGTCGGACGACACCAGGCAGAAGCCGTCGAAGCGCCCGGCGTTGAGCAGGTCCATGGCGTCGATGACCAGGGCGATATCGCCGCTGTTCTTGCCCTTGGTGTTGGCGAAGTTCTGCTGCGGCTGGATGGCGAACCGGGCCAGCATCTTGGTCCAGCCCTGGATCTGGGCGCTGGAGAAGTCGCCATAGATGCGCCGGGCGCTGGCCTCGCCGATGGTGGCGATCTCGGTGAACAGGGCCTCGGCGATGCGCGAGGAGGCGTTCTCCGCGTCGATCAGCACCGCCAGGCGCGGCGCGCGGTTGTCGTTCGGCATCGATTGTCCTCTAGGCGCGCCCGCACGGAGCGTGGGGCTCCGGCGCATTTGCCGCAACGCCAACTTAACCGAACTGCGGCTACATCCCCACGGGGGACGCTAGTGTGCTGGATCTGAAGTTCGCCTTCTTGTTGGATCGAGCTCTGAGCGAACTTCAGATCCAAGAAGCACACTAGGAACATAGACTTGTTAGTGTCCTTCTCGATTTCGAAGTTCGTCGGAGCCCGCGACAAGCGCAGTCGAACTTCGAAATCGGGACACTAAATCGACGAGACGCCAGTATGCGCACCCCCCTTCGCCTCGCCCTCCCCCTCCTCATCGCCCTCGCCGCTCCCCATGTGGCTCAGGCCGGCCAGTTCGAGGACGACGTCCTGGCCGAGATCAACTTCGCCCGCGCCAATCCCGCCGCCTATGCCCGCGAGCTGCGCAACGCCACCGCCGAGCGCCAGTACGGCGGCGGCCTGGCCAGCGTCGGCTACGCCGACGAGGACGCGCTCGCCGAGGCGGTCGACTTCCTGCGCAACCAGCCGGCCCTGCCGCCCCTGCGCCATGACGACGGGCTGGCCGCGGCGGCCGAGGCCTTCGCGCGCGCCCAGGCCAGGCGCGGCGACGAGGGCCATGGCCGCGGGCCCGAGGCGCTCGGCCCGCGGCTCCAGCGCCACGGCGTCTGGGCCGGCCTCACCGCCGAGAGCCTCTCCTACGGCTACGACAATCCCCGCGACGTGGTCATCCAGCTCATCGTCGACTCAGGCGTCCCGGGCCGGGGCCACCGCAAGGACATCTTCCGCCGCACCTACCAGGCCGCCGGCGTCGCCTGCGGCGGCCACGCCGTTCACGGCGCCATGTGCGTCATCGACTACGCCGGCGCCTTCGCGCAGCGCTAGGCGCATGCCTGGTTTTGGGCGACCAAGGCTCGCCGAACGATAGACTCCGCCGAAATCCCGTGGCTTAAGCTCCACAGGGCTAGGTTGTGGGCTTGGACCGTCGGGTCCGTGGGGCTCGCCCTCAAGCTTTGGATTGGTTTGCGGGCGGCCAGGCCGGCCGTCCTAGGGGAGTGACGGGGCATATGCGGCAAGTGTGAAGCTTTCGGCGGCGGCGCTGTCGGGCGCCCTGACCACCCTGACCTGCGTGGCTCAGGGCCAGGCGGCGACGGTCATCCAGTCGGCGAGCTTCAACCCCGCGCCCCATGCCGAGGTCATCCAGCATAAGCCGCCGGCCGACATTGGCGTCACCAACTTCGTCCGGGCCGGGACCCTCGAGACCCAGGTCCACTTCGCCGGGTTCGATCAGAGCCTGGGAACCCTCACCGGCGTGCGCGTGCAGCTCGCATCCACCCAGGACTTCAGCGGCGGATTGAGCATCGTCGGCGGCGGTTCCGGCTACACGACGGACCTCGACTATTACAGTTCCGTCGAGTTCGGCGGCCAGTCCGTGTGGACCCTGGGCAGCTTCTACTTCCTCGACGACAACATCTACTGCTTCACCTTCCGCGACCCCTTCTGCATCAATAGCAAAAAAGAGATTCAGAGCTTCGGCTTCGATGTCGCGGCCCTGGACCTGAACCCATTCCTGGTTCCGGGCGGCGTGGACCTCGGGCTCAAGTCGACCATCGACCTGGACACCGTGATCTACGGAATGACCGGCGGCAGCATCCTCACCTCGAGCGCCGAGCTCAACTGGGTCGGCGACCTGCGCGTCGTCTACACCTACGACCTGCCCGTGATTGAGGTCCCGACCGGCGTACCCGAGCCCGCCAGCTGGGCCATGATGATCGTGGGCTTCGGCCTCTCCGGCGCCGCCCTGCGCCGGACGCGCAGGCTGGGCCACGTCGCCGTCGGCTAGTTCGCCGCCGCGGCCCGTCCGGCCCGGATCACCTGGATCTGGCCGCGCTCCTCCAGCTCCAGGGCCGCCTCGAAGCTCAACCCCTCGAGCGTGGCGTCGAAGGTTCGCTTGGAGATCCGCAGGGCGTCCGGCGCGGCCTTCAGCATGGCCTCCGCCAGGCGTTCGCCCTCGCCCGCCAGGGCCTCGTCGGGGACAGCGGACCTTGAGTTCAGCGCCGGAAGCGGACGTTCCATACGACGTACCGTACGATCCGCTTCCGACCCCTTGCGGAAGTTCAACATCGACCGCGAGCAATCGCCTACGTGTTCTCCATTCTATGGCTTAGGCTCGCCGCATGGGACTATTGACCTTCAGCATCAACGTCACCCTCGACGGCTGCGTCGACCACCAGGAGGGAATTGCCGACGACGAGACGCACGCCTTCTTCACCCGCCTTATGGACGAGGGCGGGGCGATGCTGTGGGGTCGCGTCACCTACGAGATGATGGAGAGCTACTGGCCGGCGGTCGCCCGGGGCGACCAGGAGGCGCCGCCGGCGATACGCGAGTGGGCGGTCAAGCTGGAGGCCAAGCCGAAGTACGTAGTGTCGTCGACGCGAAGTGCCTTCCCGTGGACCAACAGCCACCACATCGCCGGCGACCTGCGCGCGGGCGTGCAGAGGCTCAAGGACGCGACCCCGGCCGGCGTGCTCCTCGGTAGCGGCAAGCTCGCGACCGAGCTGGACCGGCTGGATCTAATCGACGAGTACAAGTTCCTCGTCCACCCCAGGATCGCCGGCCACGGCCCGACCCTCTACCAGAGCGGGCTGCCCAGCACGCGACGGCTCGAGCTGATCTCGGCAACGCCGCTCCGCAGCGGCGCGGTCGCCATGCATTACCGGCGCGCGCGCTGACCCAGAGCAGCCTCTTCGCGCCCAGCTCTCGGGCCGCGCGTCGTAGGAAGCCTTCTCGCCGCGCAACACGGCATACCCGCTGCTTCCGCCATGGGAGCTCGGCTGATCAGGCAGGAGGCCTTGTGGGCAATGTCCGCCTTCCACCCATTGCGGACGCTCCACGCGACGCCGGATTGGTCTGGTTAGCGCCACAAGCGGAAGTCAGCGTCCGCCCCGCAAGCGGACCACCAGCAGGTCTGCTTAATCGGGCTCGAACTCGCGAACTTTTGCGACCCGTTGCGGACCCAGGGGTGCGGGCTGCTGCTACATCAGGACGCCGCGTCAGGTTTTCAGGATCGCCAGCATAACAGCCCCTAGACCCCGCCCTGTATCGCTCTTTCGAACAAGCACGAGGGGAGCGTCATGGACGACCTGGCGATCAATCCGTACCTGGCGGGCAACTTCGCCCCGCTCCGGTCGGAAAACGACTTTACACTCGAGATTGCAGGAGAAGCGCCCCGCGACCTGCATGGCCGGCTCCTGAGGATCGGCCCCAATCCGCAGTTTGATCCCCTGGAGCCCTTCCATTGGTTCACCGGCGACGGGATGGTGCATGCCTTCTGCTTCGACGACGGCGTGGTCACCTACCTCAATCGATACGTCGAGACGCCCAGGTGGCGGCTCGAAAACCAGGCTGGCCGTGCGCTGTTCGCGAGTTTCGATCCCAGTCGAAACGATCCCCTCGCCGAAGGCCACGACTCAGGCGTGGCGAACACCAGCGTCATCCAGCATGCGGGTCGCCTACTTGCGCTGAACGAGTCCTACCCGCCCTTCGAATTGACCGGCGAAGGGCTCCGTCCGGTCGGCTACCTTACGGGTTATGGCCCGCGTATGACCGCCCACCCCAAGTGCGATCCGGTCACCGGCGAGCTGCACTGGTTTGCCTATGGGGCGGCCGGCCCCTTCGACCCCACCATCACCTACGGGGTGACGGACCGCGCCGGACGCACGGAAGTTCGCAAACGGTTCGACGCGCCGCACGCCTCCATGATCCACGACTTTATGATCTCGGAGAACTACGTCCTCATCCCCGTGCCCCCGCTCACCGCAAGCCGGGAACGGGCCGAGAAGGGCGCCCCCCCGATCGCGTGGGAACCCGACCTTCCCACTTGGCTCGCTGTGTTCCGCAAGGACGGCCGAGGCGAAGTTCGTTGGTTCAGGGGTGAGGCGGCCCACGTCTTCCATGTGGTCAACGCGTGGGAGGAAGGCGACCAGATCCACGCAGATGTCTTCCTCTATCCGTCCGCCCCGATGTTTCCGCTGGCGGACGGCTCGCCAGTTAAGCATTCCCTGGCCCGGCTTCACCGGTGGACGGTGAACTGCGGCTCAGCGTCTGACGAACTGCTTTGCCAGCCGCTCGACGACCTCGATGGCGAGTTCCCGAGGTTGGACGAGCGATGGACAGGCAGGCGACATCGACATCTCTGGTACGGCGCTGACACCGCCGATCAGAATAGATCCGAGCCGATCCGCCTGAATAGTCTAGTCCACCTGGACCAGCGGCTTGGTCGGCGCACCATCTTCGAGCTTCCCGAAGGCGATCTGACGAGCGAACCGGTCTTCATCCCCCGGCGCGCGGACGCCCCCGAAGGAGACGGCTGGCTCAGCGCCGTCATCTGGCGATGGGCGGAAAACAGGAGCGACCTGCTGTTGTTCAACGCGATGGACGTCGGCGCGGGTCCGGTGATGACCGCTCGGCTTCCCCAACGCGTACCTTTCGGCTTTCACGGCACGTGGGTGCCCGGCTAAGCTCCGATGGCATGCAGAGGGGCGATAGGTGGATCTCGCGGCCCAGGCTCTACCCATCGCCCATTTCTCGACCGATGACATCGAGCCAGCGTCGCGCTTCGAGAGCTGGCGTGCAGCGGTGGGTGGGCTGTACGACATCCATCATCCCTTCGACGTCGAGGGGTTTAGCGGTCAGGCCAGCAGCGTGCATCTCGGCGGCCTCATCCTGGGTCAGATGCAAGCCGCGTCTGCGACCTACGAGCGCTCCAGGCGGCGAATCGCTCTCGATGGGCTGGATCACATCATCTTCGGCGTCAGCGGCTCGGGCGACCATGGTCGGGTGACCGTTCAGGACATGTCCCAGCCCTTCGAGATGCCCGATGCAGCCCTGGAAGGGTTCTGCTTGATCGTGCCCCGCCACATCGCGGCGCGGGGCCTGGGCGGGCCGAACCGCCTGCACGGCTTCGGCGCCGCCAACCCCACAGGCGGCCTAGCCGCCAGCTTCCTGACCTCAGTGGTGGCGACCGCACCTAGACTCTCAGCGAGAGGGTGCCGTCAGCTCGCCAGCGCGGTAATGGAGCTTCTGACCGCTGCTATCGGAGTGGACGGTTCAGGCCGCCTCCCCGTCCGGCGCCGCTCCAAACGCCTGAAGGCGGGCGAGTACATCGAGGCCAATCTAGCCGACCTAGCCCTCTGCGCCGACAAAGTGGCCCGCGACGTCGGTGTTTCGCGCTCTGTGCTCTACGGCCTGTTCAAGGACGAAGGCGGCGTGGGGAAATACATTCAGTCCCGTCGGCTCGCCTGGGCGAACCGGCTGCTCGTAGAGGACAGCAACCTCAGGATCGCTGACATCGCCGAAATCTGCTGCTTTTCAAGCGAGTCTCATTTCAGCCGAGCCTTCCGCGCCTGGTTCGGAGCTCCGCCTAGAGAAGCCCGAAAGTCTTCTGTCTCGCGCGGAGTCCGAACCATCGTCGCTCATCGAGGAGACGCCGAGACCTTCAGCACATGGGTGCGGACTTTACGCGCCGACCTCTAAGTCCCCTTTCCACCCGACAACGCGCATTTTGCACGTCTGCTCTCCAACCGACGGGGCCGCTGAGGCCTAACGGCGATCCTGCGCCACGAGCAGACTCTTGGCGCATGGCCGCAAGCGGACATTGGCCAGTAGCGGCCGTTGACCGGGCTATCGCTTTGCCTCACCACCGGACTGATGAACGACCTGACCCGCCTCAAGGGCCCAATGGCCGCTCCGGCGAGCGGCAGAGCCCCCCAGTCGTTGGTGATCCTCCTGCACGGCTACGGCTCGAATGGCGACGACCTAATGGGGCTTGTCCCCCACTGGCGCGCGAGCCTGCCCGACACCGTCTTCATGGCGCCCAACGCTCCGGAAATCTGTCCCGGCGCGCCGGGTGGCTATCAGTGGTGGTCGCTGAGCGACCTTGGACGGGAAGGCCGCGCCGCGGGCGTGCGACGGGCAGCGCCTCTGGTGAACGCCTTCATCGACATGCACCGGACGGCATACGATCTGCCGAACAGCAAGGTAGCGCTGGTGGGGTTCAGTCAGGGGACCATGATGGCTCTCCATGTGGGGCCGCGTCGGTCCGAAACTCTTGCCGGGATCGTGGGCTATTCGGGCATGCTGGCCGACGCCGAAGCGTTGCAGACCGAGGTGAAGACCAAGCCGCCGCTGCTTCTGATCCATGGAGACGCTGACCCGATGGTGCCGTTCGTCGCGATGGGCCAGGCGGAGGTCGAGTTCAAAGCCATGGGGTTTGAGATCAGCACCCATGCGGCGCGGAGGCTCGGCCACAGCATCGACGAGGGGGGACTGCGACTAGGCGGAGACTTCCTTGCCCGCCAGTTGCACCGCGCTGGTTAGGGCGGAGGTCTGCGTCGCGCCACAAGCGGACTCTGACTTCCGCCCGATGTGCGGACGTTCAGCGCCCCTGCCCTAATAACAGCGCTTCCAACCGCATTCGAACCTCAGAGAGCCGGCGCAAGGCCGAACCGCCCCGTCGGCTGTTCAGCGAACCGTTTCCTTCTCCTTGGGAGCCGAAACTCGGCGCGTCCTGGCCTGGGCCTTGGGCTTTGGCAGCAGTCGGAAGCGCGACTGGCACCAGGCGAAGTCGATGCCCACATCGAGCAAGGCGTCGGAACGCCCGCAGGGGCAGGCGAATTCCATGACCCCGATGACACGGTAGGTCTCTCCGGCCTGGAGGGGCACCGGTCTTCCCGTGACATGATTGGGCGCTGCGTTGACGCACAGAACCAGATCGCCAGGGCCGACCGCGTCGCTCATCGCATTCATCCACTAGCCGCAAAGGTAGACTAAACCCTGGCCCGCAGGGGGCAAGGTCCGGTTTCCCCCCACCGGCTGTGCCGCGCGCGTCGGCCTCGCGCCCGGCTGCGCATCTTAGTGCCGGATGAGGGCCAGCGGTGTAAGCGGTGTTCCGAGACCACGGTCGTCCCGGCGGCGACGGGCCCGGCAGCCGATGTTGTGAACTCCTGCAGGGGGTGGAGAGCAGGCGTAGGGGTCTATGCCGCTCCGGCGAGTTGACGTGTCAGTTCCGGACGCATTGGTGAAGCGCCCAGGCCCGTCCTGCCGTAAGGCCCGCCAGCCTTCGGCGCGGCCGCCGCTCGACGGCCGCCCCTGATCGCCGCTAGATCCCGTCCAGCCGACAGCCGCGCGCCACGAGAATGGGCCGCAGCGCTCGGAACGCCGCCGGATGCCGGAACAGGGGCATGCGCGGATAGAGATGATGGATGATGTGGTACTGCATGCCCATCGTCAGGATGTTGCCGAGCCGACTTCGGAAGCCGCGGGTGTCGCGGTAGCGGCCCAGGTCCGCGGCCGGATGGTGCGGCGCCCAACTCAGGAAGAACCGGATGTAGACCCCGCCCACTATGCGAGGCAGCCACACGATCGCCGCCACCTCGAGCGCGTAGCCCGCCCACGCGAACCCGAAGAGCAAGGCGTTGGTGGCGAGCGCATAGATCAGAGCCACGGCGCGCCCGCGCCGGGCGTCATCCGTCCCGATCCGTTCCAGCGCATTGGCATAGGCCGTGTTCATCTTCGGAACCGTCTGCAGCTGGCTGCCGAGGTCCTTGACGATCATGTGCCAGGCGCTGTCGGACCTGGTGTTGATGTCCGGGTCGAACTCCAGGTGGTTGGCGTGCTTGTGGTGTTCATAGTGGGTGAGGCGGGCGGCTTCATAGGACAGCCCCAGGGGAACCGGCGACAGGTGGCCGACGAGTTCGTTCAGCCAGAACAAGGGTTCGCCCTCCCGGGCGATGATCCTGTGCTGGGCCTCGTGCGAGGGC
>NZ_JAUYNW010000094.1 GCF_030698145.1 Phenylobacterium sp. | reverse complement strand
TCGAAGGCCTTGGGCCCCTCCAGGTCCACCTCGACGATCTCGAGCGGTTTCTTGGCCTCGAAGGCGACGGCGGCGCGGGTCTTCATGGTGTCCTCGTAGGTGTTCGGCGTCGGCGCACAAAAGGGCAGGCCGGCGCTTCGGGCAAGCCCCTAGACCTGCGCGGTGCGGCGCGCGTCCACCGGCCAGACCTCGACCCCGCCCAGCTCGTCGACCACGTAGAGCGCGTCGTGCAGATTGACGGTCGGGTCGATGTGGCCGGGCTGCAGCCAGACCAGGTCGCCGACACGCGGCGCGTCGGGCGGCCAGGCCAGGCTCGCGTCGGCGTCGATCGCCGCGACGGACCGGTCGAAGTCGCCGCCGGCCTTCAGCGCCTGGGTCAGGGCCGGATGGAAGATCGCCCCGTGCTCGTCGCCCATGGGCCGCCAGCGGGCGCCCAGAGGCGCGCCGGCCGCGATCCGCGCCGGCGGTCCGTCCACGGAGTGGGCCTTCAGACCCGCGTCGCAGACCACGTGGGTCTTGTGCCGCGCCGAGACTACGCTGGCCGCCAGGAACAGCGAGGGCGCGAAGGCCCAGGCCCCGCCGTCCGGCGAGGGGCAATCCTCGTACTCCACGTCCATGAAGGCGTAGGAGCCGGCCTGGAGCTCGTTGAACACGCCCGAGGCCAGGTCGACGGCATAGGTGCCGGTGCCGCCGCCGGTGACGAGTTCCGGGGCCAGGCCCGCCTCGGTGAGTTCGCCCACCAGCCCGCCCAGCCGCTGGCGTGTCGCCTCGCAGGCCGCGCGGCGCTGGTCGAGATCGGCGAGGTGCTGCAGATGGCCGAGATAGGCCTGGACGCCGCGATAGAGCAGACCCGGCGCGGCGTTGGCGTGACGGGCCAGCGCCAGGACCTCCTCGGGCGGAACCCCGGTTCGGTGAGTGCCGAGGTCGATGTCGATGACCAGCCCTACGATGGTGTCCGCCGCTGTCGCGGCGGCCGACAGCCGGTCGATCTGGCCCACATCGTCGGCCACCACGGCGATCTTCGTCCCGGCCTTGGCGAGGGCGGCGATCCGCGCCGCGCCCCAGGGCGCCGGGGGCGAGGTGACCAGCAGATCTTCGATCCCGGCGGCCGCATAGACCTCGGCCTCCCCCACCGTCTGGCAACACAGGCCGACCGCGCCCAGCTCCACCTGGCGGCGGCCGAGGGTCGAGCACTTGTGCATCTTGCCGTGCGCCCGAAGCTTGACGCCGGCGGCGTCGCACAGGGCCTGCATGGCCGCCAGGTTCTGCTCCAGGGCCGCGTGGCGGACCACCAGGGCGGGGGTCATGGGCGGGCGGAACGCGACGGGCGGGCCGGGGCGGTCGGTCATGCGGCGGAAGTCCTGGAACCTGTGCGAAGGACCTTCATAGGGGCGCGAAAAACCATCGGCGATCAAGCCTTCTCGCCCACCTTCCCTTGGGGAAGGCTTTTCCTGCATCGCCTTGGCGCGGTTCGCGCGATGACGTACCAACACCGCCCATGACAACCAGCGCGTTCGACCTGTTCAAGCTGGGCGTGGGCCCGTCCAGCTCCCACACCATGGGGCCCATGACCGCCGGGGCGAGGTTCATGACGCGGCTGGCGGAGCAGAGCCTGCTCGCCAGCGTCGCGCGGATGGAGGTCACGCTCTACGCCTCCCTGGCCCTGACCGGCAAAGGCCACGCCACCGACCGGGCGGTCATCCTGGGCCTGGTCGGGTTCCATCCCGCCACCATCGATCCCGACGCCGCCGACGCGGCCCTGGAGACCATCCGCACCACCGGCCGCCTCAAGCTGGGCGAGATCGGTCCCGAGATTGGCCCCGAGATCAGCTTCGACGAGGCCCGCGACCTGGTCTGGGCCGGCCGCACGCGCCTGCCGCAGCATCCGAACGCCGTGGCCTTCCGCGCCTTCGCCGCCGACGGCGCCCTGAGCCTCGAGCGCACCTACTTCTCCATCGGCGGCGGCTTCGTACTGGACGAGGACGAGATCGCGGCCAACGGGCCGCCGGCCCGCGCCGTCCCCGTGCCCTATCCCTTCGGCTCCGGAGCCGAACTGCTGGAGCAGGCGGAGCGCGCCGGCCTGACCATCGCCGAGCTGATGTTCGCCAACGAGACGGCCGTGCGCCCGCCCACCGAGGTCAATGACGGCCTCGACGCCATCTTCAACGCCATGGAGGCCTGCATTGAGCGCGGCATGCGCCAGGAGGGCTGCCTGCCTGGCGGCCTGAAGGTCCGCCGCCGCGCCAGCCAGATCCGCAACGACCTGATGGCCAAGGTGGAGCGCAACATCTCCGACCCGCTGGCTGCGCTGGACTGGGTCAATCTCTGGGCGCTGGCCGTCAACGAGGAGAACGCCTCGGGCGGGCGCGTGGTCACCGCCCCCACCAACGGCGCGGCCGGGCTGCTGCCGGCGGTGCTGCGCTACTACGACCGCTTCTATCGCGGCTCCGTCGAGGGCCGCCGCACTTTCCTGCTCACCGCCGCGGCGATCGGCGCGCTCTACAAGCAGAACGCCTCGATCTCCGGCGCCGAGGTCGGCTGCCAGGGCGAGGTGGGCGTCGCCTGCTCCATGGCCGCCGCGGGTCTGACGGCGGCCCTAGGCGGTTCCAACGCGCAGATCGAGAACGCCGCCGAGATCGGTATGGAGCACAATCTGGGCCTCACCTGCGATCCCATCGGCGGCCTGGTCCAGATCCCCTGCATCGAGCGCAACGCCATGGGGGCGGTGAAGGCCATCGACGCCTCGCGCCTGGCGCTGCTGGGCGACGGCCAGCACACCGTCTCGCTGGACAAGGTGATCGCCACCATGAAGCGGACCGGCCAGGACATGAGCGAGATCTACAAGGAGACCTCGCTGGGCGGCCTCGCCGTCAACCTCGTCGAGTGTTGATCGCGACCTGAGGCCGGCCCGTTTCCCTGACGTGGCGGACAGAAGAACTCTGTCGACTCCTGCCGGTTTGGCGTCGAAGTTCGCGCCATGGACCCACGTGTATTTGTTCTGGCCCTTTCAACATTCTCCTTCGGATCAAGCGCCTTCATATTCGCCGGCGTGCTGGAACCCATGGCCGCCGACCTGGGCGTCACCACCGGCACGGTCGGACAGCTGCAGACGATCTATGTCCTGACCGCGGCCCTGGCCGGGCCGCCGCTGGCGATGCTGCTTGGCCGTCGCGAGCGCAAGGCGATCTTGTTGCTGGCGCTGGCCGCCTCCATCGCCTTCAGCCTGGCCTGCTACCTTTCCCAGAGCTTCGGCCAGCTCCTCGGCGTGCGCGCCGTCCTGGGCGGGATCGCGGCCCTGGCGGGTCCCGGCGCCGCGACCATGGCCGCAAGCATGGCGCCCCCGGAGAAGCGGGGATCGGCCATGGCCATCGTCACCGGCGGCATGACCATCGCCTTCCTTCTGGGAATCCCCATGGGCAGCGTGGTCGGCGCGGCCTTCGGCTGGCGCTCCACCTTCCTGCTGTCAGCCCTCCTCTCGCTCATCGCCTTCGCGGCCGTGGCCCTGTTCACGCCCAGTGTGGTGCCGCCGGCGCCCATCAAGGGCGGCAAGCTCGACATCGCCACGGCCCTGCCGCTCTGGACGGCCTCCTTCCTGGCCTTCGGCGCCAACATGACCATCAACACCTATCTGGCGCCGATCATCCGCCTGCAGACCGGGGTCACGGGCGCCGGCGTCGGGGCCTTCCAGCTGATGCTCGGCGTGGGCAGCTTCCTGGGCCTGTGGCTGGGCGGCCGCAGCGCCGACCGCGGCGCCGGCGGTCTGTCGGTGGGCTTGGCCTTCCTCACCCTGGCCTGCGGCGCCGGCCTCCACACTCTCGAGCTCTCGGGCGGCGCCCCGCCGGGGCTCGCCACCAATGCGATGGTCTGCCTGGCCATCCTGGTCACCGCGACCTCGCTGTTCGCGATCGTGCCGGTGCTGCAGAGCCGGCTTGTCGAAGCCCTGCCCACCGCCGCGGTCCTCGCCCTGGCGATCAACGGTTCGGCCGTCTCCTTCGGCCAGGCGCTGGGCGGCGCCAATGGCGGCCTGATGCTCACCCATTTCGGCGGCCCGGCGCTCACCACCTCGGCCATGGTCCTGGCGGTCGGCGGCGCGGTCTTCTGGTTCCTCACCGCCGGCCGGACGCGGCCTAGATGACAAGCGCGCGGCCAGGGGCCAGTCTGGCGCCATGAGCCTCATGCCCCTCCCCGCCCAGCCCGCCGACGTTGCCTGGCCGACGGAGGCCTGGCCCCTGGGCGAGCTGCCCGCCGGCCTCGACCAGGCGCGGTTCGACGCCCAGCTGGCCCGCGCCTTCGAGACCGACGAGATGGGGCAGACCCACGCCCTGGCCATCGTCCAGGGTGGACGGCTGATCTTCGAGCGCTACGGCCGGGCCCACGGCCCCGACCACACCTATCCGTCCTGGTCGATGGCCAAGAGCATCACCCAGGCCCTGGTCGGCGTGCTGGTGGGCGAGGGTCTGATCGACATCCACGCCCCCGCCGACGTCCCCGAGTGGCGCGAGCCCGGCGATCCGCGCGGCGCCGTCACCCTGGACCAGCTCCTGCGTATGTCGAGCGGCCTGAGGTTCGTCGAGGACTACGTGCCCGAGCATCCCTCCGACGTGATCGAGATGCTCCAACGTAGCGGCCGGCCCGACATGGCCCATTTCGCCGCCGCCATGCCGCTGGAGCACGCGCCGGGGACCTGGTGGTCCTACGCCAGCGGCACGACCAACATCGTCTCGAGGATCGCCGCTCGCGCGGTCGGCGCCACCGGTGAGGCCTTCCACGCCTTCATGCGCCAAGCGCTGTTCGATCCGCTGGGGATGAAGAGCCCGGTCCCCAAGTTTGACGGGTCGGGGACCTTCATCGGTTCATCCTACTGCTTCGCCACCGCCCGCGACTTCGCCCGCTTCGGCCTGCTCTATCTGCGCGGCGGCGAATGGGACGGCCGCCAGCTCCTGTCGCGCGACTGGGTGGACTACGCCCGCACGCCCACCTTCCAGCAACCGGGCGAGGAGAACCGCTATGGCGCCCACTGGTGGCTGGACGTCGCCGGCCCCGGCTCGTTCTCGGCCAACGGCTATGACGGCCAGTACATCGTGCTGGTTCCAGACCTCGACCTGATCCTGGTCCGGCACGGCGCCACGCCGCTCGCCAAGAAGGACGTGCTGAAGGCCTGGGTCGGAGAGGCGGTCGCTTGCTTCCGCTGACCCCGGGCCGCACCTCCGGCTTCAAACCATGAGCGGCGACGCGCGCCTGTTCGCTCAGCGGATGGACACGCTCTACCGCACCGACGGCGAAGGCCGAATGGTGGGCTCGAATGAATGGGACAGCCGGACCGCGCCGCGCTTCCACCTGATGCGCACCGCGCGCGGCCCGATCGCGCGCTTCCGGCACGGCCTCCCCGACGACTTGGTCCGACGGCTGCTGGATCTAGCCGCGCAGGAGCGCGACGCCCAAGCGCTCGACCGCCTTTCGGCCCTGCACGACCGTTATCTCGAAGTCCTGGCCGAGCACGCTTCCGTGGAGCGTGTCTGGTCGGGTCCGGCCTACCTGGCCGACGCCGAGCCGCCGGCAGATGGCGCGGCGGTGACCATCGATGAGCACAATGCCGGTCTCTTGCGCGAGACCTTTAAGGACTGGCTGCCCGATGTTCCCCACCGCCGCCCCTTCCTCGCCCAGGTCGATGCAGGCCAGGCGGTGGCCATCTGCGCCAGTGTCCGCATATCCGACGCGGTCCATTGCGCGGGGGTTGAGACCCATCCCGATCATCGCCGCCGCGGTCACGCCGTGGCGGTGGTGGGCGCCTGGGTCGGGGCGGTGCGGGACCTTGGAGCGACGCCGTTCTACAGCACCTCGTGGGACAACCTGGCGTCCCAGCGGGTCGCCTATCGGCTGGGTCTCCGGTTGGTCGGCGTCGATCTCCACGTGACGTGAGGCCGGTCTCCCTAGTCGGGATCACCAGCCAGAACCGTCTCGCGGTGCTTCAGGGCCACCGCTGCGGGCAGTCCCGACCAGCCTTGCAGCAGCGAGCCCCGGCCCCAGGGCGGTGAGAAATACTCCACCGCCCCCAGCCAACCCTTTTCCAGGCAGACCTCCCACCAGCGGACCAGCGGATAGCGCCACCCGGGCAGGCCCCGGCGCAGCCGCTCCTCGGCATAGAGCCCGTCCATCCAGGGCCAGTCCGAGCCGTTGTGGTAGCGGAAGGCGAAGGCGGACTTGGACCGCGTGTCGGCCCGGTGCTTGAACGGCGGGTAGACGCACATCATGCCCCAGTCGCCGAAGGACTGGTCGGTGTTGTGGCGGGTCTCCAGCCGGTCGCGCACCGCCTGCAGCACCTGGAGCGCGCGGTCCTCCGACACGGCGTCATAGCGCAGCAGGGTCAGGCTATCGAGCGTCAGGTGGTCCTCCAGCGCCGGCTCCACCTCGGCCAGCCCCTCGGGCGCGTGATAGTCCGCATACCAACCATCGGGCCGCCAGAGCTGGGTCTCGATGGCTGCGCGGGTCTCGGCCGCCAGGGCCTTGGCGGCGGCGCCGAAGGGGGGATCGAGCTTGGCGCCCAGCTTGGAGATCACGTCCAGCGCCCCGACCCAGAGCCCCAGGTCATAGGCCACGAACCCGCCGCGATAGACATTGTCGGCCCAGTCGCGCTCGTGGCGCGGCTTCACCGGCAGGCCCATTTCGGTGAGGCCGCGATAGCGGTCGAACACCGCCTTCACCAGCGGCCAGTGCCGTTCGGCCGGCTCCAGGTCGCCGGTGGTGCGCACATAGTCGCCGATCGCCAGCACGAAGAAGAGCGGGCTGTCGAAATGGTCGCTCCACCAGTCGATCGAGCGGATGTGGATCCAGTCCATGCCGAAGGCCGTGGTGCGCAGCTCCTCCCAGGCCCGCGCCTGCTCGGGGCCCGAGACGATCACGCCCGACGGCGCCTCGCCGTCCGGCTGCAGGCCCGAGGCGAGGATCTCGATCTCCTCGTGGACGATGCTCGGCGCCAGCCCCAGCAGCAGTTGCAGGGTCCAGTAGCCGTCGCGGTAATAGGTCCGCGCCGGCGCCGAATAATGCAGTCCCGCCGCCAGGCCGTCGAAGCGTCCGCGCTCGTCGCGGCGGACGCTGGAGAGCCCGGCGTGGACCCCCTGCACAACCATGCCGCGCATCACCGGATCGGCCTCCGGCATCAGGTCGCAATGGGCGGCGTAGGCCTGGGCCTCGCCCACGATGGTGTCGACGGAGAAGTGCAGGGCGCGGTCGGCCTCGGCCAGGTCCGCCCCGGCCGCGACCACCAGGTCCTCGCCCCGCTGTTCGATCAGCACTACGCCCCATTGCAGGTCGATCCGTCGCCGGGCCTTCTCGCGCCGGACGCGGGCCTTGGGATGGGTGCTGCGGTCCCAGCTGGCGCAGCGCCGGGCCGGGGCGAATCCGCGATAGGTCGCGCCGCGGATCACCATTACCGGCGCCTCCTGGGCGGCGAACACCCCGCCGCCCGGAGCGCTGAGGCCGTTGGGGAAATAGACGTAGGGCCCATCGAGGCCGGAGAACCGCAGCCGCCCCAGGTCGCCCTCGCCCCACAGCGCCAGATCGGCCCAGCCCTCGGCATGCAGCTCGCCCTGCAGGCGCGGCGCCATGATCGGCAGGGTCACCGCGTGGTCGCTCTCGACCAACCCGTCTTCGCGGGCCTTCAGGATCGGCTCGGGCACGGTCTCGCTCCTGTCTGGAGTCCAGGTTTAGGCGCATCGGCGCAACGCGGGAATAGGCGCGAAAGCTCCGCCGATGCGTCTGGACAGGCGTTCGAAAAAGGGCGCAGCCTGCGGACAAGGAACCAGGGGGAGTGCGACCATGGCGACGTTCCAGCTCAACGGCCGGACGGTCACGAGTTCGGGCCCGGAGGACGCGCCCCTACTGTGGGCGATCCGCGACGACCTGGGCCTCAAGGGCACGAAGTTCGGTTGCGGGATCGGCGCCTGCGGGGCCTGCATGGTCCATGTCGACGGCCAGGTCGTCCCGTCCTGCATCACGCCGGTCAGCGCGGTGGCCGGCGCCAAGGTCGTCACCATCGAGGGCCTCGATCCCAAGGGAGCCCACCCGCTGCAGACCGCCTGGATCGCGGCGCAGGCGCCGCAGTGTGGCTACTGCCAGTCGGGCCAGATCATGCGGGCCGCCGCCCTGCTGGCCGCCACGCCGCACCCGACCGACGCCGAGATCGACGCGGCCATGAACGGCAACCTGTGCCGCTGCATGGCCTATGTGCGCATCAAGAAGGCCATCAAGCTGGCCGCCGCCAAGCCGGGAGCCCGCGCATGAACAAGCTCTTCGCCCCCTCCCGCCGCGGCTTCATGATCGCCGCCACCGCCGCCGGCGCCATGTTCGGCTTCGTCGCGCCCGGAGCCGCCGCCGAGGCCGGCTTCGAGCCGACCGTCTGGTACTCGATCGACCGCCAGGGGATCGTCACCGTCAATGTCATCCGCGCCGAGATGGGCCAGCATGTGGGCACCGCCATCGCCCGCATCGTGGCCGACGAGCTCGAGGCCGACTGGGACAAGGTGCGGATCGTCAGCGTCGATAGCGACCCCAAGTGGGGCTATATGGTCACCGGCGGGTCCTGGTCGGTCTGGCAGAGCTATCCCCTGATGAGCCAGGCCGGCGCGGCCGGCCGCATCGCCCTCATCGAGGCCGGCGCCAAGCTGCTGGGCGCCGACCCCAAGACCTGCGTCGCCCGCAAGGGCATGGTCAGCGCCGGCGGCAAGTCGGTCTCCTATGGCGACATCGTCGCCAAGGGCGGGCTGAAGGCGTCCTTCACCGAGGCCGAACTGAAGGCCATGCCGATCAAGCCGCCCTCCGAGCGGCGGCTGATCGGCCGCGAGACCCAGGCCCGCGACATCCCCGACAAGACCAACGGCAAGGGCCTCTACGGCCTCGACGCCACCGTCCCCGGCATGGTCTACGCGCGGCCGAAGATCCCGCCGACCCGCAACCAGTCCAAGGTGGTCTCGGTGGACGACAGCGCCGCCAAGGCGGTGCCCGGCTACCAGCGCAGCCTGGTGCTCGACGACCCCTCCGGCACGATCCCCGGCTGGGTGGTGGTGCTGGCCGACAGCTTCGTGGCCGCCGATCGCGCCGCCGAGCTGGTCAAGGTGACCTGGACCAACGGCGACACGGCCAAGGTCTCCGAGGCCGACCTCCAGGCCCACGCCGCCAAGCTCATCGCCGATCCCAAGGCTGGCGCCATGGTGCTCAACGACGCCGGCGTCGACGGGGCCTTCGGGTCCGCCAAGTCGACCCTGGAGGCGACCTACACCACCGCCAGCGCGCTCCATTTCCAGATGGAGCCGCTCAATGCGCTGGCCTTCGAGAAGGACGGGGTCTTCGAGATCCACACCGGCGCCCAGTGGCAGTCGCTGACCCTGCCGACCCTCGCCAAGGCGCTCGGCCGGCCCGAGGACAAGATCGTCATGCGCACCTACCTGCTGGGCGGCGGCTTCGGACGGCGGCTGAACGGCGACTATGCGGTGCCCGCGGCCCTGGCCTCCAAGGCGATCGGCAAGCCGGTCAAGCTGGTCTTCACCCGCGCCGACGACAGCCTGTTCGACTCCTTCCGCTCGCCTAGCGTTCAGAAGGTGCGGATGGCCTTCGGCGACGGCGGCCGGGTGACCGCCATGGAGCACCACGCCTGCGCGGGCTGGCCCACCCTGGTGATGGCCCCCTTCTTCATGCCCAAGGGCGTCGACGGCGTGGCCTACGACCCCTTCGCGATCAATGGCGCCAACCATTGGTACACCGTCGGCGCCCATCGGGTGCGGGCGGTCTCCAACGACCTGGCCAACGCCGCCTTCCGTCCCGGCTGGCTGCGCTCGGTGGGCCCCGGCTGGACCAATTGGGCGGTGGAAAGCTTCATGGACGAAGCCGCCCACGCCCAAAAGGCCGACCCCCTGGCCTTCCGGCTGAAGCTGCTGGACGGCGCCGGCCGCAACGCCGGTGGGCCGCCCAGTGCGGTCGGCGGCGCCAAGCGCCAGGCCGCGGTCCTGGCCCGCGTCGCCAAGAACGCCGGCTACGGCGGCAAGCTGCCCAGGGACACCGGCGTCGGCCTGGCCACCACCTTCGGCCAGGAACGCGACATGCCCACCTGGATCGCCTGCGCCGCCCGCGTGCGGGTCGACCGCAAGAGCGGCGAGGTCAAGGTCGAGAGCCTGCACCTGGCGGTCGACGCCGGGGCCATCGTCCATCCCGACGGGGCGCTGGCGCAGATGGAGGGCGCGGCGCTCTGGGGCATGAGCCTGGCCCTGTTCGAAGGCGCGACCTTCACCAACGGCCAGATCGAGCAGACCAACCTGGACAGCTATACCCCGCTGCGGATGGCCGACGTGCCCGAACTGCACATCGATTTCGTGGAGAGCCCCGAGCCGCCGGTCGGCCTGGGCGAGCCCGCCACCACGGTGGTCGGTCCCGCCATCGGCAACGCCATCTTCGCCGCCGTCGGCGCCCGCGTCCGCCACCTGCCGATCCGGCCGGACGCGGTCCTGGCGGCGCTGAAGGCCTGATCGCTGTCCCAGAGCAAAATCCGATCCGATTGGATCGGATTTTGCTCAAGCCTCTTTGAATTTAGACCATTTTCTTCGCCGAACCGGTGTCCACTTCGGCGGAAAATGGTCTAGGGCGGCCTAGAAGGGGAAGCGATGCCCCTTGCGCTTGCTCGACCGATGGCTGAGCCAAAGCGTCAAGGCGGCCAGGCCCGATAGGGCGAAGGGACCGATCACGGCGGCCTGCGGCAGCGGCCACTTCATCGACACGCCCCAGAGCGCGAAGCCGATCAGGGCCAGCCACGGGGTCGCCGCCGCCAGCAGCACGAAGCCGCGCACGGCGCCGGTCGACTCCCCGGGACCGAGCAGGACGCTCTCATAGTCCTTGGGCTGGCCGACCCGTGACGGCAGGGCCGCGAAGCTGAAGGCCCGCAGATAGATCATCTGGAACAGGCTGGAGATCACCGTTCCATTGTCGAAATAGCCCGAATGGGAGGCTCCGGGCGCTGGGAAGCGGAAGGCCGGCGCGTGGACGTTGTCGACCTGCTGCGAGGTCCGCGTCGCGCTGGCGGGCGATTGCAGCGCCCCGCTGATCGGATCGCCCTCGTCCCAGAAGTTCACCCAGTGGATATGGGGGTGGCGGTTCATGCAGAAGGGATAGGTCCCGATGTCGCCGCGCAGCTCCTCCACCACCCGCTTGAAGCGATGCGAGGTGCTGCGATAGCTCTCGAAGAAGTACTCGATCTTGTCGATCGGGCTGCCCATCGTCACGAAATGCTCGATCTTCCCCATGTCGACCGGGCCCTTGTCCGGATTGCCCGGGCTCTCGGCCCTGTTGCGCCTGGCGACATTGAGCAGGGCGTCGTGGGCGATGCTGGCGCCCAGGCTATGGCTGACGATGCAGACCCGATCGCATCTCGGATCGGCCAGCACGTGCTCGATCATCTCGCGGCTGCGATCCAGGACGCGGGTGCGTCGTTCGTTCTTCTCGTCGGTCTCGGTGTAGGTCGCCCAGGCCTCGACGTCGCCCAGATAGCCGGTCAGGAACTTGCCCAGGCCGAGCAGAAGAAAGAGCGACGCGGCCAGGCTGAAGGCCGAGCCGATGGTGGGCGCGGCCAGGTTCAGGCTCTGCAGCAGGGTCTTGCCGATGTCGGTTCCCTGCACATGCCGCAGCAGGAACAGGATCGCCCCGGTGGTCACCCCGGCCAGCAGCAGCAGGGTCATGGCCAGGGTGGTGAGCGCGAAGGCGTTCCGCCACTCCTCCCCCTGGTAGAAGCGCTTCCAGCGGCCGGCCAGGATCTCCTGGCGCGCCAGCACGTCCGGCTCCCCGGCCTCCCGCTCCCGGACGAATTCGATGAACGCCTTGAAGTCGCCCTTGGGAAAGGCGCGCTGGGCCGGCATGCCCTCGAATTCGGTGTAGTGGGAGATCATGCGCGGCAGGTCGTCGGGCTGCACCCCGGCCGGCAGCTTGGCGCCGCGCTCGAACAGCGAGACCAGGGCCGCGCGCCTCAGGCGCTGGCGCTCGCGCCAGGGCGATCCCAGGGTGCGGAACGGCCGGCGCTGTTGCAGGCCCATCCAGCGCAGCACGCGCCAGGGCGACTTCTCCCCAGCCATCACCGGCGCCCAGTAGACCTCGTAATAGCGGACCGTCTTGGCCTTGGCGTCCTGGTCGGCGTCCGGAAGATAGCGGCTCTCCACATAGGAGATGCTCCGGGCCGGGTCGGACCGCAGCGGCTCGATCGCCGCTCCTATGCCCACCAGCTTGCCCAGCTTGGCGCCCCGCGCCCGCTGCGCGCCGAGGAAGGCGTCGATCTTGTCGATCAGCCGCCCGGTCTCCTCGAACCGCCGCTGTTCGCCGATGCCATGGAAATAGATGACGGCCGCGTACGGCGTTCGTCCGCCCTCGGCCGGCTTAGCCTTGACTATCTTGGCCGGGGCCGCCTTGGCCGGCTTGGCTCTGGCGGGCTTGGCCCGGACAGGTTTCGCAGCACTCTCGTCCGCCATGTTCGCCCCCCGCGTGTCAACGTTCGGTTGCGAACCCTAGACCCGCTACGTCAGGACGCCAATGGGCGCGCCGTGCGCCCGCATCGCCACGGCCAGCTCCTCGCGCATCATGACCCTCAACCGCTCCGGCCCCAGGATCTCGACCTTGTCGCCCCAGGTGAAAAGGTGCCAGGCCAGCTCCCGCATGCCCCCCGCGACGAAGCGCACCATCACCCCGCCGTCGGCCAGGGGCTCCAGGGCCTGGGTCGGGTGGAACCGCCAGCCCAGGGCCTCCTCGGCCCCGTGCGGCAGCACCCGCAGCTCCACCTGTTCCACCTCGTCCTGATAGATGCCGAAGCTGCGGTTCATGAACTCGCGAAGGGAGAACTCGGGCGGCCGCGAGCCCGCCGCCTCGCTGACCGCGATCTCGCGGACCCGGTCCAGCCGCCAGGTGCGCGGCTCCACTGAGTCCCCCTCGGCCCCCACCAGGTAGTTCGAGCGCCCGAACATCAGTCCGAACGGCGTCACCTCCCGCAACCGCCCCGGCGACGAGCCGCCGGCGTAGCGGAACCTTAGTCGTCTCAAGGACTTGATAGCTTCGCGCACCGCGCCGAGCACGATCTCGTCCTCGAAGGGACGAGGCCCGGCATGGATAGCCATGGTCTCGGCCTCCAAGAGAGCCTCCAGGTCCGGCGCGAGCTTACGGCGCGCGCCCGCGCGGATCGCGGAGAGGACCTTTTGCTCCAGAGACAGCAACGCCCCGGCCCGGGTCTTCGACCCCGCCTGCCGGTACTGCTCGGCCGCGGCCCGCAACGCGGCGAACTCATCGGCGGTCGGCGCCTGGAAGATGCCGTCCAGGCCCGATGGGATGCGGAACCGCTTGGTGGGCGGGTCGTCCACTTCCTCGAGCTGGGGAAAGGCGTCGCGCAGCGCGTCGCGCATCCGCTCGGCCGTGCGCCGTCCCACGCCCATCTGGTCGGACATCTCGTCGAGGGTCAGGCCCTCGGCCGACGAGGCCAGCATCCGGGCCAGTTCCAGCAACCGCGCCGCCTTCTCATGCCGCATCGCCGGCTCCCGAAATACTACGTCCGCTTCTGACGCATCGACATCCTATCAAGATCATGCCGAGACGAAAGGTGACTTCGATGACCAGCCGCAACGTGACCCGCTTCCGCCCCGCTCCGCGCCGCCCCGTTTCCGGTCGCGATGCCGAGCCGCTGTTCCTGTTCGACGCCCGGCGCCCGACCCAGCCGGCCAGCCCGGCCATGATCGACCAGGTCATCACGCACGCAGACGTCGCCGTCCGGCTCTCCGGCGGTCGCCTGAAGCTGCGGATCAGCACCGGGATGATCGAACGTCTTCAAGCGCAGGGCCGCCTGGACGAGAGCGCCCATCGCCTGGCCGACCTCACCGTGGTCTGGGACGAGCAGGAGGGCCAGGTCCTCAATGTCCGCGACGACGCCCGCCTGCGCGACGCCGCCCAGCGCTGGTCGGCCCTGGACGCGCTGTGGGACGAGGAAAGCTTCGAACCGGAACACGCCCTGCGGTCTGCCGCGGCTTAGGGCGAACACGACCCAGATGCTCCCCCTCTGGGGGAGCTGTCCGCCGAATGGCGGACTGAGGGGGACTTTGACTCTGTTTGTGGGCTTGATCCCCCTCCGATACGTCGCCGAAGAGGGCGACGCGCCACCGTGACGAGCGCCGGCTCGCGCTTGCGAGCCGGATGCGATCGACAACGATTTGTCGATCGCCGCGAAGAACGCCCTTCGCCTCGCGAAGGGCGGGGCCCCTAATCGCGCTGCGCGCTGGGGGAGGATCTAGGAGCGATTAGACCCCCACCGGCGCGTACTTCCCCGCCATCTCGGCCATGATCGCCTCGAACTCGGCGACGGTCTCCTTGATCACCTCGGCCACCGGCTTCACGGAGTCGATCCGCCCCGCGACCTGGCCCGAGAGTGCGATCGAGGCCTCCATGTCGCCGCCGAAATAGAGCGCCTGGGTGTTCTTGAACTCCGACATCACGCCGGCCTCGCCCGGATCGCGCTCCAGGCGCGAGGTCCGCTCGGTGCGCAGCGCCCGCAGGGCCGCGCCGGGGCCGAAGCGGTTGAGGAACACCGTGTCGGTCTCCTTGGCCGCGACGATGGCGTCCTTCCAGTTCTGATGCACCGGGCTCTCGGCGGCCGAGACCATCCGGGTGCCCATCTGCACGCCTTCGGCGCCGAGCGCGAAGGCCGCCGCCATCGTGCGGCCGTCGACCATGCCGCCGGCGGCGATCACCGGCACGCCCACCTTCGAACAGACCAGCGGCAGCAGCACCATGCTGGAGACGTCGCGCGCATTCTTGAAGCCGCCGCCCTCGGCGCCCTCCACCACCAGGCCGTCCACCCCGGCGTCGATGGCCTTCAGCGCCGCGGCCAGCGATGGCACCACGTGGAAGACGGTCAGGCCCGCCTCCTTGAGCTGGCTGCAATAGCGGTTGGGATCGCCGGCCGAGGTGGTGACGAACTTCACCCCCTGGTCGACCACGAAGGAGACGATGTCTGCGTCCCGGACATAGGCCTGGGCGATGTTCACCCCGAACGGCTTGTCGGTGAGCTGGCGCATCTTCTTGACCTCTTCGCGCACGGCGTCGAGTTCGCCCGACGAGGTCTCGATGATCCCCAGGCCCCCGGCGTTCGACACCGCCGAGGCCAGTTGCGACCGGGCGATCCAGCCCATGGGCGCCTGGATGATCGGATATTTCACGCCCAGCAGCTCGGTGATGCGGGTCTTGATCATGGGACGCGTCCTCAAACGGTTGTTTGAAATCATTTAGCGCCGATCACCCCCGGCGTCGTCAAGCCGCCTTCCGCGTGCCAGCGCTGAATGTCTTGTTGCGAGTCATTATCAATAGCAATACGGTCGAGACCAACCGAGGACACCGCCATGCCCCAGCCTGAAAACCCCGCCCGCCTCGACGACCTGACCCAGGGCGAGCACATGCTGCTCTGGGCCTTCCGGGCCCTGGCCATCGGCGCCCGGGACTGCCGGCTGATCCACCGGCAGTTCGACGAGGCCTGTGGACCGGCCGGCGCCCAGGCCCTGGCGGCGCTCGGCGTCTTCGTCCGCGAACTGGCCCTGACCGGCCGGCGCAAGATCACCCTGGCGGCTCCGGGCTCCTTGCGCATCACCCGCGACGAGCAGCTGATCCTCGCCCTCTTCGCGGCCGCCCAGGCCGAGGACTACGCCCGGCTGGAAGCCCACCTCGCCTGGTTGCTGGCCGGCGAGCCGCGCCCGCCCTTCGCGGCCGCCGCCTGCCTGACCGCCCAGGCCCTGGGGATGAACGGCTACGTGTTGCGGCTGCCGCAGGTGGAGGCGCCTGCCAACATCGGGCGACAACAGATCACCCAGCTTCGTCCTCTTCCCGCTCGAGGGGAGAGGGTGGAGAGGAGGAGCTAGGAGCCCCGCGAGCTACGTCCCCGGCTGGATGTAGGGCACGGCCTCGAACAGCCGCCGTTCGTCGCCGCGCGGGTCGTTCACCACCTTGGTCTCCATGTCGAAGACCATGGTCGCCCGCCGGTCCAACTCATAGCGCGGCCAGGGCGGAAGGGCCGCCGTATTGGGATCGCCGGTCCGCGCCAGGGCGATGAAAGCTTGGCTCATCTGGTCGGCGACCCTCTGATGGCCAGGGGTCGCGGCGTAGGGCGAACCGGCCGCGCCCAGATTGTCGAAGGCGAGCGCGACGTCGGCGGCGTGCGGCGCGCCAAGCCGCCCGCCCTGTTCGCTGGTGCGCAGGTCGAGCTGGTAAACCCATCCCGGCGCTCCGGTCCGGGCCCGTTCCTCGGCCTCGATCACCTGGCCCCGCCAGGACCGCCCCGCCGTGGTGGCGGCGAAGAACACGTCGGTGGGCGAATAGGCCGGATAGAGCCTGCGATAGCTCGCGACCACATGGTCCGGATCGATGTCGACCCGCATCTCCGGCGCGATCCGGGCGGCCACCTCCTCCCAGCGCATGACGAAGGGATCGGGCTTGGAGCCCGCCAGGAAGGCGCGGGTCTCATCATGGGTGTTGCCCAGGATCATCGGGATCTTCAGTCCCTGCGGATGGGCGTCCGGATAGAACGGGTGGCGCGCCAGGCTCCGTTGGTCCAGCACCGGGCCGAAATAGAGTCGGCCGGGCGTGAACGGATCGGCCGCGGCGAGACCTTCGACCAGCCGGGCGGGCGGCAGGGTCGCGGCCTCGACGGCGCGGTCGGGCGTCAGGCCGAGCGTCTTCAGGAACAGGGTCATCCGTTCCGTGGCGTGCAGCGGCCCGGAGGCCGTCACCTGCTGGCCGCTCATGGTCGCCGCGGCGTGGAATAGGCCCCTGGCCGCGGGCATGGCCATCATGGTGGCGATCTTGGCGCCGCCGCCGGACTGGCCGAACACCATCACCCGGCCCGGATCGCCGCCGAACCCAGCGATATTGTCGGCCACCCACTGCAGGGCCAGGACGATGTCCAGCATCCCGGCGTTTCCGGAATCGGCGAAGGCCGGTCCCGCCAGCTTGGCCAGGAATCCGTAGCCGAACACGTTGAGCCGGTGGTTGATCGTCACCACCACCACGTCGCCGCGCCGGCAAAGCCGCGCGCCGTCATAGAGCGGCGAGCTCCCCGAACCCGACGCATAGGCGCCGCCGTGCAGATAGACCATCACCGGCCGCTTGGCGCCGTCGGCCACGCCCGGCGTCCAGACGTTGAGGAACAGGCAGTCCTCGCTCTGCGCCTCGTCGGCCTTGCCGGCCTGGGGCGAGGCCGGACCATAGGCGACGGCCTCCTGGGTCTTGGTCCAGGGCGCGGGCGCTGCTGGAGGCCGAAAGCGCCGGGGACCGGTGTCGGCGCCGTAGCGGACGCCCTTGAAAACCTTGATCGCCCCGTCGGCATAGCCCCGCACCGGCCCGTGGGTGGTCCGCGCCGTGGGCGAGGCGCCCGCCGCGAACGCGCCGCC
Organism: Phenylobacterium sp.; assembly: GCF_030698145.1. Taxonomy (GTDB): domain Bacteria; phylum Pseudomonadota; class Alphaproteobacteria; order Caulobacterales; family Caulobacteraceae; genus Phenylobacterium. The sequence goes on along the minus strand of NZ_JAUYNW010000094.1, from coordinate 80,376 downwards.
CGGCAGCAGCAGCCCGGCCGTCGCCAACAGGGCGCGCCGATTGAGATGGTCCATGGCCGATCCTCCCAGTCGCACCCTAGAGCGCCTGATACCGGTGTCACAAGACACTCTCTTCCTCCCCCGTTCACGGGGGAGGGGGACCGCCGACAGGCGGTGGAGGGGGCGGCCTCAAACTCCGAGCCCAGTCTCGCCCCCACCACCATCCTGGCGGATGGTCCCCCTCCCCCATAAATGGGTGAGGAAGAGGATCGAGGAGCGCCCCATGACCGACCTGCCCGACGTCGTCCGTACGGAGAAGCAGTTCGAGATCCGCCTGGGCGACGAGGTGGCCTTCGCGGAGTACCGCCTGGAGCCGGGCGTCATCGTCTTCCCGCACACGGTCGTCCCCGACGCCTTCGCCGGCCAGGGCGTCGGCAAGCGCCTGGTGGAGGCGGGCCTGGCCTATGCGCGGGAGAACAAGCTCTGGGTCAAACCGACCTGCAGCTTCTTCCGCGCCTACATCGCCAAGCGCCCGGAACTCCTGGAGCTGGTCCACCCCGACATGCGGGATGGACTGACCCCCTAGGCCGCCAGGCCCTGGATCTGGGCGGCGATGCGGCGCACTCGCTCGGGACCGCCCAGGAGCTGGCGGTTGAGGCCCACCCGCTTGAACCAGAAGTGCAGGCCCAGCAGGTCGGTGATCCCCATGCCGCCATGCACCTCGGTGGCGGTGCGCGCGATGAAGCGGCCGATCTCCGAGGTGTGGGCCTTGGCGTGGGCGGCGGTCAGCGCCGACTCGTCGCGCGCCTCGTCGAAGGCGTAGGCGGCGTACCAGACCAGGGCGCGGCAAGGCTCCAGCTCGGCGGCCATCTCGGCGCAGAGGTGCTTCACCGCCTGGAACGAGCCGATCACCCGGCCGAACTGCCGGCGCTCCTTGGCGTAGTCGACGGCCTTCTCGATCATCACCTCGCAAGCGCCCAAGGTGTCGGCGGCCAGCAGCACCCAGGCCGCGTCGCGCAGCCGCGCCAGGGTCTGCGGTCCGCCCAGGGGCTCGGCCGGGGTCTCGTGGAAGGTGAGCTCGCCCAGCCTGCGGGTCTGGTCGATGCTCGCCATCGGCGCGCGGCCCAGCCCCGCCGCGTCGCCCGCGACCAGGTGCAGGTTCCCCGTCCGGTCGGCGACCACGAACAGGTCGGCGCTCAGGGCGTCGGTGACGAACAGGGCCTTGCCGGTGAGCTTGGCGCCGGCGGCGCCGACCCCGGCCCCGTCGCGCGCGCCGGCCACCGGCTCGGAGATGGCCAGGCCCGCCGTCGTCTCGCCCGTGGCGATCCTCGGCGACCATTTCGCCTGTTGCTCGGCTGTCCCGGCCTCGTTCAGCGCGATGGCCGCGGTCACCCCGCCCAGAAACGGTCCCGGCGTCACCGCGCGGCCCAGGGCCTGGGCCGCCAGCGCCGCGTCCAGCAGCGACATGCCGAGCCCGCCGTGGGCATCGGGCGTCACCACCCCGGCAAGGCCGAAGTCGGCGATCGCCGCCCAGATATCGCCGCCCGCGTCGGCCGGATCGCCGGCGTAGCGGCGGACCCGGTCTAAGGGGACACTGTCGGCCAGGGTGCGCGACAGGCTGTCCTGCATCATCTTCTGGTCTTGGGTGATCGAGAAATCCATGACCTAGACGCTCGCCAGCTTGGGTTCGCGCGGCATTCCGAGGCCGCGTTCGGAGATGATGTTCTTCTGGATCTGGGCGGTGCCGCCGCCGATGATCAGGCCCAGGTCGAACATGTAGCTGCGCTGCCAGTTTCCCTTGGCCCGCAGGTGCGGTCCGTCCTCATAGAGCACCCCAAGTTCGCCCAGGGCGTCGATCGCGAGCGCGGCGATCTGGTGGTTCAGCTCACAGCCCTGCAGCTTGACCACCAGGGCGGCCATGCCGGCCGGCTCACCGGTCATCGACGACGTCAGCAGCCGCAAGCCGTTGAACTTCATGGACATCGCCCGCGCCTGGAGCTGCATCAGCCGGTCGCACATCACGGGGTCGTCGATCAGCCGCCGGCCGTCGACCGTCTCGGTCTTCATCAGCTCGATCAGCGAGTGCAGCCGCGCCTCGGTGGCGTTGGGGTCGCCCAGCATTCCCCGCTCGTGCTTGAGCGTCGCATTGGCCACGAACCAGCCCCGCCCCCGTCCACCGACCACGGCGCTCTGCGGAACCCGGACGTCGGTGAAGAACACCTCGTTGAACTCCGCCGACCCGGTCATGGTCTTCAGAGGCCGCACCTCGATCCCCGGCGCCTTCATCGAGAACAGGATGTAGGAGATGCCGTCATGCTTGGGCGCCTGCGGCTCGGTGCGCACCAGGCAGAAGATCATGTCGGCCTGGGCCGCCGTGCTCGTCCATATTTTTGACCCCGAGATCAAAAAGTCGTCGCCGTCCTCCGTCGCCTTGGTCTGCAGGCTGGCGAGGTCGGAGCCCGCGCCGGGCTCGGAATAGCCCTGGCACCACACCACCTCGCCTCGCAGCGTCGGCCCGATCCAGCGGGTCTTCTGCTCCTCCGAGCCCACCTCCAGCAGGGTCGGGACCAGCATGGAGATGCCCTGGTTGGCGAAACCGCGCGGGGCGCCGGCGGCGGTGAACTCCTCGGCGATGATCCGGGACTTCAGGATGTCGGGCTCCGCGCCATAGCCGCCGTACTCACGCGGAATGGTGCGGGCCGCGTAGCCGTGCTCGATCAGCAGGGACTGCCACTCCAGCGCCGCGTCGCGGGGCCGCTCGGCGCCCGCGGTCGGGGCGTAGCGATCGGCGTGGGCGCTCAGGAAGCCACGCACCTCGTCGCGGAAGGCCTCCATCTCAGGCGTCAGCTTCAGGTCCATGGCGTCCTCCGCGGCGATCCTGGTCCTAAGGCCAGCACCGCGCGCGCGCCGGAGCAAGTGTGACCTCGCGGAAGGCGGAGACCCGACGTCCCGGGCGAGTCAGAATTGGAAGAACCGGTTCGTTGATCTTGCCTCGACCACCCTAGACTGTGAAACGGCGCACTGGCGCCCGTAGAAGTTAAGCGCCGTCCGCCTCCGCCGCGGCTTAGCGCCAGATTGTCGCATGACCCCGGCAAATACCGGCTTTTGTTGACGATCTCGGGTCTCGCGGAACGTGGGCCCTTCTGGCCGGTAACCATTTCTTCAAGCCGCGCCCGTTAACCAAGGAGGTGGTGATGTCTCGATGAACTGCGGGCGGGGGCCTCGCGCTTCAAGATTTCGAGGTACGCTCAAAGTATTTGGGGGTCGACTTGACAGTATTCTGGCGAATGCAGGCGCAAGTTAGAGCTCTACACAAGATTCTCGGAGCCGCGGCCGACTCCAACGCCCCACCGATAGCATCCTGAATCACCCCCGACCCTGAGACAGGGCTTGGCCCGGCGCGCCAACCCGAAATCCGAACAACCAGGAAGACCCGTGTCGTTCAACAATCTGAAGATCTCCTGCAAGTTGACGATCGGTTTCGCCGCGGTCGCCGTGACCATGGCCGGCATGGGCGGGGCGATGCTGATGAACCTGCGCGCCCTCGACGCCGCCCGCCTGGAGACCCAGGAAGGCCACGAGACCCTCATCACGATGAACGAAGCGAAGTTCTTCCTGACCCGTCAGGAGAACAGCTATCGCGGCTACCTGCTGTCGAAGAACCCCTACTACGCCGAGCGTGTCGACAAGCACCGGGCCAATTTCAAAAAGCGCCTGGCCGCGGCCCGGCCGCTGCTGGCCGACTCTCCTGAGCTCGCCGCCAAGGTCGATGAGGCCGAGGTCGCCGCCGACAAGTGGTTCACCGACGTGGTCCGCGCCGGTATGGCGCTCAGCGCCGATCCTGCCACCCTGCCCCGCGCCATCGATATGGTCGGCCCCGACGGCCTGGCCGACAAGGTGATCACACCGGCCGAGGACGCCATGGACGCGGTGGTCGAGGCCGAGGTGGCCAAGATGACCTCCCTGCAGACACAACAGGTCGAGTCGAGCCGCAGCGCCTTTGTCTGGCTGGCCGGGGGCCTGGCCATGGCGATGCTGATCGCTGTGGCCTTGAGCTCGCTGCTGACCCGCACCATCGCCAAGCCGGTGAACGCCATGACCGCGGCCATGCGCCGCCTGGCCCAAGGCGACTTCGACGCCGCCATTCCCGCCGTCGGTCGCCAGGATGAGGTCGGCCAGATGGCCGACGCCGTGGCGGTGTTCAAGGCGGCGGGCCTGGAAAAGCTGCGGCTCGAGGGCCAGACCGCCCAGGAACGCAAGGCCGCCGAGAACGAGCGGGGCCGTCACGAAGCCTCCAACGCCGCCTCAGCCAAGCAGCAGGGCCAGGTGGTCGACGCGCTCGCCGCCGGCCTGGACCACTTGAGCCAGGGCGACCTGACCTATCGCATCGGCGGCGCCTTCCCGGCCGACTACGTCAAATTGCAGAGCGATTTCAACGCCGCCATCGGCCAGCTTCAAGACGCCATGACGGTGGTCGTGACCAATGTCGGTGGCATCCGTACCGGCGCCGACGAGATCTCCACCGCCGCCGACGACCTGTCGCGGCGCACCGAACAGCAGGCCGCGAGCCTGGAAGAGACCGCCGCGGCCCTGGACGAGATCACCGCCACGGTGCGCAGGACCGCCAGCGGCGCGAAATCGTGCTCGGACGTGGTCCTGGCCGCCCGTGGCGACGCCCAGACCTCGGGCGAGGTGGTGCGCCACGCCGTCTCGGCGATGAGCGAGATCGAAACCTCCGCCCAACAGATCAGTCAGATCATCGGGGTGATCGACGAGATCGCCTTCCAGACCAACCTGCTCGCGCTGAACGCGGGGGTCGAGGCCGCCCGCGCCGGCGAGGCCGGCAAGGGCTTCGCCGTGGTGGCCTCCGAGGTCCGGGCCCTCGCCCAGCGCTCGGCCGAGGCCGCCAAGGAAATCAAGGCCTTGATCTCGGCCTCGACCCAGCAGGTCGGCCAGGGCGTGCGCCTAGTCGGCGAGACCGGACAGGCCCTGGAACGTATCGTCGGCCGCGTCGCCGAGATCGACGGCCTGGTCACCGAGATCGCCGCCAGCGCCCAGGAACAGGCCGTGGGCCTGCAACAGGTCAACACCGCCGTAAACCAAATGGATCAGGTTACGCAGCAGAATGCGGCCATGGTCGAACAATCCACCGCCGCCAGCCACTCGCTCGCCAACGAGGCCGAGGCCCTGGCGGGGTCCATCGCCAGGTTCCGAATCGGCCAGCCGCAAGCCGCCGCGCCCCGCGCCCATGCGCCCGTTCCCCAGATGCGGCGCGCCAGCCGCCAGGGTTCGGCGGCGCACAGGGTCGAGGCCAGCGTCGATGGCTGGGAAGAATTCTAGGTCGCCGCACGTCCGCGGTCTGAAGGAGAAGCGTACCGATGTCCGAGTTATCCGCACCAGCCCAGGTCAGCTTGCCGCCGGTCCTCGACCTGCAGGCCGCTGAACCTCTGCGCGCTGAGCTGATGGCCTTGCGCGGCCGCCCGACGACCCTGGACGCCTCCCAGGTGACCCGTCTGGGTGGGCTTTGCCTGCAAGTTTTGATGTCCGCGCGAAAAATCTGGGTCGAAGACGGCGTTTGCTTAACGGTGGATCAACCGTCTTCAGGCTTTTCAGAGCAGTTGGCTGCGTTTGGCGGCCCCGAGCTGCAATTCCAGCCCGAAGGGGGACTCTCGTGAGCAAGACCGTACTGACCATCGACGACAGCCGCACGATGCGGGAGATGCTGAACCACGCCTTGGTTCAGGCCGGCTACACGGTGATCCAGGCCGTCGACGGCATCGAGGGGCTGGAAGTCCTCCAGGCCAACGGCGCCGACGTGGTGATCACCGACATCAACATGCCGCGCCTCGACGGGTTCGGCGTGATTGAAGGCGTCCGCGCCAATCCCGACCACCGCGCCACGCCGATCCTGGTCCTGACCACGGAAAGCGACGCAGCCAAGAAGGAGCGGGCCCGCGCGGCCGGCGCCACGGGCTGGATCGTCAAGCCGTTCAATCCGGTCAAGCTCGTCGAAGCCGTCCGCCGCGTCGCCGCCTAGCTACAGCCACTTGTCGGAGCGTTCCGTGGATCCGTTCGAGAGCATCAAGCAGACCTTCTTTCAGGAGTGCGACGAACTCCTGACCGACGCCGAACAGGGTCTGCTGGCCATGGAGGCCGGCGACGCCGACGACGAGACGATCAATGCTGTCTTCCGCGCCGTCCATTCGGTGAAGGGCGGCGCCGGCGCATTCGGTCTCGAGGATCTGATCCGCTTCGCCCACGTGTTCGAGACGGTCATGGACGACCTGCGCTCGGGCAAGATGGAATTGACCGACGACGTCGCCAAGACCCTGCTGCGGGCCTTCGACGTCCTGGCCGACCACGTCGTCGCCGCGCGCGACGGCGGAGCGGTGGATGAAGCCCGCTCGGCGCCCATCCTCTCGGAGATGAAAGGCCTGATCGGCGGCGAGGGCCTGGACGACGACGGCGACATTGGCGGCGACGAGGACTTCGGCTTCGTGCCGATGACCGTGGCCATCGAGGGCGACGACAGCCCGGCCTTCGACGCCCCCGCCCTCGAGATCACGCCCCTCGAAGACGCCCCCGCCTTCGACGCCGAGCCCGACGCCGGCGGCGGACGGGTCTGGCGCATCGGCTTCGCGCCGAAGTCGGAGATGTACGCCAAGGCCAACGAGTCCGGCCTGGTGCTGCGCGAACTGGCCCGTCTGGGTCCCACCGAGGTCAACTTCGACGACAGCGACCTGCCGCCGCTGGACCAGCTTGCCGCGGAGACCGCCTATCTGCGCTGGACGGTGCTGCTGACCACCGAGGCCGACGAGGCGACGATCCGCGAAGTCTTCGAATTCGTCGAGGACGACTGCCTGATCACCGTCGGCCTGGAAGGCGGCGAAGCCGCCCCGCCGCCGCCTGACGCCACCGACTCTTCCGACGACGCCCTGGCCGCGGCCAGCGCCGACGCACCGCTCGACATCGCCGCCTTGCTGGCCCGCGTTGCAGGCGAGGCGCCCATCGCCCAAGCCGCGCCCGAGCCGGCGCCGGTGGCCGCGCCCGCCCCCGACCTCGACGTCGCCGCCCTCATCGCCAAGGCCCAGGCGCCTATCGCGCCCGCCGCCGTCGCCGCGCCCATCGCGCAGGCCGCCAAGCCCGCCGGACCGCCCGTCGCCGCCAACGCCGGCGGCCCGGCCGCCGCGCCCACCGCCACGATCCGCGTCGATCTCGACCGCGTGGACCGCCTGATCAACGCCGTGGGCGAACTGGTCATCCAGCAGGCCATGCTGTCCCAGCAAGTCATGGAGAGCGGCCTGGCCCGTTCGTCCAACGTGGCGCTCGGCCTGGAAGACCTCGAACTGCTGACCCGGGAGATCCAGGACAGCGTCATGGCCATCCGCGCCCAGCCGGTGAAGAGCGTGTTCCAACGCATGCCGCGCCTGGCCCGCGAAGTCGCCGACATGACCGGCAAGCGGGTCAAGCTGGTGATGGAAGGCGAAGGCACCGAGGTCGACAAGACCGTCATCGAGCGCCTGACCGACCCGATCACCCACATGCTGCGCAACGCCATCGACCACGGCCTGGAAGATCCGGAAGGCCGCATCGCCGCGGGCAAGCCGGCCGAGGGCGTGGTGCGCCTGCGCGCCCTGCACCGCGGCGGCCGCATCGTCATCGAACTGCAGGACGACGGCCGCGGCATCAACCGTCCACGGGTCCGCGGGATCGCCGTCGAACGGGGCCTGATCGCCGAGGACGCGGTGCTGTCGGACGAAGAGATCGACAACCTGATCTTCCAGCCCGGCTTCTCCACCGCCGAGACCATTTCAGACATCTCCGGCCGCGGCGTCGGCATGGACGTGGTCCGCCGCTCCATCCAGGGGCTGGGCGGCCGCATCACCATCTCGTCTGAGCCCGGCAAGGGTTCGAAGTTCACCATGTCCCTGCCGCTGACCCTGGCCGTCCTGGACGGCATGGTGGTCACCGCGGCCGAACAGACCCTGGTCGCCCCGCTGTCGGCGATCATCGAGAGCCTCACCCCGCGCGCCGAGGACGTCCACCTGGTGGGCGGCAAGGACGCGGTGATCCGTATCCGCGAGACCTTCGTGCCGCTGATCGACGTCGGCGTGGCCCTGGGCTTCCGTGACACCCCGCTGGCCCCCGGACAGGGCGTCGCCGTCCTGGTCGAGAGCGAAGGCGGCGGCAAGGCGGCCCTGCTGGTCGAGGCCATCCAGGGTCAGCGCCAAGTGGTCATCAAGAGCCTCGAGGCCAATTACCAGCAGATCGACGGCATCGCCGCGGCCACCATCCTGGGTGACGGCCGCGTGGCCCTGATCCTCGATGTCGACGCGCTGGTCACCACGCAACACCGCCGGAAGCCCGCGCCGCGCGCCGAGAAGCGAATGGCTGGATGAGCATGATCGACACCCTGAGCCATACCCCCGGCGCCCGCCGCGAACTGATCGCCTTCCGCATCGGCGACCAGGAGTTCTGCGTCGACATCATGCAGGTCCGTGAAATCCGCGGCTGGACCGCCTGCACGCCCCTGCCCCGCACCCCGTCCTACATGAAGGGCGTGATCAACCTGCGCGGCGCCGTGCTGCCGATCGTCGACCTCGGCGCGCGCCTGGGCCTGACCACCACCGAGCCGACGGCCCGCCATGTGATCATGGTGGTCAATGTCGGCGGCCGGACCCTTGGCCTGCTGGTCGAGGCGGTCAGCGACATCATCAATATGAGCGACGACATGGTGCAGCCGACGCCGGACGTCGCCTGCGACCAGGTGAAGACCTTCGTGAAAGGCCTGTTCGCCGTCGACAACCGCATGGTCAGCCTGATCTCGCTCGACCGCGTGCTGCCCGAGACCGAAGCGGAGGCCGCATGAGCACCTCCCCCGATAGCCGCAGGGGCGGAGCCGGTCTCGTCGAAGGCGAGTTCCTGTTCACCACCGACGACTTCAACAAGATCGCCCAGATCCTGCACAGCCACGCCGGCATCGCCCTGGCCGAAGGCAAGGCGGCGCTGGTCTATTCGCGCCTGGCCAAGCGCCTGCGCTCGCTCGGCCTGCGCTCGTTCCGCGACTATTGCACCCTGGTCGAGGGCTCCGACGGGCTCGACGAGCGCCAGGCCATGATGGCGGCGCTGACCACCAACGTGACCCGCTATTTCCGCGAGCCGCACCATTTCGACCACCTGCGCGACGTGGTCATGCCGAGGCTCGCCGAGCGGGCCAAGAAGGGCGGCCGCATCCGCCTCTGGTCGGCGGCGTGCTCCAACGGCCAGGAACCCTATTCCATGGCCATCACGGTCCTGGCCGCCCTGCCTGAGGCCGCCAACCTGGACGTGAAGATCCTGGCCACCGACATCGACCCCAACATGGTCGCCGAGGGCAAGGCCGGCCTCTATCGCGAAGAGGCCGTCGAGCCCGTGCCGCTCGACCTGCGCCGCAGGTGGTTCAAGAAGGCGGCCGGCGGCTGGGAAGTGGCCGACGAACTGCGCCGCCTGGTCTCGTTCCGCGAGCTCAACCTGATCGGCGACTGGCCGATGCGCGGCAAGTTCGACGCCATTTTCTGCCGCAACGTGGTGATCTATTTCGACGAACCGACCCAGGAACGCATCTGGACCCGCTTCGCCCCCATGCTGGAGCCGGGAGGCACCCTCTATATCGGCCATTCCGAGCGGGTCACCGGCCCCGCCACCAACATCTTCGAGACCACGGGCCTGACCACCTATTCCTTGAGGGCCGGCCGATGACCATTGGCGTGCTGGTAGTCGACGACAGCGCCACGATGCGCGGCCTCATCGGGGCGGCGCTGAAGCGCGACCCGGATATCGAGGTCCTGGGCTTCGCCAACGACGCCATCGAGGCGCGTGAGCAGATCAAGAAGCTCAACCCCGACGTCGTTACCCTCGATATCGAGATGCCGCACATGAACGGCCTCGATTTCCTGGAAAAGATCATGCGCCTGCGGCCGACGCCGGTGGTGATGGTCTCCACCCTGACCCAGTCGGGCGCGGAGATCACCCTGCAGGCCCTGGAGCTGGGCGCGGTGGACTGCGTGGCCAAGCCCGTGGGCGGGGTCACCGTCCAGCAGGCCTTCGCCGACCTCACCGCCAAGGTGAAGGCCGCGGCCAAGGCGCGGGTGAAGCCCTATGACGGGCCGACCGTGCCGGTGGAGCGAGACGCCTCCTATCGGGCCTCCGACGTCATCCTGGCGCTGGGCTCTTCGACCGGCGGGGTCGAGGCCTTGATGACCATCCTGGCCAACTTCCCCGAGACCTGCCCGCCGACGGTCATCACCCAGCACATGCCGGCGACCTTCACCAAGAGCTTCGCCGCGCGGCTGGACCGCATCTCCGGCGCCCACGTGACCGAGGCCCAGGACGGCGACCGCCTGCAGCCGGGCCATGTCTACATCGCTCCCGGCGGCGACGCGCACATGGAGATCGCCTCCTCCTCTCACCCCGTGATCCGGCTGCGCGAGGGCGAGCCGGTCAACGGCCATCGCCCGTCGGTCGACGTCTTGTTTGAATCGATCGCCAAGTTGAACCGCCGCAGCGTCGGCGCCATCCTCACCGGGATGGGCCGCGACGGCGCCCAAGGCCTGCTGGCGATGAGGAAGGCCGGGTCCCGGACCCTCGGCCAGGACGAGCCTTCCTGCGTTGTCTACGGCATGCCCAAGGTCGCCTTCGAGATCGGGGCGGTGGAGAAGCAAGTGGGCCTGTCGCGGATGGGCCCCGCCATCTTGAACCTCTGCGCGGCCGCAGAATCCAAAAGGAGCGCCTGATGCCGACCGCCGTCTCGATCAAGACGCTGATCGTCGATGACCAACAGACCATGCGCTCGCTGATCCGCACGAGCCTGCATGCGCTGGGCATCACCCAGACCCGCGAGTCGCCGGATGGCGAAGAGGCCCTGCGAGCGCTGCTGAGCGCCCCGGTCAATCTGGTCATCACCGACTTCAACATGCCCAAGCTGGATGGCCTGGGCCTGCTGCGCGCGATCCGCGCCCACGGCCCGACCTCCAAGACCGCGGTGATCATGCTGACCGGGCGCGCCGACCGCGAGCTCGTGCAGCGCGCCGTGCAGTTCGGCGTCAACAACTACCTGGTGAAGCCGTTCACCACCCAGACCCTAAAAGAAAAAATCGAAGCGGTGTTCGGCCCCCTGACATGATCGTTGAAAACGTCTCCAAAAGACCAGGAAAGCGGATCCATGTCGTGCAGGGAGAGCACGCCATATCCTGCGACCCCGATGTCCTGCTGACCACCATCCTCGGGTCGTGCGTCGCCGTGTGCATGCGCGACGGCAGGACCGGGGTGGGCGGGATGAACCATTTCCTGCTGCCGGAAGGCAAGGCCGAGGGCCTGGACAACGAGAGCCGCCGCTACGGCGCCTACGCGATGGAACTGCTGATCAACGAGCTGCTGCGCTCCGGCGCGCGGCGCGAGCGGTTGGAGGCCAAGTTGTTCGGCGGCGCGCGGATGTTCGGCGGTCTCTCAGACGTGGGCGCGTCCAACGCCGCCTTCGCCGAGAAATTCCTCCGCGACGAAGGCATTCCCCTGGTGGGCTCAAGCCTGGGCGGGCTGCAGGCACGGCGAGTCCAGTACTGGCCGACCACCGGTCGGGCGCAACAAAGAACCGTCACTGATAACGCGGAGCTAACCCGTCTGCGCGATCCTGTGCGGGTCAAGCCCGAGCCGGTCGAGGACGAGGGGGCCGTGGAGCTGTTTTGATGTCGCGAACCGCCGCCGCCATTCAGACCCCCGAGGTCCTGGCTTCCATCGCCGTGGAGCTGGAGCATGCCGGCGCGCTCTGCGATCGGCTGGAGACCCTTGTCACCCTGCTCGTGCGCGCCAGCCGCGGCGAGCCGCTCGCCATCGCCCTTGAGGAAGCCCAGACCGTCGACGTGCTGACCCAGCACCTGGCGGCGCTGGCGACCTTCACCCGCAAGCTCTCCGCCCAGGCGGCGAGCGGCGACTACGATCTCTCCGACGCCGTGGCCGGCGTCACCCTGGGAGACCTGGCCAACCGACTGGCCCAGGCGACCCGGGACGCGCCGGTGCGCGTCAAGGCCGACGCCGGCGACCTAGACCTCTTTTAGACAGGCCGATCCCCCATGGGCCTAGATCCGAAGATCCGCATCAACCTGGACCGCTCCGTGGTCCTGCTGGTCGACGACAATCCGCAGGCCCTCGAGGCGCTGACCGCGATGTTCCGCGGCTTCGGCGTGCGCAAGCAGTTCAAGTGCGGCTCGGGCGCCGAGGCCATGCATGTGGTCAAGACCCAGGAACTGGACCTGATCGTCATCGACTCATCCATGCCCGACATGGACGGCTACGACTTCGTCCAGTGGCTGCGGCGCGAGGCGCCGGACGCCGCCAAGTTCACGCCCGCGATCATGCTGACCGGCCACGCCGCCCGGACCGTGGTGGAGAAGAGCCGCGATTCCGGGGCCAATTTCGTGGTCTCCAAGCCGTTCACCCCCGAGGTGCTGCTGCAGCGCGTCTTCTGGGTGGCCAAGGACGAACGCCAGATGGTGGTCGCCGAGGGCTATGTCGGCCCCGACCGCCGCTTCAAGAACCTCGGGCCTCCGCTGGGCGTGAAGGGCCGTCGCCAGGACGACCTGTCGACCCATGTCGGCGCCGCCAAGGACCCGAACCTCGACCAGTCGGACATCGATATGTTGATGAAACCCTCGAAGGTGCAGTTGTGAGCGACGCCGAGTTCGTCAAGGTCAAGTACCGCTTGACCGAACAGGTCGCCCGCCCGGGCGGCATGACCGCGGGCCTGGCCAGCGAACGGGCCCAGCGCGAACTGGCCGCCCACGCCGGGGACGCCATGAAGTCGCTCGGCGGCATGATCGGCCGCCTGGAGGTCATGTGCAAGGAACGCACGGCCGAGCTGGACAAGGTCTATGAGGAGGGCTCGACCATCCTGGATATCGCCGGCCTGTTCGACAAGCGGGTGATTTGCGACGCCTGCTACAGCCTCTGCGAACTGGTCGATCGCCTGCGCACGCACAAGAAGACCGATTGGACCAGCATCAACGTCCACGTCAGCGCCCTGCGCCTGCTTTGGACCAAGGATGGCCAGGATCCCGCGACCCTGAAGTCCGTGGTCGACGGCCTGTGGACCATCACCGACCGGCTGAATCCATAGGGCATTCGGCACGCCATCCTTCTCCCCTTGCGGGAGCTGGACAAACCGAGTCCGGCCCCTCGCCTCAGGCCGAGGACCCCTCGGGCCGGGCGTAGCGCTGGCTGACCTTGCGCAGGCCCGCGAGGATCGCCTGGGTGCCGGCCGCGTCGGCCGCGCCCTCGGTGTGCAGCAGCAGGCGGAAGGCGCGCAGGTGGACGGCCGCGGCGTTGGCGTCCCAACGCTCCTGGCCCTTCAGATAGTCCAACAGGTCCGACAGGCTGATCAGGGCGGTGTCCACCGAGGCCAGGCCGCAGACGCTGGGAATGCCGATCGGCGTGGCGACGATCTTGTAAAGCTCGTCCAGCAGGGCCGGATCGTACTGCCCGCCCGCCCGCGCCGCGCAGCCCTCCGCGGCCTCCAGCACGCCCTTCAGCTCACTGAGGCACTCGCCCTTCAGGCTCTCGAGACCGATCCCGGCGTTGCGCACCGCCTCGGCGACCGGCAGGCCGCCCGGCGTACGCAGAAGCTTGGCGAGCCGAACCGGCGGCACGTGGATTTTGACAGCACTCACAGTTCCACCCGTCGTGTCTTGAGGAGGCCGTCGATGACGTCCTGTTCCATGTTGGGGGTCGCGGCCTCGCCGACCACCGCCGGCAGGTCGTCGCGGCGGCGGCCGACCGTGCCGGGGGGCACGCCCTCGTTCTTGAAGCGCCGATCGGGGCCCATATAGCTGTCGCACTCGACAAAACGCCGGCCTTCCTTGGAGATCCAGAGCACACGCTCCAGCACCGAGATCGGCGTCAGCGGCTTGGCCAGGATGAAGTGGGCCCCGCAGTCGCGGGCCTTGGACACCGCGTCGCGCGGCGTATGGCCGGCGGTCAGCAGGACAGGAGCGAAGCAGTTGGGTTCGATGCGGCTCTGGCGCAGCCACTTGATGAAGTCGTAGCCTTCGCCGCCGGCCCCCAGGGCGTCGGCGATCACCAGGTCGACCTCGACCTTCTGGACAGCGGCCTGGGCCTCTTCGACGCTCTCGCAGCGGTGAAGCGTCTTGGCGCCGAACCCCGTGAGGATCTGGACCAGGATGCTCATGCCCATGGTCGATTCCTCGAGCAGCAGCACTGAGGCGCGCTCAAGATTGAAACGGGCGCGAGATTCCGGATTCAGCCCCATGTGCTTCCCGATGAGATGCGATATCCCAGGGCTAGCTCAATAGAGTTAACAAGAGATTCAACGGTTTGAGGCGTGGCGACGCGCCACAAATACTAGGGGTTGAGGTAGACCGGATTACCCAGCAGCAGCAGGCGGCCGTCGGGTCCGCGGACATCGACCCGCATCCATCCCGGCGCACCGTCGGAGACGAACTCGAAGCTCGTCGTCGCCGTTTCGCCCGCCAGCTTCGGGTCGGCCAGCGCGCCCGCGGCGCGGCCCGAGAGCGCCAGCGAGCCGCCCGGAACGCCCGTCACCCGGACCTCGACCCGGACCCTGGCGCCGGCGGGCGCGATCAGGGCGTCGCCCATCCCCACCCCCGCCTCGCCCGCTGCCGCTTGGACCTCCAAAAGGCGCCCGCGGGTCCCGGCGAGGTCTAGGAATACATGGCCCTGTACGATCGCCGCCAGGATCGCGGCCTGGCTGAGCTCGCCCGCGCGCACCACGGTGGTCGGCACGCCGATGGCCGGCGCCCGGTCCGGTGGCAGGCTGGCGTCGTGGTTGTCGGACCCGCCGATGGCGGTGATCCGGCGCCCCTCGTTCAGCCGCGCCTCCCAGAAGGCCAGGCCCGAGAGGGGCCCCTCGGCCAGGCCGCCGTTGACCACCTCGATCGCGGCGATCCTCGAATAGTCGACGCCCTTGGCGGTCCAGCCGCAGCCCATGCAGATCTCGCCCGACGGCAGGCCCGGATGGTTGATCGACAGGACGCCGCCGGCGGCCCTCACCTGATCGAGGATCGTCGAGAGGGTCGGCGCGCGCGCGCTTCCGAGCTGGAAATCGACAGCCGCTACCGGCCCGAACAGGTTGGCGTGGCCATGGAAGGTCGTGATCTCCCGGCCGGGGATCAGCAGCAGGTCGTCGAAATAGGGCGCCAGCTCACGCATCGCCCCGAACTGCGACGTCGTGTTGTGGTCGGTGACCGCGATGAAGTCGAGGCCGCGGGCCGAGGCGGCCTCCAGGGTCTTGAACACCGGGCACGGGACCTTCGCCGCCCGGCGCGACAGGCATGACCCGTCGGAATGGGCGGTGTGCATGTGCAGGTCGCCGCGCCACCACCGCTCGCCCGTCACCGTCGGCGGGGCCGCGAAGCCGGCGAACGGCTGACCCTTCCGGTCGAACCAGACCTTGGCGACATAGTCCGCCCGGCTCTCTTTACGGATGTTCGGAACCCCCAGCACCAGCCGCCAGGTGCCGGCCTTCAGCGGCCCGGGCAGGTAGGAGGGGGTCGCGTCGCTCTCAGCCAGGGTCAACCGGGCCTTGTTCCCACCGCTCCAGCCCCGGAACCGCTCTGGATCGCGCAGGCCCAGGTCGATGACCGAGCGCTGTTCCTTGCCGCTGTAGGCGAACTCCACCGTGATCCGCTCGACGCCCGCCGGGACCTTGAACGGAACCTCGGCGTAGGTCTCATGCGCCGCGCCGGTCAGGGTTCCGGTCAGGGTCAGATCCGGCGCGCGCGGGCCCTGCGCCCGCGCGGCCACGACGTCGAAGAAGAGCGCCAGGGCGGCGAGCGCGAGCAGGACCGCCCCCGCCCGCAGGCCCTGTTGCAGGGTGCGGATCATCGGACGCGGTATAGCACGGCGGCACGGCCAAGCTCGACTCCGTGAGGTCGCCAACACTTAAGTCATGACTTGACAATTAGCCGCCCGCCTCAATACTAAAGTCATCACTTCAACATCCGCCTCCAGCTCCCCCAGGACAGGCCCATGACCGAGACCGTCGCCGACGCCGCCCACGCCACCTTCACCATCGAGCGCGTCTATCCCCAGGCCCCGGCGCGAGTGTTCAACGCCCATGCCGACATCGGCCTCAAGCGCCGGTGGTTCGCCGAGGGCGAGGGCTTCACGCTGCACCACTACGCCCTCGACTTCCGTGTCGACGGCCGCGAGACCGCGCGGTTCAGCTTCGAGGGCGGTCCGGAGGTGACCATGGAGATGGTCCACCAGGTGATCGTCCCCGACCGCCTCATCGTCATCGCCTACAGGATGGCCATGGGCGATCAGCCGATCTCCGCCTCGCTGGCCACCATCGTGTTCATCGCCAACGGCGGCGGCACGCGCCTCACCTATACCGAGCAGGGGGTCTATTTCGCCGGCGGCGGCGACATCCAGGGCCGCGAGGAAGGCAGCCGCGGCCTGCTGGAGAGGCTAGCCGAGGTCCTGGCCGAGGGCGGCTAGCGGTCGCCGCCGAACCTACCCCCCTGCTGGCGGGTTATCTTCCCCAATGGAGAACGCTCATGGACGCCAAGACCGAGACCCTGATCCCCGCGGGCCAGCTGGCCCGCGATAACCCCGTGCGATTCCGCAACGAGAGCGCCGAGTACCGCGCCGCGCGCACCGCCCTGCTCGCCGAGGAGATCGAGCTGCGCCGCCACCTGGAACGCGTCGCCGCCCAGCGCCGGGCCCTGCCCCCCGGGGGCGAGGTCGAGGGCGACTACCGCTTCGAGGGCGAGACGGGCCCAGCCGACTTCGTCGACCTGTTCGGCGATAAGCCGACCCTGGCGGTCTACAGCTACATGTTCGGGCCGGAGCGCGAACGCCCCTGCCCCATGTGCACCAATCTGCTGGGCGCCTGGGAAGGCGCCGCGGCTGACATCGACCAGCGCATCTCCCTGGTGGTCGTCGCCCGCTCGCCCATCGCGCGGCTGGTCGCCTGGAAGCAGGAGCGGGGCTGGAAGAACCTGCGGCTCTACAGCGACCTGAACGGAAGTTATTCGCGGGACTATTTCGGCCTGCTGCCCGACGGCTCGGAAGTCCCGGCCTTCAACGTCTTCACCCGCCGCGACGGGACCATCCGCCACTTCTGGTCCGGCGAGATGAGCGGCTCCACCGCCGATCCCGGCCAGGACCCGCGCGGCGCGCCCGACCTGGCGCCCCTATGGAACGTCCTGGACACCACCCCTGAAGGCCGAGGCAAGGACTGGTATCCCAAGCTGGACTACGACGCCTGACGCTCACGAAATCGCCCTCCCCGGCAGGCCGGAGAGGGCGAAATTGCTGCACCCATGCCGCGCAGCATGCCGTGCGGTAAGAGCCGGAAAACCTAGCCTTTTTCGTTCGAGAAAATGATCGTGCCCGAGGCCGCGAACATGCCTCCGACCCCGTGCGAGACGCTGATCTTCGCGTCCTTCACCTGGGCCGGCGCGGTGCCCCGAAGCTGGCGCACCGACTCCTGCAAGGCGTACATGCCGTACATGCCCGAGTGCATGTACGAGAGCCCGCCGCCGTTGGTGTTCAGCGGCAGCTTGCCACCGATTGCGGTGTTGCGGCCGTTGATGAAGTCCTTGGCCTCGCCGGGCTTGCAGAAGCCCAGGTCCTCCAGGCCGTAGAGCGGCAGGTGTGCGAAGGCGTCGTAGATCATTAGGTGGTCGACGTCGGCATGGCTGATCCCGGCCTCGTCGAAGGCTTTCTTGCCCGAGACGCGGAAGGCCTTGGAGGTGTTGAAGTCCTCCATCTGGCTGACCAGCGGGGTCTCCACGCTCTCGCCCGTGCCCAGGATGTAGACGGGCTTGGTCGGAAAGTCCTTGGCCCGCTCGGCGCTGGTGAGGATCAGCGCCCCGCCGCCGTCGGTGACCAGGCAGCACATCAGCATCCGGAACGGCCAGGCGATCATGGCTGAGTTCAGCACGTCGTCGACGGTGATCGGGTCCTTGAAGCTGGAGCGCGGATTGAGCGCCGCCCACTCCCGCTGGACCACGGCGACCATGGCCAAGTCTTCCTCGGTCACCCCGTAGGTCTTCATGTAACGAAGCACCGGGATCGTGAACATGGTGGGCGGGCTGGTGACGCCATAGGGCATTTCGAACTGGCCCATCAGGCTGGACGGCGAGCGGCCGAAGCCCCCGGCGCCGACCCGCGAACGCCCCGATTCCCCGTGGGTGATCAGGACGGTCTTGCACAGGCCCTCATTGATCGCCGCGGCCGCATGGCGGACGTGCAGCATGAAGGAGCAGCCGCCGACGCTGGTGCCGTCGGCATAGGTGGGCGTGATGCCCAGATAGTGCGCCAGCTCGACCGGCGAGATGCCAGCGCAGGCCACGCCGTCGATGTCGGACGGGTTGAGCCCCGCGTCCTTCATGGCGTTCAGCGCGGCGTCCGCGTGCAGGCCGATCACGGACACGTCCGGGATCTTGCCCATCTTGGTGGTTTCGGCGGCCCCGACGACCGCGACGGAATTCTTTTTCATGGTTCTGCCCTCAACCCTTCGCCGGTTGGAACAGGGGCAGCGAGATGGTGTCGCTGATCTTCTCGAAGACGACCTCAAGCGGCATGTCCAGGACGAGCGCCTCCGGCGTCTGCGGGCAGCCCACGATATTGGTCATCATCCGCGGGCCTTCCTCGAGCTGCACCACGGCGATGGAGTGCGGCTCGGTCCCCATGTCGGGGCGCGGGCGGGCGTTGATCACGTAGGAATAGAGGGTCGCGCGGCCCGAGGCCTTGAAGACCTCGACATCGCGGGAGCCGGTCTTGGGGCAGAACGGACGCGGCGGGAAATAGGCCTCACCCGTCTGCTTGTTGCGTTGCAGGAGCAGTTCGCCCCTGGCGGTTCCGTCCCAGAAATGCTGGGTCTCGGGCGTAGGTTCAGGCGCCATCCTCGGCATGTGAAATTCGTTCCCAATCAAAATCGTTGATTCATGTCCCTCCGGAATAGGAGGGCGGCGCAGCAAAGCCGACCGGGACCGACTTGTCGAGGCGCGGAGGCGCCTCCTAGGATAGGG
This sequence comes from Phenylobacterium sp., assembly GCF_030698145.1. Classification (GTDB taxonomy): domain Bacteria; phylum Pseudomonadota; class Alphaproteobacteria; order Caulobacterales; family Caulobacteraceae; genus Phenylobacterium. The sequence continues at coordinate 61,351 of NZ_JAUYNW010000094.1, read as the reverse complement.
GCATGAGCATGCTCGACGACCCCTTCGACCTCGCCCGGTTCCTGGACGCGCAGAACGAGACCTCCGAGGACGCGCGTGACGAACTCCTGGCCGGGCGCAAGACCACCCATTGGATGTGGTTCATCTTCCCCCAAGTGGCGGGCCTGGGGCAAAGCCCCATGGCGGTTCGCTACGCCATTCGGTCGCGGGCGGAGGCCATTGCCTACCTCGCCCACCCGACGCTGCGTCAACGGCTGATCGAGCTGACGAACCTGGCGATCCACGCACCCGCAGCTTCGGCCCGGGAGCTGTTCGGAACTCCCGACGATCTCAAATTCTGCTCATCCATGACGCTGTTCGACGCCGTCGCGCCGCACGAGCCGGCCTTCCCCAGGGCGATTGATCGCTGGTTCAAGGGGCCGGACGCCCGGACGCTCGAGATCCTGCGCTCATGGACGTGAAGGAAACGCGACCCTGAAGGCCGCCAGGCCCGGCGCGGAGAAACTGACCACCCGACTGCCCTCGACCCTCCGCGCCCAACCGCGCGCGCAGATTCGGTCCAGCACGGCCTGACCGAGCGCACCGCCCAGATGACTGCGCCGCACGCTCCAGTCGAGGCAGGCCTTGCAGAGCGGCCTGCGCCCACGGGCCAGCCCCGCTGTCTCCACACCCAAAGCCCGCATGAAGCCCGCGCCCTCGGCGGTCAGGCTGAGCGACCCCTCGCGATCTTCCACCAGGGCGCGGTCCGTCAGGCTGTCCAGCATGGCCACACCCAGCTCACCGGCCAGATGGTCGTAGCAGACCCGCGCCATTCGCAAGGCCGGCTCCGTTGGGCCTGGACGCACGCGCTGGTGGCCGGCTCGCTCGGCGAGCCCCATCAGCTTCTCGAGCAGATCAGCGACCTCCGAGCCCGCCAGCGCGAAGTAGGCGTGACGGCCCTGGCGTCGCCCGATCACCAGCCCGCCGTCGGCAAGTTTCGCCAGATGGCTCGACGCGGTCTGCGGCGTCACTCCGGCCTCACGGGCTAGTTCGCCGGCGGTCAGCGCCTGGCCGCCCATCAACGCCGCCAGCATGTTGGCCCGGGTCGGGTCCCCCAGCAGGGCGGCGATGCGCGCGATGTCCGGACCCAGTCTCATGGTGGAAGACTAGCACAGACCTGCCGTCGACAGTTCGATCCAGATCGAAGCATGCAGGGCCGCCAGACCGGTAGAACCGCGGCGATCCATCGGAGCACCCATGACTGTCACCTGCGCCATCCGCTACGTCATCGACCCGTTCCAGCGTGACGCCTTCGAGGCCTATGCCCGCAACTGGCTGACCATCATCCCGGCCTGCGGCGGCGACCTGCTGGGCTACTGGCTACCCCACGAAGGCACGAACAACATCGCGCATGCGCTGATCTCCTTCGACAGCCTGGCGGACTACGAGGCCTATCGCGCCCGACTGAAGGCCGACCCCGCCGGCGCGGCCAATTTCGCCATGGCCCAGGAGAAGCGCTTCATCCTGTCGGAGGAACGGACGTTCCTGACGCCGGTGACGGCATGATCGCGACGATGCGGTCGAACAGTGAGCGCCGCGCCAGGGCGTCGTCGAGCCGGTCGAGCGCGGCAACCGCGTCGCCGGCCTCGGCGTTCAGTTCCAGGGCCGCCGCCTCGAAAGCCCGCCAGAGCGGCGTCAGCCGTTGGACCAGCCTGGCGCCTTCCTCGGTGAGCGTCAGCCGTCGTCGACGGGCGTCGGCAGGGTCGGGGTCGGAGGTCACCACACCGGCCTTCTCGAGCGACTGACGGGTCTGGCTGACCGAGGCGTGGGTGATCCGCAGCGCCGACGCCAACTCCCCGACACTCGCTGGCCCGTGACGCGCGAGCTGGTTGAGCACGCCGAACCAACGCTGCTCGAAGTCGATCCCCAGCGCGGCGTAGACCCGGGTGGCGTCGCCGTCGATCCATTCCGAGACCCGCCGCAGCCGCGCGCCGATAGCCGCCCCGCCCGCACCTCGCGTGTCGTCCATCAGATCTTCCTCGCCCCCTCGACTTGACATATATGTAGGCACCTACCTATTTGACCGCAAGTCGATCTCATCTGAGGCGGAACCCGTGCCAGACTCTCAATCTCCCTACACGTTGCGGATGGGCCGGCGCGGCGTCCTGGCCGCTGGGCTCGCCGCCCTGGCGGCGCCCGCCTTGGCGAAGGACGACCTGGACGTCTTCGTCGCGGACGAGATGGCCAAGGCCGGCATACCCGGCTTGGCGCTGGGCCTGGCGAGGAACGGGACCATGCGCCTGGCGCGCGGCTACGGCTTCGCCGATCTGGCGGGGCGCCGGCCGGTGACCGACGATACGATGTTCCACATCGCTTCGATCACCAAGACGGTGACCGCGACCGCCATCATGCGGCTGGCCGAGCAGGGTCGCCTGACGCTGGACGCGCCCGTGGCGCCTCACCTCGACTTCCCGCTGGCCAACCCGCATCACCCCGATGCGCCGATCACCTTCCGCCACCTGCTGACGCACGTTTCCAGCATTTCCGACGCCAAGTACTACGAGATCGATTTCCGTCAGCCCGGCGTCGACGCCACCCTCGCCTTGGGCGACCTCCTCAGGGACTATCTCGCGCCGGGCGGCCGGACCTATTCCCGCGAGGCATGCTTCTCCAAGGCGGCGCCCGGCGCGGCCTGGGACTACAGCAACATCGGCTATGGCCTGCTCGGCTATCTCGCCGGCCGCATCGGCGGGCAGGACATGCGCGAGCAGACCCGCGAGGCGATCTTCGCGCCGCTCGGCATGCGTCATACGAGCTGGACCATCGCGGGAACCCCCGAGGCCCTGCGCGCCACGCCGTACGACCTCGTCGACGGCGCGCTCACGCCCGTCGCGCCGATGGGCTTTCCCGATTGGCCGGTCGGCATGATCCGCTCTTCGATCGCCGACCTGATGCGGTTCGTGGCCGCCTCGGCCAACGGCGGCGTGGCGCGGGGAACCCGGATCGTCGACGAACTGGGCATGGCGCAAATGCTCGACATGAAGACCCCGCCCGGCTTGCCCGACTGGCTGACCGGGCAGGGCCTGGGTTGGATGGAGTCAAAGCTCGGCGACGGCGTGAAGATCAGCCACTGGGGCGGCGACCCGGGCGTGTTCACCGCCGCCTTTCTGGATCCTGCCGCGCGCAGCGGCGTCGCAATCCTGACCAATGTGACGGCGAGCGCCGAGAGCAAGACGGCCGTGAGGCGCATCGCCGCCCGGCTGTTCTCCGCCTAGACCGCCGATCCCGCCACCAGCCGGCGTTCGGTGGAGGCCACGAGTTCGGCCCAGATGGCGGCCTCCCTGGCGGGGTCCTTGCCCTCGACCTCGATGTGCAGGGCGATCAGGGCCGCGCGCAGGCGGGCGTTCTCGGCGGAGAGGACCGAGAGCCTCAGGTCCTCGTCCGACCCCGCCTCGCCGAGCAAATCCCGGATAGCGCGGTTCTCCTGGACGAGATTGTGCGCCGCGCCATCCCAGGCCTGGGCGGCGAAGCCCAGCAGGGCGGCCGAGAGGCCGAGCGCGCTCGCCCGGTCGGCAGCCGCCACGTCGGGGGCGGCGTTGCGGACCAGCAGGCCGGCGGTCTCGATCAGCACGGCGGAAACGTCGGGTTTCATAAGCGCCCCATCACCTTCAGCACCGCGCGGTCCTGGGCATTCTGCAGGGCCCACGGCGGATAGGCCATGATCGGCTCGCGGTTGCCGCCGTCGATCCAGGCGCGCGCGGAGGAGACCCAGATCGCCTGGCCCTTCACGCAGTTGAACAGGGTCCACCATTTCAGCGCGGCGGGGTCGGCCCTGAGCCCGCTGGACTGCTCCCAGATCGCGACGGCCCGGTCCTGGGAGATCAGCCCGCCCGCCAGTCCGCGGCCGAAGCTCCAGACCGGATTGAAGCTCCAGCCCAGGTCCTCCAGCGGGTCGCCGAGATGGGCCATCTCCCAGTCGAGGACGCCGTGGATGTCGCCTTCCGTGTCGAACAGGAAATTGCCGGTGCGGTAGTCGCCGTGCACGACGCCGACCTTCTGGGCCGCCGGCGGCGGGTTGGCGCGCAGCCAGCGGATCGCCGCACGGATGATCGGCAGGGGCTCGGCCTCATCCGCGTCGAGCACGTCTTCCCAATAACCCAGCTCACGCGTCCAGCAGTCGGCCGGCGCGACCGACGCCATGACCTTGTCCAGGCCGAGCGCCACCGGATCGGCCTTGGCGATCTCGCCCAGGATGGTCCACTTCCGCTGCGCCAGGCGCTCGTGGCAGGCCAGGTAGGGTTCGGCCCAGAGCAGCCCCGGCGAGGCCTGGAACCCGACGATCTCCGCGGCGACGAAGAACGGATGGTCCAGCGGACCGTCGCCCTCCTCCAGCCACAGCATCTCGGGCACGGGCGCCGCCGAGCCGTGAAAGGCGCGATAGGCCTCGAACTCGATGCGCCGCTCGGTGTCGATCAGCGAGGCGGGCGGATCGCGGCGCAGGATCAGCCGGCGTTCGCGGGCCTGGCCCTCGGCGTCGCGCCAGCTCAGGCGGAAGCGATAGGTCTCCCGCGACGCGCCGCCGGAGATGCGGCCCATGTTGTCGACCGCCACCTCCGCGGCGCCCGGCATGCGGCCGGCGATATAGGCCGCCAGCCGCGGCTCCAGCGGCGAACCCATGCGGCTCAGGCCATCTCGAAGGCGATAGGCAGGGTCTTGGGGCCGTTCACGAACACGGCCAGCGACTGCTTGGGCGGGCCGGCCAGCTCAAGGCTCTTCAGGCGCGGCAGCATCTCCTCCCAGAGGATGCGCATCTCCATCTTGGCCAGGTGCTGGCCCAGGCACAGGTGGGCGCCGTAGCCGAAGGCCAGGTGCCTGTTGGGCTTGCGGTCGACACGGAAGGCGTTGGGGTCGTCGAACACCTCCTCGTCGCGATTGCCCGACGCGTAGCAGAGCATCAGCCAGTCGTTCTTCGACAGCGAACGGCCGGCGAGCTCGGTGCTCTCCGTGGCGGTGCGCATGAAGGTCTTCACCGGGGTGATCCAGCGGATGCTCTCATCCACCAGCCCCGGGATCAGGGACGGGTCTGCCTTGACCTTGGCGAACTCGGCCGGGTTCTCGGCCAGGCCCCAGATCGCGCCTGCGGTGGAGGACGAGGTGGTGTCGTGCCCGGCCGTGGCGACGATGATGTAGTAGCTCATCGCCTCGAAATGGCTGATCGGCTGGCCGTCGATCTGCGAGTTGGCGATCAGGCTGCCCAGGTCGTCGCCCGGATTGGCGCGCTTGCCCTCCGAGAACCGGGTGAAATAGGCGATGAAGTCGGTCAGCACTCCAGTCTCGATCTGGGCGGTCGGGCTGTCGTCCTTCGGCTTGCGGCCGAGCTCAGGATCGGCGGCGCCGAACAGCTCCTGGGTCAGCATCAGCATCCGGCCCTCGTCCTCCTCCGGCACGCCCATGATCTCCATGATCACGTGCAGGGGGTAGTGCAGGGCCACCTCGCTGACGAAGTCGCACTTGCCGCCCTTGGCGGCCATCCTGTCGACGGCGGACCGGGCGATCTTGCGGATACGGTCTTCCATGCTGCGCAGGTTCTGCGGCAGGAACCAGGCCTGGGTCAGGACCCGGTACTTCATGTGGTCGGGCGCATCCATGTGGATCAGGGTGCGCAGCAGGTGCGGGCTGCCGCCGGTCATCTCGCGGACGCGGACGTCCACGGCCTGGCTCACCAGGGTCGGCGAGCGCACGCCATTGGCGTAGAGCGCGTTCTGGCGGCTGACCTCCAATATGTCGGCGTGCTTGGTTGCGACCCAGAAGGGATCGACGCCCTCGATCTCCGCCACGCCCAGCGGATTGTTGGCGCGCAGCCAGGCATAGGTTTCATGGATGCGGCCGTCGGCATAGGCGGCGGGATCGACCAGGATGGCGGCATGGTCGTCTGGAATCCGGAAATTCTTGGCGCTCATTGACGTCGCTCAGCCCATTGAAATCACCCCGTAACCTTACGTGGCGTCAGAGCAGAACGTCCTCCCTTGTCTTGTTATCTTTGTTCACTTGATACTGCGCCGACAGGCGCGGTCGCAATACATAGACCACAGATCGCTGCTCCGGAGGACGCCCCAATGCTGACCAAGGCCGACGATTTTCCAATCCACCAGACGCCTGAGCCGATCGCCTTCTCCGGCACCGACCGCAATTTCTACGACCGCTACTTCTTCAACGGCTACGACCCGGACGGGACGGAGTTCTTCGCCGCGGCCTTCGGGGTCTATCCGCACCTGAACATCGCCGACGCGCATTTCTCGGTGATCCGCAACGGCGTCCAGTACTGCCTCCATGCCAGCCGCGTGTTGCATATGGAGCGCATGGACCTCACCTGCGGCCCGATCCGCATCGAGGTCCTCGAGCCGCTGCAGAAGCTGAAGGTGACGGTGGAGCCGTCCAACGGCTTCGCCGCCGAGATCGTCTTCGAGGGCCGCAGCTTCCCGGTCGAGGAGCCGCGCTTCATCCGCCGCAACGGCCCCCGCGCCTTCATGGACTACACCCGCCTGACCCAGAACGTGCGGGCCACGGGCTGGATCGAGATCGACGGGGCGCGCCGGGATCTGGCCGCGGGCACGGTCGGCACCCGGGACCGCTCCTGGGGCGTGCGTCCGGTCGGGGCGCCCGACCCGCAACCCGCCGTGCCGCAGACCATCGGCGGCTTCTTCTGGCAGTGGACCCCGCTCAACTTCGCCGACCGCAGCGTGTTCTTCCACATCAATGCCGACCCGGACGGCAAGGCCTGGAACACCCGGGCGGTGATCGCTCCGGACGGCGCGGGCCCCGACGGCTTCCACGAGACCGAGCACGCGGTGATGGAGGACGTCTCGCTGATCGCCGGGACCCGCCATGCCCGCGGCGGGACCTTGAACGTGCCCCTGGCCCAGGGCTCGGCCAGCATCCGGTTCGAGCCGTTCCTGACCTTCCTGATGCGCGGCATCGGCTATGGCCACCCCGCCTGGCGGCATGGCGGCTACAAGGGTGAACTGGTGGTGGAGCGCGAGGACATCGACCTGGCCACCGTCAACATGGCCGCGCCGGAGAACATCCACATCCAGGCGCTAAGCCGCGTGACCATGAACCTGCCAGGTGAGGCTCAGCAGTCGGGCATGGGCGTGTTCGAACAGCTCATCGCCGGCCCCTACCGGCCCTACGGCCTGGGATAGGGCGGCCTAGAACGACAACCTCAGGGCCGACTGCAGGACCGTCTGGTCCTGGTCGGGCGCCACCCCGCCATAGATGCGCGAGGGCCGGTCGGAGCTGACGTGCAGTCCCTCGAACAGCAGGTCGGCGCGGGGCGAGAGCCTGTGCCGCCAGGCCGCGGTCAGGGCCCAGCCGGTCTCGTCGTTGTTGTCGATGGCCTGCAGGGTGCGGTCGTTGGTCTCGAACCCATCGACGCGCAGGGTCAGGGCGTGGTCGCCAAACCGGCGGACCGCCGAGACATGGGCCGAGGCGTAGCCCATGTCGATCCAGCGGTGCCGCGCCTGGTAGCGGAAGCCCATCAGGGTCTCGCCGCGCAGGACCTGGGCGCGAAGCGTGGTGACCTCGTCCAGGGACCAGACCAGGCCAAGCGTTGTGAACCGCGTCTCCCAGGCCCATTGCAGGGCCTCCACCGAGGTCCGGTCGCCGGCGTTGTCGTAGTAGAAGGCCGAGACTTCGATCGGGACGGGCGGACGCCAGGCCAGGCGGCCGTAATAGCCGGCGCGGTTGTCCAGTTCGCCGACCGGCGTGGAGATCGGCGCCTGGCGCGTGCGCATGAAGGGGCTCAGCGCCGGCAGCGGGAAATCGGTCGAGGCGCCGGTCCGCACGCCATGCAGCGCCCAGCCGCGAAAGCTGAGCAGGGTCCCAGAGGTGTCGTTGGCCCCGAAGGCCGCCGCCGTCGCCGAAACCTCGTGGTCGCCGAGCGCGCGGGTGGCGGTGAGCTCCAGCCCCGCGACCTTCACCTCCTCGCCGATCCAGCTTCCGATGGCCGAGGCGCTCAGCACGTCGGGGGTGGTCCAGCCGACCCCCTCATGCTCCTGGCTGACCGGCGGATAGAAGAGGCCGGCCCGGGCCGAAAACCGCGCCAGGCGGTTGGGCGCCGCCCGCCAGGTCAGATAGGCCTCTCCCAGATCAAAGGCGGGGTCGACGTCGGGCTGCACCTGGGCGCTCACCACGGCGGCGAGCGAGAAGGAAAGCCGGGGCTTCCACTGGATCAGGGCCTGGGACAGATCCGGCCGCGCGGCCCAGTCCGACCCGCCGCCCGAGGCGCCGGTCTTGCCGAAGCCGCCGTCGAGCCAGGACCGCTCGCCGTCCGCCGCGGCCAGCCGCAGCTCCACCAGTCCGGAAAAGGTTTCTGGAGACAACAGGTCGGGCGCGGCCCGCGCCGGACCGGCGCCGAGCGCGAGGAAGAGCGCCGCCAGGCCCGCCCGTCGGATGGACACATTCACCCCCGTCAGCCGTAGCTGCGTTCCGTGTCCCGATCCTCGTTGAGAAACATCAAGAGTTCGTTGAACGGCATGGGTTTGGCGATCAGATAGCCTTGCACATTGTCGCACCCCATCGCCGCCAACAGCTGGAAGGCGTTGGCGGTCTCGACGCCCTCGGCGGTGACCTTCAGGCCCAGACTGTGGGCCAGGTCGATGGTTGAGCGGACGATCAGGGCGTCGCGCTGGCTCTCGGTCAGGTCAGTGATCAGCGAGCGGTCGATCTTCAGTTCGTGACCCTTGATCTGCTTCAGATAGGCCAGGGACGACAGGCCCGATCCGAAGTCGTCTATGGAGATGTTGATGCCCGCCGCGCGGAAGCGGTCGAGGATCTCCAGCGCCATGTCGGGGTTCTCGATGACCGCGGTCTCGGTGATCTCGAAGCACAGCTTGCCGCTCGCCTCGCCCACGGTGCGGTCGACGAAGTCGGCGAAGTCGGTGTCGCCCAGCAGGCGGCCGGAGATGTTGACCGACATCTCCACCTCATGGCCCGCGCGGCGCATCTTGGTCTGGTCGGCGATGGCCTGCTTCAGCACCCAGTCGGTGAGGGTGCGGATATGGCCGGTCTCCTCGGCCATGGGGATGAACAGGTCCGGCCGCAGCATCCCCCGCGTCGGGTGACGCCAACGCACCAGGGCCTCGACGCCGTTCACGCCGCGGGTCCGCAGGTCGTACTTCGGCTGGTGATAGAGTTCGATGTGACCCGACCGCAGGGCCCAGAGCATGCCGCTCATCAGGGCCAGGTTCGACGAGGGGTCGCCATAGGCCTCGGCGTCGAAGAAGGCGAGCTTCCTGCGGGCGGCTCGGGCCTGGTCCAGGCCGATATTGGCACGCTCGATGGCCGCACCGCCAGGCTCGCCCGGCGTGAAGGCCGAGAGCCCCACCGTGAGGGCCACGTCGATGGCGTCGCCGCCGATCTGCAGCGGCTGCTCCAGCTCGCGCAACAGCCGGGCCATCCTGGTCTGGGCCGCGTCGTCGTCGGCCGCCTCGAAGACCATGCCCAGGACGTCGGTGGAGATCCGCGCCACGAAGGCCTGGGGCTGCAGGCCGGCCAGCCGTTCGCCGACCTCGCGGATCGCCTGGGCGGCCAGGGCGTAGCCGATGGCGCCGCGCACGTGGGCGAAGCGGTCGACCCCCAGCAGCGCCGCATAGAGGCCGCCGCCGTCGGTCGCCGCCAGCCCCGCGATCGCCTGCTCCAGGGAGAGGCGGTTGGGCAGGTGGGTCTCGGGGTCGTGCAGGGCCAGGTGGGTGATCCGCCGCTCGCGCTCGCGGATCTCTGTGGCCATGACGTTGAAGCTCTCGGCCAGGTGGCCGATCTCATCCTGGCTCTCGACCGCCACCTGGCCGTACTGGCCTTCGCGCAGGCGGTTGGCCGCGGCGGCCAGGGCCGAGATCGGACGGGTGACGCTGCGCGCCAGGGCCCAGCTTCCCGCCACCACCAGCACCAGGCCCAGCAGGCCGACCCCAGCGATAGTCGCCAGCAGGGGCTTATAGGGCGCCAGCGCCCGGGCCAGCGGATAGCTGAGCACGAGCACGGCGCCCTCTTTGTCGGTAAGATTGGCTATGCCGGTGAGCGCGGGCAGCGATTTGACGAGCGCCAGGGAAGCGCCCTGCGGCGCGTCGAGCGTGCGCGGCGCCTTGGTCTTGGCGGCGAGGGCGCCGTCGATGAACCCGCCAAGCCTGACCTGTTCCGCGCGACCGCCGGCCAGCTCGGAACTCCAGCCCTTGCCGTCGCGGTGCAGGACGCTGGCGTCCAACGGGATGGCCGACAGCTTCTCCAGGGCCGACATCTCGCGCTGGTCCAGGCGAGCGGCGAACACCACCCAGCCCATCAGGTCGGGCGACAGGATCGGCGCGGCGATCATCTGGTAGGGCGTGCCGTCCAGCACGAAGACGCCGCTGGGCTTTTCCTGCGCGTACATGGCCTCGACCAGGGCGTCGGCGTTCGGCTGTAGGGTCGCGGGTTTGGCGGCGGTGATCGTCCCGTCGACGCCCACGATGAAGGCCAGGTCGATCTGCAGCCTCTGGCGCAGGTTCTCCATGGCCGAGACGATGGTGGCGTCGTCGCCGGTGGCCACCGCCTCGCGGAACCCGAAGTCCCGCGACAGCAGCGCCGCGCCCTGCTGGAGTTGTTCGGATCGCAGCGACCAGATGCGGTCGAACACCGTTCCCGAGGCGGTCAGCTCGTCGCGCACCTGGCGCTGGGCCGCGCCGTTGATGGCCGAATAGGCCGCGCCGGACACCAACAGCAGCGCCATGCCGAACAGCGCGGCATAGAGCACGGTCAGCTTGGTGCGCAGACGCCGGAAGCCGGTCAGCCGCCGGGCGATGGGCTCGATCCAGACCATGTCAGTACGGCCCGTGCCGCATCGGCGGGGCGCGCAGGTCGACCACCAGGGCCTGGCGCGCGACGCCGGCGGCCGGGATCGCGATGGTCCGCACGGTCTCGTTCCGCGCGCCTTTCAGATAGGGATGCCAGACGGTCAGGATGGCGGGTCCGGCCGGAAGGCCGGCCAGCACGGCGGCGCCGGCGGCGTCGGTCTTCACCGCATGGGCGGTGTCGACCACCCGGATGAAGGCCGACATGGCGTCATGGATGTTGCAGCCGACAGCCACCACGCCGGCCTTGTCGAAGCGGACACGGCGGCTCTGGTCGCGGCCGTACAGCTTCAGCTCGAACGGCTTGGCGGCCGAGAACGAATAGACGTGGTGCAGCACCGGATCGAAGTTGGGAAAGGCCACGTCGGCCCCCACCGGCACGATCAGGACGAAGGGCTGGAACTGCATGCCCTGCTGCGCCATGCGGTAGGACCCGGCCGACCTCGGCGCGGGGCTTCCGCCCTGGGGCGTGACCATCACCACCGCATCCGTCACCGGCTTGCCGGACGAGGTCTTCAGGCTGACAGCCAGGTCGCCGGCCAGGGCGGGCGTCGCGGCCAGCAGCCCGGCGATAAGGGCCGCGAGAATGCGCATGGCCCGGAATCTAAGGCGAGGGTGTGAACCCCCGGTAAAGCATACCTGCAAGCGCCTTCAGGGGATTGGGGTTGCGTCGGATGGCGCGGGCTTGGCACACTGGCGGGATTGAAGAACGTCCCGGCGCGGTTACGCGCCACATTTGAGAGTTTCAGACTTTGACCATTTCCCCGACCGTGGCGGTCCCCGCCGCGTCCACCGACCACCTCGCCTCGGTGGAGGCACTCATCCAGGGCCTGGCCAGCGTCGGCTATATCGCCTCGCGCCGCATCGCCACCGCCCTCTACATGGCCGTCCACCTGCAGAAGCCCATCCTGGTCGAAGGCTCGGCCGGAGTCGGCAAGACCGAACTGGCGCTGTCGACGGCCACCCTGCTCGGCCTGCCGCTGATCCGCATGCAGTGCTACGAGGGCCTGGACGAGTCCAAGGCCCTGTACGAGTGGAAGTACGGCAAGCAGCTCCTCTACACCCAGATCCTCAAGGACCGGATGGGCGAACAGCTCTCCGACGCCAAGGACATGGACGACGCCATGGACCGGCTGCACGGCATGGGCGACCTGTTCTTTTCCGAGCCCTTCCTGGAGCCGCGCCCGCTGATGAAGGCGCTGCGCGAGGACGACGGCTGCGTCCTGCTGATCGACGAGATCGACAAGTCGGATGAGGCCTTCGAGGCCTTCCTGCTGGAGGTCCTGTCGGCCTATCAGGTCTCCATCCCCGAGCTAGGGGTGATGAAGGCCAAGACTCCGCCGCTGGTGTTCCTGACCTCCAACAATGTCCGCGACCTGGGCGATGCGCTCAAGCGCCGCTGCCTGCACCTGCACATCCCCCTGCCCGACGCGGCCCTGGAGCGGCGGATCGTCGCCAGCCGGGTTCCCGACATCGAAGCCACGCTCACCGCCGAGCTGGTGGCCTTCGTCCAGTCCCTGCGCACGCTGGACCTGCGCAAGTCACCCTCGATCTCCGAGACCGTCGACTGGGCCCGCGCTCTGATCCTGCTCAACGCCTCCAGCCTGGATGGCGAGGTGGTGCGCGACACGCTCAACGTCCTGCTCAAGTTCGAACAGGACATCGCCGCGGTGGAGCCGCAGATCGTCGAGTTGATCCGCCGCCCGGTGGGCTAGGGCCATGCAGGACGCCATGGAGGACTTCTTCCGGGCCCTGCGGGCCGCGGATGTGAAAGTCTCGCCGGCCGAGGCCATCGACGCCCACCGCACGGTGGCCGCCGTCGGCTTCTCCGACCGAGAGCTGTTCAAGGACGCCCTGTGCGCGACCCTGGCCAAGACCTCGGACGAGGTGGTCCGGTTCGACGACGTGTTCGACACCTTCTTCGCCCGCGACGCGCTCACCCCGGCCGAGCCGCCGCCCGAGCGCGGCGACGGCGACCCGATGGAAGGACTGCCGCCGGAGGCCGCAGAGTCCGATCTCACCCGCATGATCATGGAGGGCGACGCCACGGGCCTGGCCCAGGCCATGGAGGAGGCCGCCGAACGCGCCCAGGTCTCGCAGATCCGCCTGACCACCCAGCGCTCGCGCATGAGCCGCCGGTTGCTGGAGGAGATGGGCCTGGCCGAGATCGAGTCGATCATCTCCGCCGCGCGGCGTCTGGAAGGCGGGGGCGATGCGGCCGACCGGCTCGAGGCGGGCAAGCGCCGCCTGGCCGCCGAGGCCCAGCGCTATGTGGAGCGCCAGCACAGCCTTTACGCCTCGGGCTCGGGGCGGATGCTGCGCGAGGAGCTGCTGGCGCGGAAGGCGCTGAACGCCGAGGGCGGCATCGATCCTGTCGACCAGGCCATGATGCAGGCCCTGGTCAAGAAGATGGCCAAGCGCCTGGCCGACCGCTATTCGCGCCGCCGCAACCGGGCCCGCAAGGGCCACATGGACATCCGCAAGACCCTGCGGAAATCCATGCCCTACGGCGGCATGCCCTTCGAGATTCTCTGGAAGACCCAGAAGATCGACAAGCCGTCCATCGTCTGCATCTGCGACGTCTCCAAGTCGGTGGCCGCGGCGGCGCAGTTCCTGCTGACCTTCCTCTATTCGCTGAACGAGGTGGTCGACCGGCTGGAGGCCTACGCCTTCTCAGGCCGCCTGATCAGCGTCAACGACATCCTCGACGACGAGCATGTGGACGTGGCGATCTTCGAGGTGCTGAAGCGCATCGGCTTCCAGCAGACCGACTACGGCAAGTCGCTGGAGGACTTCTGCGAGAACCACCTGGACCATGTCGACCGCCACACCACGGTGATCTTCCTGGGCGACGGCCGGTCTAACTACGCCGACCCGCGCATGGACTTGATGGCCACGATCCACAAGCGCGCCCGGTCGGTGATCTGGCTCAATCCCGAGCCCGAGAGCTACTGGAGCCAGGGCGACAGCGTCATGCACCGCTACGAGCGCTTCTGCCACGTCGCCAAGACCTGCAACACGCTGGGCCAGCTGGAACGGATCATCGAGGACGTGCTGCGGACCTACGTGCCGCACTGACACCTACCAGCTGTCGATCCAGCGCAGCTTCTTCTCGGTCCGCACCGGGACGGGTGGCAGGGCCTTGAGGCCCGAGACGACCCAGCGGCGCGTGTCGGCGGGGTCGATGACGTCGTCCAGCGACGGGCTGGTTGCCTGGGACATGGCCTTGCCCCGCGCATAGGCCGCGGCGACCATCTCGTCGAACTTGGCCTTGCGGGCGGCGGGGTCGGCGATGGCCGCCAGTTCGTTGCGGTAGCCGAGCTTGACCGATCCCTCCAGGCCCATGCCGCCGAATTCGCCGGTGGGCCAGGCGACGCAGAACATCGCGGCCTGGTAGCTGCCGCCGGTCATGGCGATGGCGCCCAGGCCGTAGCTCTTGCGCAGGATCACCGAGAACAGCGGCACGGTCAGGTTGGCCCCGATCACGAACAGCCGCGAGCAGTGGCGGATCAGGCCGGTCTTTTCCGCCTCCGGTCCGACCATGTTGCCAGGCGTATCCGACAGCGACAGGACCGGGATGTCGAAGGCCTCGCAGAGCTGCAGGAAGCGCGCGGCCTTGTCCGAGGCGTCGGCGTCGATGGCCCCGCCGATGTGGTGGGGGTTGTTGGCGAATACGCCCACCGGACGGCCCTCGATGCGGATGAAGGCGGTGACCATGGCCAAGCCGAACTTGGGTCGCAACTCCAGCACCGAACCCGTGTCGGCGATCAGCTCGATCACCTTGCGGATGTCGTAGACCCGCAGGCGGTTTTCGGGGATCGAGCGACGCAGCAGGCGTTGGTCGGCGCACGACCACTCCGCCAACGGGCCCTGGAAATACGAGATGTACTGCTTGGCCAGGCGCACGGCGTCGGCCTCGTCCTCGGCCAGGACGTCGATGGTGCCATTGGCCTGCATGACCTTGATCGGCCCGATCTCCTCGGGCCGGAACACCCCCAGGCCGCCGCCCTCCACCATGGCCGGGCCGCCCATGCCGAGCGCCGAGTCCTTGGTGGCGATGATCACGTCGCAGCAGCCGAGGATGGCGGCGTTGCCGGCGAAGCAGCGTCCGGAACTGATCCCCACCAGCGGCACGGCGCCCGAGAGCCGGCCCCAGAACTCGAAGCCGCGGACGAAGCCGCCGCCCTCGGTGTCGCCCGGCCGCCCGCCGCCGCCCTCGGTGAAGAACACCGTCGGCACCCGCCAGCGCAGGGCGATCTCGCTCATCCGGTCGAGCTTCTCGTGATTGTGCCCGCCCTGGGTGCCGGCCAGGACGGTGTAGTCATAGGCCATGACCGCGACCCGGGCCTTGTCCTCGGCGAACATCGCACCGTTGACCGAACCCAGGCCCATGATCATGCCGTCGGCGGGGGTCTGGGCGATCAGTTCGTCCAGGGTGTTGCGGCGACGGCGCGCGGCCACCACCAGCGACCCGTATTCGGTGAAGCTGCCAGGATCGAGCAGGTCCTCGACGTTCTCCCGCGTGGTCCGCTGGTTGGTCTTGCGGCGGCGGGCCGTGGCCTCCGGGCGGGCGGCGTCCAGGGTCCGCGCGTGACGATCCAGCACCTCGGCAAGGTCGGGGCGGATGAAATCGAGGTCGATCTCCTCCTCCTCCACCCGGCCGCCGCCCTCCATCTCCACCGGCTCCAGGAAGGCCAGGGGGTGGTCCTCGAACACCGTGTCGCCCTCGGCCACCGTGATCTCGCGCACCACGCCGGAGACGTCGGCGGCGATGACGTGCTCCATCTTCATGGCTTCCATGACGAACAGCGGCTGGCCGGCCAGGACCGTGTCGCCCACCGCCACCGACAGGCTGATCACCGTGCCCTGCAGAGGCGCGCGCAGGGCCTGGGTTCCCTCCGGCCCCTCAAGGTCTTCCTCGTCATCCTCGATGGCGGTCTCGGCCTTGCCGTGGTGCAGCACCGCCAGGGGGTCGCTGGCGTCGACAGCCGCCCCAGCGCGTTTGGCGGGGCCGCCCGCCGCGGCGGTCTCGAAATAGAGCCTGGGCGCCTCGGCCGCAGCGGCGAGCTCGCCCATGGCCTCCTCGATGAAGCGGGTGTGGACGTCGCCGGCGGTCACCGACGGATGGGCCAGCAGCCCTTGCAGGAAGCCGATATTGGTGGCCGCGCCGACGATCTTGAATTCCGACAGCGCCCGCCGCGCCTTGGCCGCGGCGACCGGCAGGCCGCCGGAGCCTGCGTGTACGATCAGCTTAGCCAGCAGCGAGTCGAACCGCGCACTGGTGCGGTAGCCGGCATAGCCGAACCCGTCGACGCGGACCCCCGGACCCGAGGGCGGCTCGAACGCCGTGAGCAGCCCGCCCGATGGCTTGGCCGAACCGTCGGGCGACATGGTCTCCAGGTTCACCCGCGCCTGGACGGCGATCCCGCGCGGCCTGGGGACCTCGGCCTGGGTGAGGTTCAGGTCAGCCAGGGAGCGCCCGCGCGCGACCTCGATCTGTATACGGACGAGGTCGAGGCCTGTGACCTCCTCGGTGACCGTGTGCTCGACCTGCAGGCGCGGATTGGCCTCGATGAAGACGATCCGATCGCCCTCGACCAGGAACTCCACGGTGCCGAGATTGCGGTAGTGGGCGGCGCGGCCCAGGGTGACCGCGGCCTCGAACAACCGCTCTCGCGTCTCCATGGGCAGGCCGTCGGCGGGCGCGATCTCGATGACCTTCTGGCGCTGCCGCTGCAGGCTGCACTCGCGGTCCCAGAGGTGGGAGACCACCTGGCCGTCGCCGACGATCTGCACCTCGATATGGCGGGCGCGGGCCATGAAGGCCTCGACATAGAGGGACCCGTCGCCGAACGCGGCCTGAGCCTCCGAGGCGCAGCGTTCGAAGGCCTCGGTCAGTTCGGCGGCCGACCGGGCCGGGCGCATGCCCCGTCCGCCGCCGCCGGAGACGGCCTTGACCATGACCGCCCCGCCCTCGCCGAGGCCGGCCAGGAAGGTCAGGGCCTCGGCCAGGGCGGTCGCGCCCGAGGTGCCGGGCAGGATCGGCACGTCGCAGCGCGTCGCCAGGGCGCGGGCCGCGCCCTTGTCGCCGAACAACTCCAGGGTCTCAGGCGAGGGCCCGACGAAGGTCACGCCGGCCTCGGCGCAGGCGCGCGCGAAGGCGGCGTTCTCCGACAGGAAGCCGTAGCCCGGATGGATGGCGTCGCAGCCGGCCGCCTTGGCCGCGGCGAGGATCTGCGCCCCGTCGAGATAGGCCGCGGGGCCGGAACCTTTGAGGGCGACCGCCTCGTCGGTCTTGCGGGTATGGAGCGAGGCCGCGTCGTCCTGCGAATAGACCGCCATCGTGGCGATCCCCATTTCGGCGGCGGTGCGCGCGATCCGGACGGCGATCTCGCCACGATTGGCGATCAAAAGCTTCTTCACGGATCCATCCCAACAAACGTTTGTTTGATATTGCCCGTGGCCATGGCCCGCGTCTACGGCTTCGAGAGCAGCCCCTCGAACAGGGGGCGGACATAGAGCTCGGCGACCGTGGCCGGGGTGGCGCCTGGAACCCAGTAGTGCAGCTCGGCGGCGGCGTTGATCGCCGCCGTCATCGTCTGGGCGCCGATATTGGCGTCCACAGCCCGGACCGAGCCGTCGGCCACCCCGTCGGAGATCAGGGCGGCGAAGCGGTAGGAGATGCGGTCGAAGCTGGCCAGGAGGTGCGGCTGCAAGGCTTCCGGCGCGGAGGTGAGCGCCGAAGTGCGCAACAGCGGCGCCGCGCCGGTCATCTGGTGTTCGACCAGGGCCGTGGCGACGGTGGACAGGGTCTGCAGGCCGTTGGTGCAGACCGCCTCGGCCTGGTCGATGGCCCGGCGCATGACTTGGAAGGTGCGCTCGAAACAGGCGACGACCAGTTCGTCCTTGGTCTCGTTGTGATGGTAGAAGGCGCCTTTGGTGACATTCAGCCGCGCGGAGATCTTCTCCACCGAGGCGCCCACATAGCCCTCTTCGTTGATGAGCTGGGTGGCCGCGCGCAGGAAGCGTTCGCAGGAGGTCTCGAGCCTGTCGCGCTCGGCGACCAGGGCCGGCAGGGCGACCGGCCTCCAGGCTCGACCGGGGGCGGCCAGGCCGTCGGCGAGAATGGCGCCCAGCCGCCGCGAGACCCGGCCGTAGTCGCCCAGGTCGTGCCGGTCCAGCCACGCCGGCGCCCAGAAGACCTCCGAGACCAGCAGGTGGGCCCGCGCGTTCAGGGCCTGGCGCGACAGGGCGAGCGTCTCGGGTCCCTCGAGCAGACTCCGCACGCCGCGGAACATGTCCACATAGGCCTGGTTCACCGGCTCGCTGCCCAGGGCCCGGACATCGTTGAACATCGCCAGGGGCGGGAATTCGCCCAGCGCCGAGCGGCGCTGGTGGTCGAAATAGGAGTCGAGGAAGGCGCCTAGACGTTCGCGGACGGCCTGGCGGCCGGCGCTTTCGGCCACCAGCCGGTTGAACCGCCCGATCCCATCCAGGAAGGCGGCGGAGGCCAGGGCCTCCTTGTTCCTGAAATAGTAGATCACCCCGGTGGGCACGAGGTTCAGCCGCGCGGCGACGTCGGCCAGGGTCATGCCGTGCACGCCCTTGCGGTTGATCACCTCGATCGCCGAACCGACGATGGCGGCCTTGCGCTCGACGAAGCGCTTGGTCGGGACGGGTGCGGCGGCGGCGGTCATGGCGACCTCATACCGCGCCCTCAATTGCCGCGATAGCGGAGGTCGCGCCTAGACGCTCTTCAGCAGCCCCGTGTCGATCGGCAGTTGGCGGATGCGCTTGCCGGTCGCCGCGAAGATCGCGTTGCAGAGCGCCGGAATCACCGGCGGCATGGCCGGCTCGCCGAGCCCCGTCGGCGAGTTGTCCGACTTCACGAAGTGGGTCTCGATCGGCGGCGCCGAACTGATCCGCATCAGGGGGTAGTCGTTGAAATTCCCCTCCCGAGCGGCGCCGTTCTCGATGGTGACCTTCTGGGTGAGCGCGCCGGAAAGGCCGTCCAGGACAGACCCCTCGATCTGGTTCAGCGCGCCGAACGGATTGATGATCTGGCGGCCCACATCGGCGCCCACCCACACCTTGACCAGTTCGATTGCGCCGTCCGCGGCGACCTTCACCTCGACCACCTCGGCGAAGTAGCCCAGGTGGCTGAAGTGGAAGCCCACGCCCAGGCCCGAGCCCTTGGGCAGCTTGCGGCCCCAGCCGGACTTCTCGGCGACCAGCTTCAGCACGCCCGCCATCCGTCCGGCGTCATAGGCGTCGCGGCCGAGCGTCCCGACCAGGCCCTTGTCGCCCAGCATCTTCAGCCGGAACGCCACCGGGTCCGCGCCCGCGGCGTGGGCCAGCTCGTCGATGAAGCACTGCACCACGAAGGCGATGGCGTTGGAGCCCGGCGCCCTAAGGGGCCCGGTCGGCACGCCGCAGGCCATTAGCGACAGGTCGTAGCGATAGTTGGGCACGAAGCGCGCCGGGAACTCGTGGGCCGCCATCCCGGCGGACCGCGCGACCTGACCGTTCTCGCCCAGCGACACGAAGTGGTTCTTCCAGCCGACGATGTCGCCATTGGCGTCCACGCCGCCTTGCAGGAAGTGCCAGCCGGCCGGGCGGTAGAAGTCGTGGCGCATGTCGTCTTCACGCGTCCACAGCAGCTTCACCGGTGCGCCGACCTGCTTGGCGATCCAGGCGGCCTCGACCATGTAGTCGTTGTTCAGCCGCCGCCCGAACCCGCCGCCGCAGCGGATCATGTGGATGAACACGTCCTTGTCGGCGACGCCCAGGGCCTTGGCCACCAGGTCGCGGCCGGGCTGCGGGTTCTGGGTGGGCGCCCAGATCTCCACCTTGCCGTCCTTGACCTGGGCCGTGCAGTTCTGCGGCTCCAGATTGGCGTGCGAGATGAAGGGATAGGCGTAGGCCGCCTCCACCGTCTTGGCCGCGCCCTTGAGGGCTGCGTCCACGTCGCCGTCATTGCGTTCGGTGCGCAGGGGCGCGCCCTTGGAGAGCTCAACGGCCTTGGCGGCGAAGCTCACCGACGACTGGCTCGAGGTCTGATGTTCTGCCCATTTGATGTCGAGCTTGTCGCGGCCCTTGCGCGCCGCCCACCAGCTGTCGGCCACCACCGCGACCCCGGGCAGCAGGCCGTCCAGCGCGGTCCCGCCCTCGACCACGAAAGCGTGGCGCACGCCCTTCACCGCCTTGGCGGCCTCCAGATTGGCGCTGGCGACCTTGGCGCCGAACACCGGCGCCTTCTCGAAGGTGGCGAACAGCATGCCCGGTACGACCACGTCGATCCCGAACAGCGGCTTGCCAGTCACGATCGAGGGCGTGTCGACCTGGGCGATGGAGCGCCCGATGATCTTGTAGTCCTTGGGATCCTTCAGGATCAGGGTCTTGAGGTCCGGCGCCGGCAGGGTCGCTGCCACAGCCGACAGGGCGCCGTAAGTCGCCTTGCGGCCGGACGCCTTGTGATGGACGACGCCCGAGGCGGTGATGCATTCGCCGGCCGGCACGTTCCAGCCCTTGGCGGCGGCGGCGATCAGCATTGCGCGGCCGGCGGCGCCCACGCGGCGCAGCTCGTCCCAGTGCAGCGGCGTGGCCGCGCTGCCGCCGGCAAACTGGCGGCCATAAAGGGCGGGGTCGGAGGGCGCCTGGACGCTCTTCACCTGGGCCCAGTCGACGTCCAGCTCCTCGGCGATGATCATCGGCAGCGAGGTCTTGATCCCCTGCCCGACCTCCGGGTTCTTGGCCATGATCGACACCGCCCCGTCGGGAGCGATGGAGACATAGGTGTTGAGCTTGGCGCTCGCGGCCTGGGCCGCTGCCTTGCCGGCCATGGCGAAGCCCATCAGCAGGCCGCCGCCGGCGCCCACGCCGGTCCTGAGGACATCGCGCCGCGAGGCGGTGAGGGGAAGGGTTCCGTCAGCCATGATCCTCAAGCCTCCGTCTTCTGGCCGGAGGCCTGTTTGATGGCGGCCCGGATGCGGGTGTAGGTGGCGCAGCGGCAGATGTTGCCGCCCATCGCCGCGTCGATGTCGTCGTTAGCGGGCTTGGCCTTACCCTTCAGCAGGGCCGTGGCCGACATGATCTGGCCGGGCTGGCAGTAGCCGCACTGGGCGACGTCGAGTTCGCTCCAGGCCTGCTGGACCCTCCTGCCGATGGCGGTGGCGCCAACACCCTCGATGGTGGTCACGCGGCCCGAGACGGCGGCCACCGGTGTGACGCAGGAGCGGATCGGCTGGCCATCGACGTGCACGGTGCAGGCGCCGCACTGGGCGACGCCGCACCCGAATTTCGGCCCGAGAACACCGAGCACGTCGCGCAGCGCCCACAGCAGCGGCATTTCCGGATCGACATCGGCCTCGCGGACCGAACCGTTGACGTGAAGCCTGACGGCCATGGATGTCTCCGATCGTGATGCGCAATCGCCACGACCGGATTACAGCCTCCGAAGCTGAGCCGCCAGCTGGCCAGCGCGCCTGTATTCAAAATTCAAATACGACCGAGCTGAGAGCCGATTCGTCGGCATGGGCCGTCATGGAATTCCTGCTCGGCTCCGAGCCAGCCCGGTGACTGGCGTCACGTCGCCGCCGGATCCGAGGAGGAGAAGACCCAGGTCGTTTACCGACGCAGCGGCTTCTGACTTGGGCTGCCGGGCTCCTTGCCCTCGGTCAGATCGGCCAAGATCGGACAGTTTGGCCGATCATCGCCAGTGCAGCAGTGGGAGAGGTGGCGGAGGGTGTCGGCCATGGACTTCATCTCGGCGATGCGGGCGTCGAGGTCGGCGAGGTGATGGTCGGCGATCGCCTTGACCTCCCGGCTCGACCTGTCGCTGTCGCGCCACAGCGACAGCAGCTGGGTGATGTCGCTGACCGAGAAGCCGAGGCTGCGCGCGCGCTTGATGAAGCGCAGCTCGTTGATCTCGCGATCGTCGAACTCCCGGTAGTTGGACTCGGTGCGGCTCGCGGGCCGCACCAAGCCGATCTCATCATAATACCGGATCATCTTGGTCGAGACCCCGGAAGCCTTGGACGCTTGGCCGATGTTCATGCGGCGGATCCTTCAGTGACGTATATCGGCGCGGGCGGCCTGAAAGTGCGAAGGCGTAGCGCATTGGTGAGCACGCTGACGCTGGACAGCGCCATGGCCCCGGCGGCGATCATGGGCGAGAGCAGGATTCCGAAGGTCGGATAGAGCAGGCCGGCCGCTACGGGGATCAGGACGACGTTGTAGCCAAACGCCCAGATCAGGTTCTGGCGGATGTTGCCCAACACCGCCCGGCTCAGCGCGATGGCCGTGGCCACGCCCAGCAGGTCGCTACGCATCAGCACCAGATCGGCGCTCTCGATGGCGATGTCCGTGCCGGCGCCCATGGCGATCCCTACATCGGCCGTCGCCAGGGCCGGCGCGTCGTTGACCCCATCGCCGACGAAGGCGACGCGGCCGTAGCGCGCCTGGAGCGCCTTGACGGTGGCCACCTTGGCGTCGGGTAGGACCTCGGCGACCACGTCGTCAACCCCCAGGACCGCGGCGACGGCTTGCGCCGTGCGGCGGTTGTCGCCGGTGATCATCGCCACCTTCAGGCCCATGGCGTGCAGAGCGCTCAGCGCCTGGGCCGTGGTCGGCTTGATCGGATCGGCGACAGCGATGATCGCCACGAGTTCACCGTCGATGGCCGCGTAGAGTGGGGTCTTGGCCTCGCCGGCCAGGCGCTCGGCCTCGATCGCGAACGGCGCCGTCGATACGCCGAGGCGCTGCAGGAAGCGGTCGGCTCCGACCTGCACCAGCCTGCCCTCGACAGTGGCCTGGGCGCCGAAGCCGGGGACAGCCTCGAAGGCGTCGGCCGTCGCCGCCGCCAGCCCTCGGGCCTTCGCCGTCTCGACGATGGCTTGGGCGATGGGGTGCTCGGACCTGCCCTCGACGGCGGCGACCAGGCGCAGGACGTCCACCTCGTCATGGCCGTCGGCGACCTGCAGGTCGGTGAGAGCAGGACGGCCGAGCGTCAGGGTCCCGGTCTTGTCGAAGGCCACCACCTTCACATCGCGAAGGCTCTGCAGGGCCTCGCCGTTGCGGAACAGCACCCCGAGTTCGGCGGCCTTGCCGGTTCCGACCATGATCGAGGTCGGCGTAGCCAGGCCCATGGCGCAGGGACAGGCGATGATCAACACGGCGACCGCATTGACCAGGGCGAAGCTGAGCGCCGGGCTCGGCCCGAAGACCAGCCAAACGCCGAAGGTGAGGGCGGCTGCGGCGATCACCGCCGGCACGAACCAGGAGGTCACCTGGTCGACCAGGGCCTGGATCGGCAGCTTGGCGCCCTGGGCGGTCTCCACCATGCGGACGATCTGGGCCAGCAGGGTCGCCGAGCCGACCTTGGTGGCGCGGAACCGGAAGGCGCCGGTCTTGTTGACCGTGCCCCCAACGACCCCGTCGCCGGGGCCCTTCGCGGCCGGGATCGGCTCCCCGGTGATCATTGACTCATCGACAAAGGACGCGCCCTCGACCACGTCGCCGTCGACGGCGACGCGTTCCCCCGGACGGACCACGACAATGTCGCCGACGATGACATCGGCCACGGCGATTTCGGCCTCCTCGCCGCCGCGCAGCACGTGGGCGGTCTTCGCCTGCAGGGTCATCAGCCGCTTGATGGCCTCGCTGGTCCGGCCCTTGGCCTGCGCCTCGAACAGCCGGCCGAGCAGGATCAGGGTCACGATGACGGCCGCAGCCTCGTAGTAGACGAAGTCGGCGCTGGCCGGCAGGAGTCGCGGGGCGAAGGTCGCGACCGCCGAATAGGCGAAGGCCGCGCTCGCGCCGAGCACGACCAGGGAGTTCATGTCGGGGGTGCGCCGGATCAGGTTCGGCACGCCCTTGCGATAGAACCGCAGGCCCGGCCCGAACAGGACGAAGCCCGCCAGCGCGAAGCTTATCAGCCGCCAGGGCTGTTCACCGATGGTCGCGGCCAGCCAGTGGTGGGCGCCTGGAATGAAATGACGAGCCATTTCCGCCAGGAACAGCGGCGCTGTCGCCAGGGCGGCGACCAGCACGGCGCGCTTCAGGCCCATGATTTCAGCCTCGCGGGCAGCGCGTTCGCGGTCGGTCAGGTCGGGCGTGGTCTCCCCGACTGGCTTGGCTTCATAGCCTGCGCTCGCAACCGCCGCGGTGAGAGCTAGTGTTCCGGCGGACCCTTCGAGGACGCGGACGCTCGCCCGTTCGGTGGCCAGGTTGACCTCGGCCGCGAGCACGCCCGGAACCCCCCTTAGCGCCCGCTCGACCCGCCCTACACAACTCGCGCAGGTCATTCCGTCGACCTTGAGCTCGACTGTGTGGGCGAGCGGCTCGTAGCCCGCCTTGCGGATCGCCTCGACCACCGCGCGCGTCTGGTCCTCAGCGGTGAACTCCACATGAGCGCGTTCGGCGGTAAGGTTCACCGAGGCCCTGGCCACGCCTGGCACGGCGGCGATGGCCTTCTCGACCCGCCTGACGCAGCTGGCGCAGGTCATGCCGAGCACAGGTATGTCGATGGGCGTCAGCGTCGTAGCGGGCATGAACGGGCCTCCTGGTGGTCGATGCCCGCCCTAGATGGACCTTCCCATGATGGGAGGGTCAAGGGGTTCGTTTCCTGCGGTTTTCGATGTCCGCAATGGGGGCGGCCGAAGGCAATCTGACGACCACCACTGCCGCGGGCAGCGATGTTCTTGGCCGCCGCCCGCCGCGTCGAGCGCCCCTGAGGGTGTCACCTGAGCCGTACCCCGTGGGGGCGGGGGCCGCGTCGCTGGGGGGAGGGTGGTTCCGCGGACAGGCTCAGGTGACGGGGGTACAGGGTATCAACAACTTACTAGTTGTATAATAACTGTATATCGGGAGCAGGGCGCGTGCAAGGCGCGACTCGGGGGCGCGCAGGTCGGTCAGCCGAACGGTTTTTCCAGGCTGGGCTGGGGCGGGGTGAACCAGGCGGCCCCGTCCACCGTGACGTGGAAGTGGTCCTCCAGGCGCACGCCGAACGCATCGGGGATGACGATCATCGGCTCGTTCGAGAAGCACATGCCGGGCGCCAGCGGGGTCTTGTCGCCGCGGACCAGATAGGGCGCCTCATGGATCGACAGTCCGATGCCGTGGCCGGTCCGGTGGGGCAGGCCCGGCAGGTCGTAGTCGGGGCTGAACCCGGCGGCGGCCAGGACCGAGCGAGCGACCGCGTCGATCTCTTCGCAGGGCACGCCGGGTTTCACGGCGGCGAAGGCGGCGGCCTGGGCGCGCTTCTCGACTTCCCAGACCCGGCGATGCTCGGGGGAAGGCTCGCCGAACGCGTAGGTGCGGGTGATGTCGGAATTGTAGCCCTGCACCCGGCAGCCGGTGTCGATCAGGACCAGGTCGCCATCGGCCAGGGCCTGTTCGCCGGGCAGGCCGTGGGGGTAGGCGCTGGCCAGGCCGAACTGCACCGCGCAGAAGGACGACCCGTCGTCGGCGCCCAGCGCCCGGTGCGCCTGGTCGATGAAGCGACGCACCGCCGTGGTGGTGATCCCCGGCGCCAGGATGGCCGCGGCGCGGCGGTGGACCTCCAACGTCATGGCCTTGGCCTGGGACATCAGGGCCAGCTCGGCAGACGACTTGATCATCCGGCAACCGTCGATGACCGGGGCGCCGTCCAGCAGGTCGACGCCCGGCGCGGCCAGCCTCAGGCCGTTGAACACGAAGAAGGGCAGGGCGGGGTCGATTGCCAGGGTCTTGGCGCCAAGGTCGCCCAGGGTGCGGGCGGCCAGCACATAGGGGCTCTCATGTTCCTCCCAGAGCAGCATCTGCGCCTCGATCCCGAGCGAGGCTTCCAACGAGCCCAGCTCGAAGCGCGGGCAGACCATCCGCGGCGGGCCCTCCAGCGGCAGGATCATCGCCACCAGCCGCTCGGTGGCGTTCCAGCCGACGCCGGCGAAATAGCGCAGCGAGGCGCCGGCGCCGACGATCAGGGCGTCCGCGCCGATCTGGCCCATCAGCTCCCGGGCGCGGGCGATCCGGGCCATGCGCTCCTCTCGCGTGATGGCCGGTGCGGGATTGGGCCAGGGCGAGAGTTGCGAAAGCTCGATCTCCGCGGTCGAGCCGCCGATGCCATGGGTCATGCTGAAACTCCGCTGTCAGGCGCTAGCCTCGTGTCCTAACGCCACCTACAACTTGCCGCCATGGCTGGAAGTCAGGATTTCGCCGCCGACCCGCGCAACGCGACGGCGCTCATCTATCTCAACGGCGATCTCGTGCCTCGCGAGGCGGCCAAGGTCTCGATCTTCGACGCTGGCTTCGTGCTGGGCGACGGGGTCTGGGAGGGCCTGCGGCTGCACAAGGGCGCTCTGCTCTTCCTGGGCGCCCACATGGACCGGCTCTACGAGGGCGCGCGGACCATCGACCTCGACATCGGCCTGACCCGCGAGGCGCTGACGGCCGAGATCCGCCGGTTGCTGGCCGCCAACGGCATGGAGGACGGGGCCCACCTGCGGCTGATGGTGACCCGGGGCGAGAAGGCCGCGGCCAACCAGGACCCGCGCAACTGGCTGGGCAGGCCGACCATAGTGGTCACGGCCGAGTACAAGTCGCCCAGCCCGGAGATCGTGACCCGCGGCCTGTCGCTGTTCACCTCCACCATCCGCTGCACCCCGGCCGACATGTTCGACATGCGGCTCAACTCCCACAGCCGGCTGAACCTGATCCAGGCCCTGCTGCAGGCGATCAAGGCCGGGGCCGACGAGGCCCTGATGCTGGACCCGCACGGCTTCGTCTCAAGCTGCAACGCCACCAACTTCTTCTTCGTCCGCGACGGGCGGGTGATGACCTCCTCCGGCGCCTACTGCTTCAACGGCGTCACGCGGGCCAATGTCATCCGGCTGTGCGGCGACCACGGCGTGCCGATCACCCTGGGCGACTTCACCCTGGCCGAGGTCTATTCCGCCGACGAGGCCTTCGTCACCGGCACGTTCGGCGGCCTGACCCCGGTGCGGTCGATCGACGGCCGCGAGCTGCCCGCTACGCGGCCCGGGCCGGTGACCGCCAGGCTGCGCGCGGCCTATGAGGCGCTGAAGGACGCGGAGGCCCGATGAGCCAAACCATCCGGATCGCCATGTGGTCGGGGCCGCGCAACATCTCCACGGCGATGATGCGGGCCTTCGAGAACCGCCCCGACACCGTGGTGGTCGACGAACCCTTCTACGCCGCCTACCTGGCGCAGACAGGCCTGGATCATCCGATGCGCGAGGAGGTTCTGGCCTCCCAGCCGCTGGACTGGCGCGAGGTGGCCAAGGCCATGTCGGGCGAGCCGCCGGCGGGCGAGGCGGTCTTCTACCAGAAGCACATGACCCACCACATGGTCCCGGGCTTCGGCCTCGACTGGGCGGAGACCTGCCGCAACGCCTTCTTGATCCGCGAGCCGGAGGCGGTGCTGGCCTCCTATACGGTCAAGCGCGCTGAGGTCACCCTGGACGATATCGGCGTGGTGCGGCAGCGCGAGCTGTTCGAACGCGAATGCGATCGGCTGGGCGCCGCCCCGCCGGTGGTGCTGGGCGCCGACGTGCTGGCCGATCCGCGCGGGATGCTGAACGCGCTCTGCGCGGCGCTGGCGATCCCGTTCCGCGAGGAGATGCTGAGCTGGCCCGCCGGGCGGCGCGCCAGCGATGGGGTCTGGGCGCCGGCCTGGTACGACGCGGTGGAGCGCTCCACGGGCTTCGAAGCCGCCCCGGCCAAGGCTGCGCCGCCACCGTTGCCAGACGACCTGAGGCGCATCGCCGACCAGGCGCGGCCGCACTACGAGGCCTTGGCCGCCCTGCGGCTGCGTACTATCTGAGCCGGCATGGCCGAAGCCTTCAACGACCTGATCCTCCCCGCCGACAAGGCCGCCCGCTACGCCGCGGTCGCAGAGGAGATCGCCGCCGTCCTGGACGGCGAGCCGAACCTGACCGCGCGGATGGCGACCGTCGCATCCATGCTGGCGGCGACCTTCGACAGCTATTTCTGGACCGGCTTCTATGTGGTCGACCCTGAGCGGCCGCGCGAGCTGGTGGTCGGGCCATATCAGGGCACGCTGGGTTGCCTGCGCATCGCCTATGGACGCGGTGTGTGCGGGGCCGCGGCCGAGACCGGCCAGACCCAGGTGGTGGCCGACGTCCACGCCTTTCCTGGCCACATCGCTTGCGACAGCCGGTCGTCCAGCGAGATCGTGGCGCCGGTGTTCGACAAGGCCGGCGAGCTGATCGCCGTGTTCGACGTCGACTCCACCCAGACCGCGGCCTTCGATGAGACCGACGCCGCCTGGCTGGAGACCATCCTGAAAGACACCTTTGCGGTCTAGGCCTTGCAGCGCCAGGTCCACCTTTCCCTAACCGGGACAAGCTAGACTGGTGTTCTGATGCTGAAGGCCGAAACCTTTCATCCGGTCGACCTGCCGGAGAGCGACGTCGCCGCCTGGCGCGCGCTCTGCGCCTCGCGGCCGGATTTCGCCAACCCCCTGCTGGGCCCCGATTTCGCCCTGGCGGTCGGGGCGGTGCGCGACGATGCGCGGGTGACCGTGTGGCGCTGGCCGGAACGGGTGGCGGGCTTCCTGGCCCATCATCGCCGCCCGGGAGGCCTCGCCCGCCCGATCGGCGCGCCGCTGTCGGACTATCACGCCCTGGTGGCGGCGCCCGGCCTCGACGCCGAGCACGCCCTGACCGTCGCCGGCCTCGCGGCCTACCGGTTCACCGGCCTGATCGACCCCAACCACGCCTTCGGGTCCGGCGTCGTCGCCGAGCACGAGGCCTATCAGATCACCTTGAACGGCTCGGCCGAGGCCTATCTCGAGGCCCTGCGCGTCGAGAGTCCGAAACGGTTCAAGAACTATCGCCGCCTCGACCACAAGATGGACCGCGAGGTGGGCCTGCTCAGCGTCCGCGCGCCGGACCGCGATCCCGCGGCCTTCGACCAGTTGATCGCCTGGAAGCGGGCCCAGCTCGCCCGCACCGGCGCCCACGACTTCCTTCGGCCGGCCTGGACCCAGGCCCTGATGGCCTCGCTGTTCGACCGCGACCGCGGCGATTTTCAGGGGCTGATGATCAACCTCTATGCGGGCGACCGTCTGGTCGCCGGCCATTTCGGCGTCCGCCTGGGCGACGTCTATCATCCGTGGATCGCCTCGACCGATCCGGAGCTCGGCGCCTGGTCGCCCGGGCAGGTCTTCCTGCAGCGCGCGATCGCCGTCATGCCGCTACTGGGCCTGACCACCTACGACCTCGGTCCGGGCCATGACCACTACAAGCGGCCCTACGCGCTCGACACCCGAGTCATCACCGAGGGCGCGGCCGTCAGCGCCGGCTCGCGCGGCCTCATGGCCCTGGCCTCCGAACAGGCCTGGGCCCTGGCCGGCGCCAATCGCGCGGGCCTGGTCGGCAGCCTGCGCCGCCGGCTCGACATGATCTCGGCGACCGAGCTGTCCCTGGCCGATCGCGCCCAGGGCCTTGCCGACGCCCTGAGCGCCAGGGCCCGTCCGCGGGACAACGAGGCGGAGGCCGCCTGATCCCATGCAAGCGCCGCTGGTCAGCCTGATCATCCCGACCCAGCGCCGCCGGGATGGCCTGATCACGGCCGCGCTTTCGACCTTTCGGCAGGTCGGCGTCGATCTGGGCGAGCTGGAGCTGGTCATCGTCGACAACGATGAGGTCGACTCCGCGCGATCGACCGCCCGCGCGCTCGCCGACGAAGCACCGTTCCCGGTGATCTATGTCCACGAACCGGAACCTGGCGTCGCCAATGCCCGCAATGCTGCCATGGCTCAGGCGAAGGGTGAACTGATCGCCTTCCTGGACGATGATGAGGAAGCCCCGGAGGGTTGGCTCGCCGCCCTGCTGGGCGCCATGGCCAGCCATGAGGCCGACGTGGTCTTCGGGCCGGTGCGGGGCCGCGCGCCCGAAAGCGTCGTCGCCCACCGAGCCTATCTGGAGAGGTTCTTCTCCCGCGAAGGGCCGGCTCAGGCCGGCCTGCTCGACTACTATTACGGATGCGGCTGTTCCCTGCTGCGGCGGGCCTCGTTGCCGGACCGGAACCATCCGTTCTCCGCCATCCGCAACCACATCGGCGGTGAGGACGACCTGCTGTTCGGACAGATGAAGCGCGGCGGCGCCCGGTTCGCGTGGGAGCCCGCGGCCTGGGTCTGGGAGGATCCCGTTCCGGCGCGGTTGAGCCTCGCCTACACGATCCCGCGCGCCTTCGCCTATGGCCAGGGGCCGTCCTCGGCCTGCGCGGCGGCCAGCCCGCCCGACCGGCTCGGCGTCGCCCGCTGGATGACCCAGGGCTTGGTCCAGGCCGCGGTGTTCGGCGCCCTGGCCGGCGTCAAGTGTTTGGTCCGCGCGCCCGACTTCGCCCCCACTCTGGACCGCGCGGCGCGGGGCCTGGGCAAGACCCTGTGGTGGGGGCCCTTCAAGATCCACTTCTACGGCCTGAGGGCGGGCGCATGAGCGTGATCACCGACTGGACGCCAGAAAGGGCCGCGACCTTCGGCAAGGCTAACCTGACCTTCGATCATGGCCTGCACGAACGCCCGATGTTCTCCGACGCGGGCCTGGAGGAGCTGCTCGACCGCTTTCCGCGCGAAAAGCTGGGCGTCTTCACCATGGGCGAGGATCCGGTCGCCTGGACCACTTGGCGCAAGGGCGCGGCCAATGGGCTCTCGGGCTCGAAGCTGCTGGAAGCCGCCCAGGCCGGCCGCATCTGGCTGAACCTCCGCCAGACCAACGACCACCTTCCCGAATACGCCCGCCTCGGCGACGAGATCTTCGCCGAGAAGGAGGCGATGAGCCCCGGCCTGAAGACCTTCAAGCGCGACCTGGGCATGCTGATCTCGTCGGCCGACGCCCAGGTCTTCTACCATCTGGACGTGCCGCTAGTGTCGCTCTGGCAGCTCCGCGGACGCAAGCGCGTCTGGGTCTATCCGGTGGCCGATCCCTATGTGGGCGAGGAGACCCTGGAGCGGATCGTGCTCAAGGAGACCGCCGAGCAGTTCACCTTCGACCCGGCCTGGGACGCCGGCGCGGAGGTCCACGACCTGACGCCCGGCAGGATGGTGACCTGGATCCAGAACGCCCCGCACCGGATCGAAAACGGCCCGATGTTGAACGTCTCGCTCTCCATCGAATTCATGACGCCCCAAGCCCTCATGCGCGCCAACGTGATCTACGCCAACGGCGTCCTGCGTCGCCGGCTGGGGGCGCGGCCGACCATCCAAGACGGCTTCACGCCAGCCTCGCTGGGCAAGCTCGCCATCGCCCGCGCGGCCAAGGCGCTGAAGCTCCAGACCCCGCATGAGCGGATCCTGCCCACCAGCTTCCGGCTGGACGGCAAGCGCCCCGGGATGCTGCTCCCCGTGTAGTTGCCGCGCCGTGTTGGCTTACGCCGCGTCGACCGCCTAAATACCCTCCGACGCGCGAACGACGCGCAATCCTTGGGAGCGGAATCATGGGCGAAGCCTATATCGTTGCAGCCACCCGCACGGCCGGCGGCCGCAAGGGCGGCAAGCTGAAGGACTGGCATCCGGTCGACCTGGGCGCCGTGGTGCTCAACGACCTCATGGACCGCACGGGCGCCGATCCGGCCCTGGTCGAGGACGTGGTCATGGGCTGCGTCGGACAGGTGGGCGAACAGGCCATCAACGTGGCGCGCAACGCCGTGCTGGCCTCGCGCCTGCCGGAAAGCGTCCCCGGCACCAGCGTCGACCGCCAGTGCGGCTCCTCGCAGCAGGCCCTGCATTTCGCGGCCCAGGCCGTGATGAGCGGCTCGATGGACGTGGTGATCGCCGCCGGCGTCGAGAGCATGACCCGCGTGCCCATGGGCCTGTCGGCGGCCCTGCCGGCCCAGAACGGCTTCGGCAACTATATGAGCCCGCGGATGCAGGCGCGGTATCCGAACATCCAGTTCAGCCAGTTCATGGGCGCCGAGATGGTCGCCGAGAAGTACGGCCTGACCAAGGATGAGATCGACGAGTACAGCTACCAGTCCCACCAGCGCGCCATCGCCGCGACCCAGGCCGGGGCGTTCAAGAACGAGATCGTCGGCATCGAGATCACCGACGCTGAGGGCAACGTCACCGTCCACAATATCGACGAAGGCATCCGCTTTGACGCCAGCCTGGACGGCATCAAGGGCGTGAAGCTGCTGCGCGAGGGCGGCCGCCTGACTGCGGCCTCGTCCAGCCAGATCTGCGACGGCGCCTCGGGCGTGATGGTGGTCTCGGAGAAGGGGCTGAAGGAACTGGGCGTGAAGCCGCTGGCTCGCATCCACCACCTATCCCTGCTGGGCCACGACCCGGTGATCATGCTGGAGGCCCCGATCCCGGCCACCGAGCGCGCCTTGAAGAAGGCTGGCATGAGCGTGGACGACATCGACCTGTTCGAGGTCAACGAGGCCTTCGGCTCCGTGCCCGTCGCCTTCATCAAGCACCTGAAGGCCGACCGGGAAAAGGTGAACGCCAACGGCGGCGCCATCGCCCTGGGTCACCCGCTGGGCGCCTCGGGCACCAAGCTGATGGCCACCCTGCTGAACGGCCTTGAGGCCCGCGGCGGCAAGTACGGCCTGCAGACCATGTGCGAAGGCGGCGGCATGGCCAACGTCACCATCGTCGAACGCCTCTAGGAAGAGAAACCCATGACCGGGCGCGTCTTTGCAGTCACGGGCGCGTCCGGCGTCCTGGGTTCGGCGGTGGCCAAGGCCGCCGCAGCTCAAGGGGCCCGCGTGGCCCTGATCGATCACGCCAAGCATTCCGACGCCTTGGAGGCCTGCGGGCCCGAGGCGATCATGCTGGGCGGGGTGGACCTGACCGACGCCGTGGCCGCCGGGGCGGCCATTGACGCGGTCGCCGACCGCTTCGGCGGGATCGACGCCGTGATCAACGTGGCCGGCGGCTTCAAGTGGGTGACCCTCGAGGACAGCCTGATGGAAAGCTGGCACCGGCTGTTCCTGATGAACGTCCAGACCGCCGCCAACACCAGCCGCGCCGCCATCCCGCATCTGAAGCGCAGCCTGGCTGGGCGCATCGTCAATGTCGGCGCCAACGGCGCGCTGAAGGCCTCGCTCGGCATGGGCCCCTACGCTGCCTCCAAGGCCGGCGTGCACGCGCTCACCGAGAGCCTCGCCGAGGAGTTGAAGGCCGATGGGGTGACGGTCAACGCCGTCCTGCCCTCGATCATCGACACGCCGACCAACCGCGCCGACATGCCCAAGGCCGACTTCGCAACCTGGGTGTCGCCAGAAGACCTGGCGACGGTGATCCTGTTCCTGGCCTCGCCCGACGCCTGTGCGGTGACCGGCGCCCTGGTTCCCGTAACCGGTCGGGTCTGACACGCCTGTAGCGCCCAAGCCTCAGCACGCACCAAAAAACTCGCTCCGTAGGCGAAGCTTTCTGGTGTTCGGTACGAAACACCGCCAAACCTGGGCTTCGGGGAAGGGGAGCCCCAGTTCAATGAATCCAGCCGGCGTCATCGCCGCCGCGGCGCTCGCGGCGACCATCCTTCCGACGCTGGCCGCCGCCCAGGACGCCCCCGCCGCGAGCGGAGTCATCGCCTATCCGCCCGCCTTCTTCGCCGAGATGGGGACCTCTACGGCCCTCGACATGGTCCAGCGGTTGCCGGGCTTCGCCTTCGACAAGGGCGCTACGGTGCGCGGCCTGGCCGGGGCTGGCGGCAACGTGCTGATCGACGGCGAGCCCCCGGTCTCCAAGAACGACACGCTGGAGGAGGTGCTCAAGCGCATCCCCGTCGGCTCGGTCCTGCGCATCGACGTAATCCGCGGCGGCGCGCCGGGCATCGACATGCAGGGCAAGACCGTGCTCGCCAACGTGGTGCGCAAGCAATCGGCGGGCACGCGGGGCGCGATCAGCGTCTCCAGCCAGCCGCTGGGGGACGGCCGGGTCCTGAACGCCCTGCGCGCCGAGGGCCAGTGGCGCTGGGACGGCAAGCTGGCCGAGCTTTCGATGGTCCACGGCAAGGGAGCCGACGACAGCTACGGCGACGGTCCGCGGGTTCGATACGGCCCGGCCGGCGTGCCGATCATCCGGTCCATCGTCGACGCCGACGCCCAGGGCGAACGGCGCTGGCTGATCGGCGCCTTCGAGACCCCGCTGGCCAAGGGCCGGCTGCGGGTCAACGGCGCCTACATGGACAACGTCTCCGACGTCGAGCTCTACGACCGGCTGAGCTTCCCCACCGCCACCCGCGAGGACGAGCGCATCAGCAACGACCGCCTGCAGGCCGAGTTGGGCGGGCGGTTCACCCGCAGGTTCGGCGCGACCTCGCTGGAGGCCGTCGCCTTCCAGCAGTGGAACAATGTCGACACCCAGGCGCGGTTCACCAGCGCCGCCGTCAATCGCCTGTTCGCCAGCGACAAGAAGGTCACCGAGACCGTGGGCCGCCTGCACCTGCGGCGGCGCTGGTCGGAGGCCTTGTCCCTGGAGGCCGGCGTCGAGGGCGCGTTCAACGGGTTGGACTCCGAGACCAGCCTGAGCGCCAACGGCGCCCGCGTCACCGTGCCGGCGGCCAATGTCCGGGTGGAAGAGAAGCGCGCGGAGGCGTTCGGGGTCGCCACCTGGCGGCCGACGCCGGAGCTGACGGTGGAAGCCGCCGTGCGCCAGGAAACCTCGACCATCACCTCCACGGGCGACGTCCGGCTGGAGAAGTCGCTGTCCTTCACCAAGCCGCGGCTGGCGGTGACCTGGGCGCGGGACGCCGCCAGCCAGGTCCGCCTGCGCCTGGAGCGCGAGGTGAGCCAGCTCAACTTCGACGACTTCGTGGCCTCGTCCTCGGTGGCCAGCACCGGAGTGGTGCTGGCCGGAAATCCGGATCTCTCGCCCCAGCAGGCCTGGGTGGCGGAGGCGGCGTTCGAACGCCGGTTCTGGACCAGCGGGGCGGTGGTGCTGACCCTGCGCCATTGGGAGCTGACCGAGGTCATCGACCGCGCGCCGATCGGCGCGGGCGTCGTGGTCGCCGACGGTCCGGCCAATATCGGTGAGGGAACCAAGGACGAGGCGGTGGTGAGCCTGGCCGTGCCGCTTGCGCGGTTCGGGGTGAAGAACGCCACCTTCCGGGGCCAGCTCGCCTGGCGGGATTCGCAGGTCGTCGACCCGACCACCGGGCGGTCGCGCGAGATCTCCGGCTACAATCCGGTGGTCTGGGACGCCCACCTCACCCAGGACCTGCCACAATGGAAGGCGACTTGGGGCGTCGACGTCTCCGGCGGGTTCCGCGAGACCTTCTATCGGCTGACCGAGATCGAGACCCGCAAGTTCGAGACCTTCGCCACGGTCTTCGCTGAGCTGAAACCCCGATCGGACATCGTCCTGCGCGTCGAGGTGCAGAACATCGGCGCGCGCGACGTGCAGCGCATCCGCGAGGTCCATGCCGGTCCGCGCAGCACGGCCGCCATCGCCTATACCGACGTGCGCGACCTGGAGTGGGGCCGGGCCCTGTTCCTGCGCCTGCGCAAGACCATCGGCTAACCCTGGTCGACCAGGGTGAGGCGCCTGACGACCTCACCCTTGGCCAGAACCGCGCCGGGAGCGATCACCGCGTTTGCGCCGACGCGGACGCCGTCACCGGCCAAGACGCCGAACTTCTCGACACCGGTCTCGATCAGTTGGCCATTCAGGCGGAAACTGATCTGCTTATCGGCCTTCTCGTTCCGATAATTGGCGACGATGGAGCCGGCTTCGAGATTGACGCCTCGGCCCAGGATGCTGTCGCCAACGAAATTGAAGTGCGCCAGCTTGGATCCGCGAAACACGAACGACGATTTCAACTCTGCCCCGGGCCCCAGGATGCAGTCTTCCTCCAGCCAACAACCGTCGCGGACATAGGCGCCGGCGGCCACGAAACACCTCGGCCCGATCACGGCGGGGCCCTTCAGGACGGCTCCGGCCTCCACTGTCGATGAGCGATGGACGGCGACCCCGTCGTCGATCCGATAGGCCGTTGCGTCCAAGCCTAGAATGAGGCGTCGCGTGATCTCCGCCGAGCGGATGGTGATGCGCCAGGGCGCCTCGCCGGCCCAAGGCGACAGGGGCGAACCTGCGAAGCCATCGATGTAGTCGCCGATCGACAGGCTCACCGGGCGATCGTCGTGCTCGGGCGGACCGGCGCCACCCGCCAGACGATGTCGCCGACGTCGTCGGCCACCAAGAGCGCGCCGGTCTTGTCGACGGCCACGCCAACCGGGCGACCTTGTGCCTGGTCCTTCTTGTCCAGGAAGCCGCTCAAGAAGGCCTGCGGCGGACCCGAGGGCTTGCCCCCGGCGAAGGGGATGAACACCACGCGATAGCCGTTCGGCGGGGTGCGGTTCCAGGAGCCGTGCTGGCCGATGAACACCCCGCCCTTGTAGGCGGCCGGGAAGGCGTCGGCCTTGTAGAAGGCCAGGCCCAGCGAGGCCGTGTGCGGTCCGAGCGCGTAGTCGGGGGCGATGGCCTTGGCCACCAGGTCCGGCCGGGGCGGCTTCACCCGGGCGTCGACGTTCTGGCCGTAATAGCTGTAGGGCCAGCCGTAGAAGCCGCCGTCCTTCAGGCTGGTCATATAGTCGGGGACCAGGTCCTGGCCGATCATGTCGCGCTCGTTGACCGCCGTCCAAAGCGCGCCTGTGACCGGCTCCCAGTCCAGGCCGTTGGGGTTGCGCAGGCCCGAGGCGTAGACCCGCGCCTGGCCGGCGGGCAGGGCGTATTCCAGCACGGCGGCGCGGTTGGTCTCGTTCTCCATGCCGTTCTCGCCGATGTTCGAGTTCGAGCCGACGGTGACGTAGAGCTTCGAGCCGTCGGGGCTGGCGATGACGTTCTTGGTCCAGTGGTGGTTGATCGGCCCGCCGGGCAGGTCGAACACCTTCTCGCCGGCGCCCGCCACCGAGATCTGGCCGTGGGCGTAGGGGAATTTCACCACCGCGTTGTCGTTGGCCACATAGAGGGTGTCGCCGACCAGGGTCATGCCGAAGGGCCGCGTCAGGCCGGTGGCGAAGTCGGTCTTCATCTCGGCCACGCCGTCGCCGTCGGCGTCGCGGAGCAGCACGATCTTGTTGGGGCTAGGTCCCGTGGCCCCGGCCTTCTTCTGCAAGGCGTTGGCGATCATGCCCTGGATTCCCTTGGCGGGCTTGGTCTCCGTGGTCGCTTCCGAGACCAGGACGTCGCCGTTCGGCAGCACCAGCAGCCAGCGTGGATGATCCAGCCCCGAGCCGAACCGGGTGACCGTGAAGCCGGCGGGCGCGGTCGGCTGCCCTGTAGCCGTCCAGCCCACCGCCTTGCGGGCGTTCAGCGTCGGCAGGCCGCCGGTCTCGGGCTTTGGCAGGGCGGGGTCGGCGCCGAAGCCGACGAAGGGCTCGGGCGACCCTTGGGAACAGGCGGACAAGGCGAGGGCGGCCAGCCCGGCGGCGATGACGATGGGGCGCATGGAGATACTCCGGTGCAATCGTTCCGTGGAAACGCGCGAGCTCAGGCTCCGGCGCCGGGCGTCGGCTTGAAGCGCCGCCAGAGCCACGCTGCGACCCCCGCGAGCGTCAGGACCAGCATCAAGGGAAGCGAGACCATCGTCGCGGTCATCTTCAGCGCGGTCAACACGCCGGCCGCGGCGTGCAGGGGACCGGCCTCGCCCGCCCCGGTGGCCAGGGCGGCCGCGAGCGCGGCGTTCTCCAGCATGTCGAAGGCGCCGGCCGCCAGCGGCGCCAGGATGACGAAGCGCGCCACCGACCGCTCCCACCTCACCTGCCGCAGCCCGAAGGCCATCAGGGCCCCGACCGACAGGGCAAAGAGCGCGGCGTTGACGAGGTCGAGGCCATAGAAGGTGAAGGCCGCCTGGCGCAGGGCGGCGTCATACCCGCCCAGGACCTGAGCGGCCGTGGCGGGGTCGTAGAAGACCCGCGCCTGCAGCTCGTTGCCGCCCGCCGCAGCGCCCAGCGCCCGCCATTGCGGCAGGGTCTGCAGCATCAACCAGCCGTAGGCGAAGGCCGCCACATTGAGGGCCACGACCCAGGGGCCGCGGACCCGGTCAATAAAGAACCCGACCACTCGTCTTGCCTCCGCTGGCTCGCCAATCCAGGGTGTCTGACATCGGCGGGCGCGATTGCCTAGCTGGCGGCTGCGCCTGATTGACGCCCCCGCTGCCCGCTGGGCGTGCTATTGTGCGCGAAAGGAAACCGGCCGCTCGGCCGGGAAGGGTGCAAACCGCCGCGCGTCGCGCGTCTTGGCGCCCGCTCCTGAAAGCGCCGCATGCCCCTCACCGAACAGCGGATGCCGGCAGAAGGTCATCAGGCGAGCCACCTCGCCGAGATCCTGGCGCTGGAGCCACGCCTGCTCGAATCGGCGAAGAGCCTGACGGGCGACGCTGTCCAGGCCCAGGCCCTGGTGCGCGAGACCCTGATGATCGCCCGCGATCCGGCCTATGGCGCCGGCGAGGTGGTCGATCCGCAGGTCTGGATCTTCCGGCTGCTGCGTCAACGGTTCCATGTGCTGGGCCGCGACCAGGAACGCCGCCGTTCGCGAGTCGGCGCGCTCGCCGTCCCCATCGCCGCAATCGGCGCCTAGACGCCTCAAACCTCAATCCCGCAACAGGAGGCTTCCATGGCCAAGGGTCAGAAGAAGAGCAACAAGGAAACCCGGAAACCCAAGACCGCCAAGGTCAAGGCGACGGACGCGCCAAGGTCGTTCCTGACTCCGCCGCCGACCAAGAAATAGCCTGCCATGGCGCGCGAGACGGTGCACCTGGTCCAGGCCTACACGGCCGGACGAGGCCAGGCCCTGAAGTCCGAACCGGCGGTGGCCTGCGCCACCGCCGAGGACGCCCGGCGCAAGGCCGAGCGCCTTTCAACCCTGCGGCTGGGCGTTGTGGCCTATTCCGCCTCGGCCGACACCGAGATGGGCGACTATGACGAGAACCCGGTGATCCTGTTCAGGTCGGGCCGGCTGCCCCCGCCCTTCGACGAACTGTAGCTTGGCCACGGCCTGGGGAACGGATCGTGGTGCTGCGGAGCTGTGGTTCGCTCCAAGAATCAATGATAAGTAGTGATGAATCTTAAACTACTTATAGGTTGCTTTCGCGTCCCCACCGGAAACGCCACATGTTTGGTCGCTCACGCAAAACTGGCGCCTCGACCGACGCGCTTGATACCAAGCGCCGCCTTGAGGGAATCGTCGCCTCGGCGATGGACGGCATCATCACCGTCAACGACTTGCAGATTGTAATCCTGTTCAACCCCGCAGCTGAGCGAATGTTCAGCCTTCCAGCCGAGCAGGCTCTTGGCGAGCACATCTCCAGGTTCATCCCGGAGCGATTCCGTTCGGTGCACGCGGAACATATCCATCTGTTCGCCAAGACCGGCGTGACCAATCGGCAGATGGGATCGCTCGGCGCCATCAGCGGCATGCGTTCGGACGGCACGGAGTTCCCAATCGAGGCGTCGATTTCGCAGGTCGAAGTCGGCGGCGAGCGTCTGGCGACCGTGATTCTGCGCGACATTACGGAACGCAAGGCCGCCGAGGACGCGCTGTTGGAGAGTCGTCGTCGTATGGAGGGCATCGTCGAGTCGGCGATGGACGCCTTGATCACCGTCGACGAGCAGCAGCGGGTCATGCTGTTCAATCCCGCGGCCGAGTTCATGTTCGGCGTCAAGGCGTCAGAGGCGATCGGGTCGCCGATCGAGACCTTCATTCCCGTGCGATTTCGCGCCGGACATGCCGAACACATTCGTCATTTCAGGGACGCGGGAATGACCAACCGCAGGATGGGCGCGCTGGGCGCCATCAGCGGCATGCGGTCCAATGGCGAGGAATTCCCGATCGAGGCGTCGATCTCACAACTCGATATCGGCGGCGTGAAGATCGCTACCGTGATCCTGCGGGACATCACGGAGCGCAAGGCCAATGAGGAAGCGCGCCAACTGCTCGCCAGGGAGGTCGACCACAGGGCCAAGAACGCGCTGGCCGTTGTGCAGGCCCTGGTCAACCTGACCAAGGCACCAACTAAGGAAGCCTTTGTCGCCGCGGTCTGTGGGCGGGTGGCTGCTCTTGGGCGCGCCCACTCGCTCCTGGCGCAAAACCGCTGGGAAGGCGCCAGCCTCGCCCAAGTCGTGGCCGACGAGACATCACCCTACCACAGACCGGGCCAACTGCGGATGCAAGGACCGAACATTGTCCTCGGCCCGCATGCGGTCCAGCCGGTCAGTCTTCTTTTGCATGAACTTGCGACGAACGCGGTCAAGTACGGTGCGTTGTCGGTCGAAGGGGGCGACGTGCAGATCGGCTGGAGGATCCTCCCGACCGGTGACCTGGAACTGAGCTGGATCGAGGCCGGCGGACCAGAGATCAGCGCGCCCGCGTCGCAGGGGTTCGGGTCGACGCTGGTGGCCGAAGTCTCGAGACGCCAGCTAGGTGGGGTTCTCGACATTCGCTGGCCGAAGGAGGGTTTGCAGCTGTCGGTGACCCTCCCGTCGGCCGTCTATCGCCGTGGCGCAGGTATGGATCACTCAGTCACAGATCAGGCGAAAGCGCCACTGCCGATCGGTGCGGTACGCGGCTGCATCCTCGTTGTCGAAGACGAGACGCTCATTGGGATGGAACTTTGCAACAGCCTGATGTCGATGGGCTGGCAGGTGGTCGGCCCTGCGGCGACAATTGAAGAGGCCACTCGGCTCGTCACCGAGACGCCGCATCTGCACGCGGCCATTCTGGACGTCAATCTCGGCGGTACACCGGTCTATCCCCTGGCCGAGCTGCTGCAGGCCCAGCACGTGCCGGTCGTCTTCTGCACGGGCTACGAGAAGCTTGATCATCAGGATCGCTTCCGAAGCTGCCCCGTCATTCGAAAGCCCATCGACGTAGGATTGCTGGATATTGAACTTCGCCGCGCTCAGCCGGTGGCGGCCTAGGTGTCGTGTCCAGCGCTCACCAGTTCTAACGAACCAGCTTCCGTAGCTGGCCGACCGCCCGCTCGGGCGGCGTCCCGTAGCCGATCGGCTCCACGAAGCCGCCGTCCTTGTCGAACAGATAGATCGCCGCGGAATGGTCGACGGTGTAGCCGCCATCGTCGGTGTCGACCTTCCTGTAATAGACACGGTAGGCCTTGGCCGCGGCGGCGACTGCCTCCGGCGACCCGGTGAAGCCCCGGATGCGCGGGTCGAAGTTCGACAGGTAGGTCTTGAGCTGGGCTGGGGTGTCGCGCTCGGGGTCGACCGAGATGAAGACGACGTTCAGCTGGTCGGCGTGGCGGCCCAGGGCCCTCAGCCAATTCGTCAGCTCCGCCATGGTGGTGGGGCAGACCTCCGGGCAGTAGGTGAAGCCGAAGAAGATCGCCGTGGGCTTGCCCTTCAGCGCCTGCTCCGTCACCGGCCGGCCCTCCGTGTCGATCAGCTGGAAAGGGCCGCCGATCTTAATGGCGGACGTGGTGGACTGGACCGCACTGTCCTGCGCCGGGCCGCATGCGGCCAACCCCAGTACGCCGGCCGCCAGGGCCGCGACGAACGCTGCGCGCATCAGCGGTGATCTCCGCCATGGGCCATGGCCGCGTCAGGCGTACGGATTGGCGCGGCGAGGCTCCGCGGGGGCGCCTTCTGGAACCTCAGGGTCAGGGGCAGGGTCTCGCCGGCGGCCAGGGTCTGCTTGGGGCGGATGATCATCAGGTGCTCGCCGCCCGGCGCCAGGCTCACCGCATCGCCGGCCGGCAGGGCCAGGCCGTCCTTAAGCTGGCGCATCCGCATGACCTCGCCGGTCACGTCCATGGTGTGGATCTCGGCATGGTCGGCGGCGGTGGTCTCGACGGCGACCAGGCGGTCGTCGGCGCTGGCGGTCAGGGTGACGTAGCAGCCGCCGGCCATGGCGCCGACCGGCGCGGCGCGGCACCAGGCGTCGGCGACGGTCACGGTGGAGGGGGCTTCCGGCGCGCGGCCGCAGGCGGCGACGAGGACGAGCGGAAGGAGGGCGTACAGGGTCTTCATGGGTCAGGCTCCGGCCTGTGAAATGACGATGGCGCGCGGACGCGCATGCGGGGTCGAGCGGCCGTGAGGGCCGCCGGCTCAGGTCGTCAAGTCAGGAGGTCCGCGTGCGGGCAGGGGCGGGGCGCTGAGGCCGCGGCCGGGCGCCAGGTCGACGAGGGCCGCGACCCGCGCCGGGCGAAAGACCACGAACTCCACCGCCCCGGACGCCAGCGGGCTGGGTGGGGCCGCCCCCGCCCCATGGCCGGCGAAGGCGCAGGGGCTGTCGTGGTCCGGCTGCTTGTCGGACCCGTGGTCGCCCTCGGAGACGGGCGCCGCGATCAGCTTGGCGCCCTGGGCGGTGCAGAGCACCAGCGACAGCGGTGCGCCCTGGGCGGGCGTCATGAAGCCTACCGGAATCAGCACCTTCAGCGCGACCGCCAGGGCCGCCAGCGCCAGGAAGGCGCCGCGCGCGGAGGGCCGGAAGGGGTTGGTCTTGGGGGTCACGGCCCCGCCATAGGCCAAATTGTGGGCGGTGAGGAGCCCCGCCGCCCGCTTATCCGGGCGTCGGCTCGCCCGCGAGGGCCGCGAAGGCGGCGTAAAACACCTCGTCGGGAACCAGGTCCGGCGTCAGGAACCGCTGGAACAGCAGGCCCTCGGTCATGGCGTGGATCACCACGACCAGAATGTCGGCCGGCATGGGCAGGCCGCCGTCGTCGGCCACGGTCGCCAGCCACGCGGCGCCCGAGCTGAAGCTTCGCCCGGTGACCTCGCGCACCTGGGCGCGCAGCTCCTCGTGATTAAGGGTGTGGGCCATGCCTGTCAGGCGGCCAAAGGCGGCGTCGCGCCGCTCGGGGATCACAGCGATGGTCGCTTCCGCCAGGGCGCGCATCTTCTCGGCGAAGCTCGATCCCCGCCGGATCATCGGCTTGATCGGCGCCCAGTAGGCCGTGGCCAGGGCCATGAACAGGTCGTCGCGGTTCTTGAAGTTGCCGTAGATCGCCCCGCTGGTCATGCCGGCGCGCTGGGCCACGTCCTGCAGGGTGGTGCGCTCATAGCCCTTCTCGCGGATCAGCTCGCGGGCGGCCTCCAGGAGGCTGGCGCGGGTGCGCTGGCGCTTGTCGCCCTTCGGCCGGCGGCGGCCCTCGGTGATCGGTTCGGCTGTCATGACGCGAATCTAGATGATTGCTTATTTTGTAGGAAGTACATTTTATAATGAGATAATATTTAATCGTCTTCAGGAACTGAGATGACCGGCAAGGATCCAATCGCGGCGGCCATCGAGGCCTATGTGGACGCCGAGGAGTTCGCCGGCGCAGCCACCCTGGTCTGGCGGGACGGGAAGGTGGTGCAGACCGCAGCCGTTGGCTGGCGGGAAATGGACGCCACGGCTCTGGTCGAGCGCGACACCATTTTCCGCATCGCCTCGATGACCAAGCCGATCACCTCGGCCGCGGCGATGATGCTGTTCGAGGAGGGCGCCTTCGCGCTCGACGATCCCATCTCACGCTGGGCGCCGGAGTTCGCCGCGATGCGCGTCCTGCGCTCGCCTGATGGTCCGCTGGACGAGACCGATCCGGCGGAACGGGAGATCACCTTCGACGACCTGCTGACCCACCGCTCGGGCGTGACCTATGGCGACTTCCACGCCGGCCCCATCGCCAAGGCCTATTTCGCCGCGCTCGGCAGCGACATCGACAGCCCCCTGGCGCCCGACGACTGGATCGCCGCCCTGGCAGGCCTGCCCCTGGTCGACCAGCCCGGCGCGGGCTTCCACTACGGCCACTCCACCCACCTGCTCGGCCTGCTGATCGCACGCATTGAGGGGGCGCCGCTGGGCGAAGTGCTCCAGCGCCGGATCTTCGCGCCCCTGGGCATGAAGGACACCGGCTTCACCGTCCCGGCCGCCAAGCGCGAGCGGCGCGCGCAGATGTACGGCTTCGATGCGGCCGGCCGCCTGTTCCCTCGCCCGCTGGGGACCAAGGACGCCGGCGCCCTGCTGGCCGAGCGGCCGGACGACATGGCCAATGTCTCCGGCGGCGGGGGGCTGTGGTCGACCCTGGACGACTATCTCGCCTTCGCGCGGATGTTCGTGGGCGAGGGCGCCGTGGACGGCGTGCGGCTGCTGGCGCCGGAAACCCTGGCTCTGATGACCTCCAATCGATTGACCGACGATCAACGCGCCAAGGGGGAGAACTTTGGTCTGCCGCTCTTCACCGCCCACGGATTCGGCCTGGGCGTCGCCGTGGTGATGGACCCTGAAAACGCCGCGGTGACCCGCTGCAGGGGCGGCGTCGGCACGGTGGGCTGGCCGGGCGCCTATGGCGGCTGGTGGCAGGCCGATCCCACCGATGGCTCGGTGATGATCTTCCTGGCCCACAACATCTTCGAGTTGGAGCAACTGGCCCAGGGCGTCGGTCTCGGAGTCTACGGCGCGATCACCCAGTTCCACGCCCTGGCCTCGGCCCCGCAGCGCCGTCGATACTGAGCATGCTAGGGCGAACCTGCGCGCAGCGAGCCCTGGGCGCCTCTAGCGGCCCAGGGCTCTAGCGCGCCGCCATTGGGACCACGGCGCTGCGGCGATGGGCTCGTCCGCCTCTCCACAGCAACAGTTCGTCGATAGGCCGTCCAGCGAACTCACCCGCGGCACGAACGTCGCGCGGGGATGGGCCGGGGGTCTGAGGCGCCGTCCGGTCAGTTCGGGGTCTTCAGCAGCGCTTTGCACCTCGAGGTCAGCTGGCCTCGCTCGCCAGGTCGGGTGTCGAAGTTGCGCCACGACTCCGTCGCAGGAACGAGAGGCCTGCGAGGCCAGCTAGACCCAATCCAACCAGGAGGAGGCTACGGGTGCGATGACGTGGCCGCACGGCGAAACGGTGGAACAGGCGCCCGTCGACCGCCCACCAGGCTCCGGAGGGTTTGTGGAAGCCGTGGCGCGCATACGAGGCCGCGGCGGATCTTCCGAGGTCGGCGGCGTCGGAGGCGCTGCGAGCACTGGCCACCACCTCTGTCAGCGGCTTGGTCGCCTTCGGATCGGTGGCGAGATCCCAGGTCTC
Organism: Phenylobacterium sp.; assembly: GCF_030698145.1. Taxonomy (GTDB): domain Bacteria; phylum Pseudomonadota; class Alphaproteobacteria; order Caulobacterales; family Caulobacteraceae; genus Phenylobacterium. The sequence goes on along the minus strand of NZ_JAUYNW010000094.1, from coordinate 16,533 downwards.
GCGCACCAGGCTGTAGCCCAGGCCCAAGGCATGATGCGCCGCGATTGCGGGCCTATGGCGCAGGAAGCGGTCGATCTGCGCCATGCGCGCCTTCCAGTCTCCTCGAGTTGATCCTGGTCTAGCTCGTATCGCCTCGACCCGTCATGCGTGTCGCGATACGTCCCGGGTTCAACGCGTGAGCACCTCATATGGCCTTCATCGACATTTCCGGCGCGTCCGGCGTCAACTACCGCTTTCGGCTCTGGCCGGACGGAACCGCTCATCTCCCCATCGCCGGCAATTTCGTCGTGGTGCTGGGAGGGCCCGACCGGGTCGTGGTGATCGGCATGACCAACGACCTGTCGCAGGCGCGTTCGGCGACCAAGGCCAACGGGGAGGCCCACGTCTACACCCGACTAAACGTGGCGCGGGCGACGCGGGAGGCGGAGCACGCCGACCTGGTGGCGCGCTATCCCAAGGCTCGGGTCGTTGAGGAGGAAGGCTGAGGGCGGGCATGAGGGGAGGTCGCAACTTGATCAATGACAATGCGGAGCGCGCGCCGCCCCCGTAGTCTCAGCCCTAAGATTTGGGGCTTCCGCTGCATGACCGCCGCCGTCCACCTCGCCGGGTTGTCGTTCGGTCCTGCATCAAGCCTCGTGCGCGTGCGGTTCTTTGGCCGAATCTCTGATGTCTGCGGCCCATCGATCGAAGTTGCCATTCTGAGGCCCGGCACGGCGGCTTCCGGGATAACCGGCAGGTAGACCGCCACCCGGTCGCCCTTGCCCACGCGGTGGCCTTTGAGGACGTTGCCCGTCCGGCAGACCTCGGCGTGCAGCTCGGCATAGGTGATCCGGCGCGACAGGGCTGGGTCGTCGGCCTCCCAGATCAGCGCCGTCTGGTCGGCGCGCGCCGGCAGGTGGCGGTCGACGCAGTTGACGCAGGCGTTAACCACCCCATCGGCAAACCAGCAGATGCGGAAGTCCTCGCGGCGGAAGCTGACGTCCTTCACGGTCGTGAACGGGACCATCCAGTCGAGTCGCTGGGCGGCCTCGCCCCAGAAGCGGTCGGGGTTCCTCTCGGGCGGCCAGGACGGCGTGCGCGTAGGCGGCGGGGCCCATGGTCAGAGCGCCGTCTTCAGGGTGGCGACCGCGCGGGACTTGAAGAGGTCGCCGCGACCGTGGACGCCGGTGTCGTGATAGCGCAGGTCGACCACGACGCGGCCGAAGGCCCGGCCCGTGCCCCAGTAGTCCGGCGTCCAGGCGACCGCTGCGCCCAGGCGCGCACCGGCCGCAACCGGGACGCTGGCGCCGGCCTTGAACTCGACGGTGTCGATGTCGATGTGGCGCGACTGATTCACGTAGCCGTAGCGGACCACTCCGAAGTCCAGGTCGACGCCGGCCAGCTTGGGCTTCCAGCCCGCGTAGATGTCGTACTCGGCGTCGATGGAGTTGCCGAAGTCGACGTTCTCCGCCCCGGCGCCGGCGGAGAGCTGGCCAGCGGTCAGGTTCAGGGCGGCGAAGGCGAACGGCTTGGAGTCGGACTGGCTCACGCCGCGGAAGACGTAGTCGCTGGCCCCGCCGACGGTGGCGGAGAGCTTCTGGGCCTGGGCGGTCAGGTCCGCCCAGAGCAGGATCGAGGCGGGGGTCTGCTCGGCCGGCTTCAGCACCACGCAATTGCCGGCGGCCAGGGCTGAGCGATAGCGGCGTCCCTTATTCGACCAGGCGCGCGACCTCGCCGAGCAGGCGAACCAGGCGAAGTCGCCCTTCCTTGCCAACATGAGCCACGAAATTCGCACACCTCTCAACGGTGTGCTGGGCATGGCCCAGGCGATGGCGGCCGAGGCGCTGCCACAAGTGCAGGGCGAACGGCTGGCGGTCAGGGAAGGTGGTCGTGTTCCGGCGTTTGACGGCAATCGCCAAGCCTGAAATGTTTTCCCGCGGGCAAGGGCACAGGCTGCGCCTCTGGGGGAGACACGTGGAAGTCAGTCCAACGAGGGCATGGATACCACTGCTCGCAGGCGTCCGGGGCGCAGGTGCGCTTGTGCTCGGTGGGCTGGATCTGGACACCTTGCTCAGCCGGTCGCTCGTGGCGCCTGATGCGACCCACGTCACCTCCGACCAGCACACCCTGCTGATGCTCAACAGCATCGATATGACCGGGGACGAAGCTCACGCCCTTGGGGCCGGGCGTCTGAACCACGGTTTCGCTTCCCTGGGCCTTCGGACCATGCTCAGCACCTCGGCCCTGGGGCCCGCCCTCGAGGTGCTCGCCCGCTATTTTGCGACCTGTTCTTCGGTGTTCCGTATGCGCATCGAGCCGCGCGGCGATTTCGTGGAAATCTCCCTTCGTGCGGAAGGTCGCGACGAGGCGCGCTGCGAGGTGCTCGAGGAGATTTGGTTCAACGCGCTCTACGCCTTCATGTGCTGGTTCGTAGGGCGACGGCTGCCGGTGATGGCCGCCACCGTCGCTCGGCTCGACGATCCCCTGGTGCAGCGGGTCTACTGGGCCACCAACGCGCCCCTGTCTCGTGGGGAGACGAGCTCTCTCCTGTTGCCCCGCGCCTGTCTCCAGTGGCGGCGGCTGGTGGAGGACGTCGAGGAGCCGGTGTGGGAGGCTCTCCGCTTCTGGATGGACGACGATGTCGGGCCGCATGCTCAGGCGGGCCTTCGCTCCGTCTTCAGCCGGTTCGAGACGCCGGCCAGAACGAGGTTGGATGAGGCCTTCTACGATCATGGCGTCGGCGACCGCCAGATGAGCCGCCGCATCAAGGCCGAGTACGGTGCGACCTTCCGCGACCTTCGGGGCGATGCGCTGGTCGACGTCGCCACGCGGATGCTGCAGACGACTGACGTGCCGATTGATGAGATCGGAGCCCAGCTTGGTTATGCTGAGGAACGCAGTTTCCGGCGCTTCCTGCGCAATCGCGCGGGGCAAACACCTGCTCAGATTCGGCGGGCCGGAGCTCGGGCTCCGCGCACCCCGGATGAGGCGGTGAGATCACGAATTCACGCCCTGACGCGCAAGATGGAGCTCTAGGCCCGGCGCCGATGTCCGAATTGGTCCCCCCTGGGCGTCTTCTCCTGACCTTCTAGTCGGCGGCTCGCGACGGTTAGGTCCCCCCAACGAGAAAACTGGGGAAACGTCGTCGTGCAAGCCAAGTCCACACTCATTCCGCAGGGCGCATGGCGCCCGAGTCTTCACCTGTCGGCGCTGCTGGCCTCGAGCTGCCTCGCCGGCGTGGCCGCGGCCCAGGAGGCGCCCTCGGCGGTCGACGAGGTGATCGTCACCGCGCAGCGCCGCTCGGAGTCCGTGCAGCAGGTCCCGGCTGCGATCACCGCCGTCAACCAGGCGATCATGCAGCAACGCGGCATCACCGATGTCAGCACGCTGCAGTTCGCGGTCCCGAGCCTGACCCTGGGCCGGAGCCTGGGGGTCACCCAGATCGCCATCCGCGGCGTGGGGCGCAGCGTCGGCCAGCCGGGTGTCGCCATCAACATCGACGGGGTCTACCAGCCGCGCAACACCCCCATGGTGGTCGGTCAGTCCGACCTGGACAGGGTCGAGGTGCTCCGAGGGCCGCAGGGAACCCTCTACGGCCGCAACGCCAATGGCGGCGCAGTGAACTTCATCACCCAGGCGCCCACCGCCGAGTTCGGCGGTTACGTCCAAGCCAGCTACGCCACCTATGACGAGTATCGCTTCCAAAGCGCCCTTAACCTGCCGATCAACGATCGGGTTCGTACCCGGTTGGCCGTCGACTATGACCGGCGCGAAACCGGCTTCGTGAAGAATGTCGCCGGCGGAGCCGATCTCGACACCGTCGACACCCTGGCCGGCCGCCTGCGCGTGGGCGTCGACTTGACCGACAACCTCGACCTGGACCTGAACTTCAACGCCTTCCGCGGAGGCGGGGCGGGCGACTATTATGTGCTTACCAGCCCGCCGAGCGCGGCCGGCGTGGCGCTCAATCCCTATATCGTCAACGCCAATGTGCCGCTTCAGTACTGGCGGACCAGCGCCAAGGGGCCCACGGACAGCGAAAGGGATTTCTCCTCCCTCAGCGCCACCCTGAACTGGCGGCTCAACGGATTCGATCTGAAGTCGATTACCGCCTACCAGCGGATGGACAACAAGTGGGACATGGACCGGGATGGTGTGGATCTCGCGGTGGTCGACGCCCACGCCGACGAGAACTCCAGCACCTTTTCCCAGGAGGTCGACATCTCCGGCACGACCGGCCCATTCGATTGGGTGGGCGGGCTCTACTACATGAACGACAAGCATGCTCAGACGACCTACTACGCCTTCAAGCTGGGCTTCACCCCCCTGCCGCCGAACTTCTACCTGGTCCAGAACATGCCCAGGTATCAAACCGAGGCCTATGCCGGTTTCGGCGACGTCACCTGGCGGCTCAGCGATCGGCTCCGCCTGATCGGGGGACTGCGCTACTCGAGTGACAAGACGACGGTCATCCACCGCAACTATGTCGGCAGCATGCTCACGGGGGCGGCGCTTTTGGAGACCTGTCCGATCCAGCGCGACGAGCTGGAATGGGACTCCCTGACCTATCGGCTGGGCGGCCAGTACGAGCTGTCCGACAACAAGAACATCTATGCGACCACCTCAACGGGCTTCAAATCGGGCGGCGTCAACTTCTCGGGCTGCAACAACGCCTTCAATCCGGAGGACATCACCTCCTACGAGGGCGGCTTCAAGGGACGGTTCCTCGACAATCGGCTGACTCTGAACGCCTCGGCGTTCTGGTACGACTATTCCGATTTCCAGCTCTCCCAGGTGGTGGGGATCTCCGGGAGGATCACCAACGCGGCCTCCGCCCGGGTCAAGGGGCTTGAACTGGAGACTGTCTGGAGCCCGGACGATCACTGGTCGCTCAACGGCAGCCTTGCGCTGCTCGAGGCGACGTTCGGCTCCTTCACCAATACCGATTCCCTGAACGCGGCCTTGGGCCCTCAGAACCTCAAGGGTCGCTATCTCGCCAACTCGCCGAAGGTCTCCGGAAACATCGGCGTCGCCTATCGGACCGACGAAACCGAGTCTGGCCGCGTTACAGCGCGCGCGGACATCACGGCGCGATCCAAGATCTACTTCCGGGAGTTCAATCGTCCGGAAGAATCCCAAGCCGCCTATGCGATCGTCAACGCCAACCTGATCTGGGACAGCCCAGACCAAGCCTATCGGGTGAGGGTGTTTGCCAATAATCTGTTCGACAAGGGCTACTGGACCTCGATGCTCGCCGTTGATGGGTTTGGAGCTCGCGCAGGGTCGTTCGGGACCCCGCGTCAGGTGGGCGTCGAGCTGCGGGCGCAATTCTGATGGCACCCGCTAGAGGGCCTTCAGGCCGTGATTGGTTGGGATTTGCAGCCTTCGGTCTGGGCATGTTCCTAGCTGCGGGTGCGTCGGCGGCCTCGCCACCGGCAATCTGCGAGGCTCTGCTGGGGCAAACCGTTGCGGCCGACCAGATCGGCCTGCCCACCAGGGGCGCCCGTGTGATCTCGGCCAAGATGGTCAGGGCCCGCGCCGCGCGTGGTCGGGCGACGCCGGCGTACTGCGAGGTGCGCGGCGCCATTGATCCGGTGGATGACGCCGCGCCGCAGATCCGCTTCGCGCTCGACCTTCCCGTGGCTTGGAACCACAAGGCCCTGATGATGGGCGGCGGCGGCTTCGACGGGGTGATCCCTGACACCGGCGGTCCAATGCTGGGCGAGCCGTTCGACCAGGTGGTTCCGCCATTGCTGCGGGGCTACGCGGTCTTCGCCAGCGACTCCGGACACCAGGCGGTTCCCGGCGCCGCGCCTATTCCCGCCGTCGACGCCGCCTTTGCGGTGAATGACGAGGCCCTGGCCAATTTCGGCGGGGCGGCCCTGAAGAAGACCCGCGATGTCGCCATCAAGCTTATGGCGCGGGCCTACGGCCAGACCCCGGACCGCACCTATTTCGCGGGCGGCTCCAACGGTGGTCGTGAGGGGTTGCTGGTGGCCCAGCGGTGGCCCGATGACTTCGATGGCGTCATCGTCGCCTTTCCCTTCTGGAACGCCGGTACGACGGCCCTGACGTTTGGGTCCGTGATGAACGGCTTCGCCGCGCCCGGCGCCTATCTGCCGCCGGCCGGGCAGGCCCTCCTGTTCGACGCTGTCATGGCCAGGTGCGACGGCCTCGATGGTCTCAAGGACGGCCTGATCGCCAATGTCGACGCGTGCGACTTTGACCCTTCCGTGCTCAGGTGTGCTGGACCGGCGAAAGACACCTGCCTGTCGGATCCACAGATCTTGGCCCTGCGCAGGTACGACGCGAAGATCAGCTACCCGTATCGGACGCGGGGGCGGGAGACGTCCTATCCAGGGTTTCCGGTGTTCGCCGGGGCGGATCTGCGCGGTGACCAGCAGATGGCCTCGACGCTGCCCGCTCACCCCGCCGTCGCCACCATGCCGGTCATCGCCCATTTCTGGGATCAATTCGCACGCTTCGTCATCGCCCGGGATGCCGGTTTCAATCCCTTGGCGCTCGATCCAGAGCACCCCGGACGTCGCGTTGGCCGGATCAACCAGGTGGTCGATCTCCTGGACGCCGATTCGGTGGATCTCACCCGGTTCAAGGCCCGAGGCGGAAGACTGATCCTCTATCATGGTCTTGCCGATCCCATCGTCAGTCCCAGGTCTACGGTGGCCTATTGGAAACGGCTTCAGGCGGCGATGGGGACCGACGCTGTCGGAGGGTTCGCCAGGTTCTACGTCATTCCTGGTTATGGGCACGGCCCGGCCGGCCTGAGTGCCTTCAACCCTGCCTGGGACGCGCTAGGCGTGCTTGAGGCGTGGGCTGAGGAGGGCGTCTCGCCCGGTCCACAGACCATCGCCGATGTCGGCCCCCAGGCCCGGAGCCGGCCGCTCTGCGAATATGGAACATGGCCGCGCTACGATGGGCGGGGCGATCCGATGCTAGCCAGCAGCTTCTCGTGTGTCGTGGGGATGTAGGCGGTCCCGCTCATGGGTCTGAGGATCTGGGGCGCCGTCACACGCGAAGGTCGGCTTGCCGGTGCTGCTGCAATGTCGGCTGCTGGCGCCAAACGGACCCTATGGCGCTGGCCGCCCATCGCTCTCGTTGCCGCCAGGCGGGTTCGGTTCTCGCGCAGCCCGCCGTCGCGCGCCGATCGCGTGCAGGTCCTCCGGCCGGATATGCGTGTAGCGCTGTAGCATCTTCCAGTCCCTGTGACCGGTAACCAGCGAGACCTCGGGGATTTCGTACTCTGCCTCGAACAGCCGGCTGGTCGCCTCGTGCCTCAGGTCGTGGAAGTGGAGGTCGTCGATACGGAGATCCCGGCAGGCCCCGGCGGAAAGAGGTGCCGGCGGAGCGACTGTTGTAGGGGAAGATGCGGCCCTTCCGGTGGCCGAGATGCCGCGCCTGCTCCTCAATGAGTTCCCACGCATCGTAGCCGCTGATGTTGAGGAGCGGGATGTTCTGGTGATTGCCACGCTTGTTGCGCGGGTCCTTGCGGTCGCGGATCAGAAGCATCCTGTGCCGCTCGTCCAGGTCGTCCCAGACTACCCGGCAGATCTCTTCCTGGCGCATGGCGGTCGCGATGGCGAATTTGATGATGCGGCCCATGGGGATCGTCGAGCTGTTCAGGCTGCGGAAGTGCTCAATCAGCCGCTCGATCTCTGTCTTCGTCGGGCGTCGGTCGCGCTCGACGCCCTTACCCACGAGGCCGTACATGCGAAGCGCGATCCGCGCGAGGTCGACCGGCTCAGGCGAGTAAGGTAGGCCATGGACCGCTGCGCCATAGGCCAGCAGCGTCCGGATGTAGCCAAGGTCGATGCCCAGCGTCATGCCGCCGGCGCCCTCTCGCGCCCTGGCCTTGCCGAACGCGATCAGCGTCTCCCGGTCGAGGTCCGCCAGCCGGACCTTGCCCAGCCGCCGCTTGAGGAAGTCCATGCTGTAGGCTTTCGACCGGCCGGGCGCCTTGCCGACAATCTTCATGTCGCTGACATGGAGATTGATCAGGTCGCCGAAGGTCTGGATGCCCTCCAGCTTGCGTGGAATCGGCTTGCGCCCCACGTCCAGATCGCGCTCCACGCGCCGGGCCCAGGCTTCGGCATCTTTGCGCAGGCTAAAGGTCTCGCTTAGGTATCGTCCCTTACGACGGACTTGGACGCGCCAGCGACCGGACTTCTGTTTTACGATGGTGGCCATTTTTTGCGTGCAGAACGGGTGCAGTGAGCGATCGAAGTCTGGCGGATCGGGTCGCAGAAGGTCGTAAAATCGGTGGCCAGCACGTCGAACTAGGATGTTGAAACATAGCGATAATCCATTGAAAACACAACATCATTTACTTAGTATAGCACCCATGATGGACTGGACGGACCGGCATTGCCGGGTCCTGCACCGGACCCTGACGGCCCGCGCCCTGCTCTATACGGAGATGCTCACCACCGGGGCGATCCTGCATGGGGATCGCGCGAGGCTGCTGGCCTATGACGCTGTTGAGCATCCCGTGGCCTTGCAGCTGGGCGGGTCCGATCCGGCCGACCTCGTGGAGGCCGCCCGCATCGGCGAGGCCGAGGGCTATGACGAGATCAACCTCAATGTCGGCTGTCCCTCCGACCGGGTGCAGAGCGGGCGGTTCGGGGCCTGCCTGATGCGCGAGCCCGAGCTGGTGGCTGAGTGCATGGCCGCCATGGGCGCGGCGGTGAAGGTTCCGGTGACCGTCAAATGCCGCATCGGGGTCGACGACCAGTCGCCGGAGCAGAGCCTGTTCGAACTGGTCGACCTCTGCGCCAAGGCCGGGGTGACCACCTTCGTCGTCCATGCCCGCAAGGCCTTGCTCAAGGGCCTGTCGCCCAAGGAGAACCGGGATGTGCCGCCGTTGGACTATCCCCTGGTCCACAGGCTGAAGCGCGAGCGCCCCGCGCTGACCATCGCCATCAATGGCGGGATCGGTTCGCTGGACGAGGCGCTCGGCCACCTGGAGGTCATGGATGGCGTAATGCTGGGCCGCGCGGCCTATCACACGCCCGACCTGCTGGGTCAGGTGGATCGTCGGGTGTTCGGGGTCGGCGAGGATGTCGACGCCTTCCAGGCCGTGGAGCTCTATCGCGGCTATCTGGCGGGGGAGCTGACCAAGGGAACCCACCTGGCGGCCATGACCCGCCACATGCTGGGCCTGTTCCACGGCATGCCGGGCGCGCGGACCTGGCGGCGGATCCTCACCGTCGAGGGCGTCAAACCGGGCGCGGGTCTGGAGGTCGTCGACGCGGCGCTGGCCGCGGTCCTACGGGCGCAGGATGAGCGCCGTCTTCGTGGCCTCGAAACGGGAGAGGCGGCCTAGATAGGTCATGCCCAGCAGCGAGGTCTCGAGACCCTTCTCGATGACCAGGGCGTCGACGTCGGACACCTGGGCGCCGGCGATGGAGACGCTGCCCAGCTTGACGGCCGCGGCGCGGGTCTGGCCCGAGGCGGTGACCACCTTGTAGGCGTAGTCCAGCTTGGCGGTGTCGAAGCCCAGGCGCTTGGCGTCCTCGAGGGTGAGCGCCACGGCGCTGGCGCCGGTGTCGACCAGGAACCGCACACGCGAGCCGTTGACGTCGGCCTCGGCCCAATAGTGGCCGTCGGCGCCCTTGGCGATGGAGGCGGCCGCGCCCTCGGCGGCCATGCTGGGAGCGATGGCCACGGCGGCGCGCAGTTCGGGCACGTCGTTCTTGCGGTCGAACGAAACCAGGGCTTCGGCGGCCCCGACCGCTGAAACCGCGCCTATCAGGGCTAGCACCGCCAGTCTGATCATCTCGAAATCCGCTCTTCGGCCAGTCCGGGCCGTTCTCGGCCAGGGGCGAAGATTAGGCGGGTGGGGTTTGCAAGCCGTGAATCGAACCTTGCCGAATTGCTAACCGTGTTCGGTGAGCCGGCTCAGCCGAACATGGCCAGCTTTTCCGGCCGGATGCGGCTTCGGCGCGATGCCAGCTCGTCCATGATCGCGGCCCGCTCGTCGTCGCTGAGCTTGGCCCAGCCGGCGACCTCCGAGAGCTTGCGGTAGCAGCCCATGCAGAGGCCGCTCTCGCCGTCGACGACGCAGACCTTGATGCAGGGGGTCTTGATGGGGGCGGGGGGGCGGAGCGGCAGGTCGGTCATGTCAGGGAATAGCGTAGGTCACAGTGGCCTGCGCCGCCAGCCGGTCCTGGCTCTCGGTCCAGAGCCGGATGTCGCAGACCGCGCTGCGCCGCCCCAGCCGCAGCAGCAGGGCCTCGGCGTGGATCGGGCCGGGCTTGGCGCCGCGCAGGAAGTTCATCACCAGGCTGCTGGTCACCGCCATCAGCTCGTCGCCCACATGGCAGAGCACCAGGGCGTAGGCGGCGGTGTCGGCCAGGCTCATCAGGTTGGGACCCGAGATCAGGCCGCCGGGACGCAGCATGCCCTCGTGATAGGGCGCGACCGTGTGGACTCGACCGGGCTCGACTTCGGTGACCGTCGGGAAGACCAGGTCGGAGGCCTGCGGGAAGGCCCGCCGCAGCAGGGCGTTCACGGCGGCGGCGTCGAGCTTGATTTCAGGGATCATACCTAAATGATTGCGTCTGCGTCGGTCCGTTGCAACCGTTTCGTGTTACTTTGGTTACTATACTGTATCATTACTAATATTTTATCGGACATTACTGAATATGTACAGAATTTCATTTGAGGATATCCGGGTCGGAGAACAGATTTCCCGCAGAGTTCATTGGGAGTTTCGCCATGCGACTGATCACGATCGCCTTCGTTGCCACCTGCGTCCTCGGCGCGGCCGGGACGGCCGCCGCTTCCGTCAGCGACGTGGAGTATCTGAAGGCCAACCGATGCCGCGGCCTGGCGGCCGGGGAGCTGGCCAGTGTGGACACCACCGCCTTGGACGCCTTTCTGAAGGCCGAGAAGCGCTCCCGCGCCGCCTACATCGTCGATCGCGGCCGCACCGAGATGGAAAAGGCCAAGGGTGAGACCAAGACCCAGAACGAGGAGCGCAAGGCGCGCCTCACCGCCGAACTCACCGGACCCTGCCAGGTCTACAAGGGCTGACCGCCCCCGGCCCGGCCCTGTCGACATCCCCCTTGAAGCGCCCGGTCCCCCACCGGGCGCTCTTTTTTCGTCATTTGCCGCTGGCCTTGGCGCGGTCCGGAACCCACCTTGGCCATGCGCTTTGAGTGAGCGTTGTTGACTGGGAGGACGCTGCGTCGGCCATGAGCGTTCTGAGACCCGGCGAGACCTGTTGGCGCAAGGCCCACGCCGGGCGCGCGGCCTTCCTGATCGACACCGAGGCCTATTTCACCGCCGTCTACGAAGCCCTGCGCAAGGCGAAGCGCTCGGTGCTGCTGCTCGGCTGGGGGTTCGATCCGCGGACACGGCTGTTCCCGGACGGCAAGGAGGGGCATGATGATCCCGACGAGGTGGGGCGCACCCTGGTGGAACTGGCCCGCGCGCGGCCCGACCTCGACATCCGCCTGCTGATCTGGAAGTCGGCCCTGCCCGTCGCCATCAGCCAGGAATTCTTCCCCCACAAGGCCCGCAAGTGGTTCGAGGGCACGGGAGTCAAGTTCGAGCTGGACGATCAGGTGCCCTTCGGCGCCTGCCATCACCAGAAGGTGCTGGTGATCGACGACGCCCTGGCCTTCTGTGGCGGCGGTGACATCGGCGTCGACCGCTGGGACACGGCGGGCCATCTCGACATCGAGCCACGCCGGATCATGCCCGACCAGGAATGCCACGCCCCGCGCCACGAGGTGATGGCCATGGTCGACGGTGAGGCGGCCGCGGCGTTCGGCGACCTGGCCCGGGCGCGCTGGTGGCGCGCCACCGGCGAGGTGCTCGCCCCGCCGGCGGGTGCGGCGGAGTCGGATCCCTGGCCGGTCCACATCCCGGCCCATCTGCGCGACGTCCAGGTCGCCATCGCCCGCACCGAGCCTGGCTGGAAGGGCCGGCCGGCGGTCGAGGAGATCCGCAGCCTGACCCTGCTGTCCATCGCCGCGGCGAAGTCCACGATCTATCTGGAGAACCAGTACTTCACCGCCCCCTCCATCGCCGAGGCCCTGGCCGTGCGGCTGGCCGAGCCCGACGGCCCCGAGGTGGTGCTGATCTCCACCGGCCAGAGCCCCAGCTGGTTCGACCAGCTCACCATGGACCGCGCGCGGTCCAGCATGCTCTGGCGGCTGCAGGCGGCCGACATCTTCGGACGGTTCCGGGCCTGGTATCCGACCACCCGGGCGGGGACCAAGATCATCGTCCACTCCAAGGTCACGGTGATCGACGACACCCTGGTGCGGATCGGTTCGGCCAACCTCAACAACCGCTCGGGCGGTTTCGACACCGAGGCGGAGCTCGGCGTCGAGGTCGACCAGGACCACGACCGGCTGGTGGTCAGCGCCTTCCGTGACCGGCTGGTCGGCCATTTCCTTGGCCACACCGGCGACGCCGTGGCCAAGGCCCGCGCCGAACGCGGGAGCCTGATCGGCGCCGTGGAGTCCCTGAACAAGGAAGGCCGGCTGACCCCCATCGCGCCCAAGAGGCTGTCGACCCTGGGGGAGGTGATCGCCACCTATCACCTGGGCGACCCGGCCAATGTCAGCGACAGTTGGCGCGCGTCCCGCCGCCGCGACCGGCTCTACGCCACCATCCGCTCCGAGCCGCGGATCAAACTAGGCTGAAATCCATCACCAGGGGCAGGTGGTCGGAGGCGGTTCGGGTCAGGGGCTCGAACGGCGCGGTCACGCTCTCCACCAAGATTTCAGGGCTCACGAAGATGTGGTCGATGCGCAGCACCGGCAGGCCGGAGGGGAAGGTGGAGGTCGACGCCTTGCGCCGCGCCAGCCGCCGCGCCGGCTCCAGCTTGGCGTGCAGGGTGCGGTAGACCACCGAGGTCGCCGTGGCGTTGAAGTCCCCCAGCAGGATGGTCGGCCCTTGGCGTTCCGGATGGTCCAGCCAGCCGGGGCCGGCCAGGGCGCGGGCCTGGATCTGCTGCTCCTTGGGCACCAGACCCAGGTGGGTGTTGAGGATGTGCACCTCGCGGCCCTCGATCTCCACCGCCAGCCACAGGGCGCCCCGCGGCTCGAGCCGCGGGATCGCCGGATGGCCGGGCAGGGGGCCGGAGCGCACCAGTCGCTCGGGATAGGCGGTCAGGATCGCGTCGCCGTACAGCTCCTCCTCCACGCGCAGGGCCGGGTGGAAATGGAAGGCCATCTTCAGGCGCCGAGCGATCTCATGAGCCTGGTCGACCCCGCCGGTCCGCGCGCGGCCGACGTCCAGCTCCTGCAGGGCGACGATGTCGGGCTCCAGCCGGGCGATCACCTCGGCGACCCGCCCGACATCCAGCCGGCGGTCGGTGCCGACGCAGCGATGGACGTTGTAGGTGAGGATGCGCGGCATGGATCGCCAGGGATGCACGCCTCGCGTCACCGGCGCAATCGCTCCAACGGCTGGCGCGGGCGGAAGGTTCGCGGCAAAGTCGGCGAAACGATGAGGAGTTCGCGATGTTCTTGGCTCTGACGATGGCGGCGGCGCTGCAGGCTACGGCGCCGGTTCCGATGCAGGCGGTCCAGGTCTCCGTGGCGGGCAGCGTCAACGGGCGCGTGGTGCTCGACTGCGAACGGCGGGCGGAAGGCGTGCTGGACCAATGCGTCGCCACCAGCGAGCTGCCGGCCAAGCGTGGCTTCGGCAAGGCGGCGCTCGGCCTGGTGGCCAAGATGAAGCTGGCCGCCGGCAGCCCCGGGCGGGTCAGCATCCCGATCACCTTCACCGCCGAGGAGGAGCCGGAGGACCTGCTGCGCCACCCGGAATGGATCACCAAGCCGGTGGGCGACGACTATTCGCTCGCCTTCCCACCCCAGGCCAAGACCGGCGGGCAGGGCGACCTCAACTGCATCGCCGCCGACGACGGCCGCCTGAAGGACTGCATCGTCACCGACGTCGCGCCCCTGGGGGTCGGCTACGCCGAAGGCATCCTCATGCTGGCCCCCCGCTACCGCATGGCGCTTGAGGACAAGGACGGCGAGCCCGTCGCCGGCCGCCCGATCAAGATCCCCGTCCGCTTCGTCCTGGAATGAGGCCGTCGCCAGGTCTGACGGCGCTCGCCCTGTCGGCGATGCTGATCGCGGCCACGCCGGCCCCGGCGCAGCAGGGCCACGCGACCGTGGACTGCAAGGTCGGCGAGGGCGGCCGGCTCACCGGCTGCGTGCTCGTGTCGGAAACGCCGATGGGCCGGGGTGTCGGCGCCTTCGCCCTGCGGCTGGTGAAGAACTATCGTGTCCCGCCCAACGACCGGAGGATCCGGAAGGGCCGGATCGTCATCCCGATGACGTTCAAAATGCCCGGCTGAGCCACTATCGGATGACGCTTACCTAAGGGTCATCTTCACATCGTCGCACGGCGCGCGTATGGTCGCGCCAACGCAATACACTGTAAATGTTCGAGCCGGAGCGTGACAGCCTGAAGTGGATACCGGTTCAGGCAGCCGTCACGCTCTAAACTTTTGAAGATAGACCATTTTCATCCGGGCAGATTCTATCTGACCCGGAAAGGGTCTAGGGAGCCGCGCCATGGACCTCGACTTTTCCCCCGAAGACGCCGCCTTCCGTCAGGAGGCCCGCACCTTCATCGCCGAGAACTACCCCAAGGCCCTGCGCGAGAAACAGGAACGCGGCGAGGACCTGGGCAAGGAGGACTTCCTGTCCTGGCACCGCATCCTGGCCTCCAAGGGCTGGTCGGCCCCGTCCTGGCCCAAGGAGTTCGGCGGCACCGAGTGGACCCCCACCCAGAAGTACATCTGGTCCGAGGAACAGGCCCGCGCCGACACCATCGGCATCCTGCCGTTCGGCGTCGCCATGCTGGCGCCGGTGATCTACACCTTCGGCACCCAGGAGCAGAAAGAGAAGTTCCTGCCGGGCATCCGCGACGGCAAGGTGTGGTGGTGCCAGGGCTATTCCGAGCCCGGCGCCGGCTCCGACCTGGCCAGCCTCAAGTGCAAGGCCGAGCGCATCACCGGCGACGACGGCAAGGAATACTACCTGGTCAACGGCCAAAAGACGTGGACGACGCTCGGCCAGCACGCCGACTGGGGCTTCTTCCTGGTCCGCACCGACCCCAATTCCAAGCCGCAGGCCGGCATCTCCTTCCTGCTGATCGACATGACGTCCCCGGGCATCGAGGTCCGCCGGATCACGACGCTGGAGGGCGGTCACGAGGTCAACGACGTCTTCCTCGACAATGTGAAGGTCCCGGTCGAGAACCGCATCTTCCACGAGAACCAGGGCTGGACCTGCGCCAAGGCGCTGCTGGCCCACGAGCGCTCGGGCATCGCCGGGGTGGCGCGCTCCAAGCGCGGCCTGGAGCGGGTGCGCGAGATCGCCTCCACCGAGCTGTCGGACACCGGCGGCCCGCTGCTGGCCGACCCCTTCTTCAAGCGCAAGGTGGCCGAGCTCGAGATCGACCTGACGGCGCTGGAGTTCACCGAGCTGCGCACCCTGGCCGGCGAGCACAGCGGCAAGGGCCCCGGCCTGGAGACCTCGATTCTGTAGATCATGGGCACCGAGTTCCAGCACCGCCTGCACGAGCTGGCCCTGGAAGCCGTGGGCCATTACGGCGCGCCCTATCTGCGCGACCTGGGCCACAACGCCAACGTCGGCCCCGGCTACGCCGACGGCCTGGCCGGCGACTATTTCAACGGCCGCAAGACCTCGATCTACGGCGGCTCCAACGAAATCCAGCGCAACATCATCGCCAAGATGGTGCTGGGCCTCTAAGCCACATTCTGAATAATTGTCTTAAGCCCGCTCCGGCCTGCAGCCGGGGCGGGAAACGTCACGGGGAAACCAGATGGATTTCAGCTTCACCGAAGAACAGTCGATGCTGCGCGACACCGTCGCGAGCTATCTGGCCGACCATTACAGCTTCGAACAGCGCCGCGACGCGCTGAAGACCGAGGCCGGCTGGCGGCCCGCGGTCTGGAAGGCCTTCGCCGAGGAACTCGGCATCCTGGGCGCGCCGTTCTCGGAAGAGCTGGGCGGCCTGGGCGGCGGCTCCACCGACAACATGGTCGTCATGGAAGAGTTCGGCAAAACCCTGGTGGTCGAGCCCTATCTCGGCACCGTAGTGATCGGCGGCGGCTTCCTGAAGCACTCCGGCCACTCCGGCGCGGCCGACATCATCGCCCAGATCATCGCCGGGACCACCACCATCGCCTTCGCCGCGGCCGAGCCGCAGGCGCGCTATAGCTGGCAGGACCTGAAGACCACCGCCAAGAAGGACGGCTCCGGCTGGACGCTCAACGGCGCCAAGGCCGTGGTCATCGGCGCCCCCTGGGCCACCCACCTGATCGTCACCGCCCGCACCGGCGGCGGCCAGCGCGACGAGAGCGGCGTCTCGGTGTTCATCGTCGAGAAGGGCGCCAAGGGCGTGGTCACCCGTGACTATCCCACGGTCGACGGCCAACGCGCCTCGGAAGTCTATTTCGAGAACGTCTCGGTCGGCGCCGACGCGCTGATCGGCGCGGAAGGCGCGGGCCTGCCGCTGGTCAACAAGGTGCTCGACGAG